>DPPB01000010.1:437-19507 GCA_003539495.1 Oscillibacter sp. | reverse complement strand
TAAGAAAGGAAATTAAGACTATGAAGAATAAAGCGTTTAAGACAAAGCTGCTGACAGTCCTGCTCACGCTGTGTATGTTGCTGTCGCTGGTGCCGATGACGGCGGCTACGGCCTTCGCTGCCAATACAACCACCGTCACTAACGAAACAGAGTTGACGGCGGCGCTGAATAATGCGGATTGTACTGAGATCAAGCTTGGCAGCAATATTGAAACCACTGGGAAACTGTATGTGGAACGCACCGTGACCTTGGATCTGAACGGACATACCCTGAGCTGTAGTTCGGAAAATACGGGTATAATCTGGGTGAGGAAAAACGGGAACCTGGCGATAAAGGACAGCGGTACCGGTGGCAAGATCGATGGACAGGAAAAAAACTGCGGCATTTTCATTAAGGGCGGTGTTCTGACCCTGGAGAGTGGCAGTATCGTAAACTGCTATGAAAAGATAATCGATGAGTACAGTGGAGACGGTGCTGCCGTAGATTTGGAAACCAACGGTCAATTCATTATGAACGGCGGTGCAATTGAGGACTGCCGGGCTGGTGATGACGGCGGTGCAATTGATATAGGCAGCGGCTGTACGTTCATTATGAACGGCGGTGCCATCAAGAACTGTAAGGCAACTAAAAATGGCGGTGCAGTCATCGTCAAAGACAAAGCCAAATTTGAGATGAACGATGGTCTGATCGAAGGATGCTCTGTCACAACTACCGATGGCACTGGCGGCGGCGTATATATTGCGAATGTCGGTCGTTTTGTCATGAGCGGCGGTACGATAAAAGATTGTACCCGATACTTTTCTGATTACTACGGCTATATAGGAGATGGGGTAGCTGGAGAGACTTTTTCTAAGGCAGAGATCGTTTTGAAAGGCGGCACCTTTGATAACTGCGGCACATTTGCATGCACCATTGATACCCATACCGTCACTTTTGACTCTGACGGCGGCAGCGATGTGGATCAGCAGGAGATATGCAATACCTCTGCCATCAAGCCCTCCGATCCGAAGAAAGACGGCTATGATTTTGCCGGCTGGTATTTAGGCGATACGCAGTACACCTTTGATACCAAGATCACCACTGACATTACCCTGAAAGCCCATTGGACACCCACATCAGCGTCGACTGCCATCACTGCGGCAACGATCCAGAATGTGAACTTCAACTATCAGCCGGGTGATGCCCCCCGGGCCACGGCTGCCGTAGCCGCCGCCGATCAGGGCAAGTACCGGATTGCAGATGAATACTGGCAGGAGTTAAATGAAAACGATGTGGCCGTGGCTGTATGGCATTCCGACGGCGGGGCATACAGCACCTTGCCGACCATTACTGCGTTTGAAAGCGGGAAAAAATATGTATATTCCATTCTGCTGCTGCCGGAAAGGGGTTATGACTTCGGCAGAGAAGTCGCCGCTACGGTGAACGGAAGCACGGTGACAGCGGTTCCCGGCACAGACGGATACCTGAGTCTCCCCAATGTTAAAACGATGATACCGATCGAGTCGGACAATCCAGCGGCAATTGACTTGATTGAGATAAACGATGTCACCGTCAGCTTTAAGGACGGAGATAATCCGGTATTCACGGGATCGGTATCTGAAAACGCAGCTTACGCATTCAGATGTGAGTGGTGGAGCCTGGACAGCGACACAGGTATTCTTTCTACGGAGCCGGAATGGGGAGGCGATATTTATAAAAACAAAATCACCGCTTTTGAAGCCGGAAAGACCTATCATTACGGTATATATGTGACTGCCTATACCGCTGACATCTCCCCCGATGCCACGCTAAAGATCAACGGCCAGGAAGTAAACTACACTCGCATAGGCGATGACGGCGATACGCAGAGCTTTTGGGTCGAGACGGAGCTGACGATGATACCCACGGCAGATTCTCATACCCATAGTTATGGTACGGCTTGGAAGTATGATGACACCAACCACTGGCATGAGTGCCAGTGCGGCGACAAGGCCGACACGGCGGCGCACACCTTCAAGTGGGTTACCGACAAGGAAGCCACCGCAACCGAGAAGGGCTCCAAGCACGAGGAATGCACTGTCTGCGGCTACAAGAAAGCGGCCGTTGAAATTCCCGCGACCGGTTCCGGAAGCGGCTCGGCCAGTCAGCCCACGAAGCCCGGCAGCATCGGCTCTCCCCAGACCGGTGACAGCAGCTCCGTTTTGTGGCTGGCGATTCTGTGCATCAGCGGCGGTGTCCTGACTGTGCTTGGCATTGCAAGCAGGAAGAAAAGTAAAAATGCCTTGAAATAAGGCTTTTATAAAGGAGGAACTCTTATGGATAACCAAAACAAAAACACAAGGAGGAAATTCAATATGAAACTGAAAAGGGTGCTTTTGATGCTGCTGGTGACGGTGTTGAGCGTTTCCGGCATCGTGACTGCGAATGCCGTCACGGTCAAGGACGACGGAAAATATACGCTGATACTCACCTGCGGCCTTAACGGTATGGACGGCAAGGTCGACGGCGATTATTCAAAAATGATAAAGTTTGATGCTGCCGACGGCGACACAACGGTAAGCTTATCCGAATTGACTGCGGGCGTTCTTCCGTTCAACGGCAGCACCAAATTCGCCTATTGGGCAACGGATTGGACGGGCGAAACAAAAGTCGCAGAGGATATACATTTGTCGGATTTCAATTCGGAGGGTACATCTTGGGCAAACGACGGTGAGGTGGCATACACCAACGGTCTTAGGATTTATGCGACCTTCTCCGAAGAAGTGCTAAAGGGAACAGGCACATATTACCTGACGCTTGACGGTCTCGGCGGCGAAGTAAACGGTAAGTATGAAATGACCCTGGCAAGCAGCTCCAGTGCTTATCAGACAGTCGACCTGACGAAATACACCCCCGTAAGAGACGGCTATACCTTTGTCGGCTGGGCTTTGAACGGCGAGTTTGTAACCTCCGTGCCGGCGGATTGCTTCAAAGAAAAGGATGCTGTGACGGTTCTCGCAACCTATACCAAAAACACCTTTGACAACGACGGTATCGTAGTAACTCTCAATGCTAACGGCGGACAGCTCAACGGTAAGGAGTCTAACACATACGACTATGTAGGCGGCAGAGACTCCGGCGCATTAATGTCACTTTTGCCCTATGTTCCCGTAAGAGAGGGGTATACCTTTAACGGCTGGAACACAAAAAGCGACGGCAGCGGTACTATGGAGACGTATATTTATTGGAGAATTTGGGACAATAACGAGGAGACCAATAAGAAATATGATAAGGATACCTTGATTACGGAAGACAACGGTTATGTGCGGTATAAAAATGTGACCTTGTACGCCTCCTGGACGAAAACCTCCGGAGAGCCGGAAAATCCTGGTAAGGACACGGTGAAGGAACTCCAAAGCACGGGGGAGACAAAGGCAAAAATCGAATTTGCAACAGAGGTCAGCAAGGATTACAAGCTGGATATCAAGTCCATCGAGGTCAAGAAGGAATTGGCAGATAAGAATGTGAAATTCGTTGCGGACATCAATGTGCTGGACGGAAACAACAATGTTGTGAAGATCAGCAACACCAAAATGAAGATCAGAATTGCTCTGCCGGAAGATTTGAAGGGGTATGACAAATACGAAGTCGTTTACATTGTAAATGATGAAATTAAAGAGACCTTGCCTGCTGCGGTGGAAAATGGTTATATTGTATTTGAGACAAACCATTTGAGTCAGTACGGAATCGTTGGGACAAACACCGGCAGCGGAGCAACTCCTCAGACCGGTGACAGCAGCAGCCTCATCGGTTGGCTGGCTGCCCTGCTCGTCAGCGGCAGCGCCGCAGCCTGGATCACCCTCACCGGTAAAAAGGCCAAAAAGCGCAGCTGAGCGGGCGCAGAGCTTTCCTATCCCATGCGGATGAATTTACACACTTCAGCAAACCCCGGTGCGGCCACAGGTGCCGCACCGGGGTTTAAAAGCTTATCAAGCCCAAAAATGCAAACCGCCCAGGGTCTCTCCTTTAGCGAATACCCCGGGCAGTTATTTCTTTATTCTGTCGGCTTTTTCCTGCCCAAATTGCGCAGGAAGCCTGTGGCCTGCTTCAGGCCATCCTGGGCCGAGGACGCCACCTCTTCCCCGATATCCACCGCCAGGCGCTTGAAGGTCTCCACCAGAATTCGCCGGGTCTTTTCATCCGCCCCGGCGTATTCCTTCACCAGCGCCACCGCGCCACTCAGGCCCATCTCCTGCACATCATCCAGTGTGCGGGCCTTGCCGCCCATGCTGAGGATCTCAAAAAATGCGTCTGTAAAATCCTTCCTCTCCTGGGGCGTCATAGACCCGATCCAATCCCGCAGCACGTCGTCGGATCGGCGGCCCATGGTCGATCGTTCCTCCAGATGGATAAAGCGGTTGCGCTCCGTACACCAGGACAGTGCCTCGTGCTGCATGATAGACTTCGCCGTGCTGGCAATGACCGTATAGTCCTCGCAATGCTCCAGCAGCACCCCCACGATAGACGATTCCGGGATGAATGTGTGCATCTTGTCTCTTAGGAGTACATATTCCGGCCGCTCCGTCATGCTGCGGTTGAAGCCGGGTCCGTCGTTATTATACACCGCCAGCAATCGGCCGTAATTCTTGTGGGGCAGGTGCAGGCCCGCCCAGGCCGCCAGGTTGCCGCCCTTGGAGTGTCCGCCGATGCGCACCTTATGGAACCTGCACAGCCTCATGATCTCAGCCGTATATTCTGCCGCCCGCACCTGGGCCGGAACAGACTCCAGGTAGCTCATGTTGAAGTCCTCCTTCCAGCCCACCAGGGAGGTATCCGTCCCCCGAAAGGCCACGAACACGGACTTATCCGGCAGCAGGAAGGACACCGCTGCAAACTGCGTCTCCTGGTCGCTGCGGTCCTCAAACGCGAACATCCGCGTCCCGGCAAAGCGCTCGGTCTGCGCCGCCTGCTGCGCCACGGGTATGTAGCTCAGCTGGGACAGGCCCAGCTGCTCGTCCTCCTGCGTGAGCTTTTGGCAGATGTCGCGCAGGGAGACCGCCTCCCGGGGATTCCGGGTCAGCAGCTCCGGGAACCTGCGGAAATTGATATAGGAAATGATGCACAATACCAGATTGTCCACCTCGTTGAATGGGTCCACGGAAAAGGGAATATCCCCCCGCCAGGTGAGATAATCGGCCACTGTAGTGGTATATTTCATGGTTTTCTCCTCTTGGAACACAAGTGTGTCTTAAAATCCTGCGGCAAAAAAGCCTCGCAGAGTTCGCGTCCGCAGACGCGAAAAATTCAGATCATTTTCCCCCGCGACATGTGCGTGGGGAAAAATACCTCTCAGGCTGCCAGTGTGGAATTTTGCCGCTTGCGGCAAAATTATGCGCGCAGCAGGCTGCAAGCCTTTTGGCAGAAAAAACGAAGTTTTTTCGCCAGGTCTAAAAAAGGGGGGAGGCGCATAGCGTCTCCCCTTTTTTCGGTCATCGGATTAGTCCTCGTCGTTGTAGTCATCCTCAGCCCGGGCCAAATCGCTGAGGTCAAACTCCAGCTTTTCGCCGCAGTTGGGGCAGCGGATCTCGCCACTGTCCAGGGTATCCTCGTCAAAGACGATCTCCTCCTGGCAGACCGGGCAGGTGGTCTCAAAGTATTCGGCGTCGTCATCCAGCTCCTCGTCGTCATCGTCCATCTCGTAAAGAGCTTCCTCCACCTCGGACAAATCATCGCTGACGGCGTCCAGGCCGTCCTCCAGATCCACCAGGTTGTCATCGATGTCCTCAAAGCGGATGCTCATCTCGTCCAGCACATCAATGATGGCGGCGATGAGCTTACCCTCCTTGGTTTCCGTGTCCAGCGCCAGGCCCTCGGCCAAGCCCTTGAGATACGCGACCTTCTCAGAAATTTCCATATTACGCTCCTTTCCGAATCGCTGTAAATTCTTGCTTACTTTGCCCGGGACAGGTACTCACCGGTACGGGTGTCGATGGTGATCTTGTCGCCGATGTTGATAAACAGAGGCACCTTCACCTCAGCGCCGGTCTCCACGGTGGCGGGCTTGAGGGTGTTGGTGGCGGTGTTTCCGGCCAGGCCCGGCTCGGTTTCAGTGACCTCCAGGTCCATGAAGTTGGGGCACTCCAGGCCGAAGACGTTGCCCTTGTAGCTAAGGACCTTGCACACGGTGTTCTCGGTGATGAAGCGGAAGGCGTCGCCCAGCAGGTCCTTGCCCAGGGGAATCATGTCATAGGTCTCCTGGTCCATGAAATAATACAGGTCGCCATCGTTATAGCTGTAAGCCATGTCCTTGCGCTCCACGAAAGCTTCCTCAAATTTTGCGGTGGGGTTGAAGGAAGTCTCCGTGACGGCGCCGGTGACGATGTTCTTCATCTTAGTGCGGACGAAAGCAGCACCCTTGCCGGGCTTCACATGCTGGAATTCCACCACCTGCATGATCTTGCCGTCCATCTCGAAAGTCTTACCGTTTCTGAAATCACCTGCGGTAATAGTTGCCATAATATGTTTCCTCCTATGTATGAGGAAATTTCTCTCTCATTTCCTCGAAATTATAATATGCGCCAAACAGGCCGTGTATATTCTATATGAAAACCCGGCATTTGGCAAGTGTTTTGTTGCATTTTTCCGGTCTTTTCCCGAAAAAGTACGCTCACAGGCACAAAAGCTCCTTGCCGGCCTCCGTCAGATCCCGGCATCCGCCCTCCTCCAGCACCAGCACATCCTCGATGCGCACGCCAAAGCGCCCGGGCAGATAGATCCCCGGCTCGGCGGAGATGACACTGCCCACAGGCAGGGGCTTGTCATTTCCCGGGGTAGCGTTGGGGCTTTCGTGGATCTCCGCCCCCACGCCGTGGCCGAAGGCATGGCCGAAGTATTCACCGTATCCCGCCCGCCGGATGACTTCTCGGGCGGCGCCGTCGATCTGCGCGCCGGTGGCTCCGGCCCTGGCCGCGGCAATGCCCGTCAACTGGGCCCGGAGAACCGTCTCATACACCCGCTTCATCTCCTCCGTAGGCCGGCCCACACACACGGTGCGGGTCATATCGGAGCAGTAGCCCTTATACACGCAGCCAAAGTCCATGGTCACGAACTCCCCGGTCTGTATCTTTCGCTCCGTGGGCACTGCGTGGGGCATAGACCCATTTGGCCCGCTGGCCACGATTGGGTCAAAGGACATCCTCTCCGCCCCGAAATGCAGCATCAGATACTGCAGCCTGGCGGCGATCTCCTTTTCCGTCACGCCGGGGCGTATCTCCGCAAGGATCTGTCCAAGGGCCTTTTCCGCGATGCGCTGGGCCTGCTCCATCCGCTCCAGCTCCTCCGGATCCTTCTGTGCCCGCAGCTCTTGCAGGAAGGCCGAGGCCGGCACCAGCTCCGCCTGCAGCTTTTCGCTGTAGAGCCGGTGCTCCGCCACGGTCATGGTCTCGTCCTCAAAGCCGATGCGCCGGGCCCCGGTGAGAGCCAATGCCTCCCCCAGCCAGGCAACGTAGCCCTTTTCCCGATCCGCCAGCCCGATGGCGGCATTCTCCACGGTATTTTCCGCCGCCTCAATATAGCGGCTGTCGGTGAAATAGAAATTTCCCTCAGTGGTCACCAGGGCCACGCCGTCTGTGCCGGTGGTGGCAAAGCCGCTGGCATAAAATCGGTTATACTCGCCGGTGAGCAGCACACCGTCCAGGCCCGCCGCCGGCAAAGCCAACGCGATTTTGTCAAAATGATTCATGCTTTCGCTTCCTTTCTACTCCGACACAGGGCCTTAAAGGGCCGCTGCAGGCCATGGAGTACATGGTTCCACGCCCCCCTGGGCCCGCCTGCCGGCTCCACCATTACGGCCCATACACCACTGCGATTGGCCCCCAAAACGTCGGTGAGGAGCTTGTCGCCCAGCATGGCCGTCTCCCCCGGTGTAACTCCGGCTTTTTCCATGGCCTGCCGGTAACCCCGAGGCGATGGCTTTCCCGCATGGCCCACATAGTCGATGCCCAAATCCCGGCAAAACCGCTCCACCCGTGCAGGACTGCGATTGTTGGACAGGATCATCACCCGGATGCCCGCCCGCTGCATTTCCGCCAGCCATGCTCTGAGCCGGTCATCCGGCCGGGGCACATACTTGGGTGCCAGGGTATAGTCCAGATCGCACAGCAGCAGGCAGATCCCCCGCTCTGTCAGCATCTGCGGCGTCAAGTCCCCATAGTCCGTCAGCAGCAGATCCGGGATCAGAGAAAAGGACATAACCCATCGGCTCCTCTCATACAATGAATTGATATTAATTTTAGCATTTTCCGCAAGGTAATGCAAGGGGGTGGACACTTATGGAACTGTATTTGGCCACAGACAGCGGGCGGCTGCAGCAGGCCATGGCCTGCACTGCGCAGCTGGCCCATATGAGCTATCGCATTGGCTCCGATGGGACGCTTCTGGCCTCCCCCCTGCCGGATACACTCCGGGGCGGCCTGCTGATGCTGTCCGATGAGGGAGGGACCTATCCGGACGCACCGGAGGGCCTGTGCCGCCAGCTGGTGCAGGAATGTCTGCGTCGGCGGTATGCCGGCGTAGTCCTGGATGCCATGCCGCCGGAGGGCTTCTGCCGGACATTGGATGAGCTGCTGGCCCGACAGGAGCGGCAGCTGTATCTGCCGGAGGCTGCGGCAGGCTATGCTCCCCACGGCACGGCGCTCCTCTGCACCGCCCTTGCCTCCGGCAGCCTGGAGGATCGGCTGGCCGCAGCCGCCGAAAAATGGGGGCCGGAGCGCCTGGCCCTGGATCTGCAGCGGATGATGCTTGACTATCCCCTCTCCGCCGGAGGAGAGGCCGCCGCCCTGACGCCGCCCCGGCTGCATGCCCTGGCGGAGGGCCGGGCCACCTACTTCAGCCGTCCTCTCTGCGCCCGTTACTTTACCTATCGCACGGACAGCGGCTCCCGGTTTGTCCTCTTTGACGATGTGCAAACCCTCCGCATGAAGATGGACATGGCGGAGAAGCTGGGCATCCGCCAGGGATTTTTCATGCTCCCGGAGGTAGAGGACCTGGCCCAAAGCCTTCTTGGTCCATAAGCTCCCTTACATGCAAAAAGCAGCATCGGCCCTCGCTGCTGCAGGGCAATGCGTCGATAAAAGCCATGGTTTTCTCAACAAAGGACGGTTGTCTGCCGGGCGTATAAATTCCACGATTTCTCGTCTGACAGGTTTTTTCTCTCATGTCATGTGCATATGGCATGTAAAAACAGCCTGTCGGCTTTGCCGCCTGCAGGCGGCAAACTCTGTGAGGGCTTTTTGACACGACTAAAGAAAACATGGTCCCGCAAAAGCGGAACCATGTTTTTAAATCGTTTTTGCCGAGAACAAAATCAATAATATCTCTTGTTTCTGTTCTTGCGGGCAGCCTCGGACTTTTTGCGGCGCTTAACGCTGGGGCTCTCATAGCACTCGCGCTTACGCACCTCTGCCAGGACGCCGGCCTTTGCGCAGCTTCTCTTGAAACGCTTCAGGGCACTGTCCAGGCTCTCGCCTTCCTTGACATGTACTTCGGACATCTATTTTCCCTCCCTCCGATGCACCCGGCTTCATCCAGGGTGCTCTTTAAGAGCCATTAACATGACTAACGGCTGTATTATACCCATAATGAACAGGCTTGTCAAGGTTTTTCTGCGCAAAAGGCGAAATTATGCGAAAAGTGGATGGTAGCGCTGAAAAGGGACGGCCTTTGCCGTCCCTTTTTGAAAACTGTCGAAAAACCCTCCGGGGTTTTTCCGACAAAAGGCTTGCAGTCTGCTGCGCGCATAATTTTGCCGCTTGCGGCAAAATTCCACACTGGCAGCCTGAGAGGTATTTTTCCCCACGCACATGTCGCGGTAAAAAATGATCTGAATTTTTTGCCGCCTACGGGCGGCAAACTCTGCGAGGCTTTTTTCACAAGCTAAAAAGGGACGGCCCAGACCGTCCCTTTTTAGGTCTTTCTTATTTCGTAGGCTTGACGATGAGGTTCACCAGCTTGTTTTTCACCAGAATGGTCTTCACAACGCTCATGTCCTCAGTGGCCTTTTTCACCTTGTCCAGCGCCATGGCAGCGGCGACTACCGCAGCCTCCTCGGAATCCGTGGGGACTACCACGGTGCCCTTGAGCTTGCCGTTTACCTGCACGGCCATCTCGGCGGTGGCGTCGATGGTCTTGCTCTCATCGTAGTCAGGCCAAGGCATCTGCATACACATCTTGCCGTATTTGGCAGCGTAGCCCATGAGCTCCCACATCTCCTCTACCATATGAGGGGCAAAGGGGCTCAGCAGCTTCAGCAGCGCCTCCAGGTCGCCCTTGGAAAGACCCTTGGCATAGAAATCATTGACCAGGGCCATGAGGGCGGCGATGGCGGTGTTCATCTTCAGCTCGTCAATATCGCTCGTGACCTTCTTGATAGTCTTATGGACGGCGGCCATGTTCTGCTGAGAAATCTCAGGATCGTTCGTGACCCTATCCATCAGATTCCAGCAGCGATCCAAAAAGCGCTTGCTTCCCTTAACAGCCTCATCGGACCAGGAGGCGGTCTTTTCAAAGTCACCGATGAACATGATATAAAGCCGCATGGTATCTGCGCCGTAGGCCTTAATAACATCATCGGGATTGACCACATTGCCCAGTGACTTGGACATCTTCACCGCCGGACGCTCGGCCTGGGCGCCGTATTTCTCCCGCAGGGCCTGCTTCTCCTCCTCGGTCTTGGCGTTACCCACATAGTGGGGGTTCTTACCCAGGATCATGCCGTGGCTGGTGCGCTTGGCATAGGGCTCCTTGGTGTGAACCACGCCGATGTCATAGAGGAACTTATGCCAGAAGCGGGAGTAGAGCAGGTGCAGCGTGGTATGCTCCATGCCTCCGTTATACCAATCCACGGGGCCCCAATACTCCTCGGCCTCCTTGCCCACCAGCTCGTTATCATTGTGGGGATCCATATAGCGCAGGAAGTACCAGCTGGAGCCGGCCCACTGGGGCATGGTGTCGGTCTCGCGCTTGGCGGGGCCGCCGCAGCAGGGGCAGGTTGTGTTGACCCAATCGGTCATCTTGCTCAGGGGGCTTTCGCCGTCGTCGGTGGGCTCATAGCTCTCCACCTTGGGCAGCACCAGCGGCAGCTCGCTTTCCGGGATGGCCACCCAGCCGCACTTCTCGCAGTTGACCAGGGGGATGGGCTCACCCCAATAGCGCTGGCGGGAGAACACCCAGTCACGGAGCTTGAAATTCACCTTTTCCTTGCCCCAGCCCTGCTCCACGGCGTACTTCTTCATGGCGGGGATGGCCTCCTTCACGGTCATGCCGTTGAGGAAACCGGAGTTGACCATGATGGCCTTATCGTCCTTGGCCACGAAGGCTTCCTTGGTCACATCGCCGCCCTTGACCACCTCCACGATGGGCAGGCCGAACTTCTTGGCAAAGTCCCAGTCACGCTGGTCGTGGCCGGGCACGCCCATAACAATGCCGGTGCCGTAGCCCATGAGGACATAGTCGGACACGAACATCGGGAGCACGCCGCCGGTGACAGGGTTGATGACCTCCACCCCCTCCAGGCGGACGCCGGTCTTTTCCTTATTCAGCTCCCCGCGCTCAAAGTCAGACTTGCGGGCGGCGGCAGCCTGGTACTCCTCCACCTCGTCCCAGTTGGCGATTTTGTCCTTCCACTTCTTCAGCAGAGGATGCTCCGGGGAAATGACCATATAGGTCGTACCGAAAAGGGTATCGGCACGGGTGGTGTAGACGGTGACATCGTCGCCCATATTGGTCTTAAAGGTGACCTCCGTACCGGTAGAGCGACCGATCCAGTTCTTCTGCTGGATCTTCACGCGCTCGATGAAATCCAGATCGTCCAGGTCATCAATGAGACGGTCGGCATACTTGGTAATGCGGAGCATCCACTGGCTCTTTTCCTTGCGGACCACCTCGCTGCCGCAGCGCTCGCACACGCCCTCCACCACTTCCTCGTTGGCCAGGACGCACTTGCAGCTGGTGCACCAGTTCACAGGCATGGTGGTCTTGTAGGCCAGGCCGTGCTTGAACATCTGCAGGAATATCCACTGGGTCCACTTATAATACTTGGGGTCGGTGGTGTCTACACAGCGGTCCCAATCGAAGCCGTAGCCCAGCATTTTAAGCTGGCGGGTAAAGTTCTTGATGTTTTCCTGGGTGACCACAGCGGGATGGATATGGTTTTTGATGGCGAAGTTCTCCGTGGGCAGGCCAAAGGCGTCAAAGCCGATGGGGAACAGAACATTGTAGCCCTCCATGCGCTTTTTACGGGTAACCACGTCGATGGCGGTAAAGGGCCGGGGATGGCCCACATGGAGTCCCGCTGCGGAGGGATAAGGAAACTCGATAAGGCCGTAAAACTTTTTACGGGTCTTGTCGCCGGTAACGGCGCGATAGGGCTTGGTTTTTTCCCAATTGTCCTGCCATTTTTTCTCAATGGCCGCAAAATCGTACTGCATACTGTTTCTCCTTTATCTGAATATCTTTTTGCACATAATAAAACAAAACGCCCCGGACCGCACAAATCGGTCAGGGGCGTGAGAAAACGCTATACCACCCTGATTCGGCTGCGGATCGCTCCGCCGCCCTCAGCAGCTCCCTCTGCAAGGAGCATCCTCTGTAACGGGAGGGCCCGTCCTGCCCTACCTCCCCCAGGGACTCAGGCAGGCAACTCCGGGGCCAGTGCGGCAAGGCTCCCCCATCGGCTCGCACCGGCCGCCGACTCTCTTTGGGTGGAACTATCCCTGCCTTTTCCCCATCGCTGTCTTTTGCAGGATATTGCAAAACTTACAGACATTTTAGAATCATTTTGGGGATTTGTCAAGAGTTTGTTTTTGGGGGAAAATCAATAACGGAAACAGAGCGGCAAGGACGGGAGTCTCGGATTGCCGCAGCCGGTTTGAACGCCGGCTGCGCAATGACGCAGAGCAAAATACGGTGCATAGCGGGCTGCTGGCTGCAGGATAGCTCGGGTAGGTATACAGGAGCTATTCACCCCCGCGAAAAGCCCCGTGGTGCGGGTAGGCAGGCTTGTTTTTCCGGTTTTATCATACCGGCTTATTCCTGGGATAAGCCCAGGCGGAGCGGTTGTGTAAAGAGTCTATAAATTCGTGGGGAACGGCGGAAATTTCAGCACCTTTTTCTCTTGCTTTTTTCCGTATTTTTCGGCACAATAGGGAACAATATCTTTATTTTAATTTAATTAGGAGGATAGCAAGGATGAAGCTGCTGCAGGATCGAATCCGCCGGGAAGGCCGTGTGCTGCCCGGCAATATTGTGAAGGTGGATGGATTTTTGAATCACCGGGTAGACACGGCACTTTTGAGCCAGATTGCCGATGAGTTCGCCAAAATCTTTGACATCAAAGATATTACTGTGGTACTGACGGCGGAGGCCAGCGGCATCGCCCTGGCCACTATCTGCGCCCAGAAGTACGGTGTGCCTATGATCTTTGCCAAGAAAGCCAAGAGCGACAACATTGAGGGCGGCCTATATCAGAGCGAGATTTTCTCCTATACCTACAAAAAGAAGGTGACCCTGCTGGTGGCTCAGGATTGGCTCAAGCCCGAGGACAAGGTGCTCATCATCGATGACTTTATGGCCAAGGGCTGCGCCGTACACGGTCTCATTGACATCGTTGAAAAGGCCGGCGCCCAGCTCAAGGGCATCGGCATCGCCGTGGAAAAGGGCTTTCAGCACGGCGGCGACGATCTGCGGGAAAAGGGCTACAACATCCACTCCCTGGCTATCATCGACAAGGCCGAGCCCGGCTGCTTCGAGTTCAGGGAGGATCCCCAATGAAGAAGGTTCTGATTCTGGATTTTGGCGGGCAGTATAATCTGCTGGTGGCCCGCCGGGTGCGCGAGTGCGGCGTTTACTGCGAGCTGAAGTCCTTTCGCATCTCCATGGATGAGGTGCGCTCCTTCCGGCCGGATGCGCTGATCTTCACCGGCGGCCCGGCCACGGTGTTTGAAGAAGGCGCACCTACGGTGGATCCGGCCCTGTTCTCCCTGGGCATCCCGGTGTTGGGCATCTGCTACGGCATGCAGCTGATGATGCACCTTTTAGGCGGCCAGTGCCGCAAGGCCATTACCCGGGAATACGGCAAGACCGAGCTGACCGTCAGCACCTCCTCCCCCCTCTTTACCGGGGTGCCGGAAAAGGCTGTTTACTGGATGAGCCACGGAGTGGAGGTGGAATCTGCCGCCCCCGGCTTCACTGCCATTGCCCAGAGTGCCGGCTGCCGCCATGCGGCGGTGGAGTGCCCGGAAAAGAAGCTCTACGGCGTGCAGTTCCACCCGGAGGTGGTACACACGGAGTACGGCACCAAAATCCTGGAGAATTTTCTCTACGGTATCTGCGGCTTCAGCCGTGAGTGGACTATGGAGTCCTATGTGGAGACCGCCCTCCGGGAGTGCCGGGAAAAGATCGGTGACAAGCGTGTGCTGCTGGCCCTCTCCGGCGGCGTAGACAGCGCCGTGGCTGCCGCCCTGCTGCAAAAGGCCGTGGGCGACCGGCTCACCTGCATCTTTGTGGACCACGGTCTGCTGCGCCTGAACGAGGGGGACGAGGTCGAGCGGGTGATGAAGGGCGAATTCCATGTGGATGTCCGCCGGGTCAATGCCCAGGACCTGTTCCTTAACAAGCTGGCCGGGGTCACGGAGCCTGAGCGCAAGCGCAAGATCATCGGTGAGGAGTTTATTCGAGTCTTTGAGGCTGAGGCCAAGAAGATCGGCAAGGTGGATTTCCTGGCCCAGGGAACCATTTATCCCGATGTGGTGGAGAGTGGCTTGGGCGGTGAGAGCACCGTTGTCAAGAGTCACCACAACGTAGGCGGTCTGCCGGATTGCGTGGACTTTGAGGAGATTATCGAGCCCCTGCGCCGGCTCTTTAAGGATGAGGTACGCCAGCTGGGCATTGCCCTGGGCTTGCCGGAGAGCCTGGTGTGGCGTCAGCCCTTCCCCGGCCCGGGCTTGGCCATCCGCATCATCGGGGAAATCACCCGGGAAAAGCTGGATATCCTCCGCAAGGCCGATGCCATTTTCCGGGAGGAGATGGCCCTGGCGGGTTTGGACCGCACTGCCAACCAGTATTTTGCCGCCCTAACCAATATGCGCTCCGTGGGTATTATGGGTGACGAGCGGACCTACGACTATGCCATTGCCCTGCGCTCGGTGCAGACCCAGGACTTTATGACCGCCACCTGGTCCCGTCTGCCCTATGAGCTGCTGGATAAGGTCAGCGGCCGCATCGTAGGTGAGGTACCCCACATCAACCGCGTGCTGTACGATGTGACCTCCAAGCCCCCGGCGACGGTGGAATTTGAATAACCAACGCCACAAAAAAGCCCGTAAAGGGCAGGCTCGCATAAGCACATTTCCAAAAACCAACTGATTGAGAGTAACACACCCCGCAGAGGTTAAAACCTCTGCGGGGTGTGTTATTTAATCCCCCATCCTATCAAAGGGGCATCGGCGTCCGGGCGATCAGAATGACCGCCAGAATCGCGCCCACAAATGCAGCAGTCCCTATGACAACCAACACCTTTTTGCTGAGTTTCTTCTTCGCTGCTTTGCAGATCAGCGCGGCGCAAGCCATGCAAGCAGCCGCAGCCACAAGTGCAATGCCCAGCGTTTCCCATAGCCACGAAAGTTCATGTAGGATTCTCATGCAATCATCATCTCCTGTTCGTTAAACTGGAATTTATTAGGCAAACAGAATAAGTGCAACCCCTGTGATAAGCAGAACTATACCAACAACAAACTCTATCATTCCCACTTTCTTTGCGTATTCTTCTTTCTTCCGACCGGCTTTGAAGTCCGCCTCAAAACCGTTGATAAGATTGTATTTCTTTTTAAAGTAAATGAAGTATCCAAACAGAAGGAAGGCCAATCCCAGAACTACAGCCAATACCTTTAGGAATATCATATAAACACCTCCACAAAAAATTCCGATTTATACGCTTCTCATAGTCCAAGTCCATCAATCCACGCCGCAAACTCCTGATGCCCGGCGCTGCCCTTGAAGGCCCTGCCGTTCATCAGCTTTGCGCCTTTGCAGCTCAGTGCAAGGCGCTCGTTTGCCTTGCCGATGCCGCTTCCGCCAGTGGTCGCAAACGGGATGATCGTCGGCGCGACATACCACCGGATCGGATAGCCCTCAAAAATCGTGTCGTAGTCCTTCATGTTGTCCCGCCTTACGGCAATTTCAGAGAGTGAAGGCCGGAAAACCGGTCAGAAGGAATACCCTCTCCTACAAATGAGCGCGGGGACGAAAGGCCGAACAGAGCCTTTCGCCCCCGCGTTCATAGAAGTATAATTAAAACCGGCAGAGGGCTTTCGTGCCGCTGCTCCCCATTATACTCTTACTTACTCGCCTTATGCACACCGGTGAAGAAGTACCGGCCCAGGCCGTCGCCAAACACTCCGGTAAACGACTCTGACAGGCTCCAGCTGCGGGTGCTGCAATACATGGGAATCACATTGCCCTTCTCTATCAGCAGGCGCTCCGCATCCTCCAGATAGGCATCCCGGGCCTCCTGGCTGGCAGACACTGCCGCCACGCGCAGGAGCATATCATAGGCGCTGGAGGTAAAATTGGCATAGTTATCCTCCTCACCCATGCGCCAACGGTTGAGAAAGCCCGTGGCGTCATTGCGGTCACTGGTGACACGCAGCGCTGCCAGCGTATATTCGCCCCGCTCCAACGCTTGGGTGATCTCCTCGCTGGAAACGCCCTTGAGCGTCACGCTCAGCCCCAGCTTCTCCTTCCAGGTCTTCTGCAGCAGCAGCGCCAGGGAATCTGCAGTGCCGTCGGACTCATAGAGCATAATTACCGGTGTCAGGCTTTTCATCTTGGCGGCAGTGTAGCCTGCCTCCTTCATCAGCTCCTGGGCCGTCTGACAGTTTTTCTCGTAATTCTCGCTGTCATTGTCCACAGCGGAGCCGAAATCACGGAACTGGCCGCCCGTTGTGCTGCGGATGCCCCAAGTCACCAGTCCCTCTGCCGCCAGATGCGTCCGGGAGCCCAGCAGCTCGGCAATGGCGTTGCGGTCAATGACCAGCCCCATGGCCCGGCGGACATTTTCATTGCTGGTCAGGTCGGACAGCTGGTTCAGCAGCACCACGCTGGTCTCAGGATAGTAATCCGGCATCCAGCTGTCTATCTTCTTGGCTACAGCCTCGTCCGTCAGTCCCAGGACGAAATCCGCGTCCCCCTTCTCAAAAAGGGAGTTGGCCGTCTTCGCGTCTGCTGTAAAGCGGAAGCTGATGCTCATCGGTCCCAGGCGGCGGGCATCGTGATAGCCATCCGTCTGCTGCAGCAGCATCGTGTCGTTTTCCCAGGATGCAACGGTATAGGGGCCATTGGTGACCAGGGTGTCCGGCGACATGGACCAATTCTCCTGGGCCGCTGCGGCGCTCTGTACCGGCATAGTCGCCGCCGCTGTGCAGACGCTGTCGATGAAGTACGGACAGCGCCCGGAAAGCACCACCACAAAGGTCTCGTCATCCGGTGCGGAAACCTGCAGCGCATCCTCTCCCGTCCGGGCAGCGCTGTAACCGGCTACCATGTCCAGGATTCTTGCGTTTTTTGAGCCGGTAAGAGGATCCACCAGCCGTTTCCATGCGTATACGAAATCCTGGGCAGTGACCTTGGTACCGTCGGACCAGGCAGCACTGGAGCGGAGCTTGAAGGTGTAGGTCTCCTGCCCCTCAGCCGTGGTGTCACACTGGTAGCTGCGGGCCACTCCGTTGACTGCCGTGGTACCGCCGCTTCCGTCGGATTGCAGCTTCATAAGATTTTCAAACAGATGGCTGACCACGGTCTTTTCCTCATCAGTGGCGGCCAGGGCCGGGTCCAGCGTGGCCGGAACGCTGCCCATAGCCACCCGGAAGGAAACGCCGTTCTCCCGGTGGCAGCCGGCCAGCAGCCCCAACAGCAGCACAGCTGCCAGCAGCGCCGCCACAGGTCGTTTCAGTTTCATCATAATGCGTTTGCTCCTTTTGCATCCAATGGATTTATTTCTTTTCCGGCTCCACATGGCCGTTTTCATCCACCGCAGCAGAGATGATCTGGCTGCGGGTGTTGCGGGCTATATCGTCCAGCCGCATACGGCTTGGGAAATCCGAAAGCAGGGTATAGGCCACGCCGTGGCGCTTAGCCCGGCCTGTGCGGCCGATGCGGTGGATGTAATACTCGTTTTCGTCGGGGACATCGTAGTTAAACACCGCGTCCACATCGTCCACGTCGATGCCCCGGGCGGCCACATCCGTTGCAACGAATACGCGGAGCTTCCCCTCCCGGAACAGGGCCATCACCGCCTCCCGCTTGCGCTGGGGGATGTCCCCGTGGATGCACTGGGCATCCAGCCCACGCATCTGCAGGAACTTGGTCAGCCGCTCCGTGGAGCCCTTGGTGTTGCAGAAGCACATGACCCGCTCCAGCTTTTCCCCAGTGATAATGCGGGCGATGGTGTCCACCTTTTGGTCGGAAGGCACCTCTATGCGATATTGCAGGATATCAGGCTTATTCTCCTTGGTAGCCTGAACAGTAATCTCCTCAGGATCCCGCTGGTAGACCCAGGAGATGTCCATAACTTCCCGGGAAATGGTAGCGGAGAACATGCCCAAATTCTTGCGGTTCGGGATCTTGTCCAGGATCCGCGTCACGTCGTGGATGAAGCCCATGTCCAGCATGCGGTCTGCCTCGTCCAGCACCACGGTCTGTACCTCCTTTACCGTGACGGTACGGCGCTTCATGTGGTCGGACAGGCGGCCCGGGGTGGCCACCACGATCTGGGGCTTCCGTTTGAGGGCATTGATCTGCTTGCCGATGGGCTCGCCGCCATATAGGCACACCACCCGCAGCCCCTCGTGGTACACGGCCACCTCCCGCAGCTCCTGGGTGATCTGCATGGCCAGCTCCCGGGTGGGTGCCAGGATCAGCGCCTGCACCGCCTCGCTCTCCCGGTCCATGCGCTCAATAATGGGCAGGCCGAAGGCCATGGTCTTGCCGGTGCCTGTAGGGGCCTTGGCAATGACATCCTTCCCTGCCAGCATGGGCGGGATGCAGCCCGCCTGCACGGG
>DPPB01000010.1:0-227 GCA_003539495.1 Oscillibacter sp. | reverse complement strand
GGGATGCAGCCCGCCTGCACGGGCGTCGATATGGTATAGCCCTTGTTTCGGATGGCGCGCATGGTGGCCTCCGACAGGCCAAAGGTATCAAAGGGTACACCCTGTGTAATGTCCATAGTATTTATCCTCTTTTTGTCACAATTTGTCATAGTATATCAATATATATTTTACCACAACTGTCAACCAATGAAAAGAAAAAAATGACAAGTCAGAAGCAGAGCAAGATC
>DPPB01000035.1 GCA_003539495.1 Oscillibacter sp. | reverse complement strand
AAGATGTCCCTCCTGATGGATCACACCGCTCGTCCCGGCAATGTGGCAGACCCGTGGTACACCGAGGACTTCGAGGTGACCTGGCAGGATGTGCTGGAAGGCTGCCAGGGACTTCTGAAAGAATTTTAATTACATTGAAGGGAGGTCGTAAAGTGGCTATAACTGAGAAGGTTATCGGCGTCATTGCCAATATTGGAATCGATATTGCCAAAGAGCATTTTAAAAATAAGCGGTTAGAAGCTAAAGCGAAAGAAAAACTGTCGGAATATTTAACTCGACAGGAAAAATATAATTTTGATTATTCTTTGGAAGAAGAAATCGATTTTGAAGGCCTGGCAGAGTATATCCACAACGATCTCATAGATGATGTCAAGATTCGTTTGTTCGGGAGAAAACAGGAACGCGGAATTGCACGAGAAGCAATAGCAGATAAGGCTGCCTGCTATGCTCAAGCTAAAACAAAACTCTCCAAGGAAAGAGCAAAGCACTTAGCGGTTACCGCGGTAGATATATTACGAGGCTTTTTTCGCAGCAAAATTGATTATAGCACCTTATTCGCAGCCGCTGAAATCGAAGATACGGTTATTGACGAGATGTCTGAGCAACACAAAAAGCAAGATCACAAAATTGATGATTTAGCAAAAAGTGTTCAAGATAACAGCCTCCTTTCCATTGACAAGAATGTGTCGTTGGCAAATAGCGGAGAAATAGATGCTGTTGAGAAAAATGCTGCTGCATTTTTTGCAGGACTTGGCACAACTCATGCCCTCACACCTTACTACGGCTTTACTATGGATGGGGTATCATGTCTTAAAAGTATTCCCTTGCGGCCCGATGCTGTGGAATTATATCCGCCTCATTTTGAAGTTACCGCTACAGCATTCAAAATGGGTGGAATATTGCTGCCCAATGTAGATGCCAGCACATTTACCCGTGCATACCGCACCCAAAGCCCTATCGAGTTTGATGTTACTACTGCTCAAAAGTATCTGGGCAATGTCCTTGACCCAATTCAACATGAGGCAGAGAACTTGACGGGAACTCATGTCGTTCTAAAGCCACCAGCGTTTCCACCGGCGTTTCCATTTAGTGTACTTATTGATGGTGAGCTTATAATAGCCTATCTACTTCTACGCATAAAGAAAATTGAAGATGATGGTACTATAATCATTACAAATGAAGAACAGAAAAACTTTAACTTTATGGTTACGCTTGAAGTTAATACTTCTATGGCAAGTTTAAATCTATCTATTACACCCAATTCCCCGTCCAATGTCGATGCACTGAACTATAGACACTTTCTAAAGAAGGCGACATCTGCAAATTCTATCGAACTCAAGGACCTGGAGAATAATGCTACTTTTATTTCCGCAAAGGTAAATTTGGTACCACACAATTTCGAGAACTTAGACTGTGAAATAGAGTTTCTCGAAAAGATAGTCGCTATTGAAAACCATTTTCACATATCACTAACTATCCCGGAGGAAATTGAAATCAGCGACCATCAAGTTATAAATCGACTTTATTCTATGATACGAGATGGAAAATACTGCGGGAACTGCAGAGATGTTACTATGACGTTCAATCTAACTGAAGAACTGAGGCAGTCGATTCGTACTATAGGTGAGTCGGTGTGTGGATTTTCTTGCAGTTTGGGAATGCACATGGAGATATTTGGCCAGGCACTTGATTTTACGATAATTAGGAAGAGCGATTCCATACGTATTGATAATTTCGAGAAAATAAACAAAAAAATTGATGCACTCGATGAGGGGGACCCTATAAAAGTTACTTTTGTAAGTAGTAATACAGACCGGGATTTTCACTATTCAGATATATTCTACTCCGAGGAAGCTGCGAGAGGATTTCTGGGAGAACCCACATCTGAAGTTATTAATGGTGCTGGAGGTGAAAATAATGTCTCAGAATGATAAAATTCAGTTGTTCGAGAACAAGCGTATTCGTACTGCGTGGGATGAGAAAAAGGAAGAATGGTATTTTTCCGTTGTCGATGTTGTTAGAGTATTGACGGACAGCGCTGATCCCGCAGCGTATTGGCGGAAGCTCAAGCAACGCTTGAAAGCCGAGGGGAATGAAACCGTGACAAATTGTCACGGTTTGAAAATGACTGCTCCTGATGGTAAGAAACGTCTGACCGATGTAGCTGACACTGAGCAGCTTCTGCGTATCATCCAGTCCATTCCTTCTCCGAAGGCCGAGCCATTCAAACTGTGGCTGGCGCAGGTCGGTAGAGAGCGTATCGAGGAGACCATCGATCCAGAGCTGACCATTGACCGGGCACTGGAAACCTACCTTAAGAAGGGATACAGCCGTGAGTGGATCAACCAGCGGCTGCAGGCCATTCAAGTCCGCAAGGAATTGACAGATGAATGGGATGCTCGCGGTGTGCAGAAGGGCGTAGAGTATGCCATACTCACGGATGAAATCTCCCGCGCTTGGTCCGGCATGTCTACCCGGCAGTACAAGAACCTGAAGGGCTTGAAAAAGGAAAACCTTCGTGATAACATGACGACACTGGAACTGGTGTTGAACATGCTTGCAGAGGCCACTACCACGGAGATATCCAAGCAGAAAGCACCGGGGACTTTTTCGGAAAACATTAATGTGGCGCGCGCTGGAGGCAAGGTGGCCGGTGATGCACGGAAAGCTATCGAGAGCCAAACTGGCGTTCCCGTGATTACCTCCAAGAACTCTGCACAGCTAAATCAGCTTGTAACGGACTTGCTGGAAGGTGCAGTCTCTGACACAACTGAAGAATCAAAAAACAAGTGAGTTCTGCGCATCATCAAGTTATTCTTGCTGTCATACACCGATTTTTTGAAAGCAAATTTCAAAAAATCCATAGTGTTGAGTTATGACATATTAACTAAACGGTATAGATGCGTCTGGTGAAAAGCCAGGCGCATCAACCGTTTCCGGGCTTTTTAGGGCCCGGATTTCTTCTTTCAAACCATAGATGCAAATCGCTGTTTCAGAGCGTCTACCCCGATTCGAACCGGGCGTTTTCCCTTTTCGGGCAGATGCATTCAGCCAGCGCCCTTTTTGAATGGCGATTTTTCCGACTGGCAGCGGTATTTTTCTCAAAAAAACTCACAAAGAATTGGGCGTCGTTTTGTTGGTCCTGACGGACTGAGAAAGCGGCGCCCTTTTTCATTTCAAAAAGGGCGCTGGTCGCAGCGTCTGTATTTGTAGGTCGGAGCATGATTGCTCCGGCCTTATTTTTTATGCATAGGAGGAGCTATATGAGCATCAGCGCAGAAGAAAAGGTCTGTTACCTCAGAGAAGCAGCAATCGTCCTTGCCAAGGAGGGGTTCCAGTTGGACGAAGTTCACACTGGCGGGCTGCGTGTCCTGCTTGACGGGGCACCACTTTGTGAAGTAACTGAGAGCGGCGGTGTTGCCTACCGCAATGAGGATATTGACGAGCCGGAGCGGATCGCCGCCAAGGACAAGGTGTATGAGATCGTCAGTATCACAGCGGAATATATGCGCCAGATGGAGACAGCGCCCGCTTTGAAAGCCGACGGTCTGGAGGATGGCTACAAGGTGCTGGCGGATTTCAACGGCACTGTGCTGGCTGGAGTTCAGAGTAAACACGGAGTCGACTTCGTCACATGGGATTGGGCCTATGGGCACACAGGAGTATGTCATGGGCACTATTTCATGGAAAACTATGCAGGAGTCAAACGGGACTTTGCTATCCGCTCCGGGCTGATTCAAAAGGAACAACTTTTCAGCCCAGAGCAGCTGACCGAGATTTATCGCTGCTGTGCGTACTCTGTAGACGGAGATTTCTTTGAACTCACGGGAGAGCAGGAAAAATTGATTCGCAGTGTCCAGCGGCAGATCGAGGAGTGTGTGCCGGATTTGGATGAACGGATCCGGCAGCAGGAAGAAACCTTGGAACAAGCCACACAGGAACAGACAATGTAATATCAAACGGTAAGGGCCGGAATCTTAGCAATAAGATTTCGGCCCTTTTTTCGTTTTAGAGAGGAGTTCACTTATGCCGCGCTATTTCATGCGAGACACGCCGCTGCAGGCGTTGGAGCAGTTGATGATGTCTCAGCCCGGTCAAAAACCCAGAGGCGGTGGAATATACCGCAGCCCATTTCATTACACGCCCAAAGATGTGGCGTGCGAATACTGCCAGAACTATGTCCGCAAGCATCCGTGTCGCCTGTGTGAGTGCGCCTGCTTGAAGGAACGAATCGAGGCGGGGGTTCTGGAACTGAATGAGTTCGTGCGGGACTGCTTTGCCCCCTCTATGGGGCCGCAGCTCCGAAAACGGATGCATCAGCAATTCAGAGAAAAAAAGGCTCAATTTTTCCTGTCCGATGCCCACCGGCAAAGATGGACACACTGGCGAGAACGCTGCTGGCGCTTGTCCGACCGGAACAAAGCCGCCCTCTTCCTGCTCACGGCGTATGAGAGCCTTTGGCGCAGGATGGTCTGGAAATGCGGGAATGACGGTTTTGATTTCCAAAATGTCGGGCTCGGAGGGATCGAGCCGGAACTCTACAGCGTCTACCAGGCGGCGAAGGCCATTGCGGTCGGCTGCTGCAATATTACTCTCGCAGACCTTGCGTCTCCGGAATTGGTCACAGATGAGGCGTTCCACCTGATCACTGGCGCACTACTGATGGCCAAATACGGAGATGCGGTTTTGAATTTGGAAAAAGGAGTGAATGAAACATGATGATGCAAGCGGTTCTCAGTAACCCCGGCCACCCGGAATACGGCGTGGCGACCATCCCGTTCCCCGTCCCGCATGACCAGTACGCACACTGCATGGAGCTGCTGGAGGCGTTGGAGATCGGTGACGCGGTCAAGGCGGACTGCAAGGTGGAGAAGATCGACAGCTTCTACACCGTTCTCAAGCGCACGGAAATGCTCACGGTCAATGTGGAGGAGCTGAACTATCTCGCCAAGCGGCTGGATAGTTTCGATACCGTCGAAGCCGCGCAGTTTCAGGCGGTGGCCCACAAGCTGGAGCTTTTCGAGCTGAAGGATCTGATCAACCTGACCTTCTGCTGCCAACAGGCTACCGTCATTACGGACTTTTCAGACCTCTCCGCTGTTGGCCGGAACCACTACATGAATTTACATGGCGGCAGTGCCAAAACGGATGAGCTGAAAGCGCTGGACGGCGAAGCCGTGGCCCGGTCGCTCATAGCGGGAGGCGGCGGCACGGTCACGCCCTATGGGGTCGTGTATGATAACGGCATGAAATTGGGGCAGGTCTACGACGGGCAGTTCTTCCCCTGCTATTACTATGAGCCGAATGCCATCACGGTTGCGGTGACCGCCAAGTCCGAGCCGGAGGATACGGAGCATATCACATGGCTGTACCTTCCTATGGCGCAGGAGGAGGTGGACCGTGCCCTCCAGCGTGCGGGCATTATGAATCTTGCGGATGCCCGGCTTCACTTGGAGGATACGCAGCTGCCGAATGAAGTGGATATGCTGCTGGATATGGAACAGGAAAGCCTTGCAGACCTCAATGCACTGGCAAAGGCAGCGAGGCCACTTTCCAATGACGACATCATAAAGCTGGGTGCGGCGGTGGCCATGGCAAAGCCGCAGAGCGCAGAGGAGATCAAAATGCTCGCGGAAAGCCTCGACTTGTTTGACTTCGTCCCCGGCGTTCATACGCCTACGGAGTACGGCAAGTACGTGATTCAGGAATCTGAGCGCTTCGAGTACGATGAGAATTTGGAGGCGTTCTACGACTACGAAGGCTACGCCCTGCAACGCATGAATGCAGAGGACGGGATGTTCACGGATCGCGGGTATATAGCCTACAAAGGGGGTATCGCCTTGAAGGAAGTTATGGAATGCGGGCAGGGCGAGCAACCAGCACCGGAGCCTTGGCAGGGTGAGAACCGGGACGAAATGCTCCGCATGACGCTGTATGCCAAAAACAAGGCGGGCTATTCGCTTGTCCTTCCCGCCGACGAGGAATACCTCTCTGCCGCAAAGTCATATTTGGGCGTGGGAGATTTTGCGGAAGCTGTGATTCGAGATGTACGCTTCAAGGTGCCGTACATCGGTGAACTGATCTGCGACACGGACTGTCCCTCTGTGGAGGAGTACAACAAGTTTGCGAAGGCGATGGAGGACATTTGGCAGAAAGACGGCGCTCTGCTGACCTATGCCGCTGTGCTGGATGCCGAGCGGCCCGACACTCTGGGCAGGGCCTACGAGCTGCTGCAAAACTTGGAGAACTACGAACGCATCGTCGAGGGCACCTACGGCTACGGCCAGCAGCGCTTACAGGAAACGCTGGGGCTGGACGATGAGGCCATCTATGAGCTGGAGGGCTACATGGACTTTGAGAAGTACGGCAAGGAGTGCATGGAAGCGGACGGCGTGGTTACGACGGAGTTCGGCCTGCTGCGGCGGTTGGAGCCGCCTTTTGCAGCGCACACCTTGCAGATGAGAGGCATGGTATGAGTGAGAGTGAAATTCACATCAGGGGGCCTCCCTTTTCTTCGGGAGCTGCGCAGATTCCCGTTGACTTGTGGGCGATCCTGTGGTAGTTGTGTTGTGTACCAACACAGGACGGAAAAGAAAAATAAAAACTGGAGGTACAAAATGAAAAAACTGCAAATTATGGCGTGGGTGCTGAGTGCGCTGCTCCTCACAGGCTGCGGCGGAGCCGGAGCATCTGCGAAAACGACAGAAGGAGATCCGCCGCAAGTGGCATCTGCTACCGATGCTTCCGAGACCACGACAACGCAAAATGGGAACGAATATGCTTCGGAGGAAGCGACGCCGGGGCAGGACGAAAAGTCCGGCGCTTCCGACGCAGCTCCTGGACAGGTGGCTGAAAAGGATTCCTCTGCTGGAGATGAAAAGCCTGCGGTGGGGAAAACTCCTGCGCGGGAAAATGGAGCGAGTGCGCCGTCTAAGGCGGGGCCTGCTGGGGGTGAATCATCCGATTCGGCAGGGAGTAGTTCTTCCAAGCCTGTGGGGAATAGTCCATCCGTACCTGCGGGGAATGAGCCATCTACACCTGCGGGGAGTGGGACGGATGCGGTGGAAACACCTGCGCCGCAGCCGGAGGAGAAAGTTTTTGACATGGACTACTGGCTGGGCTATGCCAAGGACTACGCCGTGGGCATTGGTCTGCGGCTGGATGAAAATGCAACGGATAGCTGGGACACGCCCATCCGGTGCAGCAGTAAGACGGAGGATGTTCTGGCCGCCTATATCCGGGATGATCTGACATATTATAAGAACGAGGAAGGCTGCACGGCTGTGTGGATATGGGCGGAACAGGTGGGAGATGGGCAGTACGAACTGTTCATCGGTCGCGGGTAACGCAAAATTTATATAGGAGAAAGGCTCTCGTGGAGGGCCTTTTTCTTATATTCAAATTTGAGAATGGGAGGTTTGTTTTGAAACGAATTATCAAGTGCGTAGCGGCGTTTCTGCTGGCGCTGGTGCTGTGTTTATGCCTGCTGCCTACCACAGCTTTTGCGGCATCTAAGCAGGTGTATATTTGGAATTTTCCGCTGTCAGATGACACCTTGAGAACCAGCGGCAAGTGGGGGCATGGGGCGTTAAACCTGCGGTTTGGGTATCATGTGGCAGCTGGCAACTACACGCAGTTTCGGTGCCTGGATTCCTGGCAGGGTGAGGTGGCCTACTGCATTGAGCCGGGTGTACCGCAGAAAAACTATGATTCTCTTACGGACCACGACGACACATGGTGGGACCGCATGACCCTGCCTGCCGGGCATCCCCTTACGCCCCGCGAGGTGCAGCGGCTGATCGGGCGGGTTATGAGCTACGGCTACCACGGCTCTATCGGCGGGGGCTGGTGGGCGGATGTGGAAGCTACGGCGGAGAAAATGGCCTGGGCCTATGCCACGCAGATTCTCATTTGGGAGGTGGTGGTAGGCGAACGGGACAGCAGCTTCTACCATATTGATGTGAAGTCTATGGGTTATAACGAAGCCTTGGAACGGGTGGATAGTACCCATCCCCTGCGGAGTAAAATTCTCAGCTACTACAACTCCATTGTGACTTCGGTGCAGACCCACAGTAAGCGGCCCAGCTTTTGCGGGTCGCTGCCCTCCAATGCGGGGGTGCTGGAACTGGCTTGGGACGGGAGCAAGTTCGTGGACAGCATTACCGACACCAACGGGATGCTGGGAAAGTACAGCTTTCGCTGTAAGGACGCGGACTTGACCTTCAGCAAAAAAGGAAATGTGCTGACGATTTCCACGGAGAAGCCCATCCCGAAGGCTGTCACCGTGGTGGGCAGCAAAGATGGCACCACGCGCGCCGGGGTGGTAGTTTGGGGCGACGGCGTGTGGGGGCCCTCAGGCGGAATACAGGATGTGGTCACCTATTCCGCCAGCGTCCGGGACCCGGTGACGGCTTACCTCAAAATCAAGACCGCTGCTATCCCTGGGAAGGTCACGGTAAAAAAAGTGGATGCCGAGGGCGTTCCTCTGTCCGGGATTGGTTTCATGCTGGAATCCTCTGCGGACCAGGTGAATTGGAAGAAAGTGAGTACAGAAAAAACGGGTTCGGACGGGTCGGTTTGCTGGGAAGATTTGACAGCAGACGGCAGCACCTACTACCGGGTGACAGAGGTGCAGGCGGCGGAGGGAATGACGCTGCTGACGGAGCCGCTGTTTTTGGGGACGCTGGATGCAGGCAGCCACGACATCACCATTACCGCCTGCAACAATGCGGGCTTTGCGCTGCCCTTTACAGGCGGGGCGGGATTCACAACTTATATTCTGTTTGCGGCACTCATGCTCGGCATGGGTGTTTATTTTTGCAAAAAATCCACTACGAAAAAGGAGAACTGAACGATGAAGAAAACAAAACGACTTTGGGCGCTGCTCCTGGCTATGGTTATGGCCTTGGGACTTATCACCACGGCGTTCGCGGCGCCGACCATTGACTTCGGGCGGAAAGCTTCCCTTTCCCTTTACAAGTACGACATCACGGCAGCCAGCGCAGACGGAGCGTGGGATGCGGCGTCCTATGTCAGCACCGGTGTGCAGGACGATGCCGTTACCGACAAGCTGGCGCAGTACGCCATTCAGGGCGTGGAGTTTAGCTATCTGCGGGTGGCGTCCATCTCCACTTACAGTCAGCGGGAGAGCGGTCAGTACAAGGTAGGTGTGCTGTACGGCTTTGCAGATGACGCAGTGCTCCAGGCCATTGGACTGACTAAGGCCGACGCTTACAAGAGCGGGAGCGGTGTATTTTACTTCACTTCCGACAAGCTGAACAAGGCCCTGGCGGATGCCCTGGCTGCCAACGCCACTACCGTTAAAAATGCGCTGGAGGCTGCCGTCCGAAATGGCGGCAAGGCCATGCCCGAGACGGATGCAAACGGACATAGCAAGGTCGGCGGTCTGGAGCAGGGCCTGTATTTGGTGGTGGAGACCCGTGTGCCGGAGAATGTCACCAGCACCTGTAGCCCCTTCTTCGTGAGCCTGCCTATGACCACCGTGGACGGCAAAGACTGGAACTACGATGTGACTGTGTACCCCAAGAACCAAACCGGCAGCCCGGACCTCGAAAAGACCGTCCGGGAGGACAAGAACAGCACCGGCAAGAATACCGGCAGTCTGACCGACATTGCAGATGGCTATGCCCACATTGCCACCGCTTCCGTGGGCGATGTGGTGGAGTATCAGATCATCTCCAAGCTGCCCACCATTACCTCTAAGGCCACCAGTTTGACTACTTACACATTCGTGGACACGCTGAGCGAGGGGATCGGCTACAACAGAAGCGATGTGGTCATCCGATTCTATAAAGACGCAGGCTGCAAGAATCTTATTACCACTTGGGGTGAGGATTCTGGCAAGTTCAGCGTGGCTTATGATGATGCCGCCAACACTATGACCATTGGCATGACCGAGTCTGGGCTGGCGGACATCAATGAATCCGCAAGTGTCTACACCGATAGCGTGAAGCGTGGTTACAGCGACTGCACCATGCGGATCACCTATGCCGCTACCCTTACCGCTGGCGCGAAGTTGGGCGACAGCGACAACCCCAACGAAGTGGTGCTGACCTGGAAGCGCACCAACACCGGCTACTTTGATACACTTCAGGACTGCTGCCATGTTTACACCTACGGCGTGGATGTGCTGAAGCAGTTTTCGGACGGCAAGGGCGACCTGGCGAATGTTCATTTCCTGCTGCACAACGACACGGACGGCTATTTTGTGACGGCGGAGCTGGTGGACGGCGTGTACCATGTCACGGGCCATGAGGCGAAGGAGAGCAAGGCCACGGTGTTCGTGCCCAACGGGGAGGGACACATCCGGGTTATGGGCTTGGAGGTCGATACCTACACACTGACGGAGACAGCCACGGACAAGGGGTATGTGCTGCTGAAGGACGGCGTGGAGATCGTCATAGCTACTGCGGAGAGCGATTCGGCCTGCGAGACCTGCGGTGTGAAGCTCCTGACGGCCAGCGGCACCGTCAACGGCGACGCGGTGGATATGGAGGACGGCAATGCCATTGTGCCGCTGACGGTCATCAACAACCCCGGCTTTGACCTGCCTAAGACAGGCGGTTACGGCACCTGGATGTTCACCGTGGGCGGCTGTATGCTGCTGGGCGTGGCGGCGTTTATTGTGGTCCGGGGGCGGAAGCACAATAGGAACGACCAGTGAAGTGGCGACTGCTGGCGGTGGCCTGTGTGCTTCTGGCGCTGGGATTGCTGCTCTACCCGCTGCTGGGTGAATTGGTGAGCGAAAAGTATCACTCGGAAGTGGAGACAGTCTATACCAATGCCATTGCGGACACCGATGATGCGGAGCTGGCCGAGCAGCGTCGGGCGGCGGAGGTGTATAACGCCTTGCTGCGGGGCGAGGCGGCGGTCAGTGCGGGAGGGGCTTCTGCCTCTCCCCTGCTCTATGCGGAGCAGCTCACCGTGGGCGGGGCCATGTGTACTATCGGCATCCCGAAAATCGGCGTGTATCTCCCGGTGCGGCACGGTACAGGAGCGGAGACGCTGGAACGGGCCGTGGGGCATGTGGTGGGGACTTCCCTGCCTGTAGGCGGGGCAGGCACCCATGCGGCGCTGTCGGCCCACAGCGGGATGGCTTCGGCGAAGCTGTTTACAGACATTGACCAGTTGGTGAAAGGCGATGTTTTCTATATCCATGTGCTGGGTGAGGTGCTGGCCTACGAGGTGGACCAGATCGCCACGGTACTGCCTGGGGACACATCGCTGCTTCAAATCGAGGACGGACAGGACCTGGTGACTCTGGTGACCTGTACGCCCTTTGGGGTGAACACCCACCGGCTGCTGGTGCGGGGACATCGGGTGCCGTATGTGCCGGAGCTGGTGGTAGAAAATGGAAAAACTCCGAAGGCTGCGTCTTCGTGGACGCAGCACTATCTCACGGGCTTGGGCATCGGCCTTGGTGTGTTGGCTGCGGCTGGCGGGGTCTGCTTCTTTGCAAAGAGGCGACGCCGTGGGTAAAAAAGCTGCTTTGTTGGCGGTGGCGCTGGCCGTGGTGGGGCTTTGTATTCTGCTGTGGCCGGTGGTTTCCGGGCATAGGCTGCAAGCGGACATGAGCGCGGCGGCACAGGGCTTTTTGGAGAAAGCGAGACAGCCGTACCCCGAGTTGCTGGCAGACTTGCAGGGATATAACCAGCGCATTTATACGGAGCGGCAGGCGGGACTGGCCGACGCTGCGGCCTGTGAGGAGCCTGCTGTATTGCTGAGAGACTACGGCGTGGAGGACGAGGTCATAGGGGTGCTGGAGATCCCCACGCTGGAGCTGGTCATGCCGGTCTACTTGGGCGCGTCGGATTCGCACCTTGCCGCAGGGGCGGCGGTGCTGGGGAACACTTCGGCGCCCATTGGCGGCGTAAATACCAACTGCGTCATTGCCGGGCATAGAGGGTGGCATGGCGCAGATTATTTTCGGCACATAGACCGCTTGCAGGCGGGCGATATGGTAACGGTTACAAATCTATGGGAAACGCTCACCTACACGGTGGTTGACATTCAGATCATCCAGCCCCATGAGGTGAACAGAATCAAAATCCAGCCGGGGCGTGACCTGCTGACGCTCATCACCTGCCATCCCTATGCCAGCGGCGGGCGGCAGAGATTGGTGGTCTATTGCGAAAGAAGGAAGTGATGCATTATAGAGCCTATTGGCAAGGCCACATTTGTCGGGGACGATGACATCCTCTATTACGATGCAGAGTCGTTTCTGGATTGTATCCGGGAGGAACTGCCCTATCGGGATACCACCGGGTTTCGCTACGAAGTCCTGACAGACGACCCTACCGTCTGCAAGGCGGCGGATGATATTTTGCTGGATTTCTTCAGTGAGGATGATCCATATACGCTATCTGAATACACACAGAAAATAGGAGGGATCTAAAAATGTTTACATCCGAGAAAATGGTAAAATTCCTGCGGGAAAAATACCCGCCCGGCACCCGCATTCGGCTGGTTTCCATGGAGGACCCCTATGCGCCGGTAGCGCCCGGCACGGAGGGTACGCTTGTGTGCGTAGATGACGCCGGGCAATTTCAGATGAAATGGGACAACGGACGGACTCTGGCCCTCATCCCCGGCGAGGACAGCTTCACTGTCCTGCCTCCCGAACGCAGTATGCTGAAGCTGTATATGCCCCTGACCGCTGAGCTCTACGAGCCGGACGAGTGGGGCGATATGCCGGAGGAGCCGGAACGGCTCACCGGCGGCGAATTGGCATCGCATGAGGAGAAGATCCGCAGTGCCTTATTCAAAAACCGCATGCAGGAGGAACAGGTCAGAGGCATCATGCACTGGTACAGAAAGCCAGACAGCGTCAACGACAAGGTACATTCCGTTGTCTTCGATGTAGAGCAGCGGCACGGCAGGCTGTGGGGCGTGGCGGAGTGTCAGATCAGCGGCGAACTGTCGGCTGTGGAACTGGCTGCGCTGAAGAAGTACATCTCCGGCCAAGCCTCGGACGGCTGGGGCGAGGGCTTCGAGCAGCAAGAGATCACACTGGATGGCGGCCGGGAGCTGTATGTGCACCTGTGGCAGGATGAGGACTGGAGCATCCGGACGGAGCAGGAGCGGTTCGAGCCTTACCGGGACAAGCTGCCTCAGCTGTGTTTTACCCTGCTGCCGGGTACGGGCCAGCTCATCTGCGTGAAGCGTGGGGAGAGCGGGTACTATCCCAGCGACTGGTCTACGCCGGATGCACAGGAAAACCGCCGCATTGCGGATGAGCAAAACCGGAAGCTGGGTGTGACACCCGCTCAGGAGGAAGCTATGAAGATCGGCAGCATGTGCGGCTGGGATGTCCCCGGCGCAGACCCGGATCACTGCATGGACATCGTGGAGCAGAGAGGAGGCATGGAACTTGGGTAAAAAGATTTTTTCCGTATATATGGGCGATCCGGATAGCAGCAGCCACTCAGAGCTGGATCTGCCCGCCACGCCGTGGGAACTGATAGACGCACTGGATAAGCTGCGGCTGGAGGATGGGCGGGAATCCTATTGGCAGGTGGAGGACATTGGACGGTACGGATTTCTTGCCCCGCTCCTTGATGACAGTGACCTGTATCAGTTCAACGCCTTGGCGGAGCAGCTGAGCACATTCGACCATGTAGAAGCCATCGCTTTTGAGGGACTGGTGCAGATGGAGGTCGACAAGCTGTGCCAAACCAATGGCGGTGAACTGACCCTCCAGCGATTGCTGGATCTGGCATACAGTGTGGATGGCTGCCATGTGGTGCCGGAGGTCCGGGATGATGCGGCATTAGGCCGGTTCTATGTGGAGAACGATTTCCTGTCGGAACTGGAACAGGTGCCGGATAGTGTGCTGGAGCTGTTGGACTATGCCAAGATCGGCGAAAAAATGCGCAGGGACGAACACGGCGCTATGACCCCGAACGGCTATGTAGTACGGGAAGCCGAGCTGCGGCAGGCACCGCCCAACTTGGGCAGGCCGCCCCGGAAGCCGCCGTATATGATCCATTTCCTCTGCGTCAGTGATGTCCGTGCTGTAAAGTTGTACCTGCCCGCAAAGCAGGCGGAGCTGGATGCCGTGCTGGATTGTCTGGAGGTGGATAGCTGGCAGGAGGTGCAGCTGGAGGAATGTGACACCGCCATGCCGGAGATGTGGGCCTTCGTGGATATGGCTCACACCAGTATGGAGCAGGTCAACCAATTTGCGCAGCGCCTTGAAATGCTGGATGCAAATGGGGAACTGGCGGCGTTCAAGGCAGTGGCCAGTCAGCTGGATATTTACAAGCTGGAGGATGCCATGGCGCTGACAGAGCACTTGAGTGAATACGCCTTCGAACCGAATATCCACTCGTTGGAGGATCGGGCACGGGAGGAACTTTCCCTTATGGCAGACGGGCCAGAGCTTGACCTGCTCATCCGGAATTTGAATCTCACCGCCTACGGCGCAGACCTGATGTATAGAGATAGGGGCATCCTCAGTGACTATGGCTATGTCCATCGTCCGGATGGACAGCCTATGCATCTGCCGCAGCAGGGCGTGGATATGACCATGCAGTAAACTGAATCAATAATGGGGCCGCTTTCCGAAAAGGGACAGCGGTCCCTCTTTTTGCGCCCTTTTCGGTGAGCGGCTTCAGGAAAGGAACACAAGAATGACGAAGGAGACCATCTCCCGGTATCTGGAGAACGGATGCAAGGGACATAAAAATGTGGTCAGCAGCCGGGAATTGGAGCGGGCGCTGGGCATCAGCGGAAACGAGCTTCGCAGGCACATCAACCGCCTGCGGCGAGGCACTGTGCCGATCGCAGCAGATCAGCGGGGGTATTACTATGCGGAGACGGCGGCAGAGGTCTATGCCACCATCCGAAGCCTTGAGAAAATGCGCAGCGGGTTAGACGCCGCCATCTCCGGACTGGAGCGGGCGCTGGAGAAATTCGGTGAGTAGGCAGATGACGAAGCTCATGCCGTGGGTAGGCGGCAAGGCCCAGCTCATGTGGGCCATCCAAATGCTGCTGCCTACCCACTACAAGACACTGGTGGATGTGTTTGGCGGCAGCGGCATTATCACCATGAATACTTCCGTCCCCAGCGGGTGTCTGCAGATCTACAACGACCTGAACCACGATTTATATAACCTGCTCTTCTGCGCCAAGGAGCGTCCGCTGGAGCTGGTCAGGGAGCTGGGCTTTCTCCCTATCAACGCCCACGATGAATTTGATGTATTGCAGCGTCAGCTGCAGGGCGAGGACTTCACCATGGAGTACATGGAACGGCAGTTGGATCTGACGGAGGTGTTTTTTGAACCACCCCAGGCGGAGGTCGTGCGGCAGCTGCTTTTGGAGCGTGGCAGTTTAGGCAATGTGCGCCGTGCCGCAGCATTTTATAAGCTGCAGCGCTACAGCTACAATGGCAGCGGAGACAGCTATGGCGTAGGCTCCTGCGATATACGGCGGTTTTTCCGGGATCTGTGGGAGTGCTCTCACCGGCTGAAGGATGCGGTGCTGGAAAACAAAGATTTCGAGAGCATCATCACCGCCCGCAACGACCCGCAGACCGTGGTCTACTGTGACCCACCCTACTATGAGGCGGAATGCTATACGGTGGAGTTTCCCCGCAGCGACCACCAGCGGCTCCACGATGTGCTGGTAAAGCATGAGGGATTCGCTATGGTGTCCTATAACAACTGCCCGTACATACGGAAGCTGTATGATGATTTCTTCATCTACGAGGTGGAGCGCCCCAACAGCCAGTCCAAGAAGAAAAACAACAAGTACCGTGAGTACATCATGACCAACTACGATCCCCGTACCTTTGCGCCGCAGATGTCCTTCTTCGGCGACTATGACAGCCGGGGTAAATCGTGCAGGCTGGTGCATACACCGCAGCAGCCCTTAAAAGTATAGGAGGATTTTCGCATGAACAATGAAATGAAATTTGAAAAGAACGGCCTGCTCATTCCCAACGGTGCGCTGGAGGAACTGGGCTTGGTGGGCATCTCCCTGTCTGCATGGCTGGGACAGGACCACATTCTGCTCATGCCGCAGGAAATGACGGCAGAGCAGCTGCTGCACGCACTGGAGGGCTTATCTCGGGCCTCCGTAGAACTGCTGGGTGTGCTGCAGGAGGCGTGCAGGATGCCCTGTGCAGCCGACTGCGAAAGGGACATGGAGGATGTGCCGCAGGTACCGGACAGCATCCGACCCCTGCTCATGCTGAGTGGATGCTGCCCGTCTGCACTGGCGCAGCTTTTGGAGGAAGGAGACATTGTCTATGCTGCCGAGTGAGGCACTGTACCCCTACACGGCCAAAGAGGCTCGGGAGCGGGGCGAGTTGGAGCTGTGGCGGGCTAACTTCCGCACCAACTGTGCCTGCGCCGGGGCCATAGAGCTGGCCATCCACAAGGGCTTTGATGGGATGCATCTCAGCACTGACTGCGCCAAAAGCGTTATCGACCAGTATGGCTACAAACGGGTGGGCTTTGTGCTGGCCAACACTTTGCAGGAGCAGTCCTATGATGGCCGCTACCACGAGACCAATAAGCAGTGGAGCCGCTCCGTCTTCGTCCCCGAAGATGGAGGACACAGGCATACCTTCCTCATAAACAGCCATCCCGCCGTGCTGGACGGATTCGTCAGCGAATACCGGGCGGAGCTGGCGAAGCTGCACCTGTTCGGCGCAGAACACTGTGAACCCAACTCCGGGGAGCAGGACTTCACCGGCAGAGTGCTGATCCTGTCGCCGGATACGCTGCGGGAATCCTGCTGGCAGCCGGAAAATCAGCTGTGGCTGGCCCTGAGCGGCTTCGGCTGCCAGCCCCACGCTCGTGGCCGCTCGATACTCTGCACCTGTTTGGGAGATGGCGAGACCACGAGGTGGAATCGCTCCGAGTTCGTGGGTATTATCCGTGACGAGTGTATCCCCGACTGGGCGGCGGAGAAATTGGGTGAACTGCGGCGTGGGATGCATGAAATGACAATGTAAAGGAGAGTGCGAAATGAAAACTGTAAAGCGTATCATGCTCATGCTGAGCATCACGGCACTGCTGTGCTGCCTGCTGTCTGTGGCGGCCTTTGCCGCAGGCAGCGGTGATGTGGCGGGCGCAGTGGAGAGCACCTGGACAGCGGCGTCCAGTCAGATCAAGTCGGTGGTCAACAAGGTGGTCTTCCCCGCCATCGACATGATCCTGGCCATTTTCTTCTTCGTGAAGCTGGGGACAGGATATTTTGACTATCGGAAAACTGGACAATTCGAATGGACGGCTCCGGCTATCCTGTTTGCGTGCCTTGTGTTCACGCTGACGGCACCGCTGTATATTTGGGGGATCATCGGAGTATAACGACATAAGTCAATGTTCCTCTTGCATAATAGCAGTTTAATGGTATAATATAGCTATAAAACTGCTATGTAAGGAGGGCGAATATGCATATCAAGCCAAGTGCCGCCATTCGGCAGAACTATAATGATATTGCGGAGCTGTGTAAGACGACCGGCGAACCCGTTTACCTGACCAAAAACGGCGAGGGCGATCTGGTAGTCATGGACATCGAGGCGTTTACCCGCCGGGAAAAGATGCTGAAGCTGCGGGAAGAACTGCTTGCCGTGGAGGAAGATCGCCTGCACGGCGCAGCGGATCATTCCGTAGAGGAGGTGGCCGCCATGATGGAGGCAGCGATCCGGGAGGTACGCCATGCCGGAGCATGAAGCGTATCAAGTGGTCATTTCGAAGCGGGCTGCCAAGCAGTTGGTGGAGCATGCGGCCTTTGCCGCAAAGCTGGATGAAAAATTGGCGCACAAACTGGTTTCCGATTTCCGTCAGGCGGCGGCCTCTTTGGAACGCTTTCCATTTCGCAATCCTGTGCTGCGTTCTGAGGTTTTCACAGTTGAGAAGTATCGCAAACTCGTCTTTGACAAATACCGTATTTTGCTGTATCAAGTAAAAGATCAGGTGGTCTATGTGGAGTATGTGATCGATGGGCGGCAGGATTATCAATGGCTGCTCACTCCGTGAGAGGTCAAGGGCAATGGAAACAAAATGAAACTGTGCCCCATAAAACGAATATAGACAGAAGCACTCTGCTGGATCAGCAGAGTGCTTTTTACATTTTGGGAGGTGATGAATTGTTTATCTGGGACTTTGTAGCGGACAAAATACTGGGTCAGATCGTGGACTGGTTTTACAGTCAGGTGGTGGGCTTTCTTGGGAACTTCTTTTCGGAGATGGGCAGCATGGGCGCAGAGCTCTTCGAGATGAACTGGGTGCAGAGCGTGGTGCTGTTTTTCTCCTATTTGGGCTGGGCCCTGTTTGCCACGGGACTGGTGGTGGCTGTGTTTGAATGCGGCATCGAGTATTCCGCTGGGCGGGGCAATGTGAAAGAGACGGCGCTGAATGTCCTTAAGGGCTTTCTGGCCGTCTCTCTTTTTACCCAGGTGCCGGTGCGGCTCTATTCCCTGGCAATTTCCCTGCAGGGCACCTTGACGGCGGGCATCACCGGCTTTGGGTCCACCAGCATCGGGGATGCGGCAAAGGCGGCGCTGGCAGATCTTGAAAACCTGGAAAGTCTGACGGAGTCCACCTATCCCCTGCGGGGCTTTGGGCGGGAGACCAGCGGGCTTATGGTTCTTTTCTGCCTTATCCTCATGGCCTACGCGGTCATTAAGGTGTTTTTCAGCAATCTGAAGCGCGGCGGTATTTTGCTGATCCAGATCGCCGTGGGGAGCCTTTATATGTTCTCTGTGCCCAGGGGGTATGGAGACGGATTTATCCAGTGGTGCAAGCAGGTCATCGGCCTGTGTCTCACGGCGTTCTTGCAGGCCACCATCCTTGTGGCCGGGCTGATGGTATTCAAAGATCACGCCTTGCTGGGCTTGGGGCTCATGCTCTCTGCCGGGGAAATTCCCCGTATTGCCGGGGCCTTTGGGCTGGACACCACTACGAAGGCCAATCTTACCTCGGCGGTTTACACAGCTCAGAGCGCCGTCAATATTGTCCGGACGGTGGCGGCCAAATGAGGTGCATTACTATGGGCAGCCTGTTTGACGGTATTGGCGGCTTTCCGCTGGCGGCTATTCACAACGGCGTGATCCCCCTATGGGCCAGTGAGATCGAGCCTTTCCCCATTCGAGTCACGCAGCAGCGGCTGCCGGGGATGCTGCATTATGGAGATATTACGAAGCTGGATGGGGCCATGCTGCCGCCGGTGGACATCATCTGCGGCGGCAGCCCGTGTCAGGATCTGTCCGTAGCCGGAGCCAGAGCCGGGCTGGCCGGAGAGCGCTCCGTTCTCATCATGGAACAGATCCGCATCGTAAAGGAGATGAGAGATGCAGACAGATCACGAGGCCGGGCAGATATCCATATTCGGCCCCGATTTATGGTATGGGAAAATGTGCCTTATGTGTT
>DPPB01000020.1 GCA_003539495.1 Oscillibacter sp. | reverse complement strand
AAGGGCGACTCCTCATAAGGACATCTTGAAAACACCAGATTAAACCGATTGAGAGAATCTCTTGGTGTCGACCAAACGGGAATAGCCATCAACCATTTCATCGTGGTTGGTGGCTATTCCTGTTTAAAGGTATATTCATGTTGAAATCCGAACCGGAATCTTTGTAAAATTCCCTACCGCTCTTTAACCAGAAACAATGGGTAACCGCATGCCTAACCGGGAGAGCAGTTCGTTGGTAATCGTCCCACAGCATGCAGCCAGTTCCTCTGCCCGAATCACCTGACCGCCATCCCGGCCGATAATAGTCACTGTATCGCCAGGAGCGACCTCCGAAAGATCGCTGACGTCCACCAGCAACTGGTCCATGCACATCCACCCCACCATAGGACAACGCCGGCCCTGAATCAGCACCTGGCCGCCCCGCTGAGGCAGATCCCGGGGCAGACCGTCCGCGTAGCCGATGGTGACCACCGCCAGTTTGGTTTCTTGCTCTGCCTGAAAGACCCGCCCGTACCCGGCGCTCTCTCCGGCTTGCACAGTGCGGATACTGGCCACTCTGGCCCGGAGAGACAGAACCGGCCGCAGGTCAAGGCTTCGCTGAACAGGCGCATCATCGCTTCGAACTCCATAGAGTGCGATTCCAGCCCGGACATAGTCACAGGGCTGAGCTGGGAGGTTCCAAAGTCCATAGCTGGACTGGATATGAACTTTGCCGGGATCATATCCGGCAGTTCGGAGCCAGGCCACCGTATCATAGAACAAGGTCAGCTGCTCTTGGGTGTAGGCAACATCTTCGGCTTCCAGGCTGTCCGAGACGTATAGATGAGAAAAGACACCGTCCACTACCAGGTTTGGAAGCCGGAATGCCTCCAGGATCTCCTTCCGGTTTTCCGCCAGGATGCCCAGCCGGTGCATCCCCGTGTCCAGGGCCAGATGGACATGGACACGCCGCCCTCTGGCTGCCAAGGCCCGCCCGTGGTCAATATCCGCCACCGTCTGGGTCAGATGCCATCGTGTCAAGAGCGGAGCTTCCTCCGGGGAGGTATAACCTAAGATCAAGATCGTCCCCCGGATGCCCGCCTTTCGCAGAGCAATCCCCTCGGCCAGGCAGGCCACGGCAAAGGCCCGGACGCCCGCTCGCTGTAAGGTGCGGGCGGTCACTGCCCCGCCGTGACCGTAGGCCTCCGCCTTTACCACCGCCATCAGCTCTGTCCCCGGGGCCAATGTGTTCCGCAGCACCTGGGCGTTGTGCCCAAGGGCCGCCAGATCCACCTCCCGCCAGGCCCGAGCGGTAGGGTTGGGCTTCTTTTGAAGCCTCAGCAGGCAAAGGGCGGAGAACAGCGCACTGAGCGCCAGCACCACAATAAAATGGAGAACACTGTTTTCAATGAGCATTTCTCCCAGTCCCAGTAGCTTTGCCGCTCCCCGGACCAGTACGATGCAGAGGGGATGGAGCACATACATGGCTGTGGAAAATTCCCGGACTTTCCTGGACTCGCCCTTGTTTCCGCCCAGCAGCAGAGAAAAAAAGCATACTATGCACAGGGGGAGGGCGAGGTACATGCTGTCGTGGCGCTGGACATCCATGCGATGGAGCCACAGCCCCTCGGCGCTCATGGCTGCCAGAGAGAGGAAGAAGCCCGCCAGAGACAGCTTTTGGTTCCACCGCCTTCCGGCGGCCCCAAGCAGAAGGAACAGTGGCGCGAAGAACAGGCCATTGCGGGTATAGCCGCACAGTGTAAAAATGCCGTCGTAAAGGGTCCGAAGCAGCGGGATCTGGGAAACCAGTCCATAGTAACTGTCCCCGCCCAGACCGATGAGATAGAGTAGCGCCGCCACAGGCAGAGCCACCCGCAGGCCCAGCCGGCTGAGCCACCGGGCGATGACGATGCCCAGAATGGTCGCCGGGAAATACCACAGGTGGTAGAAGGTGCCGTCCACCAGCAGTTTCCGCAAAACATCCGCCGGACCGGTGAAGCTGCCGGCATAGAGATTCACTGGCAGATACAAAAGGATGCAGACGCCGTAGAGCAGGCAGAGCTTTTTCAGCTGCCGCCCCACACCAGCCCAGTGATTCCGGCTCAGAAAGTACCCAGTGGTCATCAGAAAGAATGGGACTGCCACCCGGGCCAGTACCCGGGTAAGCCAGAAATCAGCCATGGCAGACACATCCGCCAGGGGCGAGGTGTGGTTCATCACCACCAGCAGGACTGCCGCCAGACGAAAGAGGTCCAAAGTCGGGACGGTTTTCTTAGCCGTTCTCATGGGTATCCCCCCACCATGTCAGGATAAATCCCTCCACATTGTCGCCGGATATCTGGCAGCAGCCCTCCGGCACTTCCACCTCTGTGACGGCTCCGGCGGCGGGCACATAGAACACCTGGGCCATGCGGCCGTTTTCCAGAGCGACGCTCCGGGGACCCTGCCGCAAAAAGTCCCGGTACTCCTCCAGACACAGCCCGTTGGTTTCCATCAGCTGGGCGTGGGGCGCCCCCACATAGCGGAAGTGCCACGGCTCAGCCGAGATCCCGGTGACTTCCTCCTTGCCCCGCTGGTAGCGTTCGATAAAGCCGTACCGGGCCGCCAGACGCCTAAATCTTCCGCAGACGCCGTCATAGGGAAAGGCAGGCCGGATGAAGTCGATGTATCCGGCAGCCTTTCCCAGGTCGATGGCGAGGCCGGTCTGATGCTCACTGCATCCTGGAAGGGCCACATACTGGCGGGTAAATGTCTCCCCATGCTCCGCCATGGAGTCGTCCCAGATCCGCTGCTGTTCCTGCTGGCTCCGCCAGCCGGACACCGGCACGATCTCCCGCTGTCCCCCCGCCTTTTGGATACAGGCAGACAGTAGCTGCCGTGCCCGGCTTTCAAGAAGAATGTCGGGGTGGTGCGGGTCCACCGAGGTCAGCGCAGATCGCTCTTTTTCATGCAGGGGATGCGCCCGGTTGACCAGGACCAGCGGCCCCTGAAAAATCTGCTCCCGGGGAATCGACACGGTTCTCATCCCACCACCCCCAACTCGATCAGGCGGGTCACCAGCTCCCCAAAGGAAATGCCGATGCCCTGCATCATGCTGGGGTAGCGGCTGTGGGCGGTGAAGCCGGGGATGGTGTTGACCTCATTGAAGACGATCTCCCCATCCGGGGTGAGGAACAGATCCACCCGGGCGAATACCCGGCAGTCCAGGGCACGGTAAATGGTTTTTGCCGCTGCCTGGATCTCTGCCGCCTTCTCCGGCGGGATGCGGGCGGGACAGTGGATGGCGGAGGTCTTTAAGGTGTACTTCTCCTCATAGTTGAAAAAGCCCTCCGACAGCGCAATCTCGTCCACCAGACCCACGGTCAGTTCCTCGTTGCCCATGACCGCGCAGCCCACCTCAAAGCCGGGGATCGTCTCCTCCAGGATCACGGCGCTGTCGTGGCGGAATGCCTCCTCCATGGCGGCGGGCAGCTCTTCCGGCCCGGAGACTTTGGTGATACCGAAGGAGGAACCGGCCCGGACCGGCTTGACAAACACCGGGTATCCCAGTTCCTCCGCTGCCTGGGCGATCCGGCTGAAATCATCGCTGGAATGAAAGACGTGGCTCCGGGGGACCCGGATGCCGGCCAGGGCCGCCAGCTGGTGGGCCCGGTCCTTGTCCATGCACAAGGCGCTGGACAATGTCCCGCAGCCGATGACCGGGACCCCGGCCAGTTCAAAGAGTCCCTGTACCGTACCGTCCTCGCCGTTCTTGCCGTGGAGGACTGGGAATACCGCGTCAAAGAGGAGACGGCGGCCGGAGCCGTCCAGCAGTAGTAAAGCGTGGGCCTCCCGTTCCACCAGTGGGGTGCAGGGGATACAGTCTGCCGCCTGCTGCCAAGTACCGTCCTCCAGCCGGGAGAGGTCGCCGGTATAGCAGAGCCACTGCCCCTCCCGTGTGATGCCCACAGCCAAAGGAGTATAGCGGGCGGGGTCCATGTGGGACAGCACCGCATAGGCGGAATGGAGAGAAACTTCGTACTCCGTGGAGCATCCGCCGAAGAGAACGAGAATGGTTTTCATGGGATAAGACCTCCTAATCAAAATAAAGCGCCTGGTTCTGATACTGAAATGGTACCAGAACCAGGCGTTTCATACTTGTCTATCTACCAACGGATGCCTTGCAAGTTTTCTGCGAAATTCTTGTGATTTTCTTACGGCGCTTCTGAATGGTCTGACGGAAGACAGATGGTGAAGGTGATCCGATCCTCGGTGCTGTCCGCCCGAATGGTCCCGCCGTGGAGCTCCACGATCTCCTTGGCGATGGCTAAGCCAAGGCCCGCACCACCTGTCCGGGTGGCGCGGGAGCTGTCCAGACGGAAGAACTGTTCAAAGATCCGGTCCAATTTCTCCTGGGGGATGTTCTTTCCCGCATTGGAGAAGGTGAGTACGATTTTCCCGGCCTCTATCCGTCCGGCAATTTCCACCGTGCTGTCCGGCAGGCTATAATAAGACGCGTTGCGCAGGAGATTATCAAAGACCCTTGCCAGCTTATCCGGGTCACAGGAATAGTGCAGCTTGGGCGGCAGATCCAGGCTGCATGACAGCCCCGATTCTGCGAAAATGGGGCGGAATTCGCTGGCGACCTGCTCCAGCATCCGCGTCAGGTCCACGCTCTGCCGCTCCAGCTCCAGGCGAGAGAGGTTGAAGCGGGTGATGTCGAAGAACTCGTTGATGAGGTCCTCCAGCCGCTCCGCCTTCTCCAGGGCGATGCCGGTGTACCTGGCCCGGATCTCCGGGGAGATCTGAGGCTCATCCCGCAGGAGGGTCAGGTAGCCGATGACGCTGGTCAGGGGCGTTTTCAGGTCGTGGGCCAGATAGACGATTAGGTCGTTTTTCCGCTGTTCTGCCTCCCGGGCTGCCCGGGCGTCCCGGAGAGCCTGCTCCCGGGCCAGATTCAGCTGGATGGAGATGTCCTCCAGGGAATCCGGCAGCTGGATGGGCTCCTCACTGGGGCGGGATAATTGCTCTGCCGCATTGGCCACCACGTCCAGCTGCTTGATGGGCTTGGAGATAAAATAGAAGCTGATGACCACCCAGCCCGCCAGCACTGTGACGATGCAGACCAGAACGATGTAGTCTCGAACCCAATTCAGGAAGTCGTAGAGCGGCGAGGGCTGCCAGGTGATGCTGGCGCAGATGATGAAGCCCAGGAATGCCAAGGCCATCACTGCGACCACCCAAACCATGAGGACCAGCAGGTAGCCGCCCCAGATGCGCAAAGATCTCCGGCGGCTGCGGGTATTTCCTTTCTTACTCAATGGTGTACCCCACCCCCCAAACGGTCTTGATGAATTTGGGCTTTCGGCTGGGCTCGTGCATCTTTTCCCGTAGCCGGGCGATGTGACTCATGACGGTGTTGTTGCTGTCCATAAACGCCTCGCCCCAAACATGTTCAAACAGTTCCTCGCTGGACACCACATTCCCCCGGTGCTCACATAGATACCAGAGAATGGAGAATTCCAAGGGCGTCAGGGCCAGTTCCTCGCCGAACAGGACGCACTTGTGAGTGGCCTTGGAGATCTGAAGGCCTCGAAAGTCGTATTCGGTGACCTCCTGGACTGTCCCCTCCCTGGGGTTGTACCGGGTGTAGCGGCGCAGCTGAGTCTTGACCCGGGCCACCAGTTCCAGAGGATTGAAGGGCTTGGTGATGTAGTCGTCCGCTCCCAAGGTCAGCCCCATGATCTTGTCCATATCCTCCACCTTTGCGGTGAGCATGATGATGGGGAACAGGTGGTCCTCCCGGATGCGCTGGCAGAGGGTAAAGCCGTCCATGTCCGGCAGCATCACATCCAGCACCGCCAGATTCAAGCGTGTCGTCCGCACACAAGCCAGGGCGTCGGAGGCATTATAGAATTTGTGGATGGTGAAGCCTTCGTTTTTCAGATAGACCTCCACCAGATCTGCGATCGCAGTCTCGTCATCGACGACTAAAATATGTGTAGCCATAGTTGCCGGCCTTTCGTGTTTTTCTGCATTATAGCACGGAACGTATAAAAAAGCGAGTATGACTCTTGATTTTTCCTAAACATGTCCTAAAGGGGACTGTTGCGGTCTCCTGTCTGCGCAAAATTCTCACCAGACTGTATCGAAACTACGATCTTCCAGACTCCTGATTTCGTAGGGTCGAAGTCGTGAAGCTGCGCCGCAGTGCTCTGTCATCCTTCGCTGGCAGGATCGGTCTGCGTATCATACGATGAACATTCCTCCAGATCTGCAGCCTGCTACCCGGATAGGCTTTTTTCAGCTTTGTGACAGCACGCTCCTTTGCCTTTTCCACGGCGGACTCCTTCATCATGTGGTACATGCCGATTTCCTTCAGCGAAGTTTTTTCAAATCCGAATACGCCGTAGAATTTTCCGAGGATGTCCCTGTCCTTCTTCGGGAGAGCATCAAATAGTTCCTGCAGCAGCTCAATGCAGACTTTTCGATACACGACCTGCTCCGCAGAAACAGAGAGATTCCCAGGTATCAGCCGCTCAAAGGGATCACCGTCATAGCTCCCAGGGATAAGATCATTGACACCAACAAAATGGGTGTTGTAACGGATGTGCTTGACAGCCTGTTCCAGAAGGACATCCATTTTCTCCGCGATCTCTTCGATGCTGAACTGACCTGAATGATATAGCCTTTGTGCCTGCCGGACAGCATCCATCTCGTGCTTGCTCAGAGAAAGATTTCCGATATGTTGCTCCAGCCAACGGGTCATCCGGCCTTTCAGATGTGGGTACAGGTAGGTGGCAAGCACAGCACGGCTCTCATCGTATTCTCTGCTCTGGACCCGTGTCAGAAATTCCAACGCACCCTCGCCGCAAAGATCCTCCAGAATCGTTTTCGTATAGCCGGACAACTCTCCCGGTCTTTCCCTGTCCATATGCAGACAGTTGAACTCTCTGGCAGTCTCCCGGGCGATGCGCCGGATCAGCCCGAGATTCCTGCGGTACAACTCCTCCAGCGCGCGCTCATCACCGCCGTAATATCGGCGGACCAGTTCCTCATTGGTCATGGGTCCCACCCGCCTTTGCTTTCGGTGGACGCCCTCGGGGCTTGCTCACTCTGGTGATGCGGCAATATTCATACACTTGCGCAGTAGATATTTGTTCAGAAAACTCCTCAACAGAGATATCCGGGCTGCGCAGCGCATCGTAGAGCCGGTCTCGCACATGATCCTTGGCTCTTCTGGCATCCTCCTGAGAGATAGCTCCCCGCTGCATATCCTTCGTGATCCTGGAAAAGGCAGTCAGCTTGGCCTTCACCTTAGGGTTGTTCTTTGCCAGTTCCTTTTGAACTTCCACCGTGCCAAATTGCCGACAGGTGTAGCCAGGAGCGTGGGGACAGGCCCCTTCGCAGTACAAAGCGTGGACGCCGCTCTTCAGCATGAAGTATTTCCCGCAGGTGATGCAGCGGCGGATGTTGTGTCCGCTATTCAGGGCCAGCATATAGTCTGCCTTCATCAGCGCCTGTAAGCTGTCCGTCACATGCTCCTGACAGATGGCCATGGAGCCGTCCGGCAGCTCCCGCGGGACATAGGAGAGCATATATTCATCGTGTCTCCTGTAGCAGTCCCCGTGGTAAGTGATGGGGTTGACGATCAGCTTCTCTGCGGTGCGATCATCGTTATAGAAACCATAGAGCGCTGCCGCATAACTTTCCGGCCCATTGGTCGTGAGAGTGGAGAGGATAAACTTGATGAAATTCCGGATGGTAGGAACAAAGGCACGGATGTCGTGAAGATACATCATGTAGCGGTCGATGTATTTCTTGTAGGCACTCCAGGTATCTTCGCACGCTCCCAGGAGGCGAAACATCTCGTAATAAAACAACTCGCCCTTTTCCTCGCTGCCCTCTCTGCGACGAAACAGATCCAGCAGTCCCAAGGAGATTTCAGGATCGCTGTCCCCATCATCGCTCTGGAAGAATTCTTCCGCTGAGGCGCTGAGAAGTTTTGTCTGATCATCCTCTGAAAGGCTGTGCTCCTCGGGAGGAAACAAGCTGAACTGTCCTGTGATCTCCCGTATCACCGAAAAGAAAGCGTCATAGCAATCGTCCGGTAGCAAGCGGAACACAGTATATCGGCGAAGTTCCTGACAGAGCTGCTCCATCTCATCATTCAGTTTCCACCAAAGTTCACTCTTGCGGACATACTCGTAGATGTCCATAAGGGTACGGATGCGCACCATCCGTTCGTGCAGGGGGTGGTAGTCATCCGGTGATAGATTCAGCAGATCTTCGGTCAGCCTGCCTGCCTCAAACTGCTGCCCGTTCAGCTCCAAGGTGCTGCCGTAGGTATAGAATATGATGCTCCCCTCCATTTCCGCTGGCCCCCTCCTCTGCAATAATTTGTCCTACTTGATTTTTAATCTGTCCATGCTTTTTATCAGGATACCATCTTTTCCACCACAATACAAGCAGAGGGGCAAGGGGATGCTCAAAAGTCCTGTGGGCACTGCTCCTCTAAAAGAATACTACTCCCACTTCTTTCGAGGTGGGAGATTTTTGTATTCAGATATTTTGAATTGGAGGTACTGACTATGAGCAACAAAATGGACCGTCCTCTGGTCACGGTGGACGGTAGGACGCTGATGGACCGTCCGCTGGAGCCGCCCAATTTTGTGGTGGACACGCTGATCTCTCAGGGTCTGCATATCCTGGCGGGTTCACCCAAGGTGGGCAAGTCCTGGCTGGCCCTGTGGCTGGCGGTGACGGTGGCCAAGGGAGAACCGGTCTGGGGAATGAGCGTGAAGCAGGGCACCACCCTCTATCTCTGCCTGGAGGACTCCGTCCTTCGCATCCAGAACCGCCTCTTCGAGATCACAGAGGACGCGCCGGACAGCGTCCATTTCTGTACGGAGTGCGCTCCCATCGGCCAGGGGCTGGAGGAGCAGGTGGAGGGCTTCCTCGTAGCTCACCCGGATACTGTTCTGGTCCTCGTCGATACGCTGCAGATGGTCCGCCCCGTCCACGATGCCACCTACGCCAATGACTACCGGGACCTGTCCGTGCTGAAGCGGCTGGCGGACAAGCACGGCATCGCCATCCTGCTGATCCATCATCTGCGAAAGGAAACTGCCGATGATGTGTTCAACCGTATCTCCGGTACGACAGCCATCAGCGGGGCGGTGGATTCCAGTTTTACTCTGGTGGAAGATCGGCGCGGCAGCGGTAAGGCGAAGCTCTCCTGCATCGGTCGTGACATTGAATACCGGGAGTTGTCTCTGGAACGCAACGTTGAAAACGTGTGGGAGATGGTAGCAGACAGCAGAACGCAGCCGGAGCTACTGGGCGACCGGATCACCTATCTGGTCTCTGAACTGATGCGCGACCGTACGAAATTTATCGGCACTCCCACAGAGCTGTCTGAAAAAATCGACCCTGTCGGTATGGAGCGTATCTCGCCTAAGAAAGTGTCCCGCCTGATCCTGCAAAACCTTGACGCGCTAAGCAAAATCGGAATTTCCGGTATGGTGCGCCGCAGCAACGGGAAGCGGCTCATCGAGCTGCGCCGTGCCGAAAGTGACGATGCCCAGGGTGTACCTGTGGTCGCCCCTGTTGACCCTGTTGGGGCGCTGTGCGGCGATTTGCGGGAGATTGCCGGGCATGGCGAGTAAACACCCGCAGGGAAAAAGAAACGCCGTTTGTGGCCATTTGTGGCCGAAAGCGGAGCGCGGGTGTTCGGTGCAGGGAAATCACCTCCTTGGAGGTGGCCAGCATCGCGTTTGTCTGGTCTGCGGCAACGCCGCTGCCCGACTTCCGCATGAATTCCGGGCAGAAGCCCGGACCCACTTTATCTACGATTTGGAGGAAACGACATGAAAAAAGATGTTAAATTCAGCACCCGCATGGCGTCCACAGACCGGGAGGCCATCAAGGAGTTGGCGAAGCAGTCCGGGATGTCCATGAGCGACTACGTCACTGCCTGCTGCCTGGGAAAGCAGGTGGTGGTCATCGACGGCCTGAAAGAAGTGCTGAAGGAGCTGAAGTCCATCGGCAGAAATCTGAACCAGCTCGTCACCCTGGCGCACATGGGACGAGTGACCGTGATCGATCTGGAAAGCGTATGTCGGGCGTTCTCTGAACTCTGTGGTGCCGTTCGGATGATCCTTGAACGAAAGCGCTGGTAAGCTATGGCTATCATCAGCTTCACAAACTACAAGCGGGGCCAGACCACCGGATGCATGAGCGCCGTGATGCGGTATACCATGCAGGATAAAAAGACCGAGTTCGAGGGGCAGCAGTTGGTCACAGGTATCAACTGTCAGCCGGAATCTGTCTACGCGGATTTCATGACCACCAAGCGGCTCTACCACAAGACGGACGGTGTACTGTTCTATCACATGGTACAGAGCTTCCCGAAAGGCGAAGCAGTCGACCCGGTCACCGCTCACGCGGCCGCGCTGAAGCTGGCCGAGTACTATGAGGGATACGAAGTTCTGGTCTGCACCCACACAGACCGTGAGCACATCCATTCCCACTTCCTCATCAACTCGGTCAATTTCGATACCGGACGGAAACTGCATATCGCAAAGGAGCAGCTCCAGGAACTGCGGCAACGCAACGACATGGTCTGCAAGGAGTTTTCACTTCCTGTATTTCAACCCAGGGAACAAAAGCAGAAAACAAAGACTATGACCATCGGAGAGTATCACACGGCGGCCCGTGGTCAGAGCAAGAAGCTGCAGCTCATGAATATCATCAATGACTGTATGCGCCACGCTTCCAACCGCGAGGAGTTCATTGCGCTGATGGAGAGCGAGGGCTACAAGGTTCGCTGGGAAAAGTCCCGAAAGAATATCACCTATACCTCGCCGAGTGGCTGGCAGTGTCGGGACCGTTTGCTGTTCGGTGACAAATATCTAAAGGAGAACATGGAATATGAATTCAGGATCAGAGAAGAAATTATCTATGGACGAGCTCATGGCCCTGAACCGGCCCGAGCCTTCACCGCAGCCGACAGCGCGGGAGTCGAGTTCACCGATCACGCCCATTGTCATCCAGTGTCCGCTGCCGGAGGCTCTGACGATGCTGACACAGAAGACAGAATCCATCGGGTGGGAAGTGCGTGGAATGCGGGAGTATCTTCCGAACCTGAGATCACACACAGACCTGACAGCGGTGCAGAACAGCATGGCGGAGATCCAGAAATCGTTGACGGAGATGGCCACTCTGCTGGAACAGGCTGGGAAGAAGAAAGAAAAGCATTCCTGCAAATGGCTGGACTGGCTTCCGGACTTCGACCTGATCGTAGTGGCCAAATGGATCGTACTGGTACTGCTCATCGTGGCGGCACTGCTGGGGATGGGGTATGGCACAGCGACAGTGGTCAGCAACATCCGCAACCTGTTTCTATGAAGCCGCTCCACGCTGGACTGTATGGTCTGGCGGTAACTGGAGCGTTACTGGATAATGGTAACGAAGATGTCGAGGAACGTTACCGCCGTATCCAGGCAGAACAGGAAGCCAAAAATATCGGCGCTGTCATCGGACTGGTGGCCGGCGTAGCCATGGTGCTCACACAGGATGAGCAATCATCTACAGAACAGCAGTGGACCGAAGATCAGCAGGCAGAACAAACACAGCAGCAGACCATGTAACGGTCTGCTATTTTTGTTGCCTGACTGTAGCGTCAGGGGAAAGGAACGATATGGCGTATAAATTCAAATACAATGAGCGTCCCCGCTCCTACAGTGAAGAAAAGCATGGAGATGAGGATATTCCCTCTGCCAAGGCAGTGCGGGATACCGCAGTGGAAGAAAGGGACGGCAAGATTATAAAAAGCCGCCGACAGCATGTATGCGGCAGAGAGTACATTGTGTTCGCGGAATTCAGTTTCGGAGGAACGCAATCTACGGTCGATCTTATGAAACAGGTCATCGACCTGGAGCAGGACGCAAAAAATATTTCCGCCTGAAAAACAGGTTCGCATAGACAAACAAACCGATTGAGGGTATTGTATGGTTGCAATCTCTCAATCGGTTTGGCATTTTATGAAGGAGGTCAATATGTTACAGCCAAACCAAAAGATCACGGCGCTCTATTGCCGTCTGTCCCGAGATGATAATCTGGAGGGCGACTCCAACAGTATCCAGAACCAAAAACTTATCCTGCAAAAGTACGCCGATGAGAATGGGTTCCAGAACACCAGATTTTATGTGGACGATGGCTATTCCGGCGCGAATTTCAATCGCCCAGCCTTTGAACAGATGATGGATGACATGAGCAACGGCGACATCGCCGTCATCATCACAAAGGATCTTTCCCGCCTTGGAAGAAACCAACTGCACACCGGTCTTTATATCGAGGAGATATTCCCTTCCAATGATGTGCGCTACATCGCTGTCAACGACAATGTTGACACCAAGTATGAAAACAGCAACGAGCTGATGCCTTTCAAGAATTTGTTCAATGAGTGGCACGTGCGGGACTGCAGCCGCAAGGTGCGGAATGTAGTGAACGCCAAGGCACAGCGGGGAATCCGGGTGGGGACACGAGCTCCTTACGGCTACCGCAAGGGTGCAACCAAGGACTCTCCTCTGTTGGTGGATGAGGAGGCGGCGGCTGTCGTCAAACGCATCTTCGCCATGTGCGCCGGCGGAATGGGACCAGCCCAGATTGCAAAGCAGCTCAAGAAAGAATGCATCTACAGTCCATCCATGTACGCCTATACGAAATTCGGCACATCCCATTCCGGGCTGAATGCAGAGCGGCCCTACAACTGGACTGGCGACATGGTGGCGGATATGCTTCAGAACATGGTCTACCTTGGGCACACGGTCAACCTTCGCTACAGCACCAAGTCCTACAAGGACAAAAAACGATGTGAACGCCCCAAATCAGAGTGGCTTATCTTTGAGAATACTCATGAAGAGCTGGTGGATCAGGAAACCTGGGATATCGTACAGGAGGTGCGATCTCATAAGCGCCGCCGCACGAATATGGATGAGCAGAATATGTTCTCTGGATTGGTGTATTGTGCGGACTGCGGTAAGCCCATGGTATTGCACCGGGCGCACACCATGAAGCCGGAACAGAATCATTTCACCTGCCGCACCTACAAGAAGGACGGGGCAGAAGTGTGTAGCGCTCACTATATCCGGGAAGTGGCACTGAAGGAAATCGTGCTGGAAACAATCCGCAGAGCTACAGAGTTTGCCAGGAGCGACCCGGAGCGGTTCGCCGCATATATTCAGCAAAAGCAATCTACTGAGGTGGCAAAGGAGATCCGGGGGTTGGAACGGGAATTGTCCACGATGCGGAAACGGGATGGCGAACTGGATGTAGTGTTCAAGCGGATGTATGAGGACAGCGCCTTGGGACGGGTGAGCAATGAGCAGTTCCGTTTGCTGTCTGAGGCATACTCCAAGGAGAAAGCGCAGCTGGCCGAAGCCATCCCTGCCACGGAGGAGCGCCTGGAGAAACTACGCAGTAGCATGGCCAACGCCAAGAACTTCATCGCCAAGGCCAGAAAGTTCACCGACATGACGGAACTGACCCCGGAACTGCTCCGCACCTTTGTGGCGAAAATCATCGTGTATGAGAAAGAGGTCAAATACTCCAAGCACGCACCGCAGAAGATCCACATCTGTTTTCGGGACTTCAACCTCAACGAGACAGACGATATGCTTCTATGCGGAGAGACAACAGAAAAGGCAGACAGTACAATTGCACTGCCTGCCTAATCCGAGGACACGCTTCAAGGTACCCCTATCAGGAGTAGCGGAAGGTGCTTCTTTTTTTGCCGTGTGCATATAGCGCATCACCAGCTGCTGCCTATCTCAAGGGCCCTCGCTCTATCATGCTACTATATATAAACGAAGCCCGCCTTCCGAGTAATTTTCGAAAGGCGGGTTTTTATTCTACAGGTGGAAGTGTTTTTTCAGTAGTTGGTTTTCGCCCAGCACCAGCAGCGTCAGGTTGCTGTCCAGCATGGTTTCCGATGAGACATTCACATCGGTTTTGTCGCTTCGCTTCACGCCGAGGATGTTGACGCCGTACTTACGGCGGATGTCCAGCTCACCTATGCTGTGACCCTGCCAGCTATCCGGGACGGCGACCTCGATAATGGCATGCTTTTCGTCCAGTTCTATGTAGCTGAAGATATGGTTGGCCGTGTACCGGATGGCCGCCCACTTCGCCAGCTGCTTTTCCGGGTATGTCACTGCGTCCGCGCCGTTGCGCAGCAGGAATTTTGCCTGCACATCCCGTTCGGCGCGGGATACCACATATTTTGCCCCCAGCTCCTTGAGCAGCGACGTCGTTTCCAGCGAGTTCTGAAAATCTCCGCTGATAGTAACGTAGCAGACGTCATAGTTCCCAACGCCCAGCGATCGCAGAAAATCCACGCGGGTGCTGTCGCCGATCTGTGCGTTGGTAACAAAGTCCATACACTCGTTGACGCGCTCCTCGTCCCGGTCCACGGCCATCACCTGATGCCCCAGCTCACTCAGCTGCATGGCAAGGTGCCGCCCGAAGCGGCCAAGCCCGATCAATAATACATTTTTCATCGTGCGCTCCTTTCAGCCAACGGTAATCATTTCCTTCGGATAGCGGGCATGCGTCAGGTCATGTCCGGAAAATGCGGCGTAGATCAGAGTCAATCCTCCCACACGCCCGAAGAACATCAGCAGAATGAGAATACTCTGTGACAGCGTACCCAGCTGCGGCGTCAGCCCCAGCGTCAGCCCTACCGTTCCGGCGGCAGACGCCGTTTCATAGAGGCAGGCGCCCAGCGGCAGCTTCTCCGCCGCGCTGATAACCGCTGCACCCATGAAGGTCAATCCCAGATACAGCAGCAGGATGGCGGCGGCATTCCGTACAGCGGAGGGCTCCAGCCTGCGCCTAAAAAGCTGCGGATCCTCCCGCCTGCGGAATGCAGCCACCGCATTGGCTGCCAGCACGGCCAGCGTTGTCACCTTCATGCCGCCTGCGGTGGAGCCGGGTGCGCCGCCGGTCAGCATCAGCAAAATCGTGACCGCCTGTGAGGTGTCGCTCATTTTTGCCAGGTCTGCGGTGTTATAGCCCGCCGTTCGCGGCGTGACCGCCTGAAAGAGCGATGCCAAAACACGCTCCCCCGTGGGAAGCTCTGCAAAGTCTGTCAGGAAGAAAATCAGTGCCGGAAGTGCGATCAGGAGGATCGTTGCGCTCAGAATGACCTTGCTCTGCATCCGGTACCGACGCAGGTGCAGCCGGTGCGTGCAGACATCGTCCCATGTCAGAAAGCCGATGCCGCCTATAACAATCAGCAGCATAATGACGATGTTGACCAGCGGATCGGCAATGTACGCCGTCAGCGAGGGATACAGTGTGCCGGTGCGGCCGAGAATGTCGAACCCCGCGTTGCAGAAGGCGGATACGGAGTGAAACACCGCCATCCACACGCCCCGCAGCCCATAGTCCCGGCAGAACGCCGGCCCCAGCGCCAGCGCGCCAATCAGCTCTACAAGGAATGTTCCTTTTAAGATAAACCTTGTCAGGCGCACGATGCCTCCCACCACCGGCGCGGAGATGGCGTCCTGCATGGCGCTGCGCTCCTTCAGCGAGATATTCTTGCCGGAGAGCATCAAAAACGTTACAGCCGCCGTGATGACGCCTAAGCCGCCGATTTGGATCAGCAGCAGGATAACGGTCTGACCGAAGCCGGACCAGTAGCTGCCTGTATCCAGCACCACCAGGCCCGTCACGCAGACGGCGGAGGTGGAGGTGAACAGCGCCTCGTGAAACGGCGTCCACACCCGCCCCGCCGCCGAGATGGGCAGCATCAGTACCAGCGCGCCCAGCAGGATCACGCCGGCAAAGCCGAGGATCATGATCTGGAAGGACGTCAGATGGTGCTTCAGATGGAACCCGGTTTCTGTCACGGAACTCACCCCCTAAAATCGACTTCGCTCCCAATTTCGCGTACAGTATAGCACGGTTTTGGCGTTGCGGCTATACAAATTTTATTAAATTTTCGGTCTGAGCTGCCCAAGATCGGCCGCAGTATCGCTTGCGCCATAGCGAAACAGGAAAGGTGCGCGAGGGAATCTGAACGGCACCCCATTTAGGCCGCATATCCTGTGAAAAAATCCGCACAAAACAGGATGGCGCGCCGGAGACCGGTGCGCCATCCTGTTGGCTTTTCAGCTATACAGAGGCTGCGCATTATGTCTCGTTATTTCGGTAGAACCCGAACCCCGCCACCTCCGTGGTAGGCAGAGAGAAGGCGATGGCCTTGGCCGGGGTGTCCGGCCCGGCCTTCTCCAGGATGGACCGCATGATCGCCGTCTTCTCCTCCGTTTTGGCCACAATGAGGAACACTTCCTTTTCCTCGGCAATGGTGATGTTGTAGAATTTCTTCACCTGCTCGGCGCCGGTGCCCTTGCCGTGGAGCACCGTACCTCCCCGGGCACCTGCTGCCCGGGCCGCGTCCATCACCAGGTCCGTCTGACCCTCGCTGGCAATGATAACAATCAACTCATAGGCAAAGTTCAGCTCCGGCGTATACTTCCCCGTGCCGGCCTCGTTCCCCTTCAAAAATTCCATGGTTTTACCTCCTCCTACGCTTTTCATGGGCACCGCAATGACGATGCCGTGGCCGGGAACACCCAGGTGCAGCCGCTCCCGCTGGCCGGCAATGAGCGCCTTGGTCTTATCCTCTGTGGCAGCCGAGAGCATCACCCGCTTTTCGTTGGACTCAATGCCCAAAAAGTCCAGCATGCTCTGTATGGCTGTGCCATGGCCGTGGAGCGTCACGTTCAGCGGCAGCCCCAGCTCCTCCGTCAATTCCTCCAGCCGGGGCAGCGCCTCCGGCGTAACGATAGAGATCACATAATTCATGCCGCTTCCTCCCACAGCTCAATAATATCGCAATCGCCATAGCTCTCCAGCTCCCGGGTGACCTTCCGGGCCTTGCGCTGGTAGTAAAAACCCACCATCTGGATGGACAGCAGCGGCATCATCGCCACCATGGCCACGATGCCGAAGGCATCCGTAAGCACATTGCCGCCCCGGGCGATACTCACACCCATCATGAACTGCAGCATGAAGGTGGCTGTCATGGGGCCGGAGGCCACGCCGCCGGAGTCAAAGGCGATGGCCGTGTAAATATCCGGCACGAAAAACGACAGCCCCAACGCAATGGCGTATCCCGGCACCAGGAACCACAAAATCGAGATCCCCGTCACCACCCGCAGCATAGCCAGAGCCATGGCCAGGGCGATAGCCACGGACAGGCTCACCTTAATGGCCCCGCCGGGGATAGCGCCGGCGCTGACCTCCTCGATCTGCTTTTCCAGCACTGCCACTGCAGGCTCCGCCGAGATGATGAACCAGCCCAGCAGCGCCGCCAGCGGGATCAGCAGCCATTCCGTTTCGCCGGTAGCCAGGGCCGCCCCCAGCTCCGCCCCCAGGCTGGAAAAGCCCACGTTCACTCCCGCCAGAAACAGCACCAAGCCTACATAGGTATACAGGATACCCACGGCGATCTTTCCGAAGCTTCTTGTGTTCATCTTGAATACAAATACCTGGAAGATCAGAAAAATAGCCACAATAGGCAGCATGGCCATGGCCATCTCCTTCATATATACCGGCAGCGCCTGCAAAAAGGCCGTGCCGATGCCGGTGGTGCTGTCAAAGCTCACCTGGGTGATCTCCGCTGCGCTACCGCCTCCGTCACTGAAAAAGCCCAGCAGCAGCACCGACAAAATGGGTCCTATGGAGCACAGGGCCACCAGGCCGAAGCTGTCCGCCTCCGCCCGCTTATCGCTTCGCACGTGGGAGATACCAACGCCCAGGGCCAGGATAAACGGCACGGTCATGGGCCCCGTGGTCACGCCGCCGGAGTCAAAGGCGATGCCGAGGAAATCCCGGTCCGTAAATGCTGCCAGCAAAAATACGCCTATGTAGCACGCCACCAGCACCCACCGCAGGTTGATGCCGTACAGAATACGCAGCATACAAACTACCATGAAAAAACCAACGCCGACGCCCACTGCCACCAGGAGTACGGTTTTGTCGATGTTGGGCACCGTGTCCGCCAGCACCTGCAGGTCCGGCTCCGCCACGGTCACCGCCACTCCCAGGGCAAAGGCCACCAGCAGGATCACCGGCAGCTTGCCGATTTTTGTCAGAGCTGTGCCGATCTTGCTGCCGATAATGGTCATGGACCGCTCGGCTCCCAGAGAAAACAGGCCCAATCCCACCACGATCATCAGCGCGCCCACCAAGAAGGTCAGCAGCAGCGTGGGCTGCATAGGCACCAAAAACAGGCACAGCACTGCGACGATGGCAATGATAGGCAATACCGAGATCATGGATTCCCGTATTTTCTCCGTTAGCAGCGTGCGGGTCTTTTCAAAATGCGCTTTTCGCTTTGCTTTGGATCTACTCAACAATTTGATTCCTCGCCTTCCTTATATATAATAAAACGACTATCATATAATTTTGTGATTGTGAAAATCATTCATCTTGCCACACAAGAACAAATTTAAAACCTTTAATCCCATTCTGTTCCATAAGATTCTTAAAACCATCTGTTACATATGGGTGAGTATGAACCTCTTCCGGTATTTTAAAGATAAAAGCGTTGCTAAGCATTTCCCGATGGAAAGCATACTTTTCAATTCTCATAATCCGTCCAGAACTGGAAAAATGTTTTAATTTTGAATTCTCGCAATCCAAACAGTCTCTTACTGCTGTAACATTAAGCGCAAACAATTTTTGCTTTTTACTTTTAGCGCTCAAAACCTGAACAGCATCTTGAATATAGGGCTTAATTATATTAAAGCAACGCTCATTTACAACAACAGCACTAATATCTACAGGTAAAACATCTCCTGTTTCTTTACCGATTTCTGTGCGATGCATACTCGGATATAATGTTACATCAGTCCAATCAGATATAGGCGCACCGCGAAAGGAAAAAATTTTGTATTCATCTTTTTCCTTTGTCTCAAATGCGCGATATGCATGATCGGGCCATAATTGATAGAGTTTCATAGCCGTTCTATTCTCCTCATTATTATACATCGTCCGTTTTATCCACCAGCTCCGTAATGTCCCACAGCTCACAATCCAGTGCGCAGCAAATGCGCACCAGCATCTGCGTGGACACCGGTTGGTCGTGCTGGAGCTTAAAATAGGTGGATTGGCTGATGCCCGCCTTTTCCCGCAGGTCGTGGCCCTTCATATTCCGGTCGATCATCAGCTTAAAGAGCTTTTTGTAGCATATCTCTTTCTGCATAGCCGTTCCTCCCCGGTTGTTTTTATTTAATATAGCACAAAAATATTCAAAACGCAATTGTTACATTCCGTTTTGAATATTTTTAACAGCTTGTTAATATACTGGGCGTTAATATACTGTCCTGTTTTCATTTTTCGTCCCGCTGCGGCTATTTTCCAGTTTTTTCCGCATTTTTTCTCATATGGGTGGACAAAGTGAGCCGGGTGTGTTATCTTTATTTTGAATAAGTATCCCTACGACACCCTATCGTAGCCGCCGGGCAGAAAGGATGGGCTTTCTCTTGACACACTCCTCTGCAAAATCGAATCGTATTAAGCGGACTCTCTCCGTTTTTTTGGCCGCGCTCTTGCTGATAAGCCTTGTGCTCCCTGTGCTGGGCAGCGTCGGCGAGGATGCCTACGTCAACGACGATACCATTAATGTCCGCTCCGGCCCCGGCACCTCCTACAGCTCGGTGCAGTTTGGCAAAAGCAAGGCCATCCTGCTCTACCGGGGCCAGTATGTAAGGGTCATCGCCACGGAAAAGGGCACCGATGGCGCGACCTGGTATCAGATCGTCTTTACCTACAACGGCTATACCAAAATGGGCTATATGCGCAGCGATTTCGTCACCCAAATCGGCGATGACAGCGCCTATCAGGCCTATTTGTCCGAGCAGGGCTTTCCCAAGACCTACCAGCCCTATCTCCGGGCACTGCATGCCGCCAGCGGCGGCCAGTGGAATTTTGTGGCCTATCATACGGGGCTGAAATGGTCAGATGCCCTGGAGAACGAATCCACCCTGGGCCGTGCCCTTATCCACGGGAACTACGGCACCGCCCTGCGCTCCACCGCCCCCGGCGCCTACAACAGCAAGACCGGTGAGTGGAAGCAGTACGAGCCCGACTGGTATGCCGCCAGCCGCCAAACCGTGGCCTACTATCTGGATCCCCGCAGCTACCTGACGGACGGCACCTGCATCGCCTTCGAGCAGCTTTCCGGCGGCGAAGGTGTGACCCACGCACAGCTGAAGAAGGTGCTGGCCGATTGTGCCTGGGCCACTGACGCCATTATCGATGAATTTATCAGGGCCGGGTCCAAGGAGGAGCTGGAAAAGCAGAAGCAGATAGACCTGAAGCGCCTGCGCAGCGAGGGCAAGACCGACGCCGCCAACAGCCTGGAAAAAGTCACCGTCACCGGTGTCAGCCCCATTTACCTGGCCGTGAAGGCCCGGAGCGAGATCGGCACCTCCTCCACTAAAAACGCCACCGGCTATCCCCTCAGCGACGGGAAAAAGTACTATAATTTCTTTAACATCGGCGCCTACGGAGGCAGCAATCCCAACTACAACGGCATCCTCTATGCCCAGAGCAAGGGCTGGGACACCAGCTATAAGGCTCTGTTGGGCGGTGCGTGGTTTATCTTCCGCAATTACATAGAGGATGGCCAGGATACCCTGTATCTTCAGCGCTTCAACCTTACCCCTCAGTATACCTATGCCTACCAGTACGCCACCGACATCACCTATGCCTATCAGGGCGGCTGGTCCACCTATGCGTCCTATGTCAAAAACGGCCTGGCCAATACGGCCCTGACCTTCACCGTCCCCATTTTGAAGAATATGCCCGCCGTGACCAAGCTGCCCACATCCGCCCAGGAGGATGAATACCAGCCAAAGCCGGATCCAAAGCCCGATCCTGATCCCAAGCCGGACCCGGATCCCAAGCCTGATCCCGATCCCGCGGCGACCTATGATTATGTTGGGAGGCTCCAGCTGCGCCTCTCGGATTCCTATCTTTCGGGCTTCTCCTTGGGCACGCCGGTGAAAACCCTCATCGCTCAGATTCAGGCTGTCAATCCGGATGCCGCCGTCACGGTGACGGACGGCAGCGGGAAGGCCGCTTCCGATTCCGCCCTTGTCTCCACCGGCCAGCTGCTGACCATTCAGGACGCCGCCGGCACCTACGCCTATACCTGCGTGGTATACGGGGATGCCAATGGTGACGGCCGCATCGCCGCCACAGATCTGCTGGCGGTGAAGAAGCATATCCTGGGCGTCCGGACCCTTACCGGTGCCTACGCCCGGGCCGCTCAGCTCTCCGGCAGCAAGATCGCCGCCACCTCGCTGCTGGCCATCAAGAAACACATCCTGGGCACCGCGCCCATCGTGCAGAAATGAAAAGCAGGTGTTTTATGAAGCATTTCAGAAAATTCTCTCTCAGCTTGCTGCTGACTGGCGCCATGCTCCTGTGCCTGGTGCAGACGAGCTTTGCCGACGGCATTTCCGTTTCCGCCGGCCAGGGCAGCGTTAGCGTGGGCAAGACCGTTGCCTTTTCTATCACCGTCCCCTCCGGTTCGGAGGCGTGGACCTACTCCGTGTCCTGGTCCGGCAACCTCACTCTGGAGTCCGGAGACACGGCCCCCATGGGCTTTGAGGGGGATAGCCGCACCAATCAGCTGGTGTTCCGGGCCAACAGCACCGGCACCGGCTCCGTGTGGATCTCTGCCGGATCCTACTGCATCGCCGGCGTGGACTATGACGCCTCCGGCAGCGCCTCGGTGTCCATCGTCTCCGCCTCTGAGCCTGACGACAGTGAACCTGCCCCCGCCCCCACTCCCAGCGGCGGCGACAGCAGCACCGGTAACAACCCCGGCGTCTCCCTCAGCAGCAACAACGCCCTCTCCTCCCTCACCGTCAGCGCCGGCACCCTGACCCCCGCCTTCGACCCGGCCATTACGGAGTACACTCTCTCCCTTCCCAGCCAATCCGACCGGCTCACCATCACCGCCAATCCGTCGGATTCCCGGGCAACGGTCCAGGGGGATGGGGACATCTCCCTTCAGGACGGCGAGACCAGTCTATCCGTGGTAGTCACCGCCGAGGACGGCTCCGCCAAAGCCTACACCATCACCGTCCAGGTGGCCCAGGCCCCCACGCTGTTTTTGGATTATAACGGTCAAAGGCTGGGCGTGGTAAGGGATGTGTCTCAGGTCACGCCGCCTGCAGGCTTTGCCCCTGCCGAGCCCATCACCTATAGCGGTGATACCCTCCCCATCTGGACGGATGTCTCCGGCAAGCGCACCCTGGTCTATCTTATGGACGAAAAAACCTCCGCCCAGGGCTTCTACCTCTTCTCCCAGACCACCGGCGTGCAATCCCCCTATCTGCCCATCCTCTGCGGCAGCGTTACTTATATTTACACGGACATTCCTAAGGAGCTCTCCTCCGTTCCCGGCCTTACCCCGGCCACTGTAAAGGCCTTCGGTCAGACCCTCAACGGCTGGACCTACAATGACGCCTCCCTAAAGGATTTCTGTGTGCTGTACCTCATGGATGATGCCGGGAGCTATGGCTACTATACCTACGATTCCCGGGCGGAGACGCTTCAGCGCTTCAGCGGTGCGGTGTTTACCGACAGCGGCGAAACCCTGGCCGTGCCCATGCTGTATGTGTATATTGCCGGCGGTGCGGCGCTGGTGCTGCTGATTCTGCTGATCGTTTTTGCCTCGGTAGCCGGCAGCCGCGGCAGAAAGCTGCGCCTTCTGCCCGATACCGGTGCGTCCCAGCCCGCGGCGGATGAAGGCACCCCGGAGGCTACGCCCGATGCCACTCCCGCGGCCGATACTGCCCCCGAGCTTGAGCAGCTTCCCGTTGCCCCCCCGCAGGAAGATCCGTCCCTGTCTGCCGACGTCCCGGTGTCTCCTGCCGGCACCCCTGCCCCGGAGTCTACGCTCCCGGAGCCGGCGGCTGAAGCCTCCACCTCGGAAGCCGGGGAAGCCGGTGCTGACCCCTCCGAGCCTGCGCCGGATGCAGCTTTGGAGAATACCCTCCGCCATCTTCCCCTGGATGAGCTGCTGCGAGACATCCATGACCTGTGATCCCTAAACGCAAATATCCCACGCAAGGCTGTGCCTTGCGTGGGATATTTTGTTTGCCGCCCCGTAATCGCTTATCCGCTCAGACCCGTGATTTACACCGGGTGTCCTCCGGGCAGCAACAAGCCTCGCAGAGTTTGCGCCCGCAGGCACAAAAATTATGCGCGCAGCGGGCTGCAATCCCCTTGGCATGAAATTCCGCAGGAATTTTATGCCAATCAGAACGACACCGTCTCCGGGTCCGGCTTTTGACAGGCGCTGATGCGCTCCACATACAGCACCGGCCCCTCACCCTGATAGGCCTCGCACTGCTCCTTTTTCACCGTGGCACGGATCTTCACCCAATCCCGGTTCTTGAAGCGGTCCATGCCCTGACCCTTGCACACCAGAGCCAAAAATTGCATGTCGTTCTCGCAGCACACCATGGCAAAGCGGCCCGGGCAATCCACGCCCTTGAACTTCTTGGAGTGGCACATCAGTGCCTTAAAGGTGACGCTGATCCCCTCGTAGCGCTCCGGGTGATCCATCAGATCCACATACCAAATGCCGTAGTCCTCATCCGCCACCTCCAGGTGTTCCGAGGACAGGTCAAAGGGCATCATATCCTCCGTCACATACTCCTCGCTGGTGCCGTCCTCATTTTCCAGATAAATGTCCGCCCGACGGTTGGCCATGCGCAGGTTTTTGGATCGCAGTTGAGTCCTAAGCTGCTCATTGCAGCGGTTAAAAATAAGCATGTCGGCGTTGGAGACCTTCTCCATCACCAGCTGTCCCATATTTTTCAGATATGGCTCAAAGGTCCGTGCGTCCATCAGGCAGATGATCTGATACAGGATCCAGTTTCCCGGCAGCCCGTCTCGGTACAGGGGCTCCATCATCCACATGCCGTTGTACTCGATGATGACCTGCTTGGGGCGGTACTGCTTTTCCAGCTTCTTAAAAAGCTCCGGCGTCAGCTCCGCCTGATCCTCCACCGTGTAGGTGAACACATTGAAAAGCCCGTGGGGATCGTATTCCTCCTCCCCCTCCTCGCAGCAAATGAGCAGGGTCTTATCCTCGGCGGCAAAGCCGTCCTTGAGGATGCCGTTTATGAAATTCGTCTTGCCGGCATCCAGAAACCCGGCAATGAGATATACAGGAATGTCCATATTTTTTCTCCCTTACAGGCCGAACAGCTCTGCAAGCTTCCCCTCGTCCAGATTGGAGCCGATAACGCACAGCCGCCCGGTATAGTCCGCCGGGCCGAAGCGCACCTCGTGCTCCTGAGGCACATAGTCAAAGTGCAGCCATTTTCCGCCCTCGCAGGGTACGATGCCCTTGGCCCGCAGGATAGCGCCGTATTCGCCGCCGTCCAGGGCCGCAAGGATCCGGTCAATGTCCGCCTTGGTAAATGCCTTGGGTGTCTCGGCGCCCCAGCTGGTGAACACCTCGTCGGCGTGGTGGTGATGGTGGTGGCAGGCACACTCCGGGTCGTCGCACTCGCCGTCATGATGGTGATGATGCTCGTGTTCATGGTCATGGCAGGATGCATCGTGGTCGTGGTGATGATGCTCGTGCTCCCCGTCCTCGTCATGGTCGTGATGGTCATGGTCATGATGATGCTCGTGCTCCTCGTGGTCATCATGGTCATGGTGATGATGGTGGTGCTCTTCCTCCTCGGCCTCATGCTCGGCCCGGATGCGCTCCATCAGCTCGTCCGCCAGGGACACCTTCTCCATAGCGGCCAGAATGGTCTTGCCGTCCAGCTGGTCCCAGGGGGTGGTGATGATGGCGGCATCCCGGTTCTTCTCCCGCAGCAGGGCCACGGCAGCCTCCAGCTTCTCGGGGCTGACCTTTTGGGTGCGGCTGAGAATGATGGTTCCGGCGGTCTCGATCTGGTTGTTGTAAAACTCACCGAAGTTCTTCATGTATACCTTTACCTTAGAGGCATCCGCCACGGTGACAAAGCTGTTCAGCTTCATCTCCGGCGCATCCTTCACGGTGTTCTCCACCGCCAGGATCACATCGGACAGCTTCCCCACGCCCGAGGGCTCAATGAGGATGCGATCCGGGCTGAACTGCTTCTGCACATCCACCAGCGCCCGGCCAAAGTCGCCCACCAGGGAGCAGCAGATGCACCCGGAGGACATCTCGCTGATCTGCACCCCGGCATCCTTCAAAAAACCGCCATCGATGCTGATCTCCCCGAATTCATTTTCAATGAGTACCAGCTTCTCACCCTGATAGGCCTCCGACAGCATCTTCTTAATGAGCGTGGTTTTCCCTGCGCCCAAAAAGCCGGACACAATATCAATCTTAGTCATAAATCGTGCTTCCTTTCTGACTTTTATATGTAAAAATATAATGTATAAACAAATTTCAATAGGTCATCCGCACCTCTTGTTGCGCAAATGCCTCCGGCGGGGCACCTTCTGTCACCAGCGACAGAAGGTGTCCAAAGAACACCGCTAAAATCAATGTTTTTGGATTCCTTACGCAGGCGTGGTGCGGAATGTATTGGGGCCTTTCGACCCTGCGAATAAAACAGTTCAGATCCGTTTCGTGCCTTCGCATTATCTCCAGCTCTATCCACCGCGACGCGCTCCACGCTTGTGCTGCCCGTCCTAACAGGGCGGCCCTCTGCGTCTACCGCGCGGCGCGATGAGGGGAGCGAATCGAGCGCCGCCGGTGGCGGATGAAGCGAGATGAGCGAGTGGCCGCGGTCAAAATTTTAAGCGTTCGCCGTAAGGCAGCGCAAAAATTTTGGGCACCGCAACAGGGTCATCGCACCCTACGAATTTCTATCGCTAAACGGTGCGTAGGGGACGATGCCTACATCGTCCCGCCCCCACCGCACTTCTTGTGCCGTGGCATCCCTCTTATCCTATTTATCTTATCCCATTTTTCAAAAAATGCAAGGCTTCCCTTGTGAATTTTTTGTGATTACACCCACATCTTCTTTTTTCCTGTTGCCAAACGCCCCAACTTGTAGTAAAATGAATTTATTGACAGTCCTCCGTGTGAAGCTGCGGAGCCGGTCTTGCGCAATGGATACCCACGAATCATGTCAGGCGGGGAACCGAGCAGCATTAAGAGGGATCATCCATGTGCCGCAAGGGCGCCGGCTCTGTGGCTTCATGGGGAGGACTATCCTTTTTAGTGAAAATTCCAAATCAAGTTTTTGCTAAAAGGTTTGTTTTTTCGCGCCTGCGGATGCGAGCTCCGCGATGCTTTTATTAAGGGAGGCAGGTCCATGTATCAGGCACTCTACCGCAAGTGGCGGCCCATCACCTTTTCCCAGGTGGTCGGTCAGCAGCACATCACCGATACCCTCCAGCGCCAGGTGGCTGAGGGCCGCACCGGCCACGCCTACCTTTTCACCGGCACCCGGGGTACCGGCAAGACCACCTGCGCCCGGATCCTGGCCAAGGCCATCAACTGCCTGCACCCTGTGGACGGCGCTCCCTGCAACCAATGCGAGTCCTGCCGGGGTATTGATGCGGGCAAGCTCCTGGACATCACCGAGCTGGATGCCGCCAGCAACAATGGTGTGGACAATGTTCGGGCCCTTCGGGAGGAGGCGGTGTATACCCCCTCGGTGCTGAAAAAGCGTGTGTACATTATCGACGAGGTGCATATGCTCTCCACCCCGGCCTTCAACGCCCTGCTGAAGATTTTGGAGGAGCCGCCGGAGCATCTGGTATTCATCCTGGCCACCACGGAGCTGCACAAGGTCCCGGCCACCATCCTTTCCCGCTGTCAGCGCTTTTCCTTTAAGCGGATCCTCCCTCAGGACATCGCCCGGCAGCTGCTCTATATCGCCGGGGAGGAGCACATCGACCTCTCCCCCGACGGAGCGGACATTTTGGCCCGGATGGCAAACGGCGCCATGCGGGATGCCCTGAGTCTGCTGGACCAGTGCCGCAGCTTTGAGGGTACGCTGAACAGCGCTGCGATCCTGGAGCTTTTGGGGCTGGCGGGCGGCGTGCAAACCGCTCAGCTCATGGAGTTTATCCTCCGGCGCAGCACCCAGGATGCGCTGCTGCATTTTGACAGGCTCTATCGGGACGGTAAGGATATTGCGGCCCTTTTGCGGGAGCTTTCGGATCTGGGCCGGGATCTGCTGATTCGTCGCACCGCGCCCCAGGGGGGTGCAGCCCTGCTGACGGGGCTGTATGACGAAAACACCCTGGCCGCTCTGGGTGAATTAGCCAGCGGCCATCGGCTTATATATCTGCTTGATGTGCTGGGGCAGACCCAAGCCGCCCTCAACGGCAGCGGCAGTCTCCGCACGGAGGCAGAGCTTTGCCTTATGAAGCTGTGCGACGAGAGCCTCTGCGGTGACCTGTCCGCCCTCACCGCCCGCCTGGAGCGGCTGGAAAAGGCGGCCGCCAAGGGCCTTGCGGTCCCGATCTCCGCTGCCCCTGCGGCACCGGCTGCACCGCAGACCCAGGCCCCACCCCCGGTCCCCGCAGCGCCGGCCCGGACAGAGTCCCCTGCCCCAACAGCTCCTGCATCTCCCAAACCGGAGCCCAAGGCTGATCCCGCTCCCCAGGCACAAGCTCCAAAGCCGGAGCCGATCACACCCGTCCCTCAGCCAAAGACCTCCCCCACAGGGGGCGACAGCGGCATTTGGGATCGGCTGAAGGAGCATTACAAGGCTGCCCTGCGGGTGGATAAACGCGTGTTTCTCAATGGCGCCTCCGGTACGCTGTCAGACGGCGTGCTGACCGTTGTCTGCCGAGACGAGATGGTAAAAAATTACCTGGATTGTCCGGAGGTCAATGAGGTTCTCTGTCGCGTCACCGAAAAAGAAGCCGGCTGTCCGGTGCGTCTGGTTTTTACCCTGGGAACCGTGCAGAAATCCGAAAAACATCATAGTACGCCATCTGCACCCAAGCAGAAAAATACTACACCGCCCGCCCCCGAAGGTATATCGAAGCAGGCACAGCCGCATCCGGAGCAGATCCCTCCCTGGGAATCGGCCCTTGCAGGTACAGACCGCATGAACGAATTGCTGGTTGAAGGCGACCGGCTGGACAATTTTAATATCAAATAAGGAGCGTAGCAAAATGGCAAAAGGTTACAGCGCAAGAGGCGGATTCACCGGCGGCGCCGGCATGATGCGCCAGCAGCAGCAAATGCAGCAAAAGATTTTGAAGATGCAGCAGGAAATGGAAAAGGCTCAGGCCGATGTGGAAAACGCCACCTTCTCTGCCACCGCAGGCGGCGGTGTTGTGAAGGCCACAGTCAGCGGCAAGCGCCAGCTTACAGAGTTGACCATCCAGCCGGAGGCAGTGGACCCCGAGGACGTGGAAATGCTTCAGGACCTGGTGATCTCCGCCGTGAACGAGGCCATGCGCCAGGCAGAGGACGCCATGGAGAGCAGCATGCAGAGCCTTACCGGTGGACTGAACATCCCCGGCTTCGGCCTGTAAAGCCCAAAACACAAGGATTCCCGCAGCGACTTATGCGCTGCGGGAATTGCTTTGATTCGAAAAATGCTTTTCGTCCCTATTGCCTAAGCTATTGAAGCTTCATGAACGCTTCAATAGCTGCCGATTTTAACAGTGGGGGACATCCTTCTTTATTTTCCCTCACGCTTCCTTATCGGTGACGTAATGTTACCACCTTATCGACATTCTAAATCCCCGCCGCGCTTACACGCAGCGGGGATTTTACCTTTCTCAGGAATAGGTGCGCACAACGGCGGCCACCTTGCCCAAAATGGAGGCATGGCGTCCGTCAATAGGGCTGTACGCTTCATTTTCCGGCAAAAGCCAAACCTCTCCATTTCTGCGGGAAAGACGTTTCACCGTAGCCTCATCCTCCAGCAGGGCCACCACGATCTCGCCGTTATGGGCTGTGGGCTGCTGATGCACTACCACCAGGTCCCCGGGCAGAATGCCGGCGTTCAGCATAGACTCGCCCCGGACTCGCAGGGCAAAATACTCTCCGTCCCGCCCCTGGGTGTCAAAGGGAATATAATCGTCTATATGCTCCTGGGCCAAAATCGGCGTGCCGGCGGCCACATCCCCCAGCACCGGCACACGACCGGCCGGAGCCTCCGGCTCCCGGGATGCTGCAGCTATAGCAGCCGGGCTTTCCCACTCCGTCAGTGTCAGGGCGCGGCCCTTGCGGCCGCTCTTTGTGATGTAGCCCAGCTCCTCCAGATGCTTAATATGAAAATGAACCGTTGACGGCGACTTCAGCCCCACGGCCTCCCCGATCTCCCGGACAGAGGGCGGGTAGCCTTGGGTGCGGACGGCATTGGCAATATAGTCATATATCTTCTGCTGCATGGCGGTGAGCTTTTGCATGAAATCCCCTCCTGCATTTTTCTTATTTTTATTATAACACAAGCTTTCGTGTATTGCAACAACTGTTCGAGTATTTTTTTTGTTTTCTTTTTGCATTTCTGCTTGCATTTTATGTATGAATATGGTATCATGAACATTACTTGATGGATATTATGCCTATGAGCATCCGATAAATTGGAGGGAAAAATATTATGTTGATTGCTATTACCGTCGTGCAGCTGTTGGCCGCTTTGGTTCTTATTCTGATCGTTCTGTTCCAATCCGGTAAGAGCCAGGGCCTGTCCGGCGCCATCGGCGGCATTGCGGATTCCTATATGTCTAAGGGAAAGGCCCGGACCATTGACGCCAAGTTGGCCAAGGCCACCAAGTGGGTCGGCGCTGTTTTCATTGTTCTGACCCTGGTGCTGGATTGCATGGTTGCTGCCGGTATGTGATCGGAGCAATGCAGCTTTTGAAGTGAATAGAAATCCGCCCGAAGTATACCTGCTTCGGGCGGATTTTTATATCAGAGAAGCGTCCGTGGGTATACCATACTCTGCCCCATCAGCTTCCTCGATGGGATACAGGTTGCCAATGGTAATACGGTCGCCGGCGGTAGAGCCATAGATGAGGAGGTCCTTCCACTGTGTGCCGGGGGAATAGGTTTGGAAATCTATATAGCCGTCAGCTACCTCGTCAGCGGGGTAGCCGGAGTCCTCTGTTCCGTCTGACAGCAGGACAAAGCCGCTTTCCAGCAGGTCTATGGCGAGATCACTGTCGCTGGCGTTATAAAACAGGTACACCTGACCGTCCTCGTCAGCGAGATAGCCCAAAAATTGAATGGTCAGGTCATCGCTGATGTCAATTGTGTCGCCGCAATCGGCATCGATGTCGCGATAATTGGAGTCCCAATCGTCGTTGCTGTCGGACCAGCCGCCGTTATTCAAATCGCTGTTGTCATGGATTATGTTATCCAGCTGGCCGCTGGTCTTTATCGCCAAAAGGATAATAACCAGCGCAAAGGCAATCAGCGTGGTCGCTGTGCCTCTATTTCGCTTTTTCCCCTTGGCGGAGTAGATTTTAAAGGGCTTCTGAAAGCTTTTCACCACCCGCTCACTGCCCTGAGCAGTGGGTGCAGCCGCTTTCTTTCGGGGCTTGCGGGTCTGTTCCTCGAAGCATACCTTTTCCTCATAGCATACCTTACCGGGGCGGAGCCGGGTCTGTGTACGTCCCTCCCCGTGGTGTACGGAGCCATCGGCGCCCACCCATTCCCGTCGAGGCGGGCGGTTATAGGCACCGCAGCGGGGACAGCAGCCCTCCTGCCGATAATCATAGCGTCTGCCGCAGGCAGCGCAGCGTATGGTCTGCATCTGTCATATCCTCCCCTTCAGTTTTTTCTATTATACAGGACATAGGGCGGGTCTTACCACCTACCTCAGGTTGCACGGCCTGTTTTTTGGGGAAACCCCAGCTTTACACGACCAGTATAACATCCCGTATCCCTCCACGCAAGCCCCGATGGGGTGGTAAACACAGCCGAAAAAAAAGCCCTTTGCTATGACGTGGACATCATAGCAAAGGGCTTTTTTGTAACTGTCAATAAATCCTTCGGATTTTTTCGACAAGAGGCTCGCAGTTTGCGGACGGCAAACTCTGCGAGGCTCTTTTTTATAAATTTGTGCTTACTTGACCAGCTCGATGATGGCGGTCTCGGCAGCATCACCGCGGCGGACGCCGGTGCGGACGATGCGGGTATAGCCGCCGTTGCGCTCTGCATACTCAGGAGCGATCTCCTTGAACAGCTTGTGCGCCACATCCTCTCTGGTGATGAAGCTCAAAGCCTGGCGATAGGCTGCCAGATCACCCTTCTTGCCCAGGGTAATCATCTTTTCAGCCAGGGGCTTAATCTCCTTGGCACGGGTGATGGTGGTTTCCATACGGCCGTTATCCAGGAAATCGGTGACCTGCTGACGGAGCATCGCCATGCGCTGATCGGTAGTCTTACCGAGCTTACGAGTTCCGGGCATTTCTGTTTCCTCCTTGTAAGGATCTTACTGCGCGGGGCCGCGCAGGTTAGTTGTTTTCTTCGCCGGCCAGATGCAGACCCATCATGGCCAGTTTGTTGATGACTTCCTCCAGAGACTTGCGTCCCAGGTTGCGAACCTTCATCATTTCGTCTTCCGTCTTGGAGATTAGATCCTCCACAGTGTTGATGTTGGCACGCTTGAGGCAGTTGAAGCTGCGCACAGACAGATCCAGCTCCTCAATGGTCATCTGCAGCTGCTTGCTCTGATCGTCACCGGCCTTCTCCACGATGACGGGCTCGCCGCCCACATTGTCGGACAAATCAGTGAACAGAGCAAAGTGGTCGCAGAGGATCTTGGCACCCAGGGACACAGCATCCCGGGCGGAGATGGTGGAATCCGTCCACACCTCCAGCGTCAGCTTGTCAAAATCGCTCATGTTGCCGACACGGGTCTTTTCCACCGTGTAGTTGACCTTATACACGGGGGTATAGATAGAGTCGATGGGGATGACGCCGATGACGCCGGGGCGCATGGCCTTGTTCCGGTCAGCGGACACATAGCCGCGGCCGTGGCTCAACGTCACCTCCATGCTCAGGGTGGCGCCCACATCCAGAGTCGCAATATGCAGCTCGGGATTTAGGATTTCCACCTCGCCATCGGGCTTAATGTCGCCGGCAGTAACCTCGCAGGGGCCGGCAGCCTCGATGAAGACGGTCTTGGCACCCTCGCAGTGCAGCTTGGTCAGCAGATTCTTCATGTTCAGCACGATCTCCGTGACATCCTCCTTGACGCCGGGGATGGTGGAAAACTCGTGCTGGACACCGGCAATCTTGATGCTGGTGGCTGCAGTGCCGGGCAGCGAGGAGAGCAGGATGCGACGCAGGGCATTGCCCAGTGTCGTTCCGTAGCCGCGCTCCAGGGGTTCGATCACATACTTTCCATAGGAAGCATCGCCAGGTGTTTCAATACACTCGATCTGAGGCTTCTCAATTTCGATCATGCAGTACCCTCCTTCATTTCAGTTGGGCGGAGTTTATGCTCCGCACCGTATTCGATTCCAGTGCAGTTTGAGGGTCTCGACCCTATTACTTGGAGTACAGCTCGACGATGAGGTGTTCCTCAATGGGCATATCAATGTCATCACGAGCGGGCATTCTGGTCACGGTGCCCTTCAGCGCATTCTTGTCACGCTCCAGCCAAGTGGGAACGGTGACCAGAGGAGCATCCTCTGCTGTGAAGCGCTTGAAGGCGGCGGAGGAGCGGCTGCTCTCCTTGACCTCGATCACATCGCCCACGCGCACCAGGTAGGAAGGAATGTTGACCTTCTTGCCGTTGACGGTGAAATGGGCGTGGTTCACCAGCTGACGAGCCTCCCGGCGGGTCATGGCAAAGCCCAGACGATAGATCACATTGTCCAGCCGACGCTCAACCAAGGTCAGCAGGTTCTCGCCGGTCTTGCCGGACATAGCGGAAGCCTTCTCATAATACATACGGAACTGCTTCTCCAGGATGCCGTAGACGAACTTCACCTTCTGCTTCTCATTGAGCTGGATGGCATACTCGCTCTTCTTCTTTCTCATCTGGCCGCCGGGGTTGCGCTTGGTCTCCTTCTTGGCGTAACCCATGACAGCAGGAGAGATACCCAGCGCCTTGCAACGCTTGGCGATAGGCTGCATATTCTTAGCCATAATCTATTTATCCTCCTTGTTCCGATTACACGCGACGACGCTTGGGGGGGCGGCAGCCATTGTGGGGAATGGGCGTGACATCCTTGATCATGGTCACTTCCAGACCCACGGCCTGCAGCGCACGGATGGCAGCCTCACGGCCCTGGCCGGGACCCTTGACGAAGACCTCAACGGTCTTCAGGCCGTGCTCCATGGCGGCCTTGGCGGCAGTCTCAGCTGCGCTCTGGGCGGCGAAAGGAGTGGACTTCTTGCTGCCGCGGAAACCCAGGCCGCCGGAGGAGGCCCAGGACAGGGCATTGCCCTGTGCATCGGTAACGGTTACCATAGTGTTGTTGAAGGAAGAACGGATATGGACCTGGCCCTTTTCAATGTTCTTCTTTTCACGGCGGCGGCGGATAACCTTCTTGCCGGTCTTAGCATTAGCCATATTCTATCTTCCCTCCTTACTTCTTCTTGTTAGCAATGGTCTTCTTGGGACCCTTGCGGGTACGGGCGTTGGTCTTGCTGCGCTGACCGCGGACGGGCAGGCCACGGCGATGACGCATGCCGCGATAGCAGCCGATCTCGGTCAGACGCTTGATGTCCAGTGCCACCTGACGGCGCAGATCGCCTTCCACGGTGTAGCTCTGGTCGATGACCTCACGGAGCTTGGCCTCGTCGGCCTCCGTCAGATCCTTCACGCGGGTGTCGGGGTTGATGCCTGTTTGCGCCAGGATGTCCTGCGCGCTCTTTCTGCCAATACCATAGATATAGGTCAAACCGATCTCGATTCGCTTATCCTTGGGCAGGTCAATACCGGCAATACGTGCCATACTCTTAAAGCACCTCCAATTTCATCTTAGCCCTGTCTCTGCTTATGCTTGGGATTCTCGCAAATGACCATAACACGGCCCTTGCGGCGGATCACTTTGCACTTCTCGCACATGGGCTTCACGGACGGTCTTACTTTCATTTTGATAAACCTCCTACTTACTACGCCAGGTAATCCGGCCCCGGGTCAGATCATACGGCGACATTTCCACTGTCACCTTGTCACCGGGCAGAATCCTGATGAAATTCATTCTGAGCTTTCCGGAAATATGCGCTAATATGGTGTGTCCATTTCCAATGTCTACCTGGAATGTGGTGTTGGGCAGGGATTCAACCACTACGCCTTCCACTTCGATCATATCGGATTTTGCCAAGCTATAATCCCTCCTGGTCTTGATTACCGCCGCCTGTACAGGCAGCTAAGGCTTTACGAAGCTCACTATTTGTGATTTTTTCGCTGCTCCTGATCTTCTCGGCAACGACGCTGTGACTCTCCCCCACAAAGGCTACATGCTTGCACTTTTTCCTCTTGGGGTTTTCCACCCGGCGGCGCTTACCGTCTGCCAGCAGAAGGAACTCCTCCTGTATATCCAGCACGAAGAAGAGGTCCCCTTCGTCCCGGCCGGCAGTGGATTTTACGATGTTGGATTTGACAATGTCCATAGCTTACACCAATGACTCTGCGGGATCCGTCAGAAGCTCCGGGTCGCCGGCTGTGATCAGGATGGTGTTTTCATAGTGGGCGGCATATTTGCCATCGGCGGTTTTCACCGTCCAGCCATCGCTCATCTGCTTGATGGCGGCGGTGCCTGCGTTGACCATGGGTTCTACGGCCAAGGTCATGCCCCGCAGAAGGCGGGGGCCGTGACCGGGCTTGCCGTAATTGGGCACCTCAGGCGCTTCGTGCATATTCCGGCCAATACCGTGGCCCACATATTCGCGCACCACGGAATAGCCGTTTGCCTCCACAAAGGTCTGCACTGCGTGGGATATATCCGACAGGCGGTAGCCCTCCCGGGCGAACTTCAGACCCTCAAAGAAGGAGTCCTGGGTCACACGGATGAGACGCAGGGCTTCGTCGGACACCTGGCCGCAGGGGTAGGTGCCGGCGCAATCGCCATGGTAGCCGCCGATATATGCACCCACATCCACGCTGACGATGTCACCCTCGCGTAGCACCCGTTTGCCGGGGATACCGTGGATAATTTCATCGTTGACGCTGATGCATACACTGGCCGGATAACCGTTGTAGTGCAGGAAGGAGGGGGTAGCCCCCTGCTCCCGAATAAAGTGGAACACTGCCTTGTCAATTTGTTGGGTTGTTACGCCGGGCTTTACCATTTCCCGGGCCAGGGCCCGGGCAGCCGCGGTAATTTTTCCCGCCAGGCGCATCGCTTCGATCTCGTGAGCTGACTTTAGGGTGATCATAGCTTATCTCCCCAGTGCTTTCAAGATCGCCTGCGTCGTTCCGGCCACGGTGGGCTGGTCCTCCACAGTTTTCAGAATCCCCCGGGCCTCGTAGAAACCCTTGAGCGGTTCTGTTTCTTTATGATAAACCGCCAGGCGGTCACGGACCGTCTCGGGGTTATCATCCTTACGCTGCACGAGCTTGCCGCCGCACACATCGCACACACCCTCTTTTTTGGGAGGGATATTCACAATGTGATAGCTGGCGCCGCAGTTCTCGCAGACCCGTCTGCCGCCCATGCGGGCGACGATCTTTTCATCGGGGATTTCGATGGCGACCACAGCGTCGAAGCTGATACCGGCCTGCTCCATGGCCTCGGCCTGGGCGATGGTGCGGGGCACGCCGTCCAGAATATAGCCATTGGCGCAATCGGCCTCCTGCAGGCGCTCATTGATGATGCCGATGATAACCTCATCCGGCACCAGCTTGCCTGCGTCCATGTACTCCTTGGCCTTCAGGCCGGTGGGAGTGCCGTTTTTCACGGCTGCACGCAGAATGTTACCCGTAGAGATGGTAGGGATATTCAGCTTGACCTTGAGAATGTCAGCCTGGGTCCCCTTACCGGCACCCGGGGCACCTAAAAGGATCAGTTTCATAAAAACACCTCTTATTCCAGGAAGCCCTTATACTGACGCATCAGCATCTGGGACTCCAGAGCCTGTACGGTCTCCAACGCAACACCCACCACGATGATGACGGAGGTGCCGCCGATGGACAGGGCGGCATTGTTGACAGCCTTGCCGATGATGAGGGGCAGGATGGCCACAATGCCCAGATAGATGGCGCCAAACAGCGTGACCTTATTGAGGACCTTCTTGATGAAGTCCGCAGTGGGCTTACCGGGGCGGAAGCCGGGGATAAAGCCGCCGTTCTTCTTCAGGTTGTTGGAGATCTCAATGGGGTTGAACTGAATGGTGGAATAGAAATAGCTGAAGCCGATGATCATCAGGAAGTAGAAGATCATATACAGCACCGATTTGGTGTCGATGGCGTTCAGGAAGCCGTACCAGAAGGTTCCCTCAGCCGGCTGCTTGCAAAAAGCAGCGATGGTGGAGGGGATCATGGCGATGGACTGGGCAAAGATGATGGGCAGAACGCCGGACATATTCACCTTCATGGGGAGGGTGGATGCCTGGCCGCCATACATTTTGCGGCCCACCTGACGCTTGGCATACTGCACCGGGATGCGGCGCTCGGCGCCGTTGACCCAGGTGATCAGCACGATCAGTGCCAGGATACCGATGACCACCAGCACAGCGGCCCACCAGACCAGGGTACCCGCCTTCAGGCCGGAGACCATGGAGGAGACCATGGCCGGCACACGGGACAGGATACCGGCGAACAGGATGATGGAGATGCCGTTGCCGATACCAAACTCGGTGATCTGCTCGCCCATCCACATAACGAAGGAGGAGCCGGCAATGAAGGATGCGATGATGACCAGGGCGGCCCAGACACCGGTGTTGGTGAGGATGCCGTAGTTCTTCATCAGCATGTAGTAGCCCCAGCCCTGCAGGATGGCGATGGCCACGGTGGCATAGCGGGTGATGGACTGGATTTTCTTCTTGCCTTCCTCGCCGCCCTCTCTTGCCAGCCGCTCCAGGGCGGGGATGGCAATGGTCAGCAGCTGGATGATGATGGAGCTATTGATATAGGGCTGCACGCCCAGTGCGAAGACAGTCGCCTCGGCAAAGGCACCGCCGGACATAACATTGTATAGGCCCAGGACGGTAGTGCTCAGCTGATTGATATAGTCATTCAGCAGGCCCGTGTCCACATAGGGAACAGGGATGGCGTTGCCGATGCGGAAGATCAGAAGGATCAGTGCGGTGAAGATGATTTTCTTGCGCAGTTCGGGGATGCCCCAGGCTTTGCGAATCGTCTGAATCACCTTAGATCACCTCTGCCTTTCCTCCTGCTGCTTCGATCGCGTCCTTAGCAGCCTGAGAGAAAGCAGCGGCCTGCACGGTCACCTTCTTGGTAACGGAGCCGTTACCAAGAACTTTGAAGCCATACTCACACTTGCTCAGGATGCCCTTGGCCAGCAGAGCTTCTGCGTTCACAGTCTCGCCGTCCTCGAACTTGTTCAGAGCGGACAGGTTGATGATCTCCAGGGGCTTGGCAAAAATGTTGTTGAAACCGCGCTTGGGGATGCGGCGGGCCAGAGGCATCTGGCCGCCCTCAAAGCCAATGCGGGTGCCGCCGCCGGAGCGGGCCTTCTGGCCCTTGTGACCACGGCCGGCAGTCTTGCCGTTGCCGGAGCCGGCGCCGCGGCCCTTGCGGTAGGCTTCCTTGGTGGAGCCAACTGCGGGAGACAGTTCATTCAGTTTCATTCTCTCGCACCTCCTTATTCTACTTCGGTGACCTGGAGCAGATAGCCGATCTTGGCGATCTTGCCCTTGGTCTGAGCGTTGTCGGGCTGAACGGTGGTGTCACCGATCTTGCGCAGGCCCATGGAATGAGCGGTTGCAATGTGCTTTTCCAGGCGGCCGTTAAGGCTCTTGACGAGCTTGATATTCAGATTAGCCATAATTCAAACTCCTCCTTAGCCCACGATCTCGTCCACGCTCTTGCCGCGGGTTCTGGCAACTTCCTCGGGAGTGCGCAGAGCCTTCAGGCCCTCAAAGGTGGCGGCGACAACATTGACTGCGGTATTGGAACGCAGGCACTTGGTACGAATATCCTTCACACCGGCTGCTTCCATAATGATACGCACGGGACCGCCGGCGATAACGCCGGTACCGGGTGCGGCGGGCTTCATCAGCACGCGGCCTGCGCCTGCCTCACCGATGACCTCGTGAGGAATGGTGCTGCCGGACAGAGAAACCTGGATCATGTTCTTCTTAGCATCCTCAATGCCCTTGCGGATAGCCTCGGGAACCTCGGCGGCCTTGCCCAGGCCGTAACCGACCTTGCCCTTGCCGTCGCCCACGACCATCAGAGCGGAGAACTTCATGACACGACCGCCCTTAACCGTCTTGGATACACGGTTGGTAGCAACTACTTTTTCGATATACTCGCTTTGTTCTCTTTCAAATCTTGCCATTGTCAGTTATCCTCCTCTCTTAGAATTCCAGGCCGCCCTCGCGGGCACCCTCGGCCAGCTCGGCCACGCGACCGTGATACACATAGCCGCCGCGGTCAAACACGACAGTATCGATACCCTTGGCCTTGCAGCGCTCGGCAACCAGCTTGCCCACAGCACGGGCTGCGGTCTTATTGCCGCCGTTGCCTTCGATGGCCTTATCCAGAGAGGACGCAGAGACCAGGGTGTTCCCGGCCACATCGTCGATCACCTGGGCATAGATGTTCTTTTCACTGCGGAAAACATTCAGACGGGGTCTCTCGGCGGTGCCGAAAACCTTAGCGCGCACTCTCTTATGGCGCTTGAGACGCTGAGCGTTGGTATTGGGTCTTTTAATCATATCGGCACACCTCCTTACTTCTTAGCGCCGGTCTTACCGACCTTGCGGCGGATGACTTCATCGACATACTTGATGCCCTTGCCCTTATAAGGCTCGGGAGGACGCTTCTCGCGGACTTCGGCAGCGAACTGACCGACCTTCTGCTTATCGGCGCCGTGGATGACGACCTTGTTCTGTGCGGGGACCTCGATGGTAATGCCATCAATCTCGGGCACGATGACCTGATGGGAATAGCCCAGGTTCATGACCAGCTCATTGCCCTTCTTCTCGGCGCGGTAACCGACGCCGTTGATCTCCAGCTCCTTCTTGAAGCCTTCGCTGACGCCAACGATCATGTTGTGCAGCAGAGCGCGGGTCATGCCGTGCAGAGCGCAGTGGGCCTTGTCGTCGGTGGGACGCTTAACATGGATGATGTTGCCTTCCTGCTCCAGGATCATCTCGGGGTGCAGAGTCTGCACCAGGGTGCCCTTGGGGCCCTTGACGGTGACAACATTGCCCGCAGCAATGGAGACCTCCACACCGGCGGGGACGGTAATGGGCATTCTACCAATTCTCGACATTGTTCAAATACCTCCTTACCAAACGAATGCCAGGACTTCGCCGCCGACATGGGCCGCACGAGCAGCCTTATCGGTCATGACGCCCTTGGAAGTGGATACGATCGCAATACCAAGACCACGCAGCACGCGGGGCAGCTCGTCGGCGCCCACATAGACGCGCAGGCCGGGCTTGGACACGCGGCGCAGGCCGGAGATGACCTTCTCCTTGCCGGCGTTGTACTTCAGGGTAATACGGATGGTGCCCTGGGTACCGTCGTCGACGATCTGGAAGGACTTGATGTAGCCCTCGTCCAGCAGGATCTGAGCGATGCTCTTCTTCATGTTGGAAGCGGGAACATCCACGGTCTCATGCTTGGCATTGTTGGCGTTGCGGATACGGGTGAGCATATCGGCAACAGGATCAGTGATGTGCATAGTTAATTATCCTCCTAATTTAGAGTTACAGGAAATCATCCTGTTGAGGCAGCGAGGTATCACTGCTAATTTGGCGCACCGGAAGCCGATGTTTAATTAACAGTGACCTTTCGCCATCCTATATTGCCAGAGCGTCACCTACGCTCTTGGACACGGTTTTGCGGAGAGAAACTCTCACGCGGGATACTGCCCTCGATTTACAGAGGCAGTATCGGTGTCGAATTTTTTCGCCAGACGAGGCGGCAAGGTGAATGTGTACTTTGTGTACGCCAAGCCGCACCAACGAGGTATGACGGAAAAATTTCTTTTGTTCTCAGACGAGGCGGCGAGGCGCCGCTGTACTTTGTGTACAGCAAGCCAAGCCAACGAAGTATGAGGGCAAAAGATTACCAGGAAGCCTTGCGGACACCGGGGATCTCGCCCTTGTAAGCCAGGGTGCGGAAGCAGACACGGCACACGCCGTAGTCACGCAGGTAGGCGTGGGGACGGCCGCACAGCTTGCAGCGGTTGTACTTACGGGTGGAGAACTTAGCGGGAGCCTGCTGCTTCAGGATCATAGACTTCTTTGCCATTTTTTTCTCCTCCTAATCAGCGTTCAAAGGGAGCGCCGACCAGAGTCAGCAGCTCGCGGGCCTCTTCGTCGCTCTGCGCGGTGGTGCAGATGACGATGTCCATACCACGGATCTTGTCGATCTTATCGTACTCGATCTCGGGGAAGATCAGCTGCTCCTTAACGCCCAGGGCATAGTTGCCGCGGCCGTCGAAGGCGTTGGCGCTGATGCCGCGGAAGTCACGCACACGGGGCAGAGCCACGTTGAACAGACGATCCAGGAACTCCCACATCTTGTCGCCCCGCAGGGTGACCTTAGCGCCCACGGGCATACCTTCACGGAGCTTGAAGTTTGCAACGGACTTCTTGGCGATGGTCACGATGGCCTTCTGGCCGGTGATCTGGCCCAGGTCCTTGCAGACAGCTTCCAGAACTTTGGGATTCTCACGGGCTTCGCCGCAGCCGACGTTCACGACCACCTTGTCGATCTTGGGGATCTGCATGGTGGACTTGTAGCCGAACTTCTTGAAGAGAGCGGGAGCCACTTCTTCGGTATATTTTACTTTCAGTCGTGCCATTTTTACCTCTCTCCTTTCTTACAGCTCAGCGCCGCACTTCTTGCAGACGCGGACCTTCTTGCCATCGGTGACCTTGTAGGCCACGCGGGTGCCCTTGTCGCACTTGGGGCAGACAACCTGCACCTTGCTGGCATAGATGGCAGCCTCACGCTTCACGATGCCGCCCTCCTCGCCCTGCTTGCGGGGCTTGATGTGGCAGGTGACCATGTTGATGCCTTCCACAACGACCTTGGCCTCGCTGGGCACGGTGCCCAGGACCTTACCGGTCTTGCCCCTGTCCTTGCCGGACAGGACGACGACCTTGTCGTTCTTCTTGATTTTCAGACTATTCATTCTTCGGCCCCTCCTTAAACTACTTCGGGAGCCAGGGACAGGATCTTCATATAGTCCTTGTCACGCAGCTCGCGGGCAACGGGCCCAAAGATACGGGTACCTCTGGGGTTTTTGTCGTCCTTGATGAGGACGGCGGCGTTTTCATCAAAACGGACATAGGTGCCGTCGGCACGGCGAACGCCCTTGGCGCTGCGAACGATGACAGCCTTGACGACCTCGCCCTTCTTCACCTGGCCACCGGGGGTAGACTTGCGCACGGAAGCGACGATGACATCGCCGATGTTGCCGTACTTGCGCTTGGAACCGCCCAGGACACGGATGCACTTGATCTCCTTGGCGCCGGTATTATCGGCAACCTTCAGATAAGACTCTTGCTGAATCATTCTCGGTTACCTCCTTACTTAGCCTTCTCAACGATCTCGACCACACGCCAACGCTTGTCCTTGGACAGGGGGCGGGTCTCCATCACCTTAACAATATCGCCTACGCCGCAGGTGTTCTCCTCATCGTGGGCCTTCAGCTTATAGGTGCGGCCGACGATCTTCTTGTACAGAGGGTGAGCGACACGATCCTCAATGGCCACGACCACGGTCTTGTCCATCTTGTCGGAAACTACCTTGCCAACTCTGACCTTGCGGGAGGAAATTCTCTTTTCTTCCATATTACTTCTCCTCCTTTTCACGGATAACGGTCTTCACCCGGGCAATATCACGCTTGGTTTCAGCGATCTTGAGAGGATTGTCCAGCTGATTGGTTGCGTGCTGCATACGCAGGAAGAACAGATCCTTCTTCAGGGAGTCGAGCTTTTCATTGAGCTGCTCAACGCTCATTGCACGTACTTCAGTTGCCTTCATCTCATTCACCTACTTCCTGGGCTGCGATGTCCTCGCGCTTGGCGATCTTGGTCTTGATGGGCAGCTTGTGGCTGGCCAGACGCAGAGCCTCACGAGCGACATCTTCGGAAACGCCGGCGATTTCAAACATGACACGGCCGGGCTTAACAACGGCTACCCAATACTCGGGGGAACCCTTACCGGAACCCATACGGGTCTCAGCGGGCTTCTCGGTAACAGGCTTATCGGGGAAGATCTTGATCCAAACCTGACCGCCACGCTTGGTATAACGGGTCATGGCGATACGGGCGGCTTCGATCTGATTGCTGGTGATCCATGCGGGCTCCAGCGCTACGAGGCCAAATTCACCGTAGGTGATCTTATTGCCTCTGGTGGCCTTGCCGGTGAGGCGGCCACGGTGTACTCTGCGGTACTTAACTCTCTTGGGCAGAAGCATTACTGAGCGCCTCCTTCTTTCTTTTCTGCGGGTTTGCGGAAACCACCCTGGGGACGGCTGCCGTTGCGGTCGCGATTGAAGCCGCCGCTCTGGCCGTCACGACGGAAGCCACCACGACGGTCGCCGTCACGGCGGCCGCGGCGCTCACGGCGCTCCTGGTAGGGCTTGCTGGTGTCCAGGGTACGGGGAGTGGTGCGCAGAGCCTGGCTCAGCACCTCGCCCTTGTAGATCCACACCTTCACGCCGATGCGGCCGAAGGTGGTGGCAGCCTCAGCGAAGCCGTAATCAATATCGGCACGCAGGGTCTGCAGGGGAATGGTGCCCTCGTGATAGTGCTCGCTGCCGGCGATTTCACGACCGCCCAGACGGCCGGAGCAGTTGCACTTGATGCCCTTGGCACCGGCGCGCATGGCACGGCCCATAGCATTCTTCATGGCGCGGCGGTGAGAAATACGCTTCTCAAGCTGAGCGGCGATATTCTCGGCCACCAGCTGCGCGTCCATATCGGGGTTGCGGACCTCCACGATGTTCAGCTTCACGGTCTTGCCGATAAGCTTCTCAACGCTCTGGCGGTACTCCTCCACCTGGGTGCCGCCCTTGCCGATGACCACACCGGGACGGGCCACATGCAGGTAAATGGTAACGACCTCGCTGCTGCGCTCGATCTCGATCTTGGAGACACCGGCCGCATACAGGAGCTTCTTCAGGTACACGCGGATCTTGTGATCCTCCACCAGAAGGTCGCCCACCTTCTCATTGCTGGCATACCAACGGGAATCCCAGTCTTTGATGACGCCCACGCGGAAGCCGTGGGGATTAATTTTCTGTCCCATAAAACTGTCTCCCTCCCTTACTCTTTCTCAGCGACGGCCAGCGTCACATGAGAGGTTCTCTTGTTGATGCGATAAGCACGGCCCTGGGCCCGGGGCATCATTCTCTTGAGAATGGGGCCGGGCGTGGCGAACACCTGGGTGACCACCAGCTTTTCAGGATCCATGTTGAAGTTGTTCTCTGCGTTGGCGCAGGCGCTCTTGAGCAGCTTCACCAGGGGCTCGGAGGCCGCCTTGGGGGTCTGCATCAGAATGGCCATGGCCGTCTTGGCATCCTTGCCGCGGATCAGATCGCACACGATCTGGACCTTGCGGGGAGAGATGCGGACATATCTCAAATAAGCTTTAGCTTCCATTGTATTCTGCATCCTCCTTCTTACTTAGACTTCGCGTGGCCGCGGAACGTGCGGGTGGGAGCGAACTCGCCCAGCTTGTGACCCACCATATCCTCCTGGATATATACGGGCACATGGCGGCGGCCGTCATGCACGGCAATGGTGTGACCCACGAATGCAGGGAAGATGGTGGAGCTGCGGCTCCAGGTCTTCAGCACATTCTTCTCACCCTTTGCATTCATTTCTTCAACCCGCTTGAGAAGCTCCGGGGCAACATACGGGCCTTTTTTAATAGATCTGCTCATATTCTCTTGCCTCCCTTACTTCACATTACGACGCTTGACAATGAACTTGTCGGTGGGGTTCTTCTTCTTGCGGGTCTTGTAACCCATAGCAGGCTTGCCCCAAGGAGTGACAGGGCCGGGACGGCCAACAGGGGACTTACCTTCACCACCGCCGTGGGGGTGGTCGCAGGGGTTCATAACAGAACCGCGGACGGTGGGACGCCAACCCATGTGGCGCTTGCGGCCGGCCTTACCGATCTGCACATTCTCATGCTCCAGGTTGCCCACCTGACCGATGCAGGCGGTGCAGTTGGTGCGGATGATGCGCACCTCGCCGGAGGGCATACGGATCTGGGCGTTGTCGCCCTCCTTAGCCATCAGCTGGGCATAGGCACCGGCGGAGCGGACCAGCTGGGCGCCGCGGCCGGGATGCATCTCGATGTTGTGGATAACGGTACCCACGGGGATGTTGGCGATGGGCAGGCAGTTGCCGGGCTTGATGTCGGCTGCGGCGGAGGAGAGGACCTTGTCCCCGGCCTTCAGGCCCACGGGAGCGATGATGTAACGCTTCTCGCCATCCTCATACTGCACCAGCGCGATGTTGGCGCTGCGGTTGGGATCGTACTCCAGCTGCAGGACAGTGGCTTCCATATCCATCTTGTCGCGCTTGAAGTCGATGACACGATACTTGCGCTTCTCGCCGCCGCCGCGATGACGGACGGTGATACGGCCATAGCTGTTGCGACCAGCATTCTTCTTCAGAACCTCAGTCAGGCTTGCCTCGGGCTTGGCATGCTTGTTGATGCCGTCAAAGCCGTTGACAGTCATGTGTCTGCGGGAGGGTGTGGTCGGCTTAAAGGTTTTAATAGACATTCTTTACACTCCTTCCGTTATCAGACCATGCCTTCGAAGAACTCGATGGTCTTGGAATCCTGGGTCAGCTGGACATAGGCTTTCTTCCAGCTCTTGCGCTTGCCGGGACGGCCGGCGCCCAGGCGCTTAGCCTTGCCATCGTAGTTGATGGTGTTGACCTTTGCCACCTTCACGCCGAAGATCTCCTCCACGGCGTTCTTGATCTCGATCTTGCCGGCGGTGGGAGCTACCTCGAAGACGTACTTCTTCTCGCCGGTAGCAGCCATAGAGCGCTCGGTGATGATGGGACGAATAATGATGTCGTATACGTTAGCCATTATGCGAACACCTCCTCGATTACTGCGAGGGCTTCCTTGTCGATGACCAGGTACTTGGCCTTGAGAATGTCATAGACATTGATCAGGTTGGCCATGGCGGTCTCAACGCCGGGGATGTTGCGGGCGGACTTAACGATGATCTCATCCTTGGCAGGAGTGACCACCAGAGCCTTGCCCTCCGCCTTGACGGCGCCCAGGAAGGTGCGGAAGTCCTTGGTCTTGATAGCGTCCATCTTGATGGAATCCACCACGATGATCTCGCCTGCGGCCGCCTTGGCGGACAGAGCAGACTTCATAGCCAATCTCTTGACCTTCTTATTCAGGACATAAGAATAGCTGCGGGGCTTGGGGGCAAACACGATGCCGCCGTGGGTCCATTGGGGCGCACGGGTGCTGCCCTGACGGGCGTGACCGGTGCCCTTCTGACGCCAGGGCTTCTTGCCGCCGCCGGAAACTTCAGCACGGGTCAGAGCGCTCTGGGTACCCTGTCTGCAGTTTGCCAGGTGATTTTTCACCACTTCGTGAACGACGCACTCATTGGGCTCGATGCCAAAGATGCTGTCCTTCAGCTCCACGGTACCGACTTCTGCGCCGGCCATGTTCAAAACTTTGATAGTAGGCATTGTTCAAGCACTCCTTTCCTTACTTATTACGCGCAGAGGCCTTCTGGGGATTGCGGCCGGAAGCCTTCTGCGGGTTGTTGCTGATACCGGCCTCCACGTTCTTGACGCGGTGGGTCTTGACGGTGCTCTTGATGAGGACCAGGCCGCCCTTGGGGCCGGGCACGGCACCGCGCACAGCAATGAGATTCAGCTCAGCGTCCACCTTCACCACATCCAGATTCTGAACGGTGACGGTATCGCAGCCCATCTGACCGGCGCCGATGTGGCCCTTGAAGATGCGGCTGGGATCGGTGGTGGAGCCCATGGAGCCGGCATGACGATGGACGGGGCCGCCGCCGTGGCTCATGGGGGTGCGCTGTGCGCCGTGGCGCTTGATGGGGCCCTGGTAGCCGTGGCCCTTGCTGGTGCCGGTGACGTCAACGAAGTCACCCTCTGCAAAGGTATCAGCCTTGATGATGTCGCCGATATTCAGCTCGGAGGCGTTTTCCAGGTTGAACTCGCGCAGGTACTTCTTGGGGGCCACGCCAGCCTTGTTCAGGTGGCCCATTTCGGGCTTGGTCAGCTTCCGCTCGGGAACATCCTCAAAGCCCAGCTGGACAGACTCATAGCCTTCCTTCTCGGAAGTCTTCTTCTGAATGACGGTGCAGGGGCCCGCCTCGATAACAGTGACGGGAATGACCTTGCCGTTTTCATCGAAGATCTGAGACATGCCAACTTTCTTGCCGATGATTGCTTTCATGTATGATCCTCCTTAAAGGTTATTGGTCGGCATAGTTCAGCCTGCATTGGGTACGGGCCGCTTGCTCTGCCGACTTAACCCCGTCCGTCTCACGCAAGTCGACGGACGATGGTCTTGCAAGCAATGTTGATAATGGTGCGCCCTTTGGCGCAGGGTCAGGGGTGAGATGGGCTATATTATATAATGTATAATTACAGCTTGATCTCGATTTCCACACCGGCCGGCAGGTCCAGAGACATCAGGGCCTCCACGGTCTTGGGGTTGGAATTGGTGATGTCGATCAGTCTCTTATGGGTGCGGCGCTCGAACTGCTCACGGCTGTCCTTATACTTGTGGGTAGCGCGCAGGATGGTGACGATCTCCTTCTTGGTGGGCAGAGGGATGGGGCCGGACACGGTAGCGCCGTTGCGCTTGGCGGTCTCCACGATCTTCTCTGCGGACTGGTCGATGACCTGGTGGTCATAGGCCTTCAGGCGAATGCGGATCATTTCTTTTGCCATTTGGTTTGTTCCTCCATTTTTCGTACGGTTTTTGTTTTGCGAGGGCCGCGTTCCGTACGGCGAGAAGAATATCTATACGCTTACCCGTGCGTATCATTCCGACTCATAAGAAACACCGGCACGAACTCCGGCCGGTGTCACTCTGGCACAGCGATCTACGCTGGCGTAGAGGTTCTTCTCAGCCGCCCGATTATCGGACATACTCCCCGGAAGTTACCTCCTTGCGGAGCAATCTCCCGGTTCATCGCATTTGTAAACGCTCCCGGGTGTGCAGCACCCACGATACGCGTACCTGCTTATAATATAGGAAAAGCCCCTTTTTGTCAAGGGGATTTTCTCTTATTTTTATAAAATTCAGAAATATTTTCGTGAGGTGTGCCGAAATTTTTACCGAGGGCGCTTCAGCCCCTCCGGCAGGTCCAAAATGTAGTCCGCGCTGACTCCATACAGCAGGCACAGCGCCCGCAAATGCCGCAGCGGCAGCTCGTTTACGCCCTTTTCATACCGGGCATACACCTGCTGCGTAGTCCCCAGCGCCGCCGCCACCTGCGCCTGGGTCAGGTCGCTGTCCTCTCGCAGTCCCTGCAAAATTTCCATATATGCCGCCATAGCACACTTTCCTTTCCTGTGTTATGGCTTATTATTTCATACATCATAATAAGTGTATTGACTTTACACTATATCTGGTGTATTCTTGAATTGTTCCTCGTCCTTAAAGGAGCAACCGGCAGGCTTCTTCCTCAACCCTGCCCAAAAAGACCGGCGCGGAAAATCCTCCGCGCCGGTCTTGCTTGTTGTTGAAATACAATGTCATTGCGAGCCAGTGCGCACACCGGTGCGGCAATCCGTATCCCTCCGGAGAAAGAGCGGATGCCCACGGCCGCTTCGCCTCCTCGGAATGACAAAGCTGTAATTTGGCAGCAGGCTGCAAGCCTTTTGGCAGAAAAATCGAAGATTTTTCGCCAGGTGTCTTAATACGCCACGCCCCAATAAATGTCCGTGGTGCATTCCTTGCCGCATACGGGACATTTGCCGGTGGTGCCGGACTGCTTGAGCGGCATACAGCGGCTGGAAACCCCGGCCTTTTCCTTCATGGCCAGCTCGCACTCCAGGCTGCCGCACCACTTGGTGCGGGCAAAGCCGCCCTTGCCCTGGGCCATCTCCTTGACCTCCTCCCAGGTGGTGAAGTCGAAGGTGTTGTCCTCCAGATTCTTCTCGGCCATAGCATAGAGGTTGTGGTGAACCTCCTGCAGCAGGGACTGCACGGCGCTCTCCAGGTCGGACAGGGGCACGAAGGTCTTTTCGCCGGTGTCACGGCGGGCGATGCAGCACTGCTGCTTTTCCATATCCTTGGGGCCGATCTCCACACGCAGGGGCACGCCCTTCATCTCATACTGGGCAAACTTCCAGCCGGGGGACTGCTCACTATCATCCATTTTCACCCGCAGACCCAGCTTCTCCAGCCGATCCCGCAGCTGGGCGGCGGCATCCAGCACGCCGGCCTTGTGCTGGGCGATGGGCAGCACGATGACCTGGATAGGTGCGATGGCCGGAGGCAGAACCAGGCCGTTGTTGTCCGAATGGGTCATGATGCAGGCACCGATGAGACGGGTGGTGGCACCCCAGGAGGTCTGGAAGGGGTACTGCAGCTTATTGTCCCGACCCGTAAAGGTCACATCGTAGGCCCGGGAGAACTTGTCGCCAAAATAGTGGCTGGTGCCGGATTGAAGGGCCTTGTGGTCCTTCATCATGGCCTCAATGGTGTAGGTCGCCTCGGCCCCGGCGAACTTTTCCTTATCGGTCTTGCGGCCCTTTACCACGGGCATAGCCAGGGCATCCCGGCAGAAATCGGCGTAGCAGTTCAGCTGCTGCTCTGTCTCGGCAATGGCCTCCTGAGCGGTCTCGTGGATGGTGTGGCCCTCCTGCCACCAGAACTCACGGGAGCGCAGGAAGGGACGGGTGGTCTTTTCCCACCGGATGACGGAGCACCACTGGTTATAGAGCATGGGCAGCTCCCGGTAGCTCTGCAGTACATTGTGCCAGTGGTCGCAGAACATAGTCTCAGAGGTGGGCCGGAAGGCCAGACGCTCCTCCAGCTTCTCGCTGCCGCCGTGGGTGACCCAGGCCACCTCCGGGGCAAAGCCCTGCACCAGCTCCCCCTCCTTTTTCAGCAGGCTCTCGGGGATCAGCACGGGCATGGCCACATTCACATGGCCGGTTTTTTTGAACATCCCGTCCATGATGCGCTGAATATTCTCCCAAATGGCATAGCCATAGGGCCGCAGGATCATAAAGCCCTTGACGGAGGCGTAATCCACCAGCTCCGCTTTTAGACAAATATCGGTGTACCACTTGGCGAAGTCCACCTCCATGGGGGTGATGGCTTCCACATTTCTCTGGTCTTTAGCCATGATGTTTCTCCTAACTTTTTCTTCAGAATGGTTTCCGAATTAAATTATCCTAAATTAGTATTGTATCGTGCGGGGGGCGGATTGTCAAGCCCGCAGACAGGCCGGGTATCCAACGTCTGCAGGCCCGTGTATCAGCCCACGGTAAGGATGTCCCACGCCACAGGGCGGTTAAACAGCTCCCGCACCTGTTCAAATTCCTTGGTCTGACCCAGAATCCACATGAGCTTGCACACAGCGGCCTCGGTGGTCATGTCAAAGGCCTCCAGCAGGTGCAGGGTGTTTTTCAGGTGGCCGCCCACATGGTACACGGACAGGTCGCTGCCCTCGTTGGGTACCTGGGTAGTCATCACTACGATCTTGCCCCGCTCCACCGCCCGCTGCACCAGCGGGTAAAACTCCTCCCCGGGATACTCCGGCAAGCCGCCCACGCCGAAGCTCTCCACCACGATGCCGTCGTAGCGCTCCATCATAAAATCCACCAGCTCCCGCCTGGTGCCGGGGATCAGCTTCAGCAGGCCCACATTTTCGCACAGCTTGTCATAAAAAACAGGCCGAGGCAGGCTCTCCGTGCGGATATATTGGAGCAACCGCTCATCCTGCAGCACCGCCAGGTCCGGATAGTTGACGCTGGAAAAGGCCTGAAAGCTTTTGGAAAAGGTCTTTCGCGCCCGGGTGCCCAGAATCACCTTGCCGTTAAAGACGATCTGCACGCCGCCGCAGCCCCGGCAGGCGTAGAGAAAAGCATCCGTCAGGTTGCGCTTGGAGTCCGTACCGTCAAACCAAATGGGCTTTTGGGCCCCGGTAAGGACAATGGGCTTGGCGCTGCCCTGGACCAGATAGCTCAGGGCAGCCGCCGTGTAGGCCATGGTATCGGTGCCGTGGCTGATGACAAAGCCATCGTAGGCATCGTAGCTTTTGCGCAGGATCTCTACTATGCCCAGCCAGTTTTCGGGGCGGATATTGGTGCTGTCCAGGCTATACAGCTGAAGGCAATCCACCAGGCAGAGCTTGCCAATATCGGGAATAAACTCCAGCAGCTGCTCCGTGTTCAGCTCCGGCGTCAACCCATCCGGGGTCATTTCCGAGGCGATGGTGCCGCCGGTGCCGATCATGAGAATTCTTTTCATATACACCTCCTATAAGTCTGCTCGTCCAAAAGTCTCACAGAGTTTGCCGCCCATCTCAGTCCCGGTTATCCAGGGCCGCCAGGCCAAAGCGCGCCGCCCGGAGAACCTGCTTCTTGCCCTCCTCGTCGGCGGCAGCATACTGCTCCCTCAGATCCTGCAGAAACAGCCCACGGAGGGAATCCTCCCCGCAGCGGGCCCACACGTCCTCCTCCGGGTATGTCTCGTCCGTCAAGGTAAGAGAAGCGCACAGGCCGGCCAATTCCCCCTCCAGCGCCGGGATGGAAAAATCCGCCCGCCGGGCCCCGGTAAGCAGCACCCGGCAGATATCCTGCCCGCAATCGCCCTCCAGCGCCTGGCGGACAGCCTCCGCCGGGTCACAATCCGTGACATCCGCCGCAACGCTCTGATAGCGCCGCCGGGCAAAGGGGATGAATTCCAGGTCCGCTCCCTCCGCCGTCACATCACCGAACAGGAAGCCCTTGTCTCCGGTCTCGTCAAAGCCCCGTCCGGGCAGGCAGCCGGGATAGGCATAGGCCGTGGTCCCGGCCCGCTGCACGCCGCCATAGCGGTGGACGTGGCCCAGGGCCAGGTAGGTCAGGTCCGTTTTCCCGATCTCCGCCGGGGAAATAGCCCGGTATTTGCTCTCACCCCGGGTGACCTCTCCATGCACCACACCCAGGCGAACGGCTGCCTCACTGCCGGCAAAGGCCGCGCCTGCAAAGGGCTCCCACTCCTCGGCGGTAGTGAAGGCTGTCCCGGTGACTGAGGCGTTCCACTCCGGCAGGAGAACGGTTTGGGGCGTCCGGGAGGTGAAGATATGCACATTCTCCGGCCACTCTACAGCGCTGTAGCCGCTGCCGGGGGCGTAAAAATCATGGTTGCCGGGAGCCAGGAAGATCCGGCCCCGGAAGCGCCCCAGGGTCAGGGCCAAGGTCCGGGCCGTTTGGCTATAGAGCCGGTCGGAGTCAAACAGGTCTCCGGCCAAAAGCATCACATCGGCCTCATGGTCGTTGGCCCAATCCACCATACGGCGCAGGATATCCCGGCTCTCCTGGCGGCAGAGGGCCGCCTTCTCCTCCGGCAGACCCGCAAAAGCGCTGTCCAGATGCAGATCCGCCGCATGCAGGAGCTTCATGCCTGGGGCTGGTCGTCCTGCCAGCCCTTACACACGTCCACCCACTCCACGAAGTTATCGCCGCAGCAGCGCTCCAGCTCGTCACAGGTGAGCTCAATGGCCGAGGCGGCGCTGCCCACTGCAGGAAACACCGTTTCAAACCGCTTCAGCGATACGTCCAGATAGGTCTTTACCTCCGCCGGCAGGGCAAAGGGGCACACGCCGCCCACCGCATGACCGATGCGCTCCACCGCCTCCTCGTGAGTGAGCATCTTGGCCTTGGTGTGGAAGAAATGCTTATACTTGCTGTTATCCACCTTGGCATCCCCGGCCGCTACGATCAAAATGGGCGTCTCATCCACCTTGAAGCTCAAGGTCTTGGCGATACGGGCAGGCTCCACGCCCACGGCCACCGCCGCAAGCTCCACTGTGGCGCTGGATACGGTAAACTCCTGCATCCGGTCTGCCACGCCGTAACTCTTCAGATACTCCCTCACTTTTTCAACTGACATGATATTTTCTCCTCCTTATTGTATCTCTATACGCTCCACCCCGGCGCACAGGCCGGTGCTGCTATCCAATGTAAACAGGGCTCCCTGCAGCCTGCAGGGGCCGTCCGCCATCCGATATCGGCCCGGCAGCCCTCCCAGGAAAAACTCCACCGATTGCTCCGGCCGGACGCCCAGCACAGACTCCGCCGGCCCGGTCATACCCAGGTCGGTGAGATAACCCATGCCCTTGGGGCAGACTCGCCCATCGGCGGTGGGTACGTGGGTGTGGGTCCCCCACAGGGCGCTGACCCGGCCATCCAAATAGTACGACAGGGCCAGCTTTTCGCTGGTGGCCTGGGCGTGAAAATCCACCAGAGTGAAGGTGGGCTTGTCCTCGCTTTTCAATATACGGTCGGCGGTGGTAAAGGGATTTTCCGCATTAAAATCCAAATTGCAGCGGCCAATGAGATTCATCACACCCACCTGCACCCGGCCGCAATCATACACCGCCCAACCCCGGCCCGGGGCCCGGCCCGTAAAATTGGCAGGACGAAGAATGTAAGGGCTTTCCTCCAAAAAATCCGCAATCTGTGTCTTTCCAAAGGAGTGGTTGCCCAAGGTGATGACATCCACCCCGGCGGCCAGGATGTCCTCCGCATGGGTGGGCAGCAGGCCGTTTCCGGCGGCATTTTCCCCATTGGCCACCACAAAGTCGATGCTCTTTTCCTTTTTCAGGCTCCGCAGCCGCCGGTGCAGGAAGTCCACACCGCTCTCGCCTGTTACATCGCCCACGGCCAGCACCTTAAAAAGCATGGCTCACCCCTCCGTTTCGCTTTTTGATTTATAATCCAACTTATTATATATAAAATACCGTCGGTACGCAAGCACGCAGACGGTATTTTTTCATGGCGGCACAGGGTATCCACAAGCCCTATAGCGAAAATACTGCGTGCATATTCCTATGCACGCAGTATTCTTTATATTTGATATTACTTGGCGTATTCAACCACCTTAGTCTCCCGCAGGACGTGGACCTTGATCTGGCCGGGATACTCAAGCTCGCTCTCGATGCGGCGGGCCAGGTCATGGGCCAGGATGACCATCTGATCCTCGGACACCTGCTCGGGCTTGACCATGACGCGGACCTCGCGGCCGGCCTGGATGGCATAGCTCTTTTCAACGCCGGGATAGTCACTGGTAATTTCCTCCAGCTTCTCCAGGCGCTTGATATAGTTCTCCAAATTCTCGCGCCGTGCGCCGGGGCGGGCCGCAGACACGGCGTCCGCCGCCTGCACCAGGCAGGCAACCAGAGTCTTGCACTCCACATCGCCGTGGTGGGCCTGGATGGCGTGGATGATATCCTCTTTTTCCTTATACTTGCGGCAGAACTCCACACCCAGCTGGATGTGGGTGCCCTCCATCTCGTGATCCACTGCCTTGCCAATGTCGTGCAGCAGACCCGCACGCTTGGCGGCAGCCACGTCGGCCCCCAGCTCGGCGGCCATCATGCCCGCAATATGGGATACCTCAATAGAGTGCTGCAGCACGTTCTGGCCATAGCTGGTGCGGTAGTGCAGGCGGCCCAGGAGCTTCTGCAGCTCCGGATGTACGCCCCGCACGCCGGTTTCCAGCACGGCGCGCTCGCCCTCGGACCGGATAACGGCGTCCACCTCCCGGCGGGCCTTCTCCACCATCTCCTCAATATGGGTGGGATGGATGCGGCCGTCGGCGATGAGCTTTTCCAGGGCCAGGCGGGCTACCTCCCGGCGCACCGGTTCAAAGCAGGACACGGTGATGGCCTCGGGTGTGTCGTCAATAATCAGATCCGCACCGGTCAGGGTCTCCAGGGTGCGGATATTGCGGCCTTCGCGGCCGATGATGCGGCCCTTCATCTCGTCATTGGGCAGGGGAACCACACTGACGGTAATCTCAGCCACATGGTCTGCGGCGCAGCGCTGGATGGCGGTGGCCACGATCTCCCGGGCGCGCTGATCGGCTTCGTCCTTGGCCCGGGCCTCGATCTCCTTGATCTTCATAGCAGTCTCGTGAGTGACCTCGGACTCCACCTGCTGGATCAGATACGCCTTGGCCTGGTCGGCGGTAAAGCCGGAGATGCGCTCGAGCATCTCGGTCTGGCTGCGCTTGATGAGCTTGATCTCGTCCTGTTCCCTCTGAAGGGCCTCGTGCTTCTGGCTCAGGGCCTCTTCCTTTTTCTCGATAGCATCGGTCTTGCGATCGATGTTCTCTTCCTTCTGCTGCAGCCGGCGTTCCTGCTTTTGCAGGTCGGCCCGGCGTTCCTTGACTTCCTTCTCGTAATCCGCGCGGCTTTTCAGGATCTCTTCCTTTGCCTCCAGCAGGACCTCACGCTTCTTGCTCTCGGAGCTTTTGATGGCCTCGTTGAGGATGCGGGTCGCTTCCTCCTCCGCGCTGGAAATTTCCTTTTCCGCTACCTTCTTGCGGTACTGAATACCGATAGGGAAGCCAACCACGAACGCAACAACAGCCGCAACAGCCGCTACAATGTAGCCAACTGTGGTCATGATTGGTCAACCTCCTGTGAATGTGTATAAATCTGTGAGAAACGGTTTCCCGTTTGAGTGTAGAAAACAACCAAAAAGACCCCCTGATCTTTCGGGTGCATATCCTTCCTAATATTAATCGCATTTCAGGAAACTGTCAAGGGAAAAAGCACCGCATAGGTGAATTATTTTTCCTCATAACTGGATAAAGGCGGCATTGGCATATCCGATGCTCTCCCCGTAGAGCACCACATACCAGCCCTGATACTGGCCGAACACCGTGACCGTGGTGCCGTTGGGGATCTGCGTGATAACCTGCCCCTGGGCCGAGGGGTACGCCCGCAGCGCCACCGGCCCACCGGAATCCGTAACGGCCAGGCCCGGCTGGCTGGGGCCGGGGTAGACATAGGGCAGGCCGAAATACTCCGTCAAAGCCTGTACCAAGGTCTGGGCGATGAGCTCGATGTGCTCTGCAATCCACTGGGCGTCGGCGGCGTTATCGTGGTAGCCGATCTCCAGCAGCACGGCGGGGGCCTTGGTGCGTTTCACCTCTGCAAGAGTGGTTGTGGAGCGGGTGGTCACCTGATTTGGCAGGGGATAGATCTCTCGCAGGGCCGCCGCAAACAGCTCCGCCGCCCGCTGGCTGTTTGCGCTGCCGGGATAGTAAAAGGCGACAATGCCCCGGCTCCGGCCCTCGCTGCCCGGGCCGGAGGCGTTGGAGTGGAGGGCCAGATGAAAATCGTAGCTGCCGGCGTTGCTCTGCCGGATGGAATCGGACACGGTGCCCCGGGGATCGTTGCGGGTAAACTGGATGCCGTTGGAAAGCAGCAGCGGCTCCATGGCGTCCGCCAGCAGGTTCATGAAGTATTCCTCGCTGCCGGCGCCGGTGACATACTGGTTATATTCCTGGGTAGAGGGGCTTAAAAAAATCGTTGGCATAAAACCAAGCCTCCCTGTCTGCAATTTCTCTTTTTATTTATATGGCAATCGGCCCGGGAATGTGCTACAATGAATTGATTTTTCTTGGAAAGGCGGGCGGGACTATGAAGGCAGAACGGCCCTATCCCCAGGTGCATATTACGCAAAAGGGAGAGCGCGCCCTGACGGCAGGGCACCCGTGGGTATATGCCGCGGAGGTGACGGAGCTTTCCGGCCCTGTGGAGGACGGCGGCCTGGCGGATATCATCGGCCACAAGGGGGCCTATCTCGGCACGGGCTTTTATAACAGCCACTCCCTCATCCGCTGCCGGCTCCTCTCCCGCAACGCCAACGACCGGTTTGACGATGCCTTTTGGCAGCGCCGGGTGCAGTACGCCTGGGACTACCGCAAGGCCGTCATGCCCCCGGAGGACCTGCACTGCTGCCGGGTCATCTTCGGGGAAGCGGACGGCTTCCCGGGGCTGACAGTGGACCGGTTCGGCCCGGTGCTGGTGGTGCAGGTGCTGAGCCTGGGCATGGAGCACATCCAAGATCGGCTGCTGCCCATCCTGGCCCAGGTGCTGCGCCGGGACGGCCAGGACATCGCGGGCATCTACCTGCGCAACGACGTGGCCCTGCGGGAGAAGGAGGGATTAACGCAAAGCAAGGGCTGGTTCCCTCTGCCCGGAGAAGCCCAGCCCGATCTCACCGGGGCGAACATCGTGGAAAACGGCATCCGCTACCGGGTGGATTTCATCAACGGACAGAAAACCGGATTCTTTCTGGATCAGAAATACAACCGCCAGGCGGTGGCTCGGCTTTCCATGGGCCGCACGGTGCTGGATTGCTTCACCCACACCGGCTCCTTCGCCCTCAACGCCGCCCGGGGCGGCGCCAAGCATGTGACGGCGGTGGATGTGTCCGAGTTTGCCGTCCGATGCGCTGCGGAAAACGCCCGGCTCAACGGGCTGGACGGGGTCATGGAGTGCCGGGCCGCCAATGTGTTCGACCTGCTGCCGGAGCTGGAAAAGGGGCCTAAGGTCTACGACTTCATCATCCTGGATCCCCCGGCCTTTACCAAGAGCCGCAAGACTATCGAGAGCGCCATGACCGGCTACAAGGAGATCAACTACCGGGCCATGAAGCTGCTGCCTCGGGGCGGGTATCTGGCCACCTGCTCGTGCAGTCATTTTGCCTCCACGGAGCGGTTCATAGCCATGCTCCGCAGCGCCGCCAAAGACGCCGGGGTGCAGCTGCGGCAGATCGAGCAGCGCCAGCAGGCCTGTGACCACCCCATCCTATGGGGCGTGGACGAGACGGACTATCTGAAGTTCTTCCTGTTCCAGGTGGTGTGAGAGCGTAGAGCTGCACTTCGCTGGGGCCGGTATCTTTGATGGCCCCTGCCCACAGGCTCCGCTTTTGTGGAGATCGCCTAACAGAGAGGAGCTTTTTTATGAACCGATATGCCATAACGCCCCTTGCGGAGGATCCCGTCGTGCTGAAGCTAGACGACTGCGCGGACTGGGCCGCGCTGCATGAACGCATCCGCAAAACCTTCGGCTTCCCGGCCTATTATGGCAGGAACTGGGACGCCATGTGGGACTGCCTGCGGGATGTGTTTTTCCCCGCTGTCCCCCGCCGCATCGTTGTGGAGGGCCTGGGCGCCATGGCGGGAGATCTGCAAAAATACAGCGGCACCCTGCGGGAGATCTTCGCGGACCTGCAGGCGGAGTATCCCTGGGTCACGGTTATGTACCGATGACTGCTGCCCAGCTTTTTTCTCTTAACGCTTCACTAAAAAAGAGGCGCCCCGGCGGGCGCCTCTTTTTACATCTTACTCCTCCAGCTCCACCGTCACATGGTCGGTGCCGTGGCGCTGAAACTCCCCCAGATACTCGTTCATCCGCTCCATGACCTCGTCGTAATTCTCCTCCGTGATGGGAGGATCGTCCAGATCCCGCAGAGCCAGCTCCTGGGCCAGTATTTCAAAGAATACGTTATCCTCATAGGCCATGATGGCCTCGTGGATGCCGCCCTCGGCAAAGGCCCTGGAGGGGATCAGCTCCCCCTGGTACAGCTCTGTCAGCTGCTCCATGCCCCGGCCCAGGCAGTGGGAAAACACCAGGCTCTCCACCTGGTCGTAGTCCCGTATACGGTCGTCCCCCCGGGTGGAGTTGAGCACCCAGTTGCCGATATACACCAGATCCAGCAGCCGCCGGAACTGTTTTTGCGTCAGTTTAAGCTCCATTACAGGCACCTCCTTGCCGTTTGCTTTCCTATTTGCGTTTCAGTATAGCAGAAGAGAGGAGAAATTGCCACTGAAAAAAAAGGGCATCCGCGCCAAATTTTCCTTGTGATAGTCGGCAATCCATAGTATAATTGATTGGTTAGTATGGCCGAATTCAGATGGATCGCCCTCAGGGCACCGCAAAAGCTCCTCTCTGAAGGTATTATATACCTTAGAGGCTTATTCCGTACCCCGCCTCGGAGCATCCGGCCGCTCACAAGTATCAAGCACCTGCAAGGAGGCACGCTATGGAAGGAACCGCACAGATTCGCATTGCCAGCCGCAGCGTGTTCGGCGGCGTGGAGGATGTGATCCGCATGGAGGGCACCGCCACCGTGGAAAAAACCGACTACGGCTGGCACCTGCAGTACGAGGCTGTGAACTGCGAGGATGAAAAATCCGCCATCCGCTCGGACGTCAAGGTGGAGACCGCCACCCGCCGGGCCATCCTGGTCAATGAGGGAGAGGGCTACGGCCTGCTTCTGGACCCCGCCGCCGTCACCGCCACGCAGATCAAGACCCCCCAGGGCAGCCTCACCCTGAACGTGAAAACCAAGGAGGTCAGCTGGGACCTGGCCGGGCAAAGGGATGGCTCGGTGATTCTGGAGTATATGCTGCTGGTTGGCATGCAGCCCGTGAGTGCGCTGCGGGTCAGCCTGTTTCTGAAAAAATAACTGACGAAAAGGCTTCGTTTTTTTGCCAAAGGGCTTGCAGTCTGAGAAGTATTTTTTTCCACGCACATGTCGCTGCGAAAAATGATTTTGGTTTTTTTGCCGCCTGCGGGCGGCAAGCTCTGCGAGGCTTTTTGATAAAATGTGTTTCTAAAGAAAATTTAAGGAGTAACTGCTATGAATATGATACAAAACGCCAAGGATCAGGTGCTGGAGCTGACCCTGACCGCCTACCAAACGGCCGCCGCAGCCGGACTTTTGCCCGCCGATTGTCCCGTGCAGCCCTCGGTGGAGATCCCCAAGGACACTGCCAACGGCGACTACACCACCACCTTCTGCCTGGCCGCCGCCAAGGCCCTGCGCAAAAATCCCCGGGAGGTGGCCCAGATCCTACTGGACAACATGGACCTTTCCGGCAGCTACTTTACCTCCGCCGCCATGGCGGGCCCCGGCTTTCTGAATTTCACCCTGGGCACCCGCTGGTTCGGCGAGACCGTCTGCGCCGTGCAGCAGGCGGGGGCGGACTACGGCAAAAACGACATGCTCTCCGGCAAGAAATACATGGTGGAATTCGTCTCCGCCAACCCCACCGGCCCCATGCACATGGGCAACGCCCGGGGCGGTGTTTTGGGCGATACCCTGGCCTCGGTGCTGCAGAAATCCGGTGCCGATGTCTGGCGGGAGTTCTACGTCAACGATGCAGGCAACCAGATCGAGAAATTCGCCAAGAGCCTGGAGGCCCGGTATTTCCAAATCTTCCAGGGAGAGGACGCGGTGGAGTTTCCCGAGGACGGCTACCACGGCGACGACATCCGGGAGCTGGCCCGGCTCTACGCCGATGCCCACGGCGACGACCTGCTGCATGTGGATGAAAAGACCCGCCACGATACCCTGGCCCAGTTCGGCCTGGCCCACAACATTCCCAAGATGAAGTCCGACCTGGCCCGCTACGGCATCCAGTATGATGAATGGTTCTTCGAATCCAGCCTCCACGAGAGCGGCTATGTGGCCGACTCCGTGGCGGAGCTGACCAAGCGGGGCTACACCTACGAAAAGGACGGCGCCCTGTGGCTGAAGACCAGCGAGATCCTCACCCAGCAGCTGAAGGCTGCCGGCAAGAGCGACGAGGCCATTGAAAAGCTGGGCCTGAAGGATGACGTTCTCCGCCGGGCCAACGGCTTTTACACCTACTTTGCCGCCGACATCGCCTATCATCGCAATAAATTCGCCGTCCGCGGCTTTGACAAGGTTATTAACATCTGGGGCGCCGATCACCATGGCCACGTGGCCCGGCTGAAGGGCGCCATGGACGCCCTGGGCCTGGACGGCACCCACCGGCTGGACATCGTGCTCATGCAGCTGGTGAAGCTGGTGCAGGATGGGGAGGTCGTCCGCATGTCCAAGCGCACCGGCAAGGCCGTATCCCTGACAGACCTGCTGGATATGGTCCCCGTGGACGCCTGCCGCTATTTCTTCAACGCCAAGCCCGAGACCCAGATGGAGTTTGACCTGGGCCTGGCCGTCCGGGAGGACAGCGAAAACCCCGTCTACTACGTCCAGTACGCCCACGCCCGGATCTGCACCCTGCTTAAAAATCTGGCCGCTGACGGCCACGTCGTTCCGGCCCCGGATGCCGTGGACTTTGCCTTGCTGACAGACCCCACAGAGCTGGCCCTCATCAAGCAAATCGCAAGCTACTGCGACATTGTGCGCCTGGCCGCCCGGGACTATGATCCCAGTTTCATCAACCGCTATCTCACGGACCTGGCCGCCGCCTTCCATAAGTTCTACAACGCCTGCCGCATCAAGGGCGAGGCTGAGAGCCTGCTGAACGCCCGGCTCCTGCTGGCGGACACCGCCCGCAGCGTTCTGAAAAACGGCATGGAGCTTATCGGCTGCTCCGCCCCGGAGAAGATGTAACACCCGCCTAAAAGCATCGCCGTTATAAAAGAACTCGCCATCTAAAGATGGCGAGTTCTTTTATCCTTCGTCCATGTGCTTCAGCGCAAAGAGAATACACTGGTTGATAAATTCATTCCTGCTGATGTCAAATGCGGCAGATTTTTGGTCCACTGTTGCAAGCAAATTGGTCGATATTCGGATGGAAATGACCTCTTTTTCTTGTTTTTTCGGGAAAAATCGTTCCATTTTTGCTCACCCCTTGGCCAATTGTATTTGAAAGCGAATAATTCGTATATATTTTATATTTAATATTCATTATCGAATATTTTTTGGAATCGTCGAATGTCGGATCACGCAGGCTATCCGCACATAATTTTGCTCTATCGTGCCGAAATTATGCACAGCCTGTGCTTTTGAGCTTTAAAACAACCATCTTACCGTCCACGCCGCGGCCAAAAAGCCCATGATGTCCGCCGCCAGAGCCGCCGGGATGGTATGTCGGGTGCGGCGGATGCCCGCAGCGCCGTAATATACCGCCACGGTGTAAAATGTAGTCTCGGTACTCCCCAGCATCACCGCCGCCGTGCGGCCGACGGCGCTGTCCGGGCCATAGGTCTGCATGATCTCGCTGCCTACAGCCAGAGCCCCGCTGCCGCTGACCGGGCGGATCAGCAGCAGCCCCACCGTCTCCGGCGGGATGCCCAAAAACGCCAGCGCCGGGGTCAGCCCCCGGGTCAGCGCCTCCAGCGCTCCGCTGGCACGGAGCATATACACCGCTGTCAGCAGGGCCACCAGCGGCGGCAGGATCCGCAGCACAATGTGCAGACCCTCCCCGGCCCCGGTCGTCAGGGCGGAGAATACATCCACCCGGCGCCCCAGGGCATATACTGCCGCCCCGGCCAGCAGCAGGGGGATCAGGTAGTCGCTTAGCCGCGCAAGGGCCATCATCGCACCACCCGCTCCAGAAGCCGCGCAGTAAGCAGCCCCACAGACACCGATAAAAGGGAGCTGATCCACACCGCCGGCAGTATATCAAAGGGCGCGGCGGCCCCGCACCCTGCCCGTACTGCCGCCACGGTGGTGGGCAGCAGCTGCACAGAGGCGGTGTTCAGCACCACCAGGCGGCACAGCTCATTGCTGGCAATACCCTCCGCTCCCAGGGCCATGCGCCGGGCAGCGCGGATGCCCAAGGGCGTGGCAGCATTCCCCAGGCCCAGAAGGTTGGCCGACAGATTGCCGCTCACCGCCGCCATAGTCTCTGGATCCCGGCAGGCGCCGGGCAGCAGCCGCCGCAGCAGCGGCCGAAAAAGCGCAGCCAGCTTAGCTTCCAGCCCGCACTGCTTTAAAAGCTCCATAAAGCCGGACCACAGACACAAAACTCCCGCCAAAGAAATGCACAGCTCCACGGCAGCCCGTGCGCCATCCAGTGCTGCAGCGGAAACTGCTGCCATGCAGCCGTTAGCGGCGCCGCAGATAACGGCCGCCGCCGTTATGGCCACCCAAATAAACGCCATTGCCATTTTTCTCACCTCATAGGACTATATGCACAAAGTAGGCGAATAATAAATATGAAATAGGGAGAATTTGCCGAAGTTTAGTTGACTTCAGGGACATGTTGTGACATAATGAGAAGGCAGCAATAAAGAAAAAGGGGTATTTGTGTGAAATCTACCGGTATTGTTCGAAAAGTTGACGAGCTTGGCCGAATCGTCCTGCCTGCAGAGCTGCGGCGCACACTGAACATCGCGGAAAAGGATCCCCTGGAGATTTATGTGGATGGGGATTCCGTGATCCTGCGCAAGCATGAGGATCGGTGTATCTTCTGTGAAAGCAAGGAGCATATCCTGGCCTTTCGGGGCAAGCACATTTGCCTCAAATGCCTGGCACAGCTGAAAAAAGCCCGCTGATAAAAAAGCAGGGGAGTGGATACTCCCCTGCTTTTTGTCTGCCGGATCTGCTTTGCGGCTTTATTTCTCCGCCTTCAATACAGCGTCATAGAGCTCATTCTTGTTCAGGGCCGTTTGCCCGGCCACAGAGCGGACGGCTTCCTTCATCTTTATGCCGTCCTCTCGCAGGCGCTGCACCCGGCTCACGCCCTCCTCCAGCGTTACCTCCGGCTCCTCCATCGGCCGGGCCCCGGCCACCACCAGCACATATTCGCCCCGGGGCTCTCTTTCTGCATATAGGGCCACCGCTGCGGAAAGAGTGGTGCGCAGTGTCTCCTCGTGGAGCTTGGTCAGCTCCCGGCACAGGGCCACAGGCCGGTCACCCAATATTTCCGCCATGTCTGAAAGCGTAGCTCTCAGCTTGTGAGGCGCCTCATGGAACACCATGGTCCGCTCCTCACCTTGCAGCCTCAGCAGCGCCGTCCGGCGCTCTTTTTTATTGGCCGGGAGAAACCCCTCAAAGGTAAACCGCCCCGTGGGCAATCCCGACACCGCCAGGGCGCAGATGGCCGCGCAGCAGCCGGGAATGGCCTCCACGGCGATGTTATTTTCCCCGCACAGGCGCACCAGGTCCTCCCCCGGGTCACTGATGGCCGGGGTCCCGGCGTCCGTCACCAGGGCGCAGGTCTCCCCCGCCAGCAGCCGGGTCAGGATGGTCTGTCCCGCCGAGGCACGGTTGTGCTCGTGATAGCTCACCAAAGGCTTTTTGATGCCGAAATGGTTCAGCAGCTTCATGGACACACGCGTGTCCTCGGCAGCGATGAAATCCGCTCGCTCCAGTGTCTCCACCCCCCGGGGAGAAAAGTCTCCCAGATTTCCGATGGGCGTAGCCACCAAATACAGCCCTCCAGCCATAGTTTTCTACTCCTTATCCCGAAAATAGATCCGTGAAAGCTCGGCGCTCTCCCCGCCGTCCGGATCTCGCAGCAGCAGCGGCGGCAGCACGGCAAGGCCCGGCCTGCCGCCCTTTTTGGCCTCCAGCAGCAATAGCTTGGGCGCAGCCTGGGCAGTGTTTTGCACCAGCCGCAGCCGCTTGGGCTCCATGCCGCAGCCCTTTAGGCAGGCAAACAGCTCCGGCATCCGCTCTGCCCGAAACACCAGGCAGAAGCTGCCGCCATAGCGCAGCAGCCGCCCGGCGGCGGCGCAGAGCTGGGGCAGCGTGCATGCCTCGTCCGACCGGGCCAGCCCACGGCTTTCCGTCTGCGCCACAGCCCCCCGGGCCGCATCAAAGTACGGTGGATTGCTCACCACCAGGTCAAAGCTGCCCGCCTTGGGCAGCTGCCCAGGCTCCCGCAGATCCGCCCGGAGGTTGCTCACCCGTTCTGGCAGGCCGTTCAGCGCTGTGTTCTGCTCCGCCAGGGCCACCGCCGCCGCCTGCAGCTCCACATTGGTCACCTGCAGGTCCGGCTCTCTCGCCAGCAGCAGCAGGCCCAGCAAGCCCGTCCCGGCCCCCAGGTCGCACACCCGCTCTCCCCGCCGCAGCCGGGGAAAGCTCCCCAACAGGAATGAATCCGTCCCGGGCTTAAATAGCTCGTCATCAAACAGAAAGCGGAAGCCACCGGGCCAAAGCTGATCCTGTTTTATCACGGTGGTCACCCCTTTCGCTTGTCTTTTTCATTATAGTATAAAAACCGCCCAAGGGCAATGCCCCGGGGCTGGCCGCAGATCTTTTGGCAGAAAAATCGAAGGCTTTTCGATAGTAAAAAAGCACCGCAGGGCAAAGCCCTGCGGTGTCTGTCTTGCTACTATGCAAAAATTAGTCAGCGGGGCTGATAGCGCCGTTGGGGCAAGTATCGCTGCAGGAACCGCAGTCCAGGCAAGCGTTTGCATCGATCACATAGGTAGCATCGCCCTGGGAAATAGCACCCACGGGGCAAGCATCTGCACAAGCGCCGCAGCTGACGCAGGCAGAACCGATCTTATAAGCCATAAGAGCACCTCCATTAAGATTTGTACCCCCATTGTAACACAAGAAATTCAAAAAGCAAGTATAATCTATAGGGAAAAGTTTCATTTTGGCAAAAGAAAACAAATAAACACACCTGTTCACAGATTGTTTTCAAAAAAGTCAAAGAAAGTCAAAGATTACCTATTGACTTTGTGGGTTTCAGTGCTATACTACAATCAAGGTCAAAGAAAGTCAAAGTCAAGATGGGAGGAAGCAAACATGGGTATTTCGGATTTGATCGCGGGATTCATTCAGGACGCACTGGATGAGGCCAACGGTGTGCTGGAGCTGCAGCGCAGTGACCTGGCGCAGCGGTTCGGGTGCGTCCCCAGCCAAATCAACTATGTGATGTCCACCCGTTTCTCCCCGGAGCATGGCTACATTGTGGAAAGCCGCCGGGGCGGCGGTGGATACATCCGCATCCGGCGCGTGCAAATGGACCGACAGACGCTTTTGATGCATGTCATCAATTCCATCGGCGGCGAGTTGGACGGGCGCAGCGCCCGGGCCATTCTCACCAACCTGGCCCAATCTGAGGCCGTGGCGCCTGCGGCCGCTCAAACAGCTCTGTGCGCTCTGTCTGACAGTGCCCTGCGCACGGTCCCCAAGGAGCGGCGGGACGCCCTGCGGGCGGATATTTTGAAACAAATTCTCATCCATTTGGTTTGAATGGACGTAAGGAGGAACATATTATGAAATGTGAACATTGCGGAAAGAACGAAGCAACCTTTTTCTATAAGAGCAACGTAAACGGGCATGTGACCCAGGTGCATCTGTGCCAGGATTGTGCCCAGGCCATGGGCTACACCAGCGCACTGCGGCGCAGCATGGGGCCCACGAGTCTGTTTGGCGATGACTTTTGGAGTCGTCCCTTCTCCCTGCTGGAGCCGTTTATGGACAGCTTCGGCTCCCGGATGCTGACGGAGTTTCCTGAGCCGGGTCAGCCGGAGGTGCTTGAGCAGCCCGTCCGGCAGGAGAAATCTGCCGGATTGGTAGACAAGGCCCAGCAGGAGGCCCTGCGCTATGAGTGCAAGCGCAATTCCCTGCAGGAGCGGCTGAAGGCCGCCGTAGAAAGCGAAAATTACGAGGAAGCCGCCCGCCTGCGGGACGAGCTTCGCGCCCTGCCCACGCAACCGTGAGGGCAGCCGGCATTTAAATAATGTTACCGAGAGGATGTGTTTTATATGACTCATGAAAATCAATTTACCCCCCGTGCAGAGGAGGCTCTGCGCCTGGCCCAGGAGGCCGCTGAGGAAATGGGCCACGGCTATGTGGGCTGTGAGCATATTTTGCTGGGGCTGATGCGGGAAGAGGACGGCATCGCCCACCGGGTCATGCAGGAATACGGCATGACCGAGGACATGATCTGCACCGTGCTGGAGCGCAGCGTGGGCAAGGGTCTGTCCGGTGCAGCACCCTCCCAGGGGCTGACCCCCCGGGCCAAGAGTGCCGTGGAGCTGGCCGTGTCCGAGGCCATGCGCATGGGCGCCGGGTACATCGGTACCGAGCATCTGCTCATGGGCCTGCTGCGGGAAGGCAATAACATGGCCATCCGGGTGCTGGACACCGTGGGCATCGACCCCAAGAAGATGTACAGCTCCGTGGTGCAGAAAATCAATGAGGGGCCCCGTGCCGCCGCAAACGGCAGTATGCCCGTGTCCCATCGGGAGGAGAGCAAGAAGGCCAAGACTCTGGCTGAATTTACCCGGGATCTGACGGAGGCTGCCCGCCAGGGCAAGCTGGACCCCGTCATCGGCCGCGAAAAGGAGATCCAGCGGGTCATCCAGATCCTTTCCCGCCGCACCAAGAACAACCCCGTTCTGATTGGCGAGCCCGGTGTGGGCAAGACGGCCATTGCCGAGGGCCTGGCCCAGCGCATTGCCGCTGCGGACGTGCCTGAGGAGCTGCTGGACAAAAAGGTCCTGTCGCTGGATCTGTCCGGCATGGTGGCCGGCACCAAGTACCGTGGCGAATTTGAGGAGCGCATCAAAAAAACCATCGACGAGGTGAAGAAGGACGGCAACGTAATCCTCTTCATCGATGAGCTGCACACCATCGTGGGCGCAGGCTCTGCCGAGGGCGCCGTGGATGCCGCCAACATCCTCAAGCCCGCCCTGTCCAGAGGCGAGATCCGCGTGGTAGGCGCCACCACCCTCAACGAATACCGCAAGTACATTGAGAAGGACGCCGCCCTGGAGCGCCGGTTCCAGCCGGTGACCGTGGGCGAGCCCACCCCCGAAACGGCCATTGAGATCCTCAAGGGCCTGCGGGATAAGTACGAGTCTCACCACAAGCTGACCATCACTGACGAGGCCATTGAGGCCGCCGTGCGCCTGTCTGTGCGGTATATCAATGACCGTTTCCTGCCCGATAAGGCCATCGACCTGATGGACGAGGCCGCCAGCCGGGTGCGTATGGATGCTGAGTCTGCCTCCCCGGAGCTGAAGAGCCTGGAGGAGAAGCTGGCCGCCCTGCGCAAGGAGAAGGCCGAGGTCATCGCCAAGCAGGACTACGAGAAGGCCGCCCAGCTCCGGGACATCGAGCAGAACTATGTCCAGCAGGTGGAAATTGAGCGGGATAATTGGCGCAAGAATCTCTCCGTAAGCCGCGGCACCGTGGGTGAGGAGGACATTGCCAAGGTAGTGGCCGGCTGGACCGGCATCCCCGTCACCCGTCTCACCGAGGACGAGAGCCAGCGCATGCTGAAGCTGGAGGAGACCCTGCATAAGCGTGTGGTGGGCCAGGATGAGGCCGTCACCGCCGTGGCCAAGGCCATTCGCCGCAGCCGTGTGGGGCTGAAGGATCCCAAGCGGCCCATCGGCTCGTTCCTGTTCCTGGGCCCCACGGGCGTGGGCAAGACTGAGCTGTGCAAGGCCCTGGCTGAGGCCATGTTCGGCAACGAGAACGACATGATCCGCATCGACATGTCCGAGTACATGGAGAAGCACACTGTGTCCCGTCTGGTTGGCTCGCCTCCCGGCTATGTGGGTCACGAGGAGGGCGGCCAGCTCACCGAAAAGGTGCGCCGCAAGCCCTATTCCGTGGTGCTGTTCGATGAGATCGAGAAGGCCCACGAGGATGTGTGGAACATCCTGCTGCAGATCCTGGAGGACGGCATCGTCACCGACTCTCAGGGCCGCCGTGTGGACTTCAAGAATACCATCATCGTCATGACCAGCAACGTGGGCGCCCGGAACATCACCTCTGCCGACAAGCCGCTGGGCTTTGACGGCCGGGAGACCGAGGCCGATGAAAAGGCCCGCTTCGACCGCATCAAGCAGGCCGTGATGGAGGAGCTGCGCCGGACCTTTAAGCCCGAGTTCCTGAACCGTATCGACGAGACCATCGTGTTCCGTCAGCTGACGGAGGAGGATATCCGCCACATCGCCCAGCGCATGCTGGAGATCACCGGCAAGCGCATGGCCCAGCAGGACATCACCCTGCTGGCGGATGACGATGCCGTCACCGCTCTGGCCAAGGACGGCTTCGATCCGCAGTATGGCGCCCGTCCCCTGCGCCGGGCTATCCAAAACGAGGTGGAGGATGCCGTGGCCGAGCTGATGCTGGAGGGCAAGCTGCAAGGCGGCGACACCGCTCGCATCTGCCTGCGGGATGGCAAGGTCACCATCGAGAAGGAGGCTTCTCCCGCAAAGGAGGAGCAATCCGAGGGCGCAACGGTGTAAACGCCGTAATACAATAGTGGTGGGAGGCTGTGAAGCCTCCCACCACTATTGCTGCACCTGTATCCGGCTGCGGATAGCTTTGACGATTACAACGGCATAGTTAAGCACCCCATTTGTCAGGCATCAGATTGCCTAACAAATGGGGTGCTGCTGATTGTTGTCCAATTATTTCGTTCTTTCTATTACCGCAATTGCCTCAATTTCGCAAAGAGCTTTTTTAGGAAGGTCCTTTACTGCAAAGCAGCTGCGGGCAGGCTTGTTTACAAAGTATTTGGCGTAAACACTGTTGAATGCCGCAAAATCACTCATATCGGAAAGATAGCATGTTGTTTTAAGAACGAGCCCCAAATCAGAGCCGGCCTCCTTGAGTATAGCGTCAACATTCTTGCAAGCAAGCTCCGCCTGCTCTTCAATAGTTGCCGGCATGGAGCCGTCTGCGGGGTCTGCCCCAATCTGTCCGCTGGTGAATATAAACTCACCGTGCCTATAAGCCTGCTCATAGGGCCCGATAGCAGCCGGGGCTTTTGAAGTATGAATTACATTCATAAAAACCTCCTATAGTCATTACATTTTACATGGAATGCGGCAGCCAGGTCGCAATGCTCGGGAAGCACCAAAGCAGCGCGATGAGAAGGGCATATAAAAGGATATACGGGAAACAGCCTTTGATAATATCCTTAAATTCGCAGGTGCCCTTTGTAATTCCGTGGAGAACAAACAGGTTCATACCAACCGGAGGCGTCAGCATGGCTACCTCAACAAGGGCTGTGAGGACAACACCGAACCAGATCGGATCGAAGCCGGCAAGCTGAATGAGGGGATAAACGACCGGGATAGTCAGATAGATTATGGATGTTCCGTCCATCAGGCAGCCAAGTACAAGATAGATTGCAATGATAAACAGGAAGAAAGCAAGCGGGGAAGCGTCCAGGGATGTAAACCACGAGGTTATCCCGCGGCTGACACCGGACATCGTAATGATATAGGTAAAGAATTTTGCACCGATAACAATAAAGGCAATCATGCAGTAGCTCTTGATTGTCTCCAAAAGCGACTCCTTAACGCTCTGTCATGTCAGGCCGCCGGTTATAGCGGACAGGATCAGTGCAACAATTACGCTGACAGCTGCAGCTTCAGTAGGAGTGGTAATGCCGGAATAAATTCCGCCGAGGATCACTATAATCAGGAAAATAAACGGGAACATGCCGGGAATAGCCTGTATCAGTTCTTTCCTCGTTGCGTGGTATTCATTCTTCGGGGCAAGCTTCGGATTGATTGTAACACGAATTCCGACATATACCATAAAGAGCAGCGTCAAAATAAGGCCCGGGATAACACCGGCGATAAAGAGCTTTGAAACCGATGTATCTGTCAACGAACCGTAAATCAGGAACGGAAGGCTGGGAGGAATCATTATTCCCAGTGCGCCGCCTCCGCCAAGCGTTCCCAGGATCATTTTTTTGTCATATCCCTGTTCGCTCAGGTCACGGTAGGATACACTGCCTATGGATGCCGCACATGCCAGCGATGAGCCGCTTATTGCGGAAAAGATGGCGCAAGCCAGAATGTTGGTCTGAAGGAATCCGCCGGGAATATGTGAGAAATATACCTTTGCGCTTTTATAAAAGTTCTTGCTCAGCCCACAATGAACAACCAATTCACCCATGAGTATGAACATGGGTATGGCAATAAGCTCAAAGCTGTTTACAGCGTTCCATGCCACCATTCCGCCCGACTGCAGGGCGCCCGGATTTTTGATTATTACAAACCCGATGACACTTGTTATGGCGAGTGCAAAGCAAACCTTCTGTCCGATAAAGAGCAAGAAAAACAGTATTCCAAGCAAAATGAAAAAAACAGTAAAGTAATCCATACTATTTATCCCTCCTCCTTATCAGCATCCGTTTTAATGAATATATCACCTATGGAAACCGTCATTTGCAGAACAAAAATAGCAAGACCGATTACCATTGTTGATTGCGGAATGGCAAGCGGCGTCCGCGAAAGGCCGGCTGAAAGGACATGGTTTGCTGCGGAATAACTCACAACATACCAGCAGCGGACAAAAAGGTAAATCATAAAAGCCAGCGCAGTTATGTCCAAAACAAGATCAACCCACTTTTTTACACCCTGAGGGAACTTTGCATAAAGGATGTCAACATTGATAAAGTTTCCCGAGCTAAAGGCGTATGCCGCTCCGAGAAAAGATAATCCCACGCACAGGTAGCATGAGTACTCATCTGTAATCAGTGTCGATGATCCGAAAACACTTCTGCTGATGACCTCTACCGTGACGAGAACACTCAGGATTGCCAGCATTACACACGCTAGGATCGCGCCGCCAACACAAATCTTTCTTATGATTTTTTTGTATTGTTTCCAGAAAAACATATAGGAACACCTCCCAAATACATATTAATGTAAGGACAGGTTGTATGTTGAATTGATACACAGAACAACCCAACATACAACCTGAAGTGTTTACTTGTTCAGTGCACTCTTAATTGCCTTGTAGCATTCCTTAACACTGTCAGTGTAGTCGTTACTCCAGGATTCCCAGAAATCCGCAGCGATCGCTTCCATCTTTTTGATATCTTCCTCGCTGGGGTAGACCACCGTGACGCCGTTCTCCTCGAGTCTCTTGGCTGCGTTAGGAATGGCTTCCTCATTGTAGGCATTTACAGCCTCGGTGTATTTTTCGCCTTCCTCATAAATGATTTGGCGAATGTCCGCAGGCAGGCCGTCAAGGAGGCTTTTGTTAATTATCATATAGCAGTTTGACGCCGCAACAGGCATAAGGTAAGCCCAGTCACAGATATCGTACCACTTTGCCTCATATGCGCCGATAACGCCGGTAAGGGAGCTGTTGATGACATTCTTCTGCATGGAGGAGGGCACCTCGCTCATAACCATGGAAACCGGCGAAACACCTATTGCAGCAAGAAGATCAGCCTGATACGGGTCGAAAACACGCATCTTGAGTCCCTTTAGGTCATCGAGAGTCTTAGGAGCTTTGCCGGAGCCGAACATAGTCTGCATTGGGTATGCCTGAGAACCGACAACCTCAATGTTCTTTGCGTTAAGCTCTGCCTTAACATAGGGGTCGGCCGCTTCAAGAGCGGGATTGACTTCATCAACCGCGCCTGCCAGCATAGGCCAGGCAGAAACCGCGCTTGTGGGGCATTCACCTGCAATATAGCTTGAGGGAACAGCAGCCATTTCAATCGTGCCGTCACTGACAAGCTGCGCAAACTCTGTTGCATTGTAGGGGAGCTCTCCCGCTGCATACACGGTGATGTTTACAAGCCCGTTTGTGCGCTCCTTTACGGCCTCCGCAAAATCCACATCCTGCTGGATATAGTTTGTTGCGGCGCTCTGATGCGTACCCATCGTCCAGTAGACGGGCTTCATCTGCGTATCAGAGCCTTGAGTACTCGAATCTTTCCCGCATGATGTCAACACCAACGCGGACAGCATCACTGCGATGATAATAGCAGCACGCAAATACTTTTTCACTTTCTTACCTCCTTTGTTAGTCCAAGTTCTTATTGTTGTTCAGGTATTGAACAAGGCACGAAAAATAATTTTGATACTCATCCGTTTTATCTGTTCCGTTGATATCAAAGAGAAGCTTCATTCTCTCTAATCTGTAGTATACTGTGTTTTTGTGTACGTGAAGTCGCTTTGCCGTGAGCACAATGTCCCTGCCGCTGTCAAGATAAAAGAACAAAGTACGAAAATAATCAGTACCGTTTGCTTCATCATGCGACACAAGGCTGCGGATTGATTCACCGATGTATGTGTCCCCGAATTGCTCACTTATTATCGACGCACAGCACCACAGCTTGTACTGCTCAAAAAAACCGAGAAGCTTTTTCCCTGGCGTACAATGCACGATATCTGCGGTGGCTTCAGCCTGATACAGATACTTCTTTGCATAATACAAGCTGTGAAAGCTATCACTGATCCCTACATAGATCTTCAATTCGTTTAATATCATATCCAGATTGCTCAGGCTCTTTTCAGATATAGAATCCGTTTTACCGCAATCAACCAACACGACGACGTGTTTTTCGATAATAACAGACCAGGATCTCGGAAAAGTTGCCAGCAGAGATAGCTTTAAATCGCCTATAGATGCACTAATAAGCTTTGCATTCTCTATATTCACCGCAAGAATACGATAGTTTCCCTCTTTTTCAAATACGGTTCCGTTTACCCGTTGAAAATAGAAGTACTCGCTGGCATAGTCCTCTGAGAGGAGATCATAAAGTAAGCCCTCCAAGGATTCTTTATCTTTATTATGACTCCCACCATAATAAGCAAATGTTCTGGATACAGATAGTGCTTTTGTCAGTGCGCCGACAACAATTTCATACAATTCTTCCGGTATTTCTTCAAAATCGACATGATACTGAAGAACATTCATATACCCGATCACAACGGAGTTGAATATCATGAGAATTACTCGCCGTCTATGTGAACCGAATCCGTCAAGATTCTCATAAAAATACTTGTACTTTACAGTATTCTCTCGATACTTCTGTTCCAAATCATGAAGGTTTGAAGCATACTCGTATTTTATGTTCTCGCCTATTGCTCCCTGCTGCCACAAGTCATCGTCTACTCCTTTTTTGTTCGATAATCCTACGCAGAAAAATGCGGTATTGTAAATGGAAATCGGATTTTTTAAGATATTCGCAGCACATTCAATCAGCGTATTTATATCTGTGGAATAAAATAGAGTGTCCAAGAGTTTGGAAACGTTCGGTTCACTTAGAGGGTTCATATTATCACCAACCTAAAAAGAAGTAGTGATATTATAAAACACAAAAGCGAATCTGTATATACTCAAAAGCCTCTATTGCTGTTATCGTGGCAGATAACGGCAAGGCAGCGAAGCACCTCTACCACCGCGCAAACTGTATCTGCCGGGATGCCGTCGATGTACTCATGATTAATTCCGTAGCCGCCATCGAGCATTACCTCTTCAACGCCGATCTTAATAAGCGCTCTTTCCTTTTCGGCAGTGTGAAGGATATCTTCACGCTTTGTGAGGCAGCCAAGGGCAGCTGTCAATCCGTAGCAGCCTATGTTTGAAACAGAAACCGGGAAATAGTATGTTGAAGCCAGGCAGGTAATAATGCCGTCATCCTTGCCGCAGGTGCAATGCGTACCAAGGGGTACGATTTTCCTTGCCTCGTCGTAAATAAATCCCGCACCGATTTCATTGCCGACATCGCCAAAGCCCAAGGAGAGCTTTCCGTCAGCATTGAACTTATTTACAAAGCCTGAAATGTCGGAGTCATAGCCGCCGCGGGAGGGGCCTGTGGCATAGTGTGTTACACCGAGCTTGGAGGGGCCGAGCTTCTCGGTATAAATCGCTATATCAAACTGATCGGCCAGCTTCGTGTTGTTCTCCGCATTTTCTCTGTCAAGGGCGATCACCTTTGTTCCGGCTTCAAGATAGTTCAGCATATGAACTGTGCCGGGAATCGTTTCTTTTTCAAGGCAATAGGTGACATCTCCGCCCAATTTTTCAATTGCGTTGCCTACAACAGCAGCGCCGAGAGGACCGTCACTTTCCCCGTTAGGAAAGTTCTCAGGATGATAAACACCGGTAAAGACAGCCACTCTGTTTTTACCCTCTTCAAGGCACTTCAAAATTGCGCTCGCCATTGCATAGGAGATCGGTCCGCCGATTTTTGCGCGTGCCGCCTCGTACTCTGCAGGAATTATACCTCTTGTCAAAAACGGTAGTCTAATTTCTGTTGTCAGCACTCTGTCGATACTTTCACAAGCCAGTTTCATAATTCTCTTCCTTTCTGATTATTATTTGTAAAAAAATACAACGTGCAATATCTCCTATTGCACATTGATTTTAGCATAAAAAAAATAAGGACAAAATGTGTGCCGCTCCAATCTTAATGCGATTGTTTGGATTTTTATACAACGCATTAAGATTACGTCCCCTCGAGCAACCACCGGCCGGCATTTATCCAGCGGCTGCTCAAGCTGCTCCTATGCTCGTAAAGAAAAGCACAAAGGAAATCCGCCGCAGGGGCGGCGGATTTCCACATCGTCTTGAAAACCAAGAAAGCAATCCTATCCAGCACTCCCGTGCAATTGGTCACGGGAAAGGGCAACAGGAGCCAGCTGACTGCGATTTTGTAGCCGGTTGGCTCCTTTGTTTTGGGTAAAATCCGCATAGCACAGGGGTTTTTATAAAAGCCTCCGTTTGCAAAGAAGTGCAGCCAAAGAAAAGCTGTAAGAGCCGGAGCGAAAGCCCCGGCCGGATAAAGGTGCGCCGGGCCTTCCTCCCCGAAGGCCCGGCGCTTATGAGTTATGAGGAGTGTTTTTTTGTGTAAGTGAGTAAATAAGGAATTAAAAAGGCACAGCAATGGCGCGCGGCGGTCAAGGGGAGGGGACAGCCGTCCGCCTATTGACTATTGAATGCATTTGCGGGAACGCAGGTCATTAATTCGGTCCTGAGAATACCCCAATCCGTGCAGGATGTCATCGGTGTTTTCGCCGATGCGGCCCAGGGGCACGGTGCGGCGCTGCTCATAGCCGGATAGATGCACCGGCGGCCGTGGGATGGCGTTCTTCACGCCGTTGGCAAAGGTGACCTCCTCCAAATATTCGTTGTCCCAGGCCTGCTGGTCATGCTGAACATCCTTGAAGTGATTCAGCCGGGAGAACACCAGGTCAGCTTCGGTGAACAGCTTCTCCCATTCATAGGAGGTTTTTGTCAGCATAATGCTGCGGATGCGGCGGGTCAGGTCCGCAATGTGTCCGCTGTCGGCCAGGGTTTTTTCATTTTCGCAGCGAGGGTCTGCCAGCTCGTCCTCAATGCCCAGCACCCGGGCATAACGGGGGAAGTTCTTTGCATAGCCGATGCCGACTAATGCCAGCCATTCGCCGTCCTTGCAGGGGTAGTCATGCACCACCGGGCTGCCCGGGCGATCAATATCCTCGGGAAAGGCGTGGCTGGCCGGCTCCTGCGCGCACACCACCGATTGGGCGTTGACCCAGATGCTGGTGCCGAACAGGGAATTGGTGACCATCGTGCCCCGCCCGGTTTTTTCCCGGCCCAGCAGGGCGGTAAGAATACCGCCATAGATCAGCAGCCCGGTGACCATGTCTCCATAGCCGCCGGAAGGGCGAACCGGGAAGGTGCCTTCCTCCACCCAATCCACCCGGGCGCCCACCCGTGACCAGAAGGCAGCCACGTCAAAGCCGGGCCGATCCGCATCGGGGCCCCGGTGGCCATAACCGGTGAAATGGCAGTAAATCAGCCGGGGAAAGACCTTCTGCAGGGTATCATAATCCAACCCCAGCTTCTGCAGGGATTTCATACGGACATTGGTGACGAACACGTCCGCCTGCTCCAGCAGCTTCAGCAGAATGTCCTTACCCTCCGGGGTTTTCAGGTCCAGGGCAATGAGCTTTTTCCCGTTGTTTTGGATGGTGAATACAGTGTTGCAGAAATCATCGATGCACAGGCCTACGTTCAGACCTGAGCGGCGCCAATCATCGCCGATGAGGCTTTCCACCTTGATTACATCCGCGCCGTACTCGGCCAACAAACGCGCGCTGGAGGGAACGGCCACATGTGTGCCCAATTCCACCACACGCAATCCTTCCAATGGGGTATGAACCATCATAAATCGCTCCTTTTGTGTCAAGTAGTAGGTTTCTATACAGTCTCATATCTGCCAGCCGCTGCGCCATGACAGCAGCGGCAGCCGGGCCAGCGCAGGGGAGGTCAGTGTGTCCTGGATCGCCTGCCCATGAGCCAGCAGCGAGCTGCCGGGTGCGGTACTGAGTCCGCAGATCCGCAGATGGGAGGCCAACAGGCTGCAGGCATCCTCTATCGCTTCCTGGGCCGCCTGTCCGCAGGCAACGCGGTCCAGCAGCGGGGCACACACATCTCCCAGCTTATCCAGCCGCGCCAGTGCCTGCCGGGCCCACTTACCATAGGGCATAAACCGTCTGTTCAGCAGGAACACCGCCGCCTGAAAATGATATATAAATTGCTGCCGGGCCCATAGAACGGCGCACGGATCCTCACGGACTATACAGCGCAGATGATTATACTGTCCGGCTTGACCTGCCAGGGCGCAGTGGGCCGCCAGTTTTTTACGGCGGACCTGCTCCGGATAACCGGCCAGCAAATGCCGGCGAATGGCAGAGAATGTTCCCGGGGGATCGGCAAAAACCTCCCCATTGGTGCAGGCGGCTAAGGTCTCCTGGGGCAGCGCCATCCAATCCTCCTCGGATTGGGGCAATCCGCCCGGGCCCAAAAATTGCCGGTAAAAGGCAGATGTGGACATGGGCCCCACCCGCCGGAGAAAGGGGCCCTCCGTTGGGCGGCGGTATCCGGCATAGGTGTCCGGCAGAGCTCGGTACGCCCGCTGCAGCTGTGCGCCCCAGCGAAGGAATATCGCCTCGTCCATCCACAGGCAGAAGCCCGGCCCGTAGTCATGATCCCGGGACAGGGCGTCATCCAGCCCGAAGCATTCGGACCCTTCGCCTACCCGCCCCACGGCCAGCTGCCCATTCAGCTGGGGAAACTGCTCCATCAGCCCGGATCGCCCGATCTGCTCGTAGTAGAGCCGGGCCAACTGCAGCCCGGTCATATGGGCTGTACCTGCCGCAGGTGATGTTCAAATGCATCCAGATCGGCGAACCCATATTGGCGGACCGTGTATTCCAGGATCTCTCGGGGCAGACTGCGCTGTCGGGCTTGCAGCAGCTGCAAAAAGGCAAGATAAGCCTGCAGCAGCTGCAGGGAGTAGGTATACAGCTCACCCCGCAGGTAGGTGGCCACGGAGGCCGTTCGGGGATGCGTGGGGTCGGGATATAGGGGTCGGCCCCGCCGGGTGGCCAGCGGGTACCTCTGCTGCAGGCAAGCGGTCATAGGCAGCTGAATGTCCAGGATCTCGCCGGTAAGTCTTTGCCGCTCCGGCTCTACAGGCGGCAGCGCGCTCTGCAGGGCGGCAAATTCCTCCGGGAAGGTATCTGCCATCATCCAGGCGTATTTTTCCTGCACCAGGTTCCGTCCCTGGCTCCAGGCGGCCTGTAGGCAGGTCAGATACAGCCGGCACATTTCCGGTGTCCATGCTGAAAACTGACTGCTGCGCATAATGCGGAAGGTGGCCCAATTATTCTGACAGGCGGCGCGGCCGTTTCGGTTGGGCACCTGCTGAAACATAGCGTATTCCAGCGGAAGAATTCGGTCTATGAGCTCATTTTTCATGCTCCGGACTCCTGCAGCAGCTGCCGCAGCAGCTTCTGCCCGCTGACAAGGCGGGTATGCCCGGCCGGAAGGATCGCTTCATCCGCCTGCAGGCTCTCCTGCATCAGCCGGATGGCCCGATCCGGCTCTCCGGCATCCCGGCAGGCCAGCGCTGCATTGCGCTTGGCGGTGGCATAGTCGCTGTTGCGGCCGAACATAGTCTCCGTGCGGGCTGCAGCCTGCAGATACTGCTCCGCGGCCTGCGCCGGGTGCCCCTGCCGGTGCAGCAGGAAAGCACGGGTATGCAGGGCGCCGGTGTAGGCGGTGGTATCCGTGCGTCCGGTATGCTCCAGCAGCTCCACGGCGGCGGACACATGCTCCATGGCCCGGTCCATATCTCCGGCCGCACAGTACAGGGCGCCGATATTCACATAGGAGGCGGCCAGGGCCTCCGGTGCGGCGGAGAGCTGCCGGCTGCAGCTCAGTGCCTTTTTTTGGTAATACAGTGCTTTTTCCAGGTCATGGCCGGCCTGATAACACAGGGACAGGTTATTCAGAGCGCTGGTGTATTCTGCGGAATTTTCCGCTCCGGCTGCCTCATAGCAGGTCAGTGCCTGCCGAAAAAGCTCCTGCGCCTGCTCCAGCTGCCCGGTCATGCGATAAACGCCCGCCAGGTTATTCAGCACCGTGGCGTAGGCGGCGCTCCCGTTTAACCCGAAGCGCTCCATGGTGGACAGCAGTCCCTGGAAATACGAGGCCGCCTGTTCATAGCAGCTGATGCTGCGGTAGTAGGCCCCTGCTTCATTCATCAGAAAGATGTATTCACTGCTGACATCGCAGCAGCCGGGCACATGGTCGAGGATCTCCTCCATAAAGAACGCTTCCAGCTTGTCCCGGCTGTTTTCTTTGTATAGTGCATCCAGCTCCCGGCAGAGCTGCTCCGTGCTCTTGGCCATGGCAAAAAGCCTCCTTGTCCTATGTGTTAAAAAAAGCATAGACGAACTCTTGGCTCCGGCGCAATGTTCCCGGTGCACAAATTTGGTGTCCTTTTTTTCGTGCCGATGGTGCATGAAGGGCATCGCAACTGCCTGTGCACAAACCGCCCCTGGCGGACATTTGTGCATTTTGGATGTAGTACACATTGTCTCCCGGAAAAGATTTGCTATAAATTAAATTATGAAGATGCACGGATGCAACGCACTTCTGATACATAAAATTGTGCAATCCGCAGAAAGGAGGATCGAAAAAAATAAATTCTGTGTCCCATGCAGGTCAGAACCCCCCGCTCAAAAGATTATAAAATTTAACTTAAAAGAAAGAGGGATTATCATGCAAGGATTAAAGAAGCATTGGAAATGGGTCGTCGCAATCATTGCGATGCAGTTTATTACCATGGGTACCGTGGGCGTGGCCCCGGCACTGGCACAGATCGGCGCAGCCTTCCCCGACAAGTCGGCTGAGGAGATCCAGCTGCTGATGTCCATTCCGTCCCTGGGTACGGTTATCGCCAGCCTTGTGGCTGTTCCTGTGGCCGCCCGTTTGGGCCGCCGCAAGTCCGTGATTTTGGGCCTGGTCATTTTCTGCGTCACCGGTCTGATGCCCTGCTTCGTGGAAAACTGGACTCTGATCATTCTGTCCCGCTTCGGTATCGGCGTGGGCTGCGGCTTTGTGAACCCCCTGAATACAGCTGCTATCTTCTCCCTGTTTAACGAGGGCGAGGAAGTGGACACCCTGCTGGGCTGGCAGCAGATCGGCAACGACATCGGCTACATTATTATGGCCCTGGCCTGCGGCTACCTGACCCTGCTGGGCTGGCGCTATGCCTTCGCAGTGCATGCGGTAGGCATCATCTCCCTGATTCTGACCATTATGTTCTTCCCCAAGGATTCCGAGGGTCACAGGACCGAGGCCCACAAGGTCGAGGGCAAGACGCATCTCACAGGCGCAGCTATCTTCTGGCTGCTGTTTGTGCTGGTATTTGAGGGAACTCTGCACACCTTCTCCATGAACATCTCCTATCTGGTGGCGGAAAGCGGCGCCGGTGACTCCGTGCTGACCGGCTATGCCTCTACCCTGATGACCGTTGGCGGCGCCATCATCGGCCTGTTCTTCGGCAAATTCAGCAAGGCCCTGGGCCGCCTGACGCTGGGCATCGGCGTGTGCATCGATGTGCTTGCCTTTGCCTGCCTGCAGTTCATGTCTGAGGCTGCTCCCTTCTTTGCCTTGGCCGGCGGCTTCCTGGTGGGCTTCGGTATGGTCATTGTGTTCTCCACCACCACAGCCCTGTCCATGACCTCCGTAAACGCTGCCACGCAAAATCTGGTCAGCTCCTTGTTCATTATCTGCATCAACGCCGGCCAGTTCCTCAACCCCTATTGGGGCTCCTTCCTGGGCTCCCTCATGGGCGGTGACGGCGCAGCTCGACCCAAGGTCCTGGGCTCCATGATCGTTTTGGCGATCTGTGCGGTGGTGGCCTTTGTGGCTGCCGGACGCGTAGGCGGTAAGAAGGCTGTTGCAGAATAAGCGGTGTGTCGACATCGACGGAGAAAGGAAATTAAAATGGCAAAAGAAGTATTGATGAAGTTTGCCGGCCACTGCCCGGTAAACAACTGGGAGGAATCCTTCAGCGTTACCTATGTGGAGCGGGAGGATGGTATGTGGGAGCGCCGGGACAAGCGCGACTGCAACTACCGCGGCCTGTTCAATCCTGCCGGCTGTGCAAGCTGCGACCTGCTGCATTCCGTGAAGCAGGTAGTTACCACCGATGAGCTCAACGGCGAGCCTGTGGAGGAATATCACCTGTTCGACCGCCTGGCTAAGCTGCAGGCGGAGCAGAGCCGGTAACACCGCCGTGAAGGCTGTGTACTGGACCCGGGCCTATGATCGGGCCACCGGCCATCCGGGCCGGGTGGAGCTGGTGGAGGTGGACAAGCCTGCCGTCCGGGGGCCGGATGACGTGCTCATCCGGGTGGCATACGCCGCCCTCTGCGGCTCCGATGCCCACTATATCCGGGATGACCTGCTGTCCGTGGTGTTTGCGCCGCCGGCGCCGGTGGGGCATGAAATATCCGGCGTCATCGAGGACCTGGGCCCTGCGGCTCAGGCAAAGGGCCTGCGCCGCGGTGACCGGGTCACCGGAAATTTTATCCTCGAGTGTGGCCATTGTGACACCTGCCGCCGGGGGATGCGGCAATTCTGCCGCTCTCCCCGGCCACACGGCGCCGGCCAAGCCGAATATATTGTGTGGAAGGCCGATCAGGTCTACCCCATTCCGCAGGGGGTGTCCCTGCTGGAGGCGGCGCTGATCGAACCGTTTACCATCGCTGTGGAGGCGGTCCGCCGGGGCGGGCTCACACCCGGACGCAGCGTAATGGTGCTGGGGGCAGGCAGCATCGGCCAGACGCTGATCCAGCTGTCCGGCAGGACCGGAGCCGGGACCGTGGCCGCCTCGGTCCGCACACCATCCAAGCAGGATACTGCACGCCTGATGGGGGCAAACCTTGTGGTGGATCCCCGGCAGCAGGATGTGGTGCAGGCGGGCCTGGCACATACCGGCGGCGAGGGCTTCGATGTGGTTTTTGAGACCTCCGGCAGCCCGGAATGTGCCCGGCAGGCACTGCAACTGGCCCGGCGGGGCGGGACCGTGGTATATGTGTCCTACTATCCGCCCGGCAGCACGCTGGATGTACCTTTGTTCGAGGAACTGATTTTCCGCGAGCTTACGATCAAGGGGGCACAGCTGGCACAGAATAGCTGGGTGCAGGCCCTGTCGCTGTTTCCGAAAATGGACCTGCGGCCGCTGATATCCCGGGTCTATCCGCTGGAGCGGTATCAGGAGGCCTATGACGACCTGCTCAGCGGCCGGCATCTAAAAATCGTTTTACAATGCTGCGAGGACGCCCAATGAGCGATCCGCAGCCTCAAAATTTGCATTTCTACCGGAACAAGAAAGGAGCAAAACTATGGCAACTGTCCTTGAATACGCGAAGCGGGACGTAAAACCGCTGGCTATCGAGCCCTACGACCGCGAATGGGGCGTGGGCGTATCCGGCCTGTCGGATGAAAAGTCGCCCTTCCCCCGGATCAACCGCCTGCACGCATGGGTGCGCAATAAGCGCCACAGCGTGGATCCCAAGCGCGGTCAGATCGTCACCGAGGCTTTTAAGAAATATGAAAACGAGTCCCTGCAGCTGAAATGGGCCCACATTCTCAGCGATGTGCTGCATCAGTGCGACATTTTTATGTACGACGACGAGCTTATCGCCGGTGATATCGCCGCCCCCGCCTGTGAGTGCGGCATCTATCCCGAGTACGGCATTGACTGGATCATCGATGAGTTCCACAACTGGCCCATGGATCAGCGGCCCAACGATGTCCTTATCGTTCCCAAGGAGAATCAGGAAGCTATCGAGGCTTATGCCGGCGAGTGGGATGCCAAGGGCAACACGCTGCTGTCCCATGTACAGGCCGCCTTCACCGATTATAACCGCATCGCCTCCGGCGGCCCCTTCAGCCCCAAGGGCCTGTATAACTGCAACCACTATGCCACCCAGGGCGTGGGTCACGGCTGCGCCGATATGGCCAAGGTCCTGACCAAGGGCTGGGAAGGCATCCGTGCCGAGGTGCGGGAGGCTGAGGCCAGGCTGCAGGCGGACGATGCGCGCTATCAGGAGAAAAAGGAGTTCTATCAGGCGGCCCATATCGTCCTGGATGCCGTGGAGCACTGGATCCTCCGCTATGGCGATCTGTGCCGGGATCTGGCCGCCAAGGAGCAGGATACCACCCGCCGCAGTGAGCTGGAGCGCATATCTGCCAACTGCTACCATGTGGCCACCGGTGTTCCCAGAGATTTCTGGGAAGCCATCCAGCTGCTGCACTTCACCTACTGCATCACCTGCATCGAGGCCAACGGCCACTCCGTGGGCTATGGCCGGTTCGATAAGATCATGCGCCCGTTCTATAACACCGACGTGCTGCCCCGGGAGTTCTGCCAGGAGCTCATCGAGAACCTGTTCATCAAGATGCGCGAGCTGAACAAGCTGCGTGACCGCTTTGGCATCGTATTTGCCAGCGGCACCTATTACGGCGGCATCACGCTGGACGTGGGCGGTGTAGACGAGCAGGGCCGCGACATCACCAATGACCTGAGCTTCATGGTCATGGATGCCTATGCCCACACCCGCATGCCCGTGCCCTGGCTGGGCGTCCGTTTGGACAAGGATACGCCCCGTGAGTTCAAGGTCAAGGTCTTCAACGTGGTCCGCATGGGCTGCGGCGAGCCGAAGATCTTCAATGACGAGGTCATGATCCCCGGCCTGGTCAAGGACGGAATTCCCCTGGAGCTGGCCCGTGACTACATTCCCGTTGGCTGCGTGGAGCCCACCATTCCCGGCTATATGCACGGCTGGCATGACTCCGGCTATATCAACCTGGCCTATATCGTGGAGCTGGCCCTCAACGATGGCAAGGATCTGAAGGACGACCAGCAGATGGGTCCCCAGACCGGCTATCTCAAGGACATGAAGAATATGGACGAGGTCCGGGCCGCTGTGGAGAAGCAGTTCCAGTTCTGGCTGGACAACTTTGAGGATTCCTCCAACAAGATCGACAAGGCCAACATGGAGTTTAAGCATCTGCCCTTCCTGTCCCTGCTGTATAACGATTGTATTGCCGATGGCCGCGACATCGTCATGGGCGGCGCCCGCTTCAACCGCAATGGCCCCCAGGGCGTGGGCCTGGGCACCTGCGCCGACATTCTGTCCACTATCGAGCAGGTGGTGTTTGAGCAGAAGCTCATCTCCGGTGAGGAGCTGATGAAGGCCTGCAAGGCCAACTGGACCGGCTACAAGGAGGTCTATGCCTATGTTAACAGCGACAAGGTCCATCATTACGGCAACGACGACGACTATGCCGACAAATATGCGGTGTGGATCGCCCACATGTACAGCACCATGCTCAAGAAGAAAAAGGTCTATCGTGATCCCGAAAACGGCTTCTATATCCCGGGCCTGTACTCCATCGCCATCAACGTGGCCCTGGGCAGCGAGCTGAAGGCCACCCCCGACGGCCGTGTGGACTGGGAGCCCGTGTCTGACTGTCTGGGCGCCGTGCATACCTATGGCGGCTCGCACGATGTGAAGGGCCCCACCGCCATTGCCAAGTCCGTCGCCAAGATCGACCAGAGCGAGATTACCAACGGCGTGATCCTGAACTGGAAGTTCTCCCCCAACACTGTGTCCGGCGAGGCCGGCCGCGACAACCTGATCAACCTCATTGATGTGTACTTTGATCTGGGTGGCAAGCAGAGCCAGTTCAATGTTATCACTAAGGAAACCATGCTGGAGGCCCAAAAGAAGCCGCGGGATTACCGGGATCTGCTGGTTCGTGTGGCAGGCTACAGCACCTACTTCACCGAGATGTCTCCTGTGCTGCAGGATGACCTCATCAACCGCACGGAGCTGTCTCTGGACTGATTTCCATCTCCACGGCGGGGGAGTCCCGGCCCCGGGCCCCCCGCCGCTCCCCAAAAACATGTGAAAAAAGAGGTAGCTATGCATTCTGATACGATTCGCGGCCTTGTGTTCAACGTGCAGGGCTTCACCGTTCACGACGGTCCCGGCATCCGGACGGAGTTCTTCATGAAGGGCTGCCCGCTCTCCTGCGAGTGGTGCAGCAACCCCGAGGGGATGCGCACCTATCCGGAGCCGGGTATATACCCGGACAAATGTCTGGGCTTGGACGACTGCACCCGTTGTGTGCGTGCCTGCCGCACCAACTCCATCTTGATTTCCGGCAGCAACCGGGTGGTGGGCATCAACCGGGACACCTGTGCCCACTGCATGGGCTGCGCCCATGCGTGTCCCTCCTCCGCTATCCAGCCCTGGGGCGAATATTACACCGTGGAAAAGGCTATGGAGATCATACGCCGGGATAAGGTGTTTTACGAGCGCACCGGCGGCGGTGTGACTATTTCCGGCGGCGAATCGCTGCTGCAGCCGGAGTTTGTCGCCGCGCTGCTGCGTCAGTGCAAGGAGGAGGGCTTTCACACCTGTGTGGAATCGGCGCTGCATGTGCCCCGCTCGGCGGTGGATCAGGTCCTGCCCTATATAGACCTGTTTATCACCGACATCAAGACCATGGACCCCGCCGTGCATAAGGCCCGCTGCGGCGTGACCAACGAGAAGATTTTGGATAACATCCGTTACATTGTCCGTTCCGGAAAGAATTTGGTGATCCGCACTCCGGTGCTCAAGGGCTTCAACGCCACGGACGAATCCATCCGGGCCATCGGAAGCTTTATTGTCAATGAGCTGGGCAACCGCGTGGTGCAATACCAGCTGCTGCCCTACCGGCAGATGGGTACGGAAAAGTATAAATCTCTGAACCGTCCTTACCCCATGGAGGACTTTGAGGGCTACGAGCGGGAGGAATGGGAGCCGGATATGGCCCGTTTCCTGGATCTGCTCATAGATATGGGGATCAATGCCGTCACCGGCAACAACAAGCACATGCCTTTAGGCAAATAATCTATGCGATAGGAGATAGCAAAAATGGATATGGAAAACAAGAATCAGCTGGGTGTTTTTGATGATGTAAGGGAAGCGATCCAGGCCGCCTATGATGCCCAGCGTGTCCTGATGCAGGACTATACCACCGAGGACCGCGACCGCTTTATCGCCAAGATCAAGGAGAACTTCCTGAAGATTATTGACGAGGAGACCACCAAGGAATTTGTAGAAACCGGCTATGGCCGCCTGGCGGACAAGCTGATGAAGAACCGCGGCTCCATCATCGAGGCGGCGGGCACGGAGGCGCTGCAGCCCCATGCCATGGCATCCAGCAAGGGCCTCACCGTGGAGTACCGGGCGCCCTATGGCCTGGTCGCCGCCCTAACTCCCGTTACCAACGGCCTGCCCACCGTGGCCTGCAACACCATTGCTATGATCGCCGCCGGCAACTCCATCGTTTTCAATGCCCATCCCGCCGGCAAGCTGGCCGCCGCCAAGGCTGTGGATCTGCTGAACCGCTCCGTAATTGAGGCCGGCGGCCCCGCCAATCTGGCCACTATGCCCCGCACCCCCAACACGGAGACCCTGAAGGAAATGATGGAGTCTCCCCTGGTCTCCCTGCTGATCGGTACCGGCGGTGAGAGCATGGTCGAGCTGCTGATGTCCTCCAAGAAAAAGGTCATCGCCGCCGGTCCCGGCAATGTCCCCGTCATTATCGACGAGACCGCCGATGTCAAGGCCGCCGCCCAGACTCTGATGCAGAATGTTCCCGTGGAGAACACCATGCTCTGCATCACCGAGAAGGAGGCCTTCGTGGTGGAGGACGTTTATGACGAGTTCCTGGCCGAGATGCAGCGCCTAGGCGCCCGCCTGCTGACACCCGAGGAGGCGCAGAAGGTGGCTGCCGTGGCGGTACATCAGGAGAGCAGCGGCAAGTGGATGCCTGAGAAGAAGTTCGTGGGCCGTGACCCCAACGTGATTCTGAAGGCTGCCGGCGTCACTCCCAGCGATTTTGACCTGCGCCTGGCTATCATCGAGGCGGACATGGATTGCCCCTTCGTCCCCTGTGAGCAGCTGATGCCCATATTCCCCATCGTCAAGGTCAAGGACTTTGCCGAGGCTGAGCGCCTGGCTGTGGAGACCGAGCACGGCTATCATCATTCGGCCGCCATCTGGACCGGCAGCCTTGAGCGTGCCACCCACTTCGGCAAGCTCATCAACACCACCTGCTTTGCCATGAACGGCGCCACCGTGGCCGCCTGCGGCATGGGCGGCACCGGCACCGGCTCTGTCACCATTGCCACCGGCACCGGCGAGGGCTTTACCACCCCCGCCTCCTTCACCCGTGTCCGCCGCTTTGCCATGGGCAACGGCAGCGGCTATGTGGTGTAACTCGGAAAATCCCAAGGAGAGAATAATCGCGGCCCCGCCCGGCAGCTCCGGGCGGGGCACGGGCCGGTACAGCTCCGGCTCAGAAAATACAACAACCAGTGAAAAGGTGGGATAACCATGGTCAGCCTGCTCGGAATCATCTTATCCATAGCACTTATCATTGTTCTGGCATTTAAAAAGGTCCCTTTGTATGTGTATGCTCCCCTGTGCGCGGCGATAGCAGCCCTGTTCTCCAAGCTGAATCCCTATGAGGTGCTCACCACCTCCTTTACCCAGGGCATAGGCAGCTATGTGTCGCAGAACTTCATGCTGTTTCTTTCCAGCGCCGTATTTGCCGCCTTTATGTGCGAATCCGGTGCCTCCAAGTACATTGCGCTGCGCATCTCGTCGCTGGCGCAGCGATCCCGCAACTCTCAGTTCGCGGGACTGATGTACATGGCGCTGGTGCAGTTTGTGCTGACAGCCGGCGGCGTAAACGTGTTTGTGATCATCTTCCTGCTGGTGGATCTGAACCGCACCATGTATGAGGAGCTGGATATTCCCTGGAATCTGTATCTGGCCAATATGTGGGCCAGCAGTACAGCTACGACCTGGGCCCTTCCCGGCATGCCGTCCATTCAGAATCTGATTCCCACTACCTATCTCGGCACGACCCCCATGGCCGGCGCCGGCTTAGGCATTTTCATGGGTGTGGAGATTTCCGTTTTGTGCATCGGCTATGTGTGGCTTTGCCTGCGCCGGGCCAAAAAGAACGGCCAGCATTTCCTGCCGGAGGGTGCGGCGGTGGCAGCCAAGGATATTCAGGTGGAAAAGGATCCCACCGATGGCATCCGCCTGCTGCCGGCTCTGATGCCGCCGGTGGTGGTGCTGGTTGCTATGAACGCCTTTAAGGTTGCGCCGGCTATTTCCCTGGTGCTGGGCTCCGTGGTGGCCTGGGCGCTGTTTCACAAGCATATCCGCCGCTTTACCGTCACCTTTGGCAAGGGCATGGAATCCGGCCTCAGTGTGCTGCTGCCGGTGGCCTTTATGGCGGGCTACGGCCAGGTCATTGCGTCCACGGAGGGCTTTGGCTTGGCTATCGAGGCGCTCAAGCATATTCCGGGTCCGGAGGTGCTCCAGGTGTTCATCGCGGCCAATGTAGCCTCCTGCATATGCGGCAGTGTGTCCGGCGGCCTTGGCATTGTTCTCACCACGCTGGGCGATTACTTCCTGTCCATGAACCTCTCTCCCGGTATCATCCACCGCATTGTGCTGGCGGGCGCATCGGGTCTGGACACAATGCCTCACGCCGCCTCCATCCATTCGCTGATGCGGGTGTCGTGCATTGAGTTCAACTGGAACTCCTATAAGCACCTGTTTGTGTGCAACCTGGTCCTGACGATCATCACCGGCCTTACAGGCGTCCTGTTGGTCAGCCTGGGCGTGTTTACATGATAATATGGTTTTTTTCCAGCAAAATGTATGTACAAGCTGTCTAAAATAATGATATAATAATAGTCTGGGATGGAGCCTTTCCATCCCGGACCGAGGCCCGTTTCGGCTGATGGCGGCCGGTGGGGCTGATTTTTTCGGATCATTGTGCGAATACTGCTTGAGACCTCTTTTCACTGTGCGCGCATCCTATTTCCTATTGCATTCATATGGGTAGATCTAAGCGTTTTTTCCGGCAGCGTTGAGTTGTGTGGGGCTGCCTTAAAAGGATTGGAGGGAATATTATGCAGCTGAGTATGGATATCATTGCCGATGAGCTAAAGGACATTCTGCAATACGCCCGTTTTCCCGGGAGCACCGGCCTTACGATTACCAGTGTCCGTTTTTTGCGGGAGCAGGCGGATGCGCGGTGTTCATCCACGCTTTATATTTGCCGTGCGGCGCCGGGTGACATCGGATCCGACGATAACCTGCTGATTCTTGGCGAAATGCCGGTGGATGCACCGGAGGGCGCCTGTGTGCTGGCCGTTCAAGAGGGCCTTGACGCTGATGCTGTGTTCAACCGGGTGCTGGATGTGTTCCAAAAGTATCAGGATTGGGAGCAGAAGCTATCCCTGCTGCTGAAGTGCCGGGCACCGCTGGAGGATTTTCTCAACGTGAGCCAGCCCATTCTGAAAAGCGGCATTGTTCTAATGGATTGGGATCACAACTGCGTGGCTGTGACACGGAATGTCCACATGGAAAACTGCCCCCTGTGGAACGCCATTCTGGACGGCTACGGTTATAAATATCGCTTTCTCATTGAGCACAGCAATCCAAAGCTGGAGGATATCACCAAGCTGCGGGAGATGCATCAAAACTGGAGCAATCTGGATGGCCGATATCTGTATAATGTCCCCCTGCTTATCAATGGCTTTGCCATGTACGGTATCGGCCTGCATAAGATAGAGGAGCCCGCCAAGCCCTATGGGCAAAGCACGGCCCAGCTGCTGCAGATCCTGGTGCAGGTGATGACCGAGCGGCTTTCCGGCGAGACGCGAAGCAACCTGGCCCGCTGCACATTTTTTGATGTGTTTATCCGGGATGTCATCACCGGAAAGCTGGACGATCCCGAGGAGGTAAACCGCAAAAACAACTTTATTCCCCACGAAGACGGCGAATACCTGGTGGCCGGAGTCATCGCATTTAAGAATATTGACTACCGCACGGCCTATCTCAATAACTGTGCCCGGGAATTGGAAGAGTATTGGCTGGGCAGTGGCTGCAGCACCGTGGGCTGCGAGCTGCTTTGGGTCGCCAACCTCAGGGATGTGGCGGCATTTGAGTTTCTTCCCGTGGGCCGGCAGAGACAGCTGCAGCAGTGGCTGGACTCTAAGAATGCCACCATTGGCTTTTCCCCGGCCTTCTGCTCGCTGTCCCAGCTGCGCACCGGCTATCAGCAGGCCAAGACCAGCCTGCACTATGGGCTTATAAAGGATTTCGACCGCGGCGTGCGGGTGTTCCACTATTTTGACCATTTTGACTGTCAGCTGGTGGAGATGGCTGCCGCCATGGCGGATGTTTCTACCCTGGTACACCCGGCGCTGCAGATGCTGTTGGATTTTGACCGGGAGCACAACACGGATTATTATGATACGCTGCGGGAGTATCTGCTGAACGATTCCGGCCTGACGCTGAATCAAATGGCCGACCAGATGCATATTCACCGCAACACTCTGCGGTATCGATTGGACCGTATTTGTGAGATCGCCCAGCTGAACATGAAGGATGAGCAGCTGAAAAAGCAGATGCTTCTGAGCATTTACTGCTTTGACCTGTTTCCAAAGATCCAGGGCATGTCGCATCTTCCTTCACGGGGTATAGCGGCAAAATAAGGGCTTACCAAATCCTCCCGAAAAGAGAGCAGCAACCCCATTCGGGGCCGCTGCCATCAAGGATCGGCACGGTTACCATCCAAACCTATACGGCGCAGAGCTTATCCGATAATCAAAACCTCCGGCCAAGCCGGAGGTTTTGATATATGATCGTATCAGCGCACCACACCAAAGCGGAACAGGTAATCCCGCCAAAGGGGATAATATGCGGCCTTCACATGCACACCGTCGCCGGAATAGTCCGCCCGCAGGGCGCCGCCGGCATCGTCAAAGATCGGATTGCAGTCGATGAAAAACACGTTTATACCATCGGCCAGCTTCTGCAGCTCCGCATTGCGAGCGTTGATGGTGGAGTTTGTGTAGAAGGTGGAGTCCGATTTTTCCTGCGTGGTGTGGAAGATGGCCTGCAAAAATACGATGGCATCGGGCTGCAGGCTGCGGACCTGCTCCAGCAGGACCTTGTACTGGGCCGCCCACCTCTCCGCCGAGCCCGTGCCCAGCTCGTTGATGCCCAGCATCATGTAGATCTTGCCGTAATGCTTGCCCGACAGGGCCTGGGCCAGGGTCTGGCCGCCCGGAAACGCCGCATCCTCCGCCGCCGACCAGACCGTCAGCCCGGTGTGGCAGAGATAGTGGGCATTGGGCAGCCCCGCGTAATCCATAAAGCCGTCTGTATGGGAGTCACCGATGAATACCGCGTCATCAAAATAGGATGCGTCCACCTGAGTAAATCGGGAGTCCGGCTCCGGGACGGGAGCGGGTCCGGGTTCGGGCTGCGGCTGCGGCTGCGGCTCGGGCACCGGTACAGGCTCAGGCTCGGGCTCCGGTGCAGGCTCGGGCTCCGGAGTTGGCTCCGGCCGCGGCTGAGGCGTAGGCTGAGGTGCCGGGCCGTTGGCTTGCTGTGTGCCCCAGGGATACACTCCGTCTGCCAGGGCTGTGGCCATGGCCGCCACCGGCGGTGTCATGGGCGCCAGCTTTTCCAGGTACCTCCGGTAAACCCCGGTGGGGTCCACGGCGGCGTACACATTCAGCAAAATGGCGCTTACAAGGCACAGGGGCAGGAGCAGATCAGCTTTTCGGAAGGCCATGATCGATCACCTCAAAAACGGGAATAGAGAAATGCGCTGCCCGAGGAGGTGGCAATGAAATACACGCACACCCAAAGGAGCAGAAACAGGGATACCTGCATCCACAGACACCGCCGGTATTTTTCAAAGAAGCGGCGGGGCTGCGGCAGGCAGAGAAGAATGCTCACCAGCAGGAGCCACCAATAGGAGGCCAGCTGCTTGGCTGCATCCTGGGCGGAAACGGCGCCCGGCGTCCCGAAAAACGGGAACAGCCGGGAAAAGTACGCGCCCAGGTCCCGCAGATCCGTAATGCGGAAGATGACCCAGGTCAGCGGAATTACCACCAGCAGGTAGACATGGGAGAGTATCCTGTGACGCTTCAAAAAGCCGCCGATGCAGAACTTCTCCAACAGAATGAAGCCCAGCAGCGCGGCGCCCCACAGGACAAAGCTCCAGCTGGCCCCGTGCCACAGGCCTGTGCAGAGCCATACCACTGCCAGCGCCAGGACTGTGCGGGCCTTGCCCCGGCGGCTGCCGCCCAAAGGGATATACAGGTAATCCCGGAACCAGGTGCCCAGGGTGATGTGCCAGCGGCGGTAAAATTCGCTCACCGAGCGGGCGGTGTAGGGCAGATCAAAGTTGCGGGGCACAGGCAGGCCCAGCAGTTGTCCCAGGCCCATGGCCATAAGGGAGTAGCCGGAAAAGTCGAGATACAGCTGCAGGCTGTAGCTCACTGCGCCCAGCCAGGCCAGGGGTGTAGAGAGGTATTCATAGCCGATGCGTTCTATAGCTGCCCACAGCGGTGCCAGCTGGTCGGCCAGCAGCACCTTGCAGCTAAGGCCCACAATAAAGTACTCCAGGCCATCCAAAACATCCTGCCGTCCGACGGTCCGCTCCTTCAGCGGGCCGCGCCAATCGCGCCAGCGCAGGATGGGCCCCATGGTCAGCTGGGGAAAAGCCAGGGTGAAGGCGGCGTAGTCTATGATATTTCGCTCCGGCTTCTCGCCCCGGTACACATCTATCAGGTAGCCCATGCTCTGAAAGAGGTAGAAGCTCACGCCCAAAGGCAGAGCAATCTGAGGCAGGGGGATCGTCTGGCCGGTCAGGCCGTTCCAGTTCTCCAGGAAGAAGGCGGCATATTTGAAATACACCAGGCACAGCAGGTCCGCCGCCAGGGCCGCAGCCAGCAAGGCTTTGCGCAGCGCCCAGCTCCTCCCGGCCATAAGCCGGGCCAGGCCGTAGTGCAGCAAAATAACGACGCCCAGCAGCAGCGCGTCCTGCGCCCCCGCACCCCAAAAATAGAACAATGCGCTGCCCAGCACCAGGCCCGCGTTTTTAAACTGAAAGGGAAGCAAATAATAAGCTGCGAAAAACAGCGGCAGAAAATAAAACAAAAACTGCAGATTAGAAAAGCTCACGGGGAAACTCCTGTTCTTCATATATTCGGCTCGGATTTCATCGTGCCGCCGCCGGATAGTATCTCGATCATAAGTGATAACGAGCCGAGCTTCAACGCTATATGGGTAACAATTCGGATTCTATTTTGTAACCGAATGCCTGCTGCTGCCATCCCCGCGTGAGAAATACCTGCCGCTTGGGGTATCGTTCGGGGAGATTTCTAAAAGTATTTCCCGTTTCTGCAAAAAGCAACAAGGAATAATTTGTGCAGTGGTCAAAGTGCATAAAAATATTGACAATAATTCTACAATCACAGGCGTTAAGAAATCGTGATTCCGGTTGATTATCACGGCGATCTACGTTAAAATGTTGTCAATCTGCCCGACGGATCGGCGGAAATAACATGCTTGTTGTGAAGAAAAAGGAGAGTGACGCTGTGTTTAAGAGATTCACCAATGGCTGCGTGCGCGTTGTTAACCGCTGGCTGCCCGATGCATTCCTGTTCGCCATCATCCTGACCATCATTACCTTTATCGGTTCGCTGCTGGCCACCAAGATGAGTGTCATCGAGGTTCTGTCCGCCTGGGGCGACCAAAAGAGCGGCTTTTGGGGCCTGCTGAGCTTTTCCATGCAGATGGCCCTGGTGCTGGTTTTCGGTTCTGCCATGGCATCCGCCCGCCCCTGCAAGAAGGCGCTGCGCGCTGTGGCCGGTCTGTGCCACAACAATAAGCAGGCCATCCTGGTCACCACCTTCGTGTCCACCCTCTGCTGCTGGCTGAACTGGGGCTTCGGTCTGGTCATCGGCGCCCTGCTTGCCAAGGAAGTGGTGCGCCGCGTTCCCACAGTGGATTATCCGCTGCTCATCGCCTCCGCCTACTCCGGCTTTGTCATTTGGCATGCGGGCCTGTCCGGTTCCATTCCTCTGGACCTGGTGGCCGGCAAAGCCTTTGGCGAGGTGACCTATCAGGCGCCCATCACCGCCACCGTGTTCCACCCCATGAATCTCATCATGTGCGGCGTGATCCTGATCCTCATGCCCCTGGTCAACTACGCCATGCATCCCCATAAGGAACACACCGTTACCGTGGATCCCGCCCTGCTGGTGGACGAGGAGGAGCGCACCTATGTAAAGGATACCCCTGCCGAGAAGATGGAGCACTCCAAGATCCTGTGGGTCATCACCCTGGTCCTGGGCTTCGGCTACATTGTGTACTACTTCGTGGAGAACGGCTTCACCCTGGGGCTCAACATCGTGAACATGATCTTCCTGTTCCTGGGCCTGCTGCTCCACGGCGACCTGCGCCGCTATGTGGACGCCATTTCCGATGCTGCCGCCGGTGCCGCCGGCATCCTGCTGCAGTTCCCGTTCTACGCGGGCATTATGGGCCTGATGGTGGCCGCCAACGATCAGGGCGTTTCTTTGGCCAGTGTCATCTCCGAGTTCTTCGTGAGCATCTCCACCAATGTGACCTTCCCCATGCTGTCCTTCCTAGCGGCCGGCGTGGTGAACTTCTTCGTTCCCTCCGGCGGTGGCCAGTGGGCGGTCCAGGGTCCCATCATGATGCCCGCCGGCGCGGAAATGGGCATCGATGCCGGCCGCACCGCCATGGCTATTGCCTGGGGCGACCAGTGGACCAACATGATCCAGCCCTTCTGGGCTCTGCCGGCGCTGGGTATTGCCAAGCTCTCTGCCCGTGATATTATGGGCTACCTGGTGATTGTGCTGCTGTTCACCGGTGCGGTGGCCTGCCTGGGCTTCCTGGGCTGGGCGCTGCTGTTCTGACGACTATCAGGGCAATTCCGAGACAGCAAAAGCCCTCTGCTCTGCCGGCAGCAGCCGCATAAGGCGGGTATATGCTGTAAGAGAGAACAGCGTGTCAAAAGGCACGCTGTTCTTCCCTTTGCTGTGCGGGCGAGCATTCCGGCAGTGCTTTTCTCCGGCTGAAAGCCGATGCCAGCAAGGCGGATATGCCCACCCTATGCTCCCATGTCCGTTGCTCTTACCGGGGCGAAGCCATGCTAAAAACCCGTTTTCCCGTTCTAACGAAGCTTGCGTTTTTGCTTTAATTCTTATAAAATATAGAACAGGTAGAGACAAATCAGAATCCGCCATGCTTAGGAGGGCTGTATATGGCCTTATACACAAAGAAGCTCATCATGTCCACATTTCAGGAAATGCTGGAGGAGCTCCCCTTTGACAGGATCACCGTTGCGGCGCTGGTGAAGCGGGCGGGTATCAGCCCCAATACATTTTACTATCATTATCAGGATATCTATGCTTTGCTGGATGCTTGGTTTCGGGAAAGGGCAGAAGCATTTATCCCCAGTGATGCCCCAATTGAATGGAAAAGCACCACCAAGGCGGTGCTGCATCAATGCAAAGCGCATCCGAAAACAGTTTATCATGTGTTCGACGGTCTTTCCCGTGACCGCTTGGAGCGGTACATCTTCTCTTTAACGGATGATGTTTTTATGAAAGTAGTGCAGCAGGCCGCAGAGGGGCGATCCCTTTCGGATGATCGCCTTCGCGGCATTGCGGCCTTTTGCCGCTATGCTTATATTGGCTTTGTCATGCAGTTTTTTTGGAACCGCATGGACAATGCTATTGATGAGAGCGTAGACCGCTTAGGCGTACTTTTTGATACCTTTTTGGCCAACGCCGTTCAGGCTGCCGACTAAGAAAAGGCAATCAAGCTGTAGAGAAAAGCTGCAAAACCGATAATATAAGGAGGAAGCAAGCCGCTATGTCACAGGTAACAAAGCGAGCCTTGGAGCAATCACTGAAAAATTTGCTGCTGAAAAAGCCGCTGACCAAAATTACCATCAATGATATCGCTGACGATTGCGGTATCAATCGCATGACCTTTTATTACCATTTTAAGGATATTTACGACCTGGTGGAATGGTCCTGCCTGGAGGATGCCAAGCGGGCCCTGGACGAGAATAAGACTTATGAAACATGGCAGCAGGGATTTTTGCAGATTTTTGAGGCGGTACAGGATAACAAGCCGTTTATTTTGAATGTGTACCGCTGCGTTCATAGAGAGCAGGTGGAAAAATATCTGCAGCCCCTGGTAGACCGGCTCTTGCTGGATGTGATTAATGAAGAAGCCGGCGAAATGAAAGTCCGTGACGAGGACAAGCATTTTATCGCCCAAATTTATTCGTACATATTTATCGGACTCATGCTCGATTGGATTAAGGACGACATGCGTGAGGATCCACAGCAGATCGTGGATAGGCTTGCCAAGCTGATCAAGGGCTCTGTATCAGCGGCGCTCTCCCGATTCCAATTCTGATTTTATCATTTTTACAAATTTGATAATAATTTTTACACATTCCGCCCCCGTGATAAGACTTTTATCACGGGGGTTTTTCTGCTTATGGTAAACCTGAAAGCAGCGGGTATAATAAGGGCATAAAAAGAAAAACACAGGAGGTATTTGTTATGTATTACTCTGCCGGAACTTATGAAGCCTTTGCTCATCCCGAAAAGCCCAAGGATGTGGATAAAAAGTCAGCCTATATCATCGGCACCGGTTTGGCCGGCCTGACCGCGGCCTTCTACCTGGTCCGCGATGGGCAGATGAAGGGCGAGCATATCCATGTATTTGAAAAGCTGGATCTGGCCGGCGGCAGCTGCGACGGCCGCAAGGATATTACCAAGGGCTTCTTCATGCGGGGCGGCCGTGAGATGGATAACCATTTCGAGGTCATGTGGGACACCTTCCGGGATGTGCCCTCCATTGAGACGCCGGGTGTATCCGTGCTGGATGAGTATTACTGGCTCAACAAGCACGACCCCAACTACTCTCTGTGCCGTGCCAGCATAAACTGCGGCGAGGACGCCCACACCGACAAGCAGTTTAAGCTGGATAAAGCCTCCGCCATGGCCCTTTCCCGGCTGTTCATGACCCCGGAAAAGGATCTGGAGGACAAGAAGATCTCCGATGTGCTGCCGGATTCCTTCTGGAGCACCAATTTCTGGCTGTATTGGCAGACCATGTTCGCCTTCCAGCGCTGGTCCAGTGCCCTGGAGATGAAGCGGTATCTGTGCCGTTATGTCCACCACATCGACGGCCTGCCTGATTTCAGCGCCCTGCGCTTTACCAAGTATAACCAGTATGAGAGCATGATCCTGCCGCTGGTGAAATATTTGGAGTCTCATGGGGTGTGCATCGAATACGGCATGGATGTGAAGAATGTCATCATCGAAACCGTGGGCGACAAGAAGCTTGCCCGTCAGATCGTCTATGTCAAGGACGGCCGGGAGCAAACCATTGACCTGATCGAGGATGACCTGGTGTTCATCACCAACGGCTGCTGCACCGATACCTCTTGCTATGGCGACCAGACCCATGCGCCGGACCTGTCCGGTGTGAAAAACGGCTGCGGCGAATCCTGGGATATGTGGAAAGCCATTGCTGCCCAGGCTGAGCACGGCGAATACGGCAATCCGGACAAATTCTGCTCTGATGTAGACGCCACCAACTGGATGAGTGCCACCGTGGCCACCTCCAACGAGGAGATCATCCGGCACATTATGAACATCTGCAAGCGTGACCCCCGTTCCGGCAAAGTGACCACCGGCGGCATCGTCACCGTCAAGGACAGCACCGACAACTGGTATCTCTCCTGGACCATCAACCGCCAGCCTCAGTTCAAGTCTCAGGACAAGAACATGGTGCTTGTATGGCTGTATTCGCTGAACACCAATAAGGAGGGCAACTACGTGAAGAAGGCCATGCGAGATTGCACCGGCGAGGAGGTTTGCTGCGAGTGGCTGTACCACATCGGTGTGCCCACCGAAAAGATCCATGCGCTGGCACATGATGCCTGCAACACCACCACCTGCTTCATGCCCTATATCAACGCCTTCTTCCAGCCCCGCAAGGAAAGCGACCGGCCCAAGGTCGTGCCCGATGGCGCCGTGAATTTTGCCTTCATCGGCCAGTTCGCCGAGACGCCCCGGGACACTATCTTCACCACGGAGTATTCCATGCGTACCGGCATGGAGTCGGTCTACACGCTGCTGGATATTGACCGCGGTGTGCCGGAGGTTTGGGGCAGCAAGTACGATGTGCGGGAGCTGCTGCGTGCCTGCTATTACGCCATTGATAAAAAGCCCATCAGCGAAGCGCCCCTGTCCTTTAAGGAGAAGGAACTGCTCAAGCTCGTCCTGAAGAAGGTCAAGGGCACCGATATTGAGATCCTGCTGAAGGAAAGCGGACTCATCAAGTAAATAATCTATTTCAGCGAATGGCTGCCGACGCTTGTTTGGTGTCGGCAGCTGCTTTTTGTGTAATAAGGGGAATATGCGCAAATTTGTGTATTAACGGCCTCTCTGAAATTCGGAGGCGCCGCCTTTTTCCGCCATAGTTTTTGCGTGAGGATTTTGCTAAGATTTGCAGCGTCCTATATGAACGCTCACTGTTTAGCCTTGATAAAGGAGGGCTTTTGATTTTTTACTTATTGTTTAATTGAAATTTTTTGTTTTTTTAATCTTATTCTAAGGTGCGCTCCGTATACTGCCCCCAACAACAAGGAAAGGAGTGATCTCCTTGCAATATCGCCACGAGTGGAAACACGAGATCAGCGTCTTCGATGTTCTGTGCCTGCGCCAGCGTCTTTCGTCCGTAATGACTCCGGACCCCCATGCCCGGGGCGGCCGCTATTTCGTCCGCAGCCTGTATTTCGATGACCTCCGGGACACGGCCCTGCGGGAGAAGCTGGACGGCATCAGCCGCCGGGAAAAGTTCCGTTTGCGCTGCTATAACGGCGACGACAGCTACCTGGTGCTGGAGAAAAAGAGCAAGGTGGGCGGCCTGTGCGCCAAGGAGCAGACCTGCCTCACCCGTCCCCAGGCCCAGGCGCTGCTGGTCTGCGATTTCGAGGCCCTGGCCGCCGACCCCGCGCCCCTGATGCAGGAGCTGCTATGGAAGATGCACACCCGGGGCCTGCGCCCCAAGACTATGGTGGACTATACCCGGGAGCCCTTTGTCTTTGCCCCCGGCAATGTCCGGGTGACGCTGGACTATGAGATTCACACAGGCCTAAGCAGCACGGACTTTTTCGATTTTCGCTGCCCCACCATCCCCGCCGGGGATACTGCGGCAGTGCTGGAGGTAAAGTGGGACGAATACCTTCCGGCAGTGATTCGGGATCTGGTGCAGGTGCCCTCCGCAAGAACCGGTGCCTTTTCCAAATACGCCATCTGCCGAGTGTACGGATAAACACCGCCCCCAAATTACATCCGTAGGGGCCGATGCCCACATCGGCCCGCCCCCAAAAAATAAATCAAAAAAGGAGAATCCATTATGACCTTCTCAGATATTTTCAAATCCAGCTTTTTGAAAAATGTGACCAGCGTTTCTGTCCTGGACATGGTGCTGGCCCTGGGCCTGGCCTTTGCCATAGGCCTTTTCATCTTTCTCATCTACCGCAAGACCTATGCCGGGGTCATGTATTCCTCCAGCTTTGGCGTGACATTGGTGGGCCTGACCATGATCTCCACCTTTGTCATCCTGGCCGTCACCTCCAATGTGGTGCTTTCTCTGGGCATGGTAGGCGCTCTGTCCATCGTCCGTTTCAGAACAGCCATCAAGGAGCCCCTGGACATTACCTTCCTCTTTTGGGCCATCGCCGCGGGCATCGTTCTGGCCGCCGGCATGATCCCCCTGGCGGTGCTGGGCAGCGTGTTCATCGGCCTGGTGCTGCTGGTGTTCGCCAATAAAAAGAGCCATGTGGCCCCCTATATGGTGGTTCTCCACTGCGCCAATCAGGATGCCGAGAAGCACGCCATGGATTTCCTTCAGACCAAGGTGAAAAAGTGCGTCGTCAAGAGCAAGACCGTCCGGGCCGATGCCGTGGAGCTCAACGCCGAAATTCGCCTGCAGGATGAAAACACCGGCTTTGTCAATGCCCTGTCCCAGATCCCCGGCGTTGAAAGCGCCGTTCTGGTCAGCTACAACGGCGAGTACATGGGCTAAAGGAGATGCCTTATGTCCACAAACAAGCATTTTCCCGCCGTTTGTGCCCTGGTGTTCGTGCTGGCCTTGATCGTCACGGTGTTGTTCATGAACGGCGAAAGGCTGGGCATCCGGGTCATCCGGGATGAGGATGCGGAGGAGAGCGAAGCCTCCCAGTACTTCACCTCTAACGACCAAAACACTGATTGGGCGGCCACAGCCACTATTACCCTCAGCGGCGAAACCGCCACCGTCAGCGGCCCCGGCGCCTATGTAAATGGCGGCAGCGTTACCATCGCCTCCGCCGGGTACTACGACGTCAGCGGCACCCTTACAGACGGCAGCCTTACGGTAGACACCGAAAAGAACGCCAAGGTGTTCATCCGCTTAAACGGTGTATCCATCACCTGCTCCAACGATGCCGCCATCCGTATAAACCAGGCGGATAAGGTCTTTTTGACCCTGGCCGCCGGCACGGAAAACACCGTCATCTCCGGCGAGACCTACAGCGCCGCCGCCCTGGCGGATAAGACCGACGGCGCCATCTTCTCCCATGACGACCTGACCATCAACGGCTCCGGAGCTCTCACGGTCACCGCCGCCTATAAACACGGCATCGCCGCCAACGACAGCCTGCGCATCGCCGGCGGCACCATCACCGTCACCGCTCCTTCGGACACCATCCATGTCAACGACAGCCTCCACATCACCGGTGCGTCCCTCATCCTCAGCGCCGGGGACGATGCCCTCCACAGCGATACCTCCATTGCCATTCTCGGCGGCGGCATCACTGTCAATAGCTGCAACGAGGGCATTGAGTCCCCGGAAATCCTCATAGAGGACGGCGACATCACTGTCACCTCTACCGATGACGGCATCAACGCCTGCGGCACGGAGACCGCCGATGGCAGTCTCCCCGGCGTCACCATCAACGGCGGAACCGTAACGCTGCTGAATCCCTCCGGCCGGGACGCCGACGGCATTGACTCCAACGGCAATATCGATATAAACGGCGGTCTGGTCTATATTAGCCTTGTAGGTGAGGGCAGCAACTGCGCCCTGGACTATGGCAGCGAAAACGGCGGTGTTTGCCGCATAAACGGCGGCACTGTGGTGGCCTGCGGCGGCTCCACCATGCTGGAGGCCATGTCCGAGCCCTCCGCCCAGCCCTCCCTGCTTTACGCCGGGGCCACCCAAGCGGCGGGGACGGAGATTGCCCTGCAAGCTGCCGACGGCAAAACGCTTCTCACCTTCGCCGCACCCAACAGCTTCTCTGCCGTGCTGGTCAGCTGCCCCGAGATGCAACTCGGCAGCACCTACACCCTGACCCTGGGTGCCGCCTCCCAGGAGATTACCCTCACCCAGGTGGCTGATTCCTACGGCGTTAGCGGGGGCATGGGCCAGGGCGGCGGCCCCGGCGGTATGGATAGCGGCATAAACGGCCAGGGTGCGTCCAGGGGTTTAGGCGTCATAAGCGGTAACTTCGGCGACTCCGATAGCACTCCGCCCACACCGCCGGACAGCGACAGCGATTTCCGGCCCTCCGGCGAAGCTCCTGCCCATCCCGACGGGGAGGAGGGCACCACGGGCGACACCACCGACCGCCCCACGCCCCCGGACGGCAGCGCAGACGGCCAGCCCATGACCCCCCGAGACGACCAAACTACGAACGACCAACAGACCGAGACGAGTGAATCCTTCACCCTGGATGAAAACGGCAAGCGGCTGCTCATGGCCAGCGCCGCCGCCCTGGCCCTGGGTCTGGTCATAGCCAAGGCTTACCGCAAAAAGGGCTGACACCCCCTATTGACAGCAATTTTCTCTCTTTGCTATAATGGACCCACCAAGTCAAAGGAGGACGCGCCCATGAAGCGTATTGACACCTGCACAAAAACCGATCTCTTGGTGGGCCTGCTCCTTGCGGGCATCGTGTCGGTGCTGCTGGCTTACCGCATCTTTGCCTACCTCTGCGAGGTGACGGCCTTTCAGTGGTGGATGATCCTCCTGGGCCTTCTCTGCGCCGCTCTGGCCATCGGCGGCTTCCTGGTAGCCCACCGGGCCTGGAAGCGCCTGCAATATCTGCGGGACCACCCTTGAGATCCCTGTCGAAAATTCCTTTGGAATTTTCCGACAAAAAGGTTGCAGTCTGCTGCGCGCATAATTTGTTCGCCGCAGGCGAATAAATTCCACACTTGCAGCCTGAGAGGTATTTTCCCCCACGCACATGTCGCGGTGAAAAATGATTGAAAATTTTTTGCGTCTGCGGACGCAAACTCTGCGAGGCTATTGAATAGGCACCACCCCCGGCGGAAAGCCGGGGGTGGTGTTTTGTGGAAATCCTTGTTTTACCCGTTAAAAATGTGTTATACTTCCTATATAGATTTCTGCGATCCCCTGCAAAGGAGACTTCATCATGCGAAAATTTACCGCCGATCCCCAGGCGCTGTTCCGGTATCGGGGCCTGCCGCCTGTGGGCCTCACCGTCTCCATGGCCCTGCAGCATTTGGTTTCCATGATCGTAGGCTGCGTCACCCCGGCCATTATCATCGCCCACGCCGCTGCGCTCACTCACCATGAGCAGGTGCTGCTGATCCAGGCGTCTTTGGTGCTGTCCGCCGTTACAACGCTCCTGCAGCTTTTCCCCATCGGGGGCCGCTTTGGCTCGGGCCTGCCGGTGATCTTCGGCGTCAGCTTTGCGTATCTGCCCAGCATGCAGGCCATTGCCACCGGGAGGGGCGGCATGGCGGCGGTGGCCGGGGCCATGCTGGTGGGCGGCGTCATCGCCACTCTGGTGGGCCTTTTCATAAAGCCCATCCGCCGTCTTTTCCCGCCCGTCATCACCGGCACCGTGGTCTTTACCATCGGCCTGTCCCTCTATCCCACCGCTATTAACTATATGGCCGGGGGTGCCGGCAACACCTATCAATCCGTGGTGGAGGAGCGTGGCCTCACTGAGGCCCTGGTCTACGGCTCCTGGCAAAACTGGGCCATTGCCGCCTTCACCCTGGCGGTGGTGTTGCTGCTGACCAATCATGGCCGGGGCATATGCAAGCTGGCCTCCATTCTCCTGGGCATCCTGGCCGGGTATGCAGTGGCGTTTGCAGCCGGGATGGTGGACCTCTCCGGCGTCGCCGGGGCCGGTTGGTTCTCCCTGCCCCGTCCTGTGCCCTTCGGGGTGACCTTTGAGCTCTCCGGCTGTGTGGCCCTGGGCCTGCTGTTTGCCATCAATTCCATCCAGGCCATCGGCGACTTTACCGCCACCACCGTGGGCGGCATGGACCGGGAGCCCACCACCCGGGAGCTTCAGGGGGGCATCGTGGCCTATGGTGTATCCAATGTTATAACGGCGCTGCTGGGCGGCCTGCCCACGGCCACCTACTCTCAGAATGTGGGCATCGTGGCCACCAACAAGGTGGTCAACCGCTGGGTCTTTGCCCTCACCGGTGCCTTCCTCCTTCTGGCGGGTGTGGTGCCGAAATTCTCCGCCGCCCTCACCACCATTCCCCAGTGCGTTTTGGGTGGGGCCACCGTGGCGGTGTTCTCCACCATTGCCATGACCGGCATGAAGCTCATCTCTGCCGAGGGCATCACCGCCCGTAATACCACCATCGTGGGCCTGTCTGCGGCCCTGGGCGTGGGCATCTCACAGGCCTCCGCCGCCCTGGCTCAGTTCCCCGAGGCCGTGACCACCATCTTCGGCAAGTCCCCGGTGGTCATCGCCACCCTCATGGCTGTGTTCCTGAATTTGGTTTTGCCCAGGGAGGAGAAATAATGTCCCCGGTAAAGCCCTTGTCATTGCGAAGCCAGTGCGTACACTGGCTTCGCAATCCGCTTCCCCCGTCCTTATAGACCCCCTTGCCTAAAGGGGATTCCACGCAGGCGGTTCCTTGTCAAACCTCCGTAGGGGCCGATGACCATGTTGCGGTGCCCAAAATTTCTGTGCTGCCTAACGGCGGACGCTTGAAATTTTGACCGCGGCCACTCGCTCACTTCGCTTCATTCGCCACTGGTAGCGCTCAGTTCGCTCCCCACATCGGCCCGCTCCACCGCATTTTCTGTAATGTGTCATTGCGAGGGCGCAAAGCGCCCGTGGCAATCCGTACCTCCTAACCAACCACAAAAAATGACCGCCGGAGGCGGTCATTTTTCACGCAAAAATTCACTTATCCTCTACCCCGTGAAACCGCTCATACACCGCCAAGGCCACGGCCTTGGGCAGGGCCGCCTCCAGCTCCGGCAGCTCCGCCTGCGTCACGGCCTTCACGGTGCCGAATTGCTGCAGCAGCTTCTTTCGCCGCACCTCCCCCAGCCCGGGGATGCCCTCCAGCCGGGACCGCGTGGCGCTGCGGCTGTGCTTTTTCCGGTGGTAGGTGATGGCAAAGCGGTGGACCTCCTCCTGCACCTGTCCCACCAGGGCGAAAAGCGGCGGGCTCTGCTGTATGCCCAGCTCCTGCCCCCGGGCCGTCATCAGCGCCCGGGTCCGGTGCCTGTCGTCCTTCACCATGCCCAAAACCGGCACGGAAAGTCCCTTTTCCGCCAAGGCTTGCTCCGCCACGGCGGCGTGCTGCCGGCCGCCGTCCATTAAGATCAGATCCGGCAGCGGACAAAACTTTTCGTCCCCATCCAAATACCGCTGGAGCCGCCGCCCCAAAATTTCCTCCATGGCTCCGTAGTCGTCCGGATGATCCAGGGTTTTCACCTGGAATTTCCGATAGTCCCGCTTCAGGGGCCTGCCGTCCTGAAAAACCACCATAGAGGCCACCATGTCGGCACTGCCGGTGTTGGAGATGTCGTAGGCCTCTATGCGGTGGGGCCCGGCGGAAAGCCCCGCCAGGGCGCCCAGCTGCTCCAGGGTTTTGTTCACCCGCTCCGCCTCGGAGGTAATGCGCTCCGTCTCCTCCCGGGCGTTGCTTTGGGCCATGCGCAGCAGCTCCGCCCGCTGGCCCCGCTGGGGCACCCGCAGATTAACCCGGTGGCCGCAGTCCCGGCTCAGCAGCTGCTCCAGAGCCTCCGCGTCCTCCGGCAGCGCCGCCACGCAGATTTCCTTGGGTGCTGCGCCCCGGCCCGCGTAATATTGCCGCAGCACGGCGGAGAGGGTCTCCCCCTCGTCCTCCTCGGCTCCGGCGGAAAGGACCTTTACCTCCCGGCCCAGGAGGTTTCCCTCCTCCAGATGCAGCACGCCGAAGCCCCAGCGCACCTGGCCCCGGTACAGGCCCCATACATCCGTGTCGGCGCATACCCCGGCAATGACCCCCTGGGTCTTGCCCAGCACGCTCACCGCCCGAATGCGGTCCCGCAGGGCGGCGGCCCGCTCAAAGTCCAGCTCCTCCGCCGCCTGCGCCATCTCCTGCTCCATCTCCCGGGTCAGGGCCCGGTAGTGCCCGCTGAATATCCGCGCCGCCTGCTCAATGCGCCGCTGATACTCCGCCTGTCCCGGCCCCTCCGGGCGGCAGAAGCCGTCACACTTTCCGATGTGCAGATTCAGGCAGGGCCGCTCTTTTCCGATGTCCCGGGGAAATTTCCGGCTGCAGGTGGGGAGCTTCAGCGCCCCGCACACCGCCTCAATGGCCAGCCGAGTCTCCCGCCGCCCGCCAAAGGGCCCGAAGTACCGGGCCCCGTCCTCCTCCGCCCGGCTCACCAGGGAAAACCGGGGGTACGCCGCCCCCTTGTCCAGGCGCACAAAGGGGTAGCCCTTGTCGTCCTTTAGGAGGATGTTAAACCGGGGCATATGGCGCTTGATCAGCGAGTTTTCCAGCACCAGGGCCTCAAACTCCGACCGCACCAAAATGGTGTCGAACCGGTCCACCTGGGACACCATCATTTTTGTTTTGCTGTTGTGGGAGGCGGTGTCCTGAAAATACTGGCTCACCCGGTTTTTCAGCTTCTTGGCCTTGCCCACATAGATCACCTGCCCGCCGCTGTCCATCATCAGATAGACCCCCGGCGCCAGCGGCAGGTCATTGGCCTTCTCCCGCAATTCGTCCTTGGTCACAGAGACCCCCTCCTTCCGTGCATTTTTATCGTGTCCAAAAGCCTTTTCGCCAGTTTTTTTAGTTTAATCCCTCCGCCTTCACCGCGAACAGCGCCTCGATCCTTGCCCGCAGCGCTCCGCTCTCGGGCTTTTCCAGCGCAGGGTCCTGGGCCATCCAGCCCTTCGCCGCCTGCTGGGCCTCGTCCAATAGCGCCATGTCGCAGCTGAGGTCGGCAATCTTCAGCGCCGGCAGTCCGTGCTGGCGCTGGCCGAAGAAGTCGCCGGGCCCCCGTAGGGCCAGATCCTCCCGGGAGATTTCAAAGCCGTCGTTGGTCTTGGTCATCACCTTCAGCCGCCGCTTCGTCTCCTCCGACGGGTGCTCCGAGAGCAAAATGCAGTAGCTTTTCGCCTGTCCCCGGCCCACCCGGCCCCGGAGCTGGTGCAGCTGGCTTAGGCCGAAGCGCTCGGCGTTCTCCACCACCATGCAGGTGGCGTTGGGCACATCCACGCCCACCTCCACCACCGTGGTGGCCACCAAAATGTCCCCGCTTCCGGCGGCAAAGTCCTCCATGACCTTTTCCTTTTCCTTGGCCTTCATCTTCCCGTGGAGCAGGCACACCCGCAAATCCGGGAATACCTCCTCCCGCAGCTTTTTGGCGTAGGCTGCGGCGGCCTTGCGCTCGTCGGGGATGTGGTCCTCCTGGCCCACCAGCGGGCATACGATGAATACCTGATGCCCCGCCTCCACCTGCTTGCGGATGAATTGGTTCACCCGCTGCCGATAGCTCTCGCCCACGGCGAAGGTGTCCACCTTTTGCCGTCCCGGGGGCAGCTCGTTCATCACCGACACATCCAAATCGCCGTAAATGATCAGCGCCAGGGTCCGGGGAATAGGCGTGGCGGACAGCACCAGCATGTGGGGATTTTCCGCCTTCTGCCCCAGGGCCGCCCGCTGGTTCACCCCGAAGCGGTGCTGCTCATCGGTAATCACCAGCCCCAGCCGGGCATAAGACACATCCTCCGTCAGCAGGGCGTGGGTGCCGATGCACAGATCAATGCTCCCCAGGGCCAGATTTTCCAAAATATCCCGCCGCTCCCTGGCCTTGGTGGACCCAGTGAGCAGGGCGCACCGGAGCCCGAATTTTTCAAACAGCGGCGTAAGATTTTCATAGTGCTGCCGGGCCAGAATTTCCGTAGGGGCCATCAGGGCCGACTGCCACCCGCTTTGGGCGGCGAACCACACGCACCCCGCCGCCACCATGGTCTTGCCGCTGCCCACATCCCCCTGGCACAGCCGGTTCATGGGCCGCCCGGATCGCATGTCCGACACCGCCTCCGTAATGGCCCTGCGCTGGGCGTTTGTAAGGGGGAAGGGGAGGGCCCGGTAAAATTCCTCCATATCCGCCGCGGCACAGGCAGGCCCCGCCACATCCGTGCGCCGGGAGCGGAGCATCTGCAGCCCGCAGGAGAGGATAAACAGCTCCTCAAACACCATCCGCCGCCGGGCCAGGTCCAGCGCCTCCGCGTCCGCCGGAAAGTGGATGTTCTCGTAGGCGTATCCGCTGTGGCACAGCCGGTGTGCCTGCCGCACCGCGTCCGGCAGGCAGTCCGTCAGCAGGTGGCGGCAGGCCGTAAGCCCCTGGCCCACGGCCTTATATAGAAGATTTTGGCTCACCCCGGCGGTGAGGGGATAAATGGGTACAATATGCCCCGTAAGCACCTGCTGTCCCTCCTGCTCCACAATGGGGTTGATCATCCGCCGGGCCAGCAGATTCCCCTCCACCTTGCCGCAGAAAATATAGGTCTCGCCCCGGTGCAGGCTGTTTTTTCGGTACTCCTGGTTAAAAAAGGTCAGGTCCAGGGCGCCGCTGTCATCCACGGCCCGGGCCTTCACCACCGTGCGTCCGCCGGAAATGCGGCTGGCCACGGGATCGTTTGCGATCATAGCCCGGACGCACACCGTCTCCCCGAGCTCCAATTCCCGGATGGTCCGGGTCATGGTGCGGTCCTCGTACCGCCGGGGAAAGTAGCCGATCAGGTCCTGCAGCGTGGCAATGCCCAGCTTAGACAGGGCCTTGGCCCGGGCCTCGCCGATACCCTTTATATAGCGCACATCCGTCTGCAAATCAGCCATGTCAGCCACCTCACTTCATGTCCTGCTCCGCCCAATCCGACAGGGCCTCCAGGATGGGCAGCAGCGTCCGGCACCGCTCCGTGGGGCGGTATTCCACCCGCACCGGCACCTCCAGAAACTCCTGCCGTTCAAGGAGTCCGTCCCGCTCCAGCTCCTTGAGAGCCGAGGACAGCACCGTGTTGCTCACCCCGTCCAGCTTTCCCCGCAGGGCGTTGTAGCGGATGGCCCCGGCATTGCACACCGCGCAGAGGATCTGCACCTTCCACTTGCCGCCAATGAGCAGCATGGCGTGCTGCAGGGGGCATTTTTCCATACAAGGGCAGTCATAGTGACCCATAAGTAAGCTCCTCCTTACCTGCACAGGATAATCTGCGTTCTTGCATTTTTCCCGAAATGCTCTATACTGATTATACCAAGTAAGAAAAGAGGAGTAAATAGGAAATTATGAACATCTATCTCCAGGGCCTCACCATGGGCCTTGCGTATGTGGCTCCCATCGGCCTGCAAAACCTGTTTGTCATCAACTCCGCCCTGACCCAAAAGCGCAGCCGGGTGTATATCACGGCTCTCATCGTCATTTTGTGGGATGTGTCCCTGGGCGTTGCGTGCTTCTTGGGCGCGGGGGCGCTGATGCAGGCGGTGCCGTGGCTGCAGAAGGTCATTCTGGGCCTGGGCAGCCTCATCGTCATCTATATCGGTGTCGGACTCCTGCGTGCCAAGGCCAGCTTAGAGGGCGGCAAGGATGTAAATATTCCCATTTGGAAGCTGTTCACCACCGCCTTTGTGGTCACTTGGATGAACCCCCAGGCCCTGATCGACGGCACCATGATGCTGGGCGCCTTCCGGGCCACCCTCCCGGCGGGGGGCGACCTGCCCTTCATCTTTGGCTTCGGCAGCGCCTCGATCCTGTGGTTTTTGACCCTGTCCACGGTGGTGTCGCTGCTGGGCAGCAAGTTCAATGAGAAAATTCTCAATATCATCAATAAGGTCTGCGGCGCGGTGATCATCTTCTACGGCTGCAAGCTCCTGTGGAGCTTTGTAAAGCTCATGGGGTGGCTGTAAATTAAGTCTGTTCAAACCCCTCCGTTTCTGCTATGATTATAGTGGAAATGGAGGGGCATTTTTGAGAAAGCCTCACAGAGTTTGCGTCCGCAGACGCGAAAAATTGAAATCATTTTTCACCGCAACATGCGCGTGGGGAAAAATACTTCTCAGGCTGCCGGTGTGGAATTTTGCCGCAAGGCGGTAAAATTATGCGCGCAGCAGACTACAAGCTTTTTGGCAGAAAATCGAAGATTTTTCGCCAGTTTCAAGAACGGAGGGGCTTTTTACTTTATGGAGAAAAATTACAAATTTGTTATCGCCTACGACGGCACTCGCTTTTTCGGCTGGGAGCACCAGCCGGACAAGGAGACGATACAGGGAAAATTAGAAGCCGTCCTGGAGCGGCTCCAGAGCCGTCCGGTGGACCTCATCGGCGCCGGGCGCACCGATGCCGGAGTCCACGCCCGGGCCATGGTGGCCAGCGTCCGTCTGGATGTCCGCCGGTCCCCGGAGGAGATTCGGGATTATATGAATCGCTACCTTCCCGACGCCATCGCCGTCCGGGAGGTGAAGGAGGCGTCCGACCGCTTCCACGCCCGCTATAACGCCCTGGGCAAGACCTATCGCTACACCTGCTTCATCGGCCCCGTAAAGCCCGTGTTCGACCGCAAGTATGTAACGCTGCTGGACTTCTCCCCGGATATAAAAAAAATGCGCCGTGCGGCGGAAATACTCCAGGGTGAGCACGATTTCCGGGCCTTTTGCGGCAATCCCCGGATGAAAAAATCCACCGTCCGCCTGGTGGACACCATCCAAATTGAGGAACGCAAGGACTGTATCCTTTTCACCTTCCACGGCACCGGCTTTTTGCAGAACATGGTTCGCATCCTGGTAGGCACCCTGCTGGAGGTGGGCCGTGGCCGCTGGAAGCCGGAGTATGTGCAGGAAATTTTGGATGGCAAGGACCGCAAGCTGGCGGGCCCCACCGCCCCCCCGGAGGGCCTGTGCCTGATGAAGGTGGATTATTAAAAGAAACGGATGAGCCGCAGCTCATCCGTTTCTCAGCGTATCAAAAAAGCCTCGCAGAGTTTGCCGCCCGCAGGCGGCAAAGAAATAAAATCATTTTCTCTCGCGACATGTGCGTGAGAGAAAATGCCGCTCAGGCTGCCAGTGTGGAATTTGTCCGTCTGCGACGGACAAATTATGCGCGCAGCAGACTGCAATCCTTTTGTCGGAAAAATCCGGAGGGTTTTTCGACAGTCTCAGAAACGGATGAGCCGCTGGCTCATCCGTTTCTTATTTCAGATCCCGCTTGATGCCCTCGGTGATGCGGTCCACATCCTCCAGGGTGTTCATGCGCACGATCTGCTCCTTATAATAGTTGGCGTGGGGCACGCCCTTTAGGTACCAGGCGTACTGCTTCCGGGCCTCTAAAATGGCGATATGCTCCCCCTTGTCCTCCGCAGCCCAGCGGATCTGCCGCACAGCCGTGTCGCACCGGTCGGCCAGCGGCGGCAGTGGGGGAATCTCCCGGCCCTCCAGGGCCGCCAGGGCCTGCTGGAACAGCCAGGGGTTTCCGAAGGCTCCCCGGCCGATCATGGCCAGATCCGCCCCGGTGAACTGCAGGATTTTCACCGCGTCCCGGGGGGTGAAGATGTCCCCGTTGGCCATCACCGGGATCTTGACTGCCTGCTTCACCTGCCGGATGGTCACCCAATCGGCGGCTCCGGCGTACATCTGTGCCCTTGTGCGTCCGTGAACGGCCACAGCGGCTACACCCACCTGCTCCAGCATTTTCGCCAGCTCTACAGCGTTGATGCTGCCCTTGTCCCAGCCCCGGCGCATTTTCACCGTCACCGGCACCCCTGCGGCCTTCACCACCGCCTCGGCGATGCGCGCTGCCTTTTCCGGGTCCTTCATCAGTGCTGAGCCGTCGCCGTTGGAAACTACCTTTCCCACCGGACAGCCCATGTTGATGTCAATGATGTCCGCCCCGCTGATCTCCCGGGCGATCTGTGCCGCCTCGGCCATGCAGACCGGGTCGCTGCCGAAGATCTGTGCGCTGACCGGGTGCTCCTCCGGGCCTATTTTCAGCAGCCCCCGGCTTTTTCGGTCCTGATAGCACAGGGCCTTGGCGCTGACCATTTCCGTCACCGTTAGGCCAGCGCCAAGCTCCCGGCAGGTCCGGCGAAAGGCCAGGTCCGTCACCCCCGCCATAGGGGCCAGCACCAGGGGATTGGGGATAAAAACATTACCTATATACATAGCGTTTCCTCGCTTTATCGCAGTTTTCCCCAGTATAGCACAAAATTCCCCCGCCGAAAAGCAAAAAAAGCCGGGCGACCGGTAAGGCCGCCCGTAAGTGAGGAGAAAAAATGGTAGAAAAGCACAAGTAAGCATTACAAAAGCGCCACGACTAACCATACCAGCCCCATGAGCCCGCCGCCCAGCATGGCGGCAATGGCCGGTGTCAACCGGTGCCTTTTGGGAGGGGGAAGTCCCTGGCAGCGGGTATAGCTTTTGGCAATGCGGACCGCCTGGTCCACCAGCTGCCGGGAGGAAACGCCGTCTCCCTCCAGCACATCGTTGCGCAGAATAAAAATTGCCTGATCGAACACCCGGGGATCCGGAGAATCCACCACGATGACGCGCCTGGAAATACCCTTGACCAAGTCCTTTGCCCTCCTTCACTGGTTCGGATGCTTTCAGTATGGGCAAACCGGCTGGAAATTATACACCGCTGAACCATCAAAAACCACACAGCGCACTGCGAAAAAAATAGTTATCGCGGCCCGGGCAAGGTCTGCCAAGTACTTCGTAGGGCGGGGCGCCCTCGCCCTGTCACCCGTTCACACTGCTGTTTTCCGGTTTTCTCCTGCGAAGGGCAGGTGCAGCACCGCCACGGCACAATCGTCTGCCAGGCCCTTTCTGCTCCGAGATTCTGCCAGGATCAGTGCCGTCAGCTCGTCCGGATCACATCCGTTCCACCCTGCCAGCAGATTCAGCAGCCACTCGTCGCAGCTCTGGTCGGCGATGCCGTCGCTGATGAGCACCAGGTAGTCCCCCGCCTGCACCGGGATGTGTACTTGATCCGGCGGTAGGGGCGAGCTTGACAGCCCCGTGGGCGGCGCGTCGGAGCAGAACCGCCGCACACTGCCGCCCCGCTTGAGATACGAGGGAGCGGCCCCGCATTTGTACAGCTCCACGCAGCCGCTCTGCCGCTGCATCAGTGCCAGATCCACGGTGGAAAAGCCCCCCTGTGTTTCCCCCCGCAGCTTCATGGCGGCGTTCAGGGTCTTCAGCGCCGGCCCCGGCTGGATACCCGCCTCCAGAAACTGCCGCAGCAGCCGGGCGGTCATGGCCGCCTCCCGGTGGGCCTCCTGGCCGCTGCCCATGCCATCACACAGCAGCAGATATACGCCGTCGCCCACCTCAAATTGTTCCACCTGGTCACCGCACAGCTGCTCTCCGGCCTGAGGCCGCAGGGCGGAGCTGACCCGGTAGCCGATGCCGCTGCCGCCGGCCGCCGGCACCGCTGTCTGGTCCAGCAGCTCCGAAAAGCAGGCATATTGCTCCCGGGCGCTGGCCTGGACCTCCTGCAGCTGCCGGTGGAACTGCCGCCGCAGGAGGTAGTCGTGGGTCTGCCGGTCAATGGCCTGCAGCAGAGCCGGAAAGTGTACACACCGAGACGAAAAGTGCAGCGGGAAGTCCGACGCCTCGGCCCGCCCCCGGCGCAGCAGCCGGGGGCAGGCGTCATTGAAGGCACTGTAGGTCTCGCCGTAATGCTTTTGCCAGCAATCCGTGCGCAGCACGCAGCCGCTGCACACCTCGTTTGCGGCCCGGTCGAATAATACCGAGGGGTTCTCCGAGGGCTGGGGCTGCTCCCCCCGGAAGAAGCTGTCATACAGGGCCCGCAGCGCCGCCGCCGGACGGGCGTAGGGCATCGGCTGGGGCGCGCCTTCGGTCCGCTTTCCGGCGGTGTATCGCTTGGGCAGCCGCTTTTCCGGGATGAATGTGTACAGCATCGCCCCGGCCAGGCTTTCCCACAGGGTCACCGGCATAACCTCCTGCCCAAATAGCAGGCCTAATCCGCCGCACACCCCCGCGGCGCACAGGCCCTGAATGGGCCGAGGCAGCCGCCGCAGCAGCCCCCCAACGGCACCACCTGCGCCCCATATCACAGTGTATAATACCGTGGGCTGCGCCGCCGTCAGGTCTGTCAGCAGGCCAAGGCAGCCGCCCAGCGCTGCGCATTGAGAGATGCCGCATCCCCGGCACAGGGCCAGCAGCAGCGCCATCATCAGTGCCCGTCCCACGGAGAAGGAAAAGGCCGTTACAGGGACGGCCGCCAGGACCAGGCCGCATAAAACGCCCCATTTTCCCTGGCGGATTACCGTCAGCCAGGCTGCGCCCGCCGCCGTCGCGGCGGCACACAGGGCCAAAAGCCAGCTCTGCCCGCTGCGGCCCAGCAGATAGATGCTCTGCACCAGCAGGAGGAAAATTGCCGCGCAGGCCGGGCGGAAATACGGTTTTTTGTACACCGCCGTGTCATACAGCGCCGTATTGGCGGCAAAGATAAGGATGGCCGCCGCCGTACACCGCAGGCCCGATTGGAAATCCATAAACAAAAATGCCCCGCCGGCCACGCCCATCACGGCGGCCAGACCCGGCAGCCGGATCCCTGCCGCCGTCACGGCGGCCAAGGCGAAGGGGGCGTATACCCCGGCCATCTGCCCGGCACACAGCAAAAAGCCCAGCACCGGCCATCTCAGCCGAGCCACCGCCTTTTTTATTCTCGGCGGCAGGGCAATGGCCTGTCTTTTTTTCACGCAATCCCCTCCTTTTTTCTCCATTGTAGGCTTTCAGCCCGGGAGAAAATCGTCGGGAAATCACCGAAAAAGCAGCGCGGCGAAAATTTTTCATTTTCGCCGCGCCTATATTTATTCTATGCAGCTTTCCCGGAAATATGCCCGGGTCTGCTCAATGTTTTTCCGGATCATGTCCCGCAGCTGCTCCAGAGACCCGAACTTCTCCTCGTCCCGCAGCCGCCGGCAGTATTCCAAACGAATCCGCTGTCCATAGAGGTCCCCCTGGAAATCCAGCAGGAAGGTCTCCACGGACACGGTGCAGCTGTCGCTCACCGTGGGCCGGGTGCCCACATTGGTAACCCCGGCATAGCTCTTTCCCCCCGGCAGGTAGACCCGGCTCACATATACCCCATGCTTTGGTACCAGCACATGGCCCGGCACCGCGAGATTCACCGTGGGGATGCCGATGGTCCGGCCGATGCGCTGGCCGTGGCCCACGGTTTGGGTCATGCAGTGGCGGTGCCCCAAAAAGTGCGCCGCACGCTCCACATCGCCGCTCTCCACCAGCTGGCGGATGTAGGTGGAGCTGACGGTGATGCCGTCCACCTCCACCTTGGGAATGATATCGCAGCCCAAGCCCAGCTCCCGGCACTTTTCCTGCAGCAGCTGGGGGTCACCCTGGTTTTTGTAGCCGAAATGGTAGTCGTGCCCGGCCACCAGATGCACGGCGTTCAGGTCCCGCACCAGCTTTTGTTCCACAAAAGCATCCCAGGGCAGGGTCATCATCTCCCGGTCAAAGGGAGCCAGAAGGACCCGGTCAATGCCGTAGATTCGCTTCATCAGCTCCTGTCGATCCTCAGGGGAATTGAGAAGGAATACCGGCTTTCCCGTCACCACCTCTTTCGGCGGCCGGTCAAAGGTGAATACCACCGGCTCTGCGCCCAATTCTTGGGCCCGCTGCACGGTTTTTTCCAGCAGGGCGCCGTGGCCCCGATGTACCCCATCAAAAAATCCCAGGGCAATGACTGTTTGGTTCAAAATCTCTCACGCTCCGAAAAAATTTTTCAGGGAGGTCATGGTGTCCCCCTGCAGGCGGCTCAGGCAGAGGAAATCCCCCTCCCGGCCATAAATGCGGTAAGTCCCCTCCGGCAGGCTCTCCTTGATAAAAAAGGGATTGCCGTTGCGGCACCGCTCCTCCTGCCTTGCGGTTTTCAACCGGTATTCCGGGTGCTCCCGAAACAGGCTGTCCGTAGGCCGCAGCAGCTTTTCACCCAGCTCCTGCACCTGCTCCAGGGTCACGCTTTCGCCCAGGGTGAACCCGGCGGCCATGGTGCGCCGCAGGGAAAACATGCATCCTCCGCAGCCCAGGACCTGTCCGATGTCGTGGCACAGGGTTCGCACATAGGTGCCCTTGGAGCAGCGAATACGCAGAATATAGTCCGTTTCGGACAGTCGCTCCACCACCTCCAGGGCAAAAATAGTCACCCCTCGGGGGCGGCGTTCCACCTCCCTGCCCTGTCGGGCCAGGTCGTAGAGCTTTTGCCCGTTTATCTTGATGGCAGAAAACATAGGCGGGATTTGGCTGATTTCCCCGGTAAATCGGGGCAGCACCGACTCCAGCTCCTCCTGTCCCACCGTAACGGGAGCCTGGGTCAGAGCCTGCCCCTCCGTGTCCTGGGTGTTGGTGGTGAGCCCCAGGCGCAGCCCGGCGATGTATTCCTTCTCTCCGCCCTCGGCGAAGCTGACCGCCCGGGTGGCCTGTCCCACAAAAACCGGCAGCACTCCGGTGGCCATGGGATCCAGGGTCCCGGCGTGGCCGATCTTTTTGGTTTTCAGTATGCCCCGCAGCTTGGCGCACACATCCATACTGGTCCACCCGGCAGGCTTGTCAATAATAACGATGCCGTTTGCCATACAGGCACTCCCTTTCTCTGTGTGCGCATCGCACCAAGTGGTGCGTACAAGCGTTTTTCCATGGGAAAAACCTTGCCGCAGGCGGAATTCACTTCCGCCGAGGAATTAAAATCCGTGCGAGGGGCCCCCACAAAATGCCCCGCCATTTTGCGGGGACGGGCACACATCCATGCCCGTCCACCCGGCAGGCTTGTCAATAATAACGATACCGTTTGCCATTTATTCGCCCACCACCATGTCGATGGCCTGCAAAACGGCCTGCTTGGCCTCGCTGAGGGTGGCGCTGAGGGTAGCCCCCGCCGCCGCGGCGTGTCCGCCGCCGCCCAGCAGGGCGCACACCTTTGTTGCATTGACTCGCGGCCCGGTACGCAGGGAGATCTTCACCTTCCCCGGCTCCAGCTCCCGGAGCGTCACGCCGCAATCGGTGCCCGCCACCAGGGCCGCCAGGCTGGACAGCTCCTCCACATCCGCCTCGGTTGCCTTGTAGTCCAGGCACAGGGAACGGGGAATCTGCATAATCACCACCCGGTCATTGTCGTAGTATTCCGCCCACTCCGCCATCCAGGCCTCCATGGCCAGACGGGTGCGGCTCTTGGTGCGAAACAGCGCCTTATTCACCCCGGCCACGGCGATGCCCGTCTCCATCAGGGCCGCCGCCACCCGGTGGGTGTGGGCCGTGGTGTTGGCGTATACAAAGCAGCCGGTGTCCGTGGAAACGGCTACATACAGCGGCAAAGCGATCTCCGCCGTCATCGGCGTCATAAGGCCAGCGATCTCATAGATGATCTCCCCGCAGGCCGCCATTTCCGCCAGCACACAGCTTTCCTTGGCAAAGCCCTCGTTGGAGGGGTGATGGTCAATAGCCAGGTCAATACACGAGGCATATTTCTTGGCGTTCTCCGGCAGCAGGCTCAGGGCCGCAATGTCCACCGCCACCACGAAATCAGGTGTGAAACCCTCCTCAGCCCAGTAGGGTGCGGCGTAGCTCTCATAGGTCTCCGTGATGCCCGGATTCGGCAGCAGGTAGGCGGTCTTGCCCAGGTCCCGCAGGGCCCGGCACAGGGCGGCGGCGGAGCCGATGGTGTCCCCGTCCGGGCGCACATGGGTCAGCAGCAGCACCCGGTCCATGGTTTGCAGCAGGGCTGCGGTCTCCTGAATGGTCATTTGATATCCTCCGGCAGCACGATGTTCTCGTTTTCGGGGTTGGCGGGCTTCACATGGTTCAGCATGTCCAGAATGTGCGCCCCGTAGGCAATGGAGTCATCGGCGATGAACTGCAGCTCCGGGGTGTAGCGCAGATCCACCCGGCTGCCCAGCTCCCGGCGCAGGAAGCCTGCGGCGGACTTGAGACCCTTCATCAGGTCCTTTTCGTCCTTGTAGTCCAGGGCGCTGACATAGACCTTACACTGGCGCAGGTCCGGGGTGGTGTCCACATGGGTGATGGTAAGCATAGCCTCTGCCACCCGGGGGTCCTTCACTGTGCGCAGCAGCGCCGAAAGCTCCTTGCGGATCTCCTCGTTGATGCGTCCGATACGATTGGATGCCATAATAAGATACATCCTCCTTTCAATAACTGGCGAAAATTCCTGCGGAATTTTCTGCCAAAAGGATTGTAGTCTACTTTCAAAAAACGGGGCGGGCAAACGCCCGCCCCGCGGCTTAGTTACTGTGTTCCGAAAAACTGTCATTCCGAGACCAGTGCGCACACTGGTTGCGGGAATCCGTTCTTCCTTGGTTTTCCCTTACTGGGGAATCTCCTCCATAGTGAAGGCCTCGATAATGTCGCCTCTCCCCATGAAACGGGGTTTCATGGGGGCTCCGGATTCAATCCCCTTTGGCAGAAGTGAATTCCGCCAAAGCAAGGTTTTGCGCTGCAAAACACTTGTACGCACGACCTGCGGCGCAGCCGTGCTGCGCAGGAAGGCGACCGGGGGCGGCAGCTATCTATAAGCCCCTTCGATTACTGAGGAATCTCCTCCATAGTAAAGGCCTCGATAATGTCGCCTTCCTTGATATCATTGAACTTCTCAATGGTCATGCCGCACTCGTAGCCGGAGGCGACCTCCTTCACCTGGTCCTTAAACCGCTGCAGAGAGGCCAGCACGCCCTCGTGAATAACGATGCCGTCCCGCACCAGGCGCACCTGACAATCCTTGCGCTGGATCTTGCCGTCCTGGACATAGCAGCCCGCCACGGTGCCCACGCCCGAGACCTTGTAGGTCTGGCGCACCTCGGCGTGGCCCAGCAGGGCCTCCCGATACTTGGGGGCCAGCATGCCCTTCATAGCGGCTTCGATCTCGTTGATGGCGTCGTAAATGACCCGGTACATCCGCATATCCACGTTGGCCCGGGCAGCGCTTTCACGCGCGGCCGCATCGGGCCGCACATTGAAGCCCACGATGATAGCCTGAGAGGTGGATGCCAGCATCACATCGGATTCATTGATGGCGCCCACACCGCCGTGGATTACCCGCACCCGCACCTCATCGTTGCTGAGCTTCTCCAGGGATGCCTTCACGGCCTCCACGCTGCCCTGGACATCGGCCTTGACAATGAGGTTCAGGCTCTTCATTTCGCCCGCCTGGATTTGGCTGAACAGGTCCTCCAGGGACACCTTGCTCACCGGGGCGTTTGCCTTGGCCTTCTCCTCGGCCTTGCGCTGCTCCACCAGCTCACGGGCCAGCTTTTCATCGGCCACGGCGTTGAAGGTGGCACCGGCAGAGGGGGCCTCCGAAAGGCCCGTGACCTCCACAGGCACGGAGGGGCCGGCGGAGTTGATCTTCTGGCCCTTGTCGCTGACCATGGCCCGCACGCGGCCTACGCTGGTGCCGGCGATGATAATGTCGCCCTGGTGCAGGGTACCGTTCTGCACCAGCAGGGTGGCCACGGGGCCCCGGCCCTTATCCAGCCGCGCCTCGATGACCGTGCCCTGGGCGGCGCGGTTGGGATTTGCCTTCAGCTCGCCCACCTCGGCGGTAAGGACGAGCATTTCCAGCAGATTGTCCACGCCCATGCCCGTTTTGGCGGAGATGGGGCACACGATGGTGTCGCCGCCCCAATCCTCGCACACCAGGCCGTACTCGGTGAGCTGCTGCTTGATGCGCTCGGGGTTTGCCTCGGGCTTATCCATCTTGTTGATGGCCACGATGATGGGGATCCCTGCGGCCTTGGCATGGTTGATGGACTCCACGGTCTGGGGCATGATGCCGTCCTCTGCAGCCACCACCAGAATGGCGATGTCCGTGACCATGGCGCCCCGGGCACGCATGGAGGTAAAGGCCTCGTGGCCCGGGGTATCCAAAAAGGTGATGGGCTTGCCGTTTACCATCACCTGGTAAGCGCCGATATGCTGGGTGATGCCGCCGGCCTCGCCGCTGGCCACATGGGCATTGCGGATGTAGTCCAGCAAGCTGGTCTTGCCGTGGTCCACGTGACCCATGACCACCACAACCGGGGCCCGGGGCACCAGATCCTCAGCCTTATCCTCGTGGTCGTCAATAAGCTTTTCCTCAATGGTGACCACCACTTCCTTCTCCACCTTGCAGCCCATTTCCTCGGCAATAATGGCGGCGGTGTCAAAGTCGATCATTTGGCTCAGGGAGGCCATAACGCCGTTTTTCATCAGGCACTTGACCACCTCGGCGCCGGTCTTTTTCATCCGGCTGGCCAGCTCGCCCACGCTGATCTCGTCAGGGATCTGCACGGTAACGGGGGTCTTTTTAATAACCTCCAGCCGCAGGCGGCGCAGACGGTCTGCCTCCTCCTGCTTGCGCTTGTTGCTGACAAAGTTGTTGTCCCGGCGCTGTTTGCTGTTGCGGAACTTCTCCTTGCCCTGGGTCTGCTGCTGATCCCGGCGGCCGTGGCTGCGGGCGTCGGCCATATCCTGCAGCTTTTCATCGTACTTGGCAAGGTTGATGTTGGTGGCCTTGCTGGTGTCCACCACCTTGGTCTTGGGCACCCGGCTCACCGGCTGGGCGGGCTTGGCCTCCGCCTTCTTCTGCGCAGGCTCTGCCTTGGGGGCGGCGGTGCCCTTGGCGGCTTCCTTCTTGGGCTCCGCCTTCTTCTCGGGGGCAGGCTCGGCCTTTTTCTCCGCGGCGGGCTTCATGCCCTCGGCGAAAATCACCTGTATACCGGACACCGGGTGGTGCTGGGTCAGATACTCAAAGATCAGCGAAAGCTCGTGGTCCTCCAGCACCTGCATGTGATTTTTGGGTGTCTGTGCGTACTCCGTCAGGATCTCCGTGATCTGCTTGGTGGGCAGACCAAAGTCCTTTGCCACCTCATGCACCCTGTATTTGTTCCCGATATTAGCCAAATAAAGCCACCTCCATCAATGTGATACGAATCAGCGTGTCAAAAAAATCTTTTCGCCCCGCTGCCTAAGCTTTTATAACCATGAAAATGCAAAAACTACTGATTCCAATGGCAAGGCCACCTCTCTTAGGCTTTCCTCACACACGCTTCCTTACAGTTATCGTAATTTTACCACTTTATCGGTAGTCTGTACACCTGCATATTATGCGCGCAGTAGTTTACGGATTTTTACGCCCGGAGCCCTTGCCCTTCTTCACGGGCTTACTGCCCTGAAACCGATTCCGTGCCTGGTTTTTTTTCTGTGTTCTCGCCGCCGCGCCCCGCTCCTTGGAGCCGGGCCGGGCCGGCTTTCTCTTTCCCTTGCCGGGCCGGGCCTCTTGTTCCGGCGGCATGTTTTTATCCGTCGGAGCTTTCCTTTCCGGGGGCTTTGGCAGGCGCTTTTTCCCTATGCGCACATTTTTCTCGTGGGCCAGCTGCTCCTGCCGGCGCTCCCGGGCCCGCTGCGCCTTCACGGTCATGCGCTGGGCGGCGCTTTGGAACTTTTCCGGGTCCAGCGCTGCCAGCTTGCCGGTCACGGCGTCGGCAAAGCCGATGTCCGTCACCGCCGCCATGGCGCAGCTGGTGCGGCCCAGCGCCCTTCCCAGCTGCTCCTTTGTGGCCGGGATCACCAGGCACAGGCAGCTTCCGGCGTTTGCAAAGCCCATAGCCCGGCGCACGGAGCTGGCTGCAGCGTCCCCGGCCACCAGGATGATCCTGGCCTTCTTAGCCCGGGCCGCGGAGCCCACCGGCTCCTCGCCGATCTCCACCCGGCCCGCCTTGTGAGCCAGGCCGAGCAATGATAGTATTCTCTCCATGCTTAACCCTCGATCTGCGCCTGAAGCGCCGCGTAAATGTCCTCTCCGATGGCCGTCTCAAAGGCCCGCTCCAGGGCCCGGGACTTTCGGGCCTTTTGCAGGCACTGGGCATCAGGGCAGATATAGGCCCCCCGTCCGGACTTCTTGCCGGTGGCATCCACGCAGATCTCCCCCTCCGGGGTCTTTACGATGCGCACCAGCGCCTTTTTATCCTTCATAGTGCGGCACCCCACGCACTGCCGCTGGGGAATTTTCCGCTGCTTCTGCATGGCGTACCCTCCCTAGTTTATGCTGTCGAAAATTCCTCTGGAATTTTCCAACAAAAGGCTCGCAGTCTGCTGCGCGCATAATTTTGAGCCCATGGCTCAAAATTCCACACTGGCAGCCTGAGCAGTATTTTCTCTCACGCGCATGTCGCGAGAGAAAATAATCTCAATTTTTCGCGTCTGCGGACGCGAACTCTGCGAGGCTTCTTACTCAGCCGCCGCTTCCTCGTGATAGGAGGCGGGCTTGATGTCGATCTTATAGCCGGTGAGCCGGGCGGCCAGGCGGGCATTCTGCCCCTCCTTACCGATGGCCAGGCTCAGCTGGTCGTCGGGCACGATGGCCCGGCAGGCCTTGCCCTCCTCGGCCAGTTGTACGCTGATGACATCTGCCGGAGCCAGGGCCGAGGCCACGAACTGTGCCGGGTCCTCGCTGAAGGGGACGATGTCGATCTTCTCGCCCCGGAGTTCCTCCACAATGGCGTTCACCCGCTGGCCCCGGGGGCCCACGCAAGCGCCGATGGGATCCACATTTTCATCGGAGGAATACACCGCCATCTTGGTGCGGCTGCCGGCCTCCCGGGCGATGGAGCGAATCTCCACCGTGCCGTCAAAGATCTCCGGCACCTCCAGCTCAAACAGGCGCTTCACCAGCCCCGGATGGGTCCGGGAGATGAGCATCTGGGGGCCCCGGCTGCCCCGGCGCACATCCATCAGATAGACCTTCAGCAGCTGCCCCTCATAGTATTCCTCTCCACTGACCTGCTCGCCCAGAGGCAGCACGGCGTCGGTGGCGTCCGCACCGGAGCCCAGGCGCACGGTAACGCTGCCGCTGCGCTGGTCGATACGCACCACGGTGCCGGTGAGGATCTCGTGCTGCTTGGAGTTAAACTCGTCATAGATCATGCCGTGCTCGGCCTCCCGCAGGCCCTGGATGATGACCTGCTTGCCGTTGCCGGCGGCGATGCGGCCAAAGTCCACATTCTTCACCGGGAAGCGCACGGTGTCGCCCACATGGTACTTGGCGGAGAGAGCCTTTGCCTCCTCAGCAGAGATCTCCGCAGCCGGGTTCTCCACCTCCTCCACCACTGTCTTTTCCACGAACATTTTCAGGTCATGCTTTTCCTCGTTCACGTCCACCACCACGTTTTCCACGTCCTCGTGATCCCGCTTATAGGCGGTGACCAGGGCCTGCACGATCTTTTCCAGCATAAAATCCTGGGGAATGCCGCGTTCCTTTTCCAGCAGCGCCAAAGCGGCAAAGATTTCTTCACATTTCATAGCCGAATCTCCTGTTCTGTATAAGAAAAATCTATAATAACAAAATTAAACCACAAAAAATATTGTATCTTAGAAAGCCTCTCAGCGCTTGCCGCCCCCAGGCCGTTTCGCCAGCTTAAAAAACTATGCGCAGCCGCACCATAGCGACTTCATTTTTTTCAAACCGCAGCTCCTGCTTACCTATTTCCAGTACCACTGCGCCGCCGTCGTACTCCTTCAGCACGCCGGGGAATTCCTTCCGCCCGTCGCGATTCTGGTAGGTTTTCAGCAGCACGGGGCTCCCCAGAAATTTTTCAAAATCAGATGGCCGCTTCAGCTGCCGCTCGGCCCCGGCAGAGGACACCTCAAAGATGTAGCTGCCCTCGATGGGGTCCGCCTCATCCAGCAGGTCGCTGACCCTCCGGCTCACGTTTTCGCAATCCAGGATGTCCACGCCGCCGTCCTTGTCCAGGTACAGCCGCAGAAACCACTGGCCGGCTTCCCGGACATATTCCGTGTCCCACAGCTCGCAGCCGAACTCCGCAGCCACGGGAGCGGCCAGCTCCGCCACGATTTCCGTTACTTTTTTCATCGAATATCCTCGCATTTCCGCAATTTTAAGGATCGCAAATTAGCCAACAAAAAGAGCGGACCGGGAAGTCCACTCTGCGAAAATAACCTTACATCCCATACTATATCATATATTGTCAAGCAATGCAAGCTTTTTTTCAGGCCAAAAGCTGATCCAAGGCAAGCGCCCGTAAACCGCCGCCTGTTGCCGGCGAACTCTGCAGAGCCTTTTAGGCGAACAAAAGCGAAGCGGGCTTGGCCGCTTCGCTTTTGTTGTGATTTATTCGCCGAAATTGCTGTTGATGAGCTCGGCCAGCGCAGCCACAGCTTCCTTCTCGTCGGAGCCATCTGCAATGAGGGTAATGGTGGTGCCGCCCACGATGCCCAGGCTCAGCACGCCCAGCAGGCTCTTGGCGTTTACGCGGCGCTCATCCTTCTCCACCCAAATGCCGCACTTGAACTCATTGGCCTTCTGAATGAAATAGGTGGCGGGTCTGGCGTGCAGCCCGACCTCGTTTTTCACGGTAATTTCCTGTGTATACATATCCTCTTCTCCTTTACGCACAGCAGTTATTCGGAAAAACTTCTTCCTAACCACTTCTAATTATACGGAAAGAGGCGGGGATTGCAATGGCAAAAACCACGAAAAAAGCGAGAAACCCCGGTGTTACGCGGGCGATTTTTTACTTTTCCCACAAAAACGACCCGCTTCGTTTCCCCACAATCACCGAGTTTCGCGGCAAGCAACTCTCCCACCCGGCGCCATCACTTCAGCTCCACCACCGTCACGCCGGCCTCGCCCTCGCCGTAGCGGCCCAGCCGGAAGCTCTTGACCACCTTGCTGCGCCTCAATATCTCATGCACCGCCTTGCGCAGGGCCCCGGTGCCCTTGCCGTGGATAATGGTCACCGTCTCCAGCTTGGCCATAACGGCTGCGTCCAGGTAGTTTTCCACCACGCTCTCAGCCTCCAGGGTCTCGTAGCCCCGAATATCCAGCTCTGAGGACGCCCGCCGCTCCAGATGCAGCGTGGGCGCAGGTCCCGTTTTAGGCGCAGCCGCCCGCTTCTTCGGCTGGGGCTGTCCCTCTATGAGTCGCACCTGCCCGGGCTTTGCGGTCATTTTCATCTTTCCCGCCTGCAGCACCAGGCTCCCGTCGCCGTTTACCTGCACCACCGTGGCGGCGGTGCGCACGCCGGGCAGCTCCACCCGGTCTCCGGCCACAATAGGCCGGGACGGAGTCTCCGGCTCCGGGGCCTCCTCCCGCAGGTGCAGGGCCTCCTGGGCGGCGTTCATGTGCTTCCTCGCCGATACCTTTGCGTCGTTGATGGCCTGGAAATCTGCCTGCTGCTGCATTTTCCTGCGCAGCTCGTCCAGCTCGGCGAATATTTCGTCCACCTGCTGCTGGGCCTGCCGCACAATGCGCCGGGCCTCGTTTTCACCCTTACTCCGGGCGTTTTCCTTGGCCTTTTCCATCTGCTCCCGGAAGGTCCGTGCCTTTCGGGCATCCTCCTGGCTCTGCTGCCACAGCCGGTCCGCCTCGCCCTGGGCCTTTTCCAGCCGCTGGCGCTTCTCCTCCAGCTGGGTCAGCACATCCTCAAAGCGGATGGACTCGCTGTCCATCTGGGCCTTGGCAGCGGCAATGACCTCCTCATCAAGCCCCAATCGCCGGGAAATTGCAAAGGCGTTGGACTTGCCGGGGATGCCGATGAGCAACCGATAGGTGGGCCGCAGGGTGGCCACATCGAACTCACAGCTGGCGTTTTCCACCCCGGCGGTGGTCATGGCAAAGGTTTTCATCTCCGCATAATGGGTGGTGGCGGCAATAAGGGCGCCCTTGCTGCGCCCATTTTGAATGATGGCAATAGCCAGGGCCGCCCCCTCCACCGGGTCGGTGCCCGCACCCAGTTCGTCAAAGAGCAGGAGGCTGTTCTCGTCCGCCTGATGCAGAATTTCCACGGTGTTGGACATATGCGCCGAGAAGGTGGACAGGCTCTGCTCGATGCTCTGCTCATCGCCCACATCCGCCAGCACCCGGTCAAAGACCCGCAGCCTGCAGCCGTCGTCAGCGGGGATCTGCAGCCCGCACTGGGCCATGAGCGTCAGCAGCCCGATGGTTTTCAGCGTCACCGTTTTGCCGCCGGTATTGGGACCGGTGATGACCAGGGTATCATAGGAATTGCCCAGCTCCAGGGAAATGGGCACTGCCTTGGCCTGGTCCAGCAGCGGATGCCTGGCCCGGCGCAGCACGATGCCGCCTCTCCGGGCCAAAATAGGCTTGGCCGCGTTCATCCGGTAGCTCAGCTGCCCCCTGGCAAAGATCACATCCAGGTGCACCAAAATATCATAGTCATAGAGGATGTTCATCATCTGGGCCGCGCACTCCCCGGAGAGGATGCGCAAGATGCGGTCGATCTCCTTTTCCTCCCGGGCCTGTAGCTCCTTCAGCTCGTTGTTGGCCTGCACCACGCCCATGGGCTCCACAAACAGCGTGGCCCCGGAGGAGGAAATATCATGCACCAGCCCCGGGATGCTCCCCTTGCACTCGGCCTTCACCGGCACCACAAACCGCCCGTCCCGCTGGGTAATGAGGGCTTCCTGCAGGACCTTGGCGTAGGAGGGAGAGGAGATGATCCGCTGCAGAATTTGCCGGCCCTTGCTGGCCGCCAGACGCATCTTACGCCGGATGTCGGCAAGCTCGGGGCTGGCGGAGTCGGCAATGGTTTCCTCGTCCAAAATGGCTCCGTGGATCTTGTCTTCTAAGAATTTGTTGGTGTGCAGGGCGGAGAACAGGTGGTCCAGCACGGTTTTCTCCCCCTGCCGGTCCCGGTCGTATTCCGAAACCCGGCGGGAGGCCGTCAGCAGGTCTGCCACATCCAGCAGCTCCCTTGTGTTCAGCACCCCGCCGTGGTCGGCCCGGTTCAGCGCCCGGGACACATCCTTCACCCCTGAAAAGCTGGGGCTGCCGTAAAGCCCCAGCCGTTCCCGGGCGCTCTGGGTCTCCTCCTGCAGTCGTGCAGCCTCCTCCAGGTCACACACCGGCAAAAGCTGGCGGCACTTCTCCTTGGCCGCCTCGCTCACTGCCAGAGACGCCAGCATCTCCAAAACCACCGGCAGTTCCAACGTCCGTATGGATTTTTCAAACAATGTATTCATGAATCTTCCTCTTTTGCCTTGGAAATATAAATTTTCCTATGTAAATAAAGCCAAAATGATCCCGTAGGGGCGAACGACCCTGTCCGCCCGCCGGCCTTGCACCGGCTCCTTGCAAAAACCATGTCATTGCGAGGCCAGTTCGCAAACTGGCTGTGGCAATCCGCATCCCCCGTCCCCTTGGCCCCCTTGCCTAAAGGGGGCTGGCACGGCGAAGCTGTGACTGGGGGATTCTTCACCTCACCGCAGCTCTTGTAACGCTTCCGTAGGGGCGGGGTTCTACCCCGCCCGTTCTTCCGCGCCCCTTGTAACGGACGCGGGGCGATGTGGGCATCGCCCCCTACAAAATCCTGTCGGTAAACACTCCGTAGGGGCCGATGCCCACATCGGCCCGAACCGGGCTTGCACAAATTTCCTTGTCATCCGTAGGCCCGGACGCCCCTGTCCGCCCGTTCTCTCAAATAAGTATCGCCTTATAGTACCCCAGCGTCCGGAAGCTCCGCTCCAGCTGTGCCGCGGCGAACCCCTCCGCCGCCCTATTCAGCAGCCTCAGGTCCTCCGGCATCAGGGTAAAGCTATAGAGCTTCCTGTCCGGCCCATGGAGGATGTGCTCCAGCGCCGTCATGCACGCCGCCGACAGGGGAAAGCTTTCTCCCCCCGGGCCGCCGCATTTGCTGCAGTGCACCACGCCCTGCACCACGTCCAGCACCGGGCTCTGGGCTGTCTCCGCCCCGCACACGGCACAGCCGTCGATCATGGGCTCAAAGCCTGCCAGGGCCAGCAGCCGGAAAGTAAACGCCGGCTTCACCAGTGCCGGGTCTTTGTCCAATTTTGCCAAAGCGTACAGCCCGTTGAGCAGCAGCCGCAGCAGCTCCGGGGCGGGGTTTTCCTCCCCGGTCACAAACTCCGTCAGCTCCGCCAGATAGGCCGCCAGGGCAAAGCGCACCAGGTCCTTTTGCAGTCCCGCAAACAGCTCCTCGGGGTCTGCCGAGTCCAGATAGTACCAGTCCCCTCGCTTATATAGGGTCATTTCCGACCACGCGAACAGCTGGCAGGCCGCCGCCAGGCGGCTGTTTTTCCGCCGGGCGCCCCGGGCGATGACGGGGATTTTCCCCATCTCCGCCGTAAGCACGGTGAGGATCTTGTCCGTTTCTTTTGTCTCTGTTTCCCGCAGGATCAATCCGTGGGCAACGGTTTTTCCTTGTTCTCCCGGCATTTCTCATCCTCCCGGCCCCGGTGCAGCATATACAGCTCCGGTGCCCCCGTCTCCCAAAACAAACTCCAGTAGTCCTCCACAGCCGCCGCCTCCTTTTTCAGGTAGCTTGCCATGGGCCTCTATTTTCATCCGTGGAAAGTTCTGGCTTTCTGCCCTTTGCCGCAGCAAAAAGCCCCGCAGAGATTGCCGCCCGCAGGCGGTAAACTTATGTGCGCAGCAGGCTGGGGGCCTTTTGGCAGAAAAATCGAAGATTTTTCACCAGTTCAGTTCTCGTTGTACCCCTGGCTGCGGATAAAATTCACATTGTCCCGCCAGTTTTCCTTTACCTTCACCCAAGTCTCCATATACACCTTCGTGCCCATGAATTTTTCAATGTCTCGCCGGGCTAACGTGCTGATGCGCTTGATCATCTCCCCGTTTTTGCCGATGATAATGCCCTTGTGGCTGGCCTTTTCGCAGTAGATGGTCACATCCAGGTCGATAATGCCGTTATCCCGCTCGGAAAAACGGGTCACCTCCACCGCGGTGCCGTGGGGGATCTCCTTGTCCAAGCATAAAAGCATCTTCTCCCGCACCGTCTCAGCGCAGACCTGGCTGTCGGCCTGGTCGGTGGTCATGCCATCGGGGAAAAGCTGCGGCCCCTCCTGGGCATAGCCCGCCAATAGGCCCATCAGCTCCTCCAATCCGTCACCCTTTCGCGCCGAGATAGGCACGATAGCCGCAAAATCCGGGTATGCCTGGCTATATGCGTCGATCACCGCCAGCAGCTCGTCCTTTTTGGCAACGGTGTCGATTTTGTTGATACACAGGATGCACGGCAGCTTCTCCTCCCGGATACGCTCCAGCAGGATCTTCTCCGGCTCTCCCACGTGGGCGATGGGCTCCACCAGCAGCACCGCGCACTCCACATCCGCCAGGCTCTCCCGCACGACCTTTACCATGTAGTCCCCCAGCCGGGACCGAGGCTTGTGCAGCCCCGGGGTATCCAGCAGCACGAGCTGCGTGTCCCCCCGGTTCACCACGCCGTAAATGCGGTTGCGGGTGGTCTGGGGCTTGCTCGACACGATGGCAATCTTCTCCCCCACCAGGGCGTTGGTCAGGCTGGACTTGCCCACATTGGGCCGCCCGCACACGGTGACCATAGCGGTTTTTTTGATTTCATTCATAGGTGATCCTCAACTTTCTTCTTGAGCTTTTATAAAAACGGGCCGCCGGTGCCTCAGCCCAGCTTGTCTCCGTTTTTGACCTTTCTGTCCGGAGCGATCAGTACCACGCCCCCGTCGCTGTATGTGCCCAGCACCAAAACCTCGGACATAAAATCCGCGATCTGCCGCGGCGGGAAATTCACCACGGCCAGCACCTGCTTGCCGATGAGGTCTTCCGGCTTATAGTAGTCCGTGATCTGAGCGGAGGTTTTTTTCACACCGATCTCCTCGCCCAGATCCACCCATAGCTGGTAGGCCGGCCTCCGGGCCTTTTCAAAGGTCTTCGCCTCCGTGATGGTGCCCACCCGGATATCCAGCTTCATAAAATCATCAAAAGTAGCCATAAATTCCTCCCTTCTCAGCTGATTCTGTAATGCGCCACAAGGTCGTTCCGGCGCTCCAGGATGTCCTCCTCATAGTACCGCTGGTACGGATTGCCGTTGTGCAGCACGAAGGCGATGCCCTTTCCGTTGCGCTTGTCCGAAACGATGCCGATGTGATTTTCAAAAATTACAATGTCCCCACCCTGCCACTGGTCGATGTCGTGGATGTCCGTGGTCAGAGCCATAGCGGTGTTTTTAAAGTAGACCTTCAGATTCCGCACCCGGCGAAAGTCGATGTTTTTGTCCACCGGGTCAATGTCGTAGCGGTCTCCGTGGGTCAGTACGTCCTCATGCAGCAGCTCCATCAGGTCATACCCGGCCCCCAGCAGCCCGAAGGCCACCACGTCTGTGCATACCCCATACCCGTCGTCCGGATAGCCGGTGGCATAATACCGGCTCTTATACTTAGGCCGGGTGTCCAGATACGCCCGGACGGACTGCAGAATGTCCGTCTGATCGTCCACCCCGTCCCCGTCCCGGTCCACTTGGCTCCTGTAGGTCTCGATGCCGAATTTCTCGTTAGAATACTTCGGGTGGGGCAGATAGTTAAATCGGTACAGCACATAAATCAAAACCAGCGCAAAAAGCGCCAGAGAACCCAGCAGGATCCCTTTCTTCTTCGTCATACCTCCGCCCTTTCTCCGCATCTTTTGTAAATGTGCAAGGATTTGTCATCGCGAAGCCGGTGCGCGCACCGGCTGTGGCAATCCGTTCTCTTTTTTCACTCGTCTTATCGCTCCAGCCCCAGCAGGCCCATGATGGCCTCCTCCCGCCAGCGCATCTGCTTTTTCATGGCCCCCTCGTCCAGGTGGTCATACCCCAGCAGATGCAGCACCGAGTGGGTCACCAGGTACGCAAGCTCCCGGCGCCTCGAGTGGCCGTACTCCTTGGCCTGGGCCGCCACCCGCTCCATGGACAGCACCATGTCCCCCAGGGGAATAAGTCCCGTCCCCGGGTCTGCGTCCTCCACCGCGGGCAGCTCCCCCGGTCTCAGGTCAAACTCCGGAAAGCTCAGCACATCCGTGGGCCTGTCCACATTGCGCATGTCCAGGTTGATCTGATGGATCCCCTCATCGCTGGTCAGCAGCACGTCGATCTCACAGGGGAGCTCCATCCCCTCCGCCGCCAGAGCCGTGCGGATGGTTTTGCGGATCAGGGCGCAGTTGCTGTCCGATGCCGCCCCGGGCACGTCGGCGGTAATGGGGATATAGTGGGTCTTTCTCATTTCTTTTTCTTCTCCTCAAACTTGGCGTAGGCCTCAATGATCCGCTGCACCATAATGTGCCGCACCACGTCGTTTTGGGTCAGGCGGCAGATGCCCACACCCTCCACGCCGTCCAGCACCCGCATGGCCTCCTTCAGGCCGCTGGGCTTGTCGCTGGGCAGGTCGATCTGTGTCACGTCGCCGGTGATGACCACCCTGGATCCGAAGCCCATTCTGGTCAGGAACATTTTCATCTGCTCCCGGCTGGTGTTCTGAGCCTCATCCAGGATGATGAAGCTGTCGTCCAGAGTCCGCCCGCGCATATAGGCCAAGGGCGCCACCTCAATGTTGCCTTTTTCCAAATACTTCTGATAGGTCTCCGGCCCCAGCATATCGAACAGGGCGTCGTACAGGGGGCGCAGGTAGGGGTCCACCTTGCTCTGCAGGTCTCCGGGCAGAAAGCCCAGCCGCTCTCCGGCCTCCACCGCCGGGCGGGTGAGGATGATACGGCTGACCTCCTTTTCCCGAAAGGCCTTCACCGCCGCCGCCACGGCCAAATAGGTCTTGCCGGTGCCCGCCGGGCCCACGCCGATAGTCACCGGGCAGGCCTGGATGGTCTTTATGTAGTCCTTTTGGCCGATGGTCTTGGGCTTGATGGGCCGGCCCTTGGCGCTGATGCACACCACGTCTCGTGTCAGCTCATCAATGCGGTCCAATTGTCCGCTGCGGCACAGGCCGATGACATAGCGCACATGCTGCTCTCCCACATTTTCCCCCCGGGAGATAAGCCGCAGCAGGGCCTCAATGGCCTTTTCCGCCAGCATGGTATCCTCGGGCTCACCGGTGATGATGAGCTGCTCCTCCCGGTTTACCACCGATACATGAAATTCATTTTCTAAGATGCGAATATTCTCGTCAAAAGAGCCAAAAAGGCTCACAGCCTCCTCCATGCGTTCCAGGCTGATGCGCTGCTCCATGGGTCTCCTCCTCAGTTTGCTTCCTCTGTCTGCTGCACCTGCACAGGTACGCCAATCTGCTCCAGGCACTCCGCCTGCAGGGTGACCGTCAGATAGTCCCCCTCCTCTGCGGCGGAGAATCTTGTCTCCGTCACGGAGCCGTCCCGGCCCAGCTGGGCCTTGAGCTGCTGCAGCAGGAGGGTTTCCCCCTCCTTCTGTGCCTGCTCCCGGCTGCGGCGGACGCTTTGGCCGTCATAGTATGTCACAGACTCCCGTACCATCGTAATGGGCAGGCGCAGCCCGCCCGGCAGCGACAGCGGATGATAATAAGTTATTTTATCACAGCTTGCGCCGCTTATGCTACCCCTGCCCCACAATTTTATTCTTTTTTTGCCAAAATCTACGGAGAGGGCGGTTTTTTCCCGCCTTCCCCCGCTCTTTTCCGTGATCTCCAGGGGCACCGATACCGACAGCTCATACCAGGTCCGGGCCTCCACGGTGCCCAGGCTGTGGGTCATATAGGTATTGCCCTCCCGGGATTCATACACCCCCGTCACCAGCAGCTCCCCCTCCGTCACGGTGCTGCCCTCCGCCACCAGGGCCTTGCCGTCCAGGGCCCGCACCCGGGTCACCAGGCCGTCCCGGGCAGCCACGATATTCCACACACCCGCCTCGTCCGCGATCTCCGGCGGCCGCTGCCGCTCCACCACCTGCACATAGGCCACGCAGCCCTTCACATTCACCGTCAGCCAGGATACGTCGTGCAGCTCCAGCAGCACATGGTTGCGCATGTCCTCCTGGTCGATCTCCAGCCCCGGGGAGCCGACGGTGATGCCGTAGTTTTCCAGCGCCCGCAGCACCGTCTCTGTGGGCACTGTTTCATTGCCGCTGACCCGGAACTCCCATATAAATAAATTCCCGCCGAATAAAAGCAGCCAAAAGACCGCGAACCCCGCCAAAAGCACGTACCGCCTGTGAAACCGTCCCCACAGGACCGGGATCCCCCGGCGCCGCAGCACCGTCATCTCCGCCCCGGTCTGCCCGGCGATTTCCTCCAGGGCCGGCCCCTGTTCCAGCAGCATCCGCAGCCGCAGGCAGATTTCCGATTCCCACTGCAGATCCCAAAACAGGATGCCCTTGGCTCCCAGCAGGTTCAGCACCCGTTCCGGACAGGCGCATTGGATCTGCACCAGCTGGCTGCCCTGTAAATAATGGACGATTCGTTTATACATATATTTACTCCACCAGCTCCACCCGGTCAATGTGACCCGTCAGCCGCAGCTCCCCGTCGGTCATGGCCGCCAGCTGCAGGTCTTTTCCGATTATGCGCACGGTCATGCTGCCGCCGGATACCGTCACCTCCTCTGTGCTATAGGAGATAACGCCCCTATGTCCCGCCATATAGAGCTGGCGGCTTCCGTACAGCTCCACCTGCGGCACACCCACCGCCGTTTCCGGCGGCAGGTTCAGCCGCTCCACGGCCTCCACACCCACCTGAGACAGCCTCCGTTTTTGCATGGTCCTGCATCCTCCTGTTCCGCTTGCTGCATCGGCTTCCTGCAGCGCATCCGTAGGGCGGGCTGCCCTCAGCCCGCCGCCGTCACACGCTGCACTTCGGCAGGGCGCGCGGGCCCTGCTCTGCAAAGCCTTTCCCTGTACGTCGGGACCCCGTGTGCCCCGCCGCGCACCCCTTTCCGCTTGCAAATCCTATGCGCCCACGGAGAAAAACTTGCCTGTCCGGGGAAAAGGAGACGAATCAGGCTGTCGATACAGCGGAGAAAATACGATAGCGGTAAGGAAGGGCCTTCCTTGCCATTCAAAAGCAGGCAAGCCCCGCGCCCCGGCTGCATAGAGTGTAGCCGAGGGGGCGAGGCTGTGAGCAAACGGAAATGGCAGGCCCTGTGCCTGCTGGGCATCATGGCGGTGCTGCTTGTGAGCAGCGCCGCCGCCGGGGAAGCGGTGCGCCGGGGCCTGTCTCTTTGCGCCCGGTCGGTGGTTCCGGCACTGTTTCCATTTTTTGTAGTGTCAGGGCTTTTCACCTCCCTGGGCTTTGCCGAGGGGATGGGCCGCCGCCTGACCCCGGCAGCGGCGCTGCTGTTCCGGGTAAGCGGGGCCGGGGCCTCTGCCTTTTTCCTGGGCCTTTTGGGGGGCTACCCCGTGGGCGGGCGCACCGTGGGTCAGCTGTACCGGGAGGGCCGCATCTCCTGCGGCGAGGCGGAGCGCCTGCTCTCCTTCTGTAATAACGCGGGGCCATCCTTCATTCTGGGCGTAGTGGGCCTGGGCTGCTTTCAGAGTCTGACAGCCGGCTGGGCTCTGTACCTCATCCACGCAGTGTCCGCCGTTTTGGTGGGGGTGCTGCTGCGGGGAAAGAGCCGCCCAAAGCCGGGCCTTTTTCCTCCGCAGCGTCTGCCGGAGAAGATCCTCCCGGCCTTCATCCGGTCCGTGCAGGATTCCGCCCTGTCCATGCTCCGGGTCTGCGGCTTTGTGGTTTTTGCCTTGGTGGTGCAGGCCCTGGTGACGGAGTGGACGGGGGTAAGCCATCCGGCGGCCCTGGGCTTTATTGAGCTTACTGGAGGCGTTATGCGGCTGGGCAGCGGAAGAACGGACTTTGTATGGGCGGCGGCGCTGCTGGGCTGGGGTGGACTATCCGTCCACGGACAGACCGCAGCCGTGCTGGCGGACACGAATCTGAAAATGGGTCGCTATTTTCTCGGCAAGCTCCTGCAGGCGGCCCTGTCTGCCCTGCTGGCTTATTTGCTGGTATTTTGCTGGTATTCTGTATAGCATAAAGTGGTACATATCCTATGCAAAAATACAAAACAGCCCATGAAGCATACAGCACAGCAGGATGCCCATGGAAAGGGGCAGCAGCATTCCCACCAGGGTCCATTTTTTGCTGCCGGTCTCCTTGAGCAGGGTCAGGCAGGTGGTGCCGCAGGGCAGGTGCATCAGGCACAGCACCGCAGCGCAGACCGCCGTCTGCCAGGACCATCCGTGGAGGGCCAGCACCTGACCTAAGCGGGCTGTCCCGATATCCGCCATAACGGAGGTGGAGAGATACCCCATGGCCAGAACGGGCAGCATGATCTCGTTGGCGGGAAAGGCCAGGAGAAATGCCAGCAGCACCATGCCGTCCAGACCCATGAGATCCCCCAGGGGCTGGAGAAAGCCGGCCAGGACGGCCAGCAACGGCCGGCCGGAAACGGCGAGGTTGGACAGCAGCCACAGCACTGCCCCGGCGGGCATAGCCACCGTTACCGCCCGACCCAGGACAAAAAGCGTCCGGTCCAGCAGGGAGCGCACCAGAACCTTCCCGATCTGCGGCAGGCGATAGGGGGGCAGCTCCAGGGAAAAGGAGGACACCTGCCCCCGCAGGAGGGTGCGGGAGAGGAGCTTGGAGGTGAGCAGCGTCATGCCCACGGAAAAGAGGATCACGGCCAAAAACAGCCCCGCCCCCAGCAGCCGCCGGCCGGGGCCGCTGGTATTTCCCAGGAAAAACAGGGAGATCAGCGCCACCAGTGTGGGGAAGCGGCCGTTGCAGGGGACCAGGGAATTGGTCAGCTGGGCCGTGAGCCGCTCCCGGGGGGAGTCGATAATGCGGCAGCCGGTGACACCGCAGGCGTTGCAGCCAAAGCCCATGCACATGGTCAGGCTCTGCCGCCCGTGACCGCCGCAGCGGCACATAAGGCCGTCTAAGTTAAAGGCCACCCGGGGCAGGTAGCCTGCGTCCTCCAACAGCGTGAACAGGGGGAAGAAAATGGCCATGGGCGGCAGCATCACCGCTACCACCCAAGCGGTGGTGCGGTACAGGCCATCGGCCACAAGGCCCTGAAGCCAGGGCGGTGCGCCCAGGGAGGCAAGGCCGCCCCGAAGGGGCTCCAGCAGGGAAAACAAAGCCCCTTGCAGAAATTCCGAGGGGGCGGAGGAGCCCCAGATGGTCAGGTAAAACACTGCACCCAAAAGCAGCAGCATGGCGGGAATACCCACAAGCCGCCCCGCCAGCAGCCGGTCCAGCAGCCGGTCCCGCCGGTGGGGCGGCTTTTGAAAGCGCAGGCAGGAGGCGCCCATTTCTTCCGCCAACTGCACTCGGGCGGCGGTGACAGCGTCCCGGAGATCGCGGCCGGTAAGGCCGCCCAAGCTATCCATAGCCCGGGACAGGGCGGCCGTCTCCTCCGGCTGCGGGGCAAGCTCTCCGCACAGCAGGGCCAGGGCCCTGTATCGGGGGCAAGGCAGCAAGGCCAGGGCCTTTTCCACAGGGGCCGGATAGGGGACGCGCCAGGCGTCGGGCGGCGCAGTGTATTCCGCTTGGGTTATAATGGCCCGCATCAGCTCCGCCAGGCCCCGGCCCCGGCCGGCGGCGGCACCCACCACCGGACAGGCGAGCAGCCGGGACAGGGCAGCCAGGTCAATCTCCAGCCCGTCCTTTTCCGCCTCGTCCAGCAGATTTACACACACCACCAGCCGGGAGGTGATCTGCCGGATCTGCAGGATGAGATTCAGGTTTCGGCACAGGCAGGTGGCGTCTGCCACGGCCAGGGTCACATCCGCCGCACCGGAGAGAAGGTAATCCCGGGCCACCTCCTCCTCGGGAGAGCCGGCAGTGAGAGAATAAGTGCCGGGCAGGTCCACCAGGTGTACGGAGCAGTCCCCGGCCCGGAGGCTGCCCTCCGCCAGGGCCACCGTTTTGCCCGGCCAGTTTCCCGTGTGCTGGTGCAGCCCCGTCAGGGCGTTGAAAATCGTGGATTTGCCCACATTGGGATTGCCCGCCAGGGCCACCGTGAGCTGCTTCATGTGCGCTCCTCCTTGCCGCAGATATTTCCCCAGTATATGCCCGGGGAATCGGAGCCGTTCCTTCTATTTGGCCGGGCCGGCGCATATACTGCCTGCGTGCTGCGAGGCAGCCGGGAGGAGGAAGCAATATGAAGATCCATGTGGTGCAAAAGGGGGAGACTCTTTTCTCCATTGCACAGCAGTACGGCGTGTCCGCCCGTCTGCTGCAAAAGCTCAACCAGGCGCCGACGGACGGAACGCTGGTGCCGGGGCAGACTCTGGTGGTGCTGCTGCCGGAAAGAACCCATGTGGTGCACCGGGGTGACACGGTGTGGTCCATTGCAAGGGAGCACGGTATATCCACCCGGGAGCTGTACCAAAATAACATCTTTCTTCAGGGGCAGGGGGCATTGATCCCGGGGGAGGAGCTGATCCTGTCCCTGCAGGATGTGCATCGGGAGGGCAGTCTGGGTGTGAACGGCTACGCCTACCCCTTCATAAACGGGGACCTGCTGCGCCAGGTGCTGCCCTACATGACCTATGCCACCCCCTTTACCTACGGCATCGGAACGGACGGGGGTCTGGTGGCCCTGCGGGACGAGGGAATTTTAGCGGCAGCGGGGCAATACAGCGTGCTGCCGTGGATGCATCTGTCCACCATGACGGAGGAGGGACGGTTCTCCTCCGCCCGGGCAGAGGCGCTGCTGGGCAGCGCCCCCCGGCAGGAGACGCTGCTGGGGCAGATCAAGGAAATATTGAAGGAGAAGGGCTACGGCGGACTGGATGTGGACTTTGAGTACATCCGGCCGGAGCTGGGAGCGGCCTATGCCGCCTTCGTGGACCGGCTGCGCCGGGAGCTGAATCCCCTGGGCTGCAGCGTACTGGTGGCCCTGGCCCCCAAGACCTTCGCCGGGCAGCGGGGCCTGCTGTACGAGGCCCACGACTACGCCGCCCTGGGCCGGGCTACCAACGGGGTGCTGCTGATGACCTATGAGTGGGGCTATACCGCCGGGCCGCCTATGGCCGTGGCTCCCCTGGACAAGGTGCGCCAGGTGGTGGACTACGCCCTGACAGAAATCCCGGCGGAGAAGCTGTTTCTGGGGGTGCCGGTATATGGCTACGACTGGCCGCTGCCCTTCCGGGAGGGGGTGACCAGGGGGGAATCCGTCTCGCCGCAGGAGGCCCTGGCCCTGGCCCGGCGGCACGGGGCAGAGATACGCTATGACGAAACGGCCCAGGCCCCGTGGTTCCGGTATACAGCGGCGGGAGGCAGGGAGCACGAGGTGTGGTTTGAGGATGCCCGGAGCAGCTATGCCAAGTTCCGCCTGGCGGCGGAGAAGGGCCTGCAGGGGGTGGGCCTATGGAATCTGATGCGGCCTGCACCCCAGACGTATCTGGCGCTGCACGGGGGATTTGAGATCGAGGTAATGCGGTAAGAGGACAGAGCGCGGGACGAGAGGCACAGTGTAGGGGGACGGATCGCCACACCAGTGGCATCGGTCACTGGCTCGCAATGACAGCTTCGCAAGAGCTGCAGCGCAAGTCCGGCTCGGGTCGTCCGGGAGGACGGCCCCTACGCACCGGTTACCGATAAAAAGCCGTAGGGGGCGATGCCCACATCGCCCCGCACGGCAGACGCAGAGGTTTCCCCCGTCCCGCCAGGCCAGCACAGGCGCAGAGCGCGTCGCGGCATTAGACGCAGAGAGTATGCGAAGGCAAGGGCGGATTTCACAGCGCCGGGTTCGCGTGGCTGAAAGGGGCCGGTACAATCAGCACCTCAGCCGCGAAAAGGATTCCAAAACCATGGGCTTTGGCGGCGTTCTTTTCTCCCTTTCTTTCTCCGCAGAAAGAAAGGGAGCCACCGGAGGCGTAATGCAGGGGGACGGATCGCCACACCAGTGGCATCGGCCACTGGCTCGCAATGACACATTACAGGAAATGCAGAGGATAACGGGCAGACGGGGTAAGGGCACCCCGCCCTACGGATAAAAACAAGAAATTCGGCGGTGCGGGCCGATGTGG
>DPPB01000003.1 GCA_003539495.1 Oscillibacter sp. | reverse complement strand
AAATATCATACTGATTCACTTCCGAGATAGAATAGGATAACAAGCCGTATGGGAACTCTCTATACGGCTACCTTGATGGCACAAAAGGCTCGTTATTAATTATATTGCAATTTAGCAAAAATTACAATATTAAGTCTGCGCTTGTCAAAAAGGCATGTTAAGAATGATAAACTCAATGTTTGCGCCGCAATAGACAAAGAATAAGAAAAATCCCTCTGAAATCGTTGATTTCAGAGGGATTTTGGTCCGAGTGGGGCGACTCGAACGCCCGGTCTCTTGAACCCAAATCAAGCGCGATACCAACTTCGCTACACCCGGATATTCAATTTCTGCCATGATACCACGGCGAGGGGTAAAAATAAAGCTTTTTCTGTCTGTGGTCATTCATGTGGTCAAAGCCACTTTTATGCCATTTTCCGCAATCGGAAGAAATCCCGCAAACGCAGGTGCCGCAAGGCTTTGCGGCGTTTCACCTTACCCTGTCCCGGATACCGCCACGGCACTCCCAAACCAGGCGCGATACCAACTTCGCTATACCCGGATAAAGATATGCCGCCCGCATCCGGGCGGCATATCTACTATACCAGCTTTTTTCCTCGCTTGCAAGGGAAAAATTTGTCTTGGTGCCTTTTGTATTCCCGGGGCTTTTCCTCCCCCGCCGGATTACAGCCCCAGCGCCGCCTTCAGGGCGTCCACCCGATCGGTCTTTTCCCAGGCCACGCCCAGGTCCTCCCGGCCCATATGGCCGTAGGCCGCCAGCTTACGATAGATGGGCTTTTGCAGATCCAAATCGCGGATGATAGCCGTGGGCCGCAGGTCAAATACCTTCTCCACAGCCTCCTCCAGCTTATCGTCGGACACCTTGCCGGTGCCGAAGGTCTCCACCAGCACGCTTACGGGCCGGGCCACACCGATGGCGTAGGCCAGCTGCACCTGGCAGCGATCCGCCAGGCCCGCGGCCACTACATTCTTGGCCACCCAACGGGCTGCGTATGCGGCGCTGCGGTCCACCTTGGTGGGATCCTTGCCGGAGAAGGCGCCGCCTCCGTGGGGTGCGCTGCCGCCGTAGGTGTCCACGATGATCTTACGTCCGGTGAGGCCGCTATCGCCCTGGGGACCGCCGATGACAAATCGGCCGGTGGGGTTCACATAGATCTTGGTGTTCTCGTCCAGCAGGTCGGCAGGCACGGTGGGCTTGATGACCAGCCGGATCATATCCTCGCGGATCTGCTCCAGAGATGCCTCAGCGGCGTGCTGGGTAGACAGCACCACGGTGTCCACCCGAACGGGCTTGCCGCTCTCATCGTACTCCACGGTGATCTGGGTCTTACCGTCGGGGCGCAGATAGTCAACCAAGCCCTGCTTGCGCACATCCGTCAGGCGCTTGGCCATTTTCTGCGCAATGGAGATCGCCAGGGGCATCAGCTCCGGGGTCTCATTGCAGGCGTAGCCGAACATCATACCCTGGTCGCCGGCGCCGTTGTCCAGGGCGGCATCGCCGGAGCTCTTGGCCTCCAAGCTCTTATCCACGCCCAAAGCGATGTCGCCGCTCTGCTCGTCGATATTGGTGATAACGGCACAGGTGTGGCCGTCGAAGCCGTACTTAGCCCGGTCGTAGCCGATGTCCAGCACCACCTGGCGGGCAATCTTGGGAATGTCCACATAGCAGTTGGTGGTGATCTCACCCATAATGTGGATCAGGCCCGTGGAGGCGCAGGTCTCGCAGGCCACGCGGCCATGGGGATCCTTCTCCAGAATCGCGTCCAAAACGGCATCGGAGATCTGATCGCAGATCTTATCGGGATGTCCCTCGGTAACGGATTCGGATGTAAATAATCTTCTTGCCATGATTTTTTGCTCCTTTTCGTATAATATTTTGCAAATCCCATACGATAGCATCAACTGACGGGGCAGACAGGGTTTTGGCAAGTCAAAGGATATGTTTCCCTTGTCAGTCAATGTGGTCCGGAGCTATGAAAAAAACACGCTCCGACATTCGACGGATCGTGCTTCAAAATCGCTCCTCATCTGTCGAAGGACGAACGCGGGACTATCACTTCCGCATTCAGCATACTCGTCGGATTTGGCACCTTGCAGTGCAGGTTGCCGTGGTTTCATCGGGCCGTTCCCTCAACCACTCTTGATAAGGTATTCAGTTATCAGGGATTTGCTACGCTTATTATAACAGATGTCCCGCTTCCTTGTCAACGGCTGCCTCTCTCCTTTTTTAACAAAAAAAGCTGCCGAAATATGCCTTTCTGCACAAAAATTATATTTCTTCCCTCTGCTTCTCATGGGCTACCGAGGCGCACAGCCCGGCAAAATACTTGTAAAAGGGCACCAGCATCTTGAAATTCTCCAAAATTTTCTCCGCCAGCTCCGGATGAAAAATTTTCTCGTCCAGGGGCAGCTCGTGGCTGAGAGTAATGGATTTCTTCTGAAACCATGGCCGCAGACGGTCGCTGATCTCCCCCCTGCTGCGGGCGTAGCTATCACCATTAAGGGTGAACACATCCTGCTTTTCAAAGCCCCGCACCAGCTTCTCAAATTTCGCCGGATGTGCCTGCAGATCCCGGCGAAATGCCTCCATCAGCTCCGCCGGAGCCTGCCAGAAGCCCATGCCGTAGCTGTAATACTCCGGCGCGATCTCGAAGTAAAAGGTGGGCCGACCGGTCCAATCCTTATCCCCGGTGCGCACGCAGAACCACAGGTGGTCCTTGTAGGGTCCCCGGCCGAAAAGCCGCCGGGCATCCCGGTAAATGCGGCTTGTTTTCAGCATCAGCGGCTCCCGGGGCAGCATCGCCTGCACGCCCTCATAGACCTGCTCTCCCAGGGCTCGAGTGGGCTCCAGCAGTTGGGTCTGATACTGCTGCTTATGCTCTAAAAACCAGCCCCGCTCATTGTTAAAGCGGATGCCCCACATAAAATCCACCGTTTCCTGCGTATAGCCCTGAAACATATGGCTCCCTCCTGTATGATCTGTAAATATATAATAAGTATATCCCTTATCGCAGCAAAAAACAAGGGGACATTCCCGGCAAAGTAATGTGTCATTGTGAAGTCAGTGACCGATGTCAGAGAAAATCGTCGAAGCGCTACCCGTGCGGGAGGGGCAGAGCCCCTCCCCTACGCACCACCAGGAAATTCACCGCACCCCATGCAAAAAGCCTGTCATTGCGAAGCCGGTGCGCACACCGGCTGTGGCAATCCGTACTCCCCTGCGGGGATAACCTTTTCGGCGCACCGCACTCCTTGTATCGCGCCGGGCGGACAGAGTTGTCCGCCCCCTACGGATACACCATTGGGGGTGTGCAATGGGGCGGCGGGCTGTGGTCAGCCCGCCCTACGGATGGATTGGTAGCTGGTGAAGGCGGGCCGATGTGGGCATCGGCCCCTACAAAATAGGGTTTATGGGCGGACGACTCTGTCCGCCCGCCGGGTTTATACCGCAACTCTTGTAATTGCGCAGGGCGGGGTGCCCGCACCCCACCGCATACACCGCCCCCACGCAAAAGGACGGACACCCCACAAGCGTCCGTCCTTCCCAATTCTGCAAAAATTATCTGTTGTTATAGGCCCGAATGCCCAGGGCCAGCAAATCCATAGCCCGCTCCAGATCCGCCTGCTTGAGAACATAGGCAATGCGGATCTCGTTGATGCCCTTGCCGGGGGTGGCGTAGAATCCGCCGCCGGGAGCAAACATCACCGTGTCGCCGTGGTCGTCGAAGTGCTCCAGCAGCCAGATCTGGAACTTCTCCGCGTCGTCCACCGGCAGGGCGGCCATGGCGTAAAATGCGCCCTTGGGGCACTCGCACACCACCCCGGGGATCTCCTTCAGCTTGCGCATCACCGTGTCCCGGCGGCGCTTGTATTCGTCCCGGACGGCGGCGAAATACGCCGGTCCCACATCGTACAGGGCGGCGGAGGCCACCTGGTCGATGGTGGGCACGCACAGGCGGCACTGGGCGTACTTCATGGCGTGGGCCATGAGCTCCTTATTCCGGGAAATGAGGCAGCCAATGCGCGCGCCGCAGGCGGAAAAGCGCTTGGAAACAGTGTCGATAACAATGACATTCTCCGCCGCGTCCTCAAATTCACCCAAAGACTGCAGCGGCTCCCCGGCGTACACAAACTCCCGGTACGCCTCGTCGCCGATGATAAACAGGCCATGCTCCTTGGCAATATCCACCATCATGCGCATCTCCTCCGGAGTCAGTACGGTGCCGGTGGGGTTGCCGGGGTTGGTGCACATAATGGCCCGGGTATGCTCGTTGATCTCCGCCTCGATTTTTTGGCGATCAGCGTAGTGATAGCCCTCCTCCGGCTTGGTGGGGATGGGATGGATGGCCGCACCGCAGGTGCAGACCATGGTGTTATAGTTGGGATAGAAGGGCTCGGGGATCAGGATCTCGTCCCCATCGTCCAGGATGCAGTTCATGGCGATCTGCAGGGCCTCGGAGCCGCCGTTGGTGATGAGGATGTCCGCCGGAGCAAAGTGCATATCCAGCTTGGCGTAGTAGCCGCGGATAGCCTCGATGAGCACCGGCATACCGGGAGACGGGGCATACTCCAGCACCGGCTGGTCGAAATGCTTCACCGCGTCAAAATAGGCCTTGGGCGTCTCAATGTCGGGCTGGCCGATATTCAGATGATAGATTTTCTTGCCTTTTTCCTGGGCCGCCACCGCATAGGGATGGAACTTCCGCATAGGGGATAGGCCGCACTTTTCCACTTTCGTTGAAAACTTCATACTTGCTCCTCCTATTTTTCTTCACACGGAGAAATACTCTCTCCATTTGTATCATACTCCGTCCGGCCCCAAATAACAAGCCATAAATCCTCCAAAAAAGCGCCACAAGGGTTTTTCCCTTGTGACGCTCTAAAAAGCCTCGCAGAGTTTGCCGCCCGCAGGCGGCAAAAAATTGGAATCATTTTTCACCGCGACATGCGCGTGGGGAAAAATACCGCTCAGCCTGCAAGTGTGGAATTTTGAGCCTAAGGCTCAAAATTATGCGCGCAGCAGGCTGCAAGTCCCTTGGCAGAAAAATTGAAAATTTTTCGCCAGCATTTTTTTAGCCCATCTGCCGTCTGCGGGAGAGATTCACGGTGCCGTCCTGCATATCGTTCAAGGAATCCAGGCTCTTGCCGGTGCCCTGGGCCACGCAGGAGATGGCATCCTCGGCCACCATGGTATGGATCCCCGTCCGTGCCTCCACCAGCTGGGCAAAGCCCTTTACCAGGCTGCCGCCGCCGGTCATGACAATGCCGTTGTTGGAGATGTCGCCCACCAGCTCGGGAGGCGTGCGCTCCAGCACGCTGTGAATGGCCTCCAGGATCCGCTCCACCGGCTCCTCAAACGCCTCCAGCATTTCAGAGGAGTGAACGGTGATGGTCTTGGGCAGGCCCGTCACCAGGCAGCGGCCCTTCACATCAATGCTGGCGTCCTCCTCCTGGGGATAGACGCAGCCGATCTCGATCTTCATCTGCTCGGCAGTGCGCTCACCCACCAGCACATTGTGCTTGCGGCGCATATACTTCACCACGGCCTCGTTGAACTGGTCGCCGGCCACCTTGATGGAGGCAGACTCCACCACACCGGACAGGCTGATAACGGCAATATCGCTGGTGCCGCCGCCGATGTCCACCACCATGTGGCCATCAGGCAGGGCAATGTCAATGCCGGCGCCGATAGCCGCGGCCACAGGCTCCTCAATGAGATACACCCGCCGGGCGCCGGCCTGGATGCCGGCATCCACCACGGCGCGCTCCTCCACCTCGGTGATGCCGGAGGGCACGCAGATGATGATGCGGGGCTTGAAGAAGTAGCTGCCGCCGGAAACCTTGCGCATAAATTCCTTGAGCATCCGCTCGGTCATATCGTAGTCGGAGATGACGCCCTCCCGCAGAGGACGAATGGCCACGATGTTGCCGGGGGTGCGCCCCAGCATGGCCTGAGCGTCGGCGCCCACCTTCAGGAGCTTGCCGGTATTCTTGTCGATAGCCACCACGGACGGCTCATTGAGCACAACGCCCTTGCCCTTTACATACACCAGAACGGAGGCCGTTCCCAGATCGATACCAATATCTTTTCCCCATGCACACATAGCTTTGCACCTCATCATTTCGTCAAAATATGGCAGCGGCGCGAAAAACGCCGATTCTCACCTAAAGTAGTATTATAAAGTGTCTGTTTTCATTTTGCAAGCGATTCCCAAGTTTTTTTCAAATTGTTCCCATTTATTTACAAAATAGTCACCATTAGCCACAGGGGCACCGTCACCACCGCGCACAGGGTGGACAGCATCACGCACCGGGTGGCCAGGCCCCAGTCTCCGCCGTACTGCCGGGTAAACAGGGCGCAGCAGGTGCCTCCCGGCATGGCCGACAGCAGCACCAGAGTCTGCCCCACATCCGTCAGCTGGCCCAGGCACAGCCGCCATAGTCCCAGCACCGCCGCCGGAATTACGAAAAGCCGCAGGGCCGTTAAAATCCAGGCTTTTTTATCCCGCACCAGGGCCTTCAAATCCCCCTCGCCCAGCTGTGCGCCCACCAAAAGCAGCACCATAGGCGCTGTGGCGTCCGCCGCCATGGACAGGGCCTCCGCCGCAAAGCCCGGCAGCGTAAAGCCCGTGGCAAACAGCAAAAAGCCAATGGCCACTCCTGCCAGCCCCGGGGACAGAAGTCCCCGCAGGGCCGCCTGCCGGGGTCTTCCGCAGCCGGTCTGAATGAGCAAAATCCCCACGGTAAAAATGAGCACGTCATTTACCAGCTCCACAATGGATGCTAAAAACAGCATCTCCTCCCCCAGCAGCAATCTGATGAGGGGCATGCCAATGAGGCCAGTGTTGGCAAATGCGGCCGCAAAAACGAGAATACCACCCGGCACACTGCCTATTTTACCCACCTTCAACCAGATCCATGCGCACACTGCGCCCACCGCGATGACCAGCAGCGCCCATAGGGCCGCCTGGCCCGCTTGCCGCACCAGCTCCCGGCTGGCCTGCACCTGAGCCATAGCGTCCACCACCATGGCCGGCCACAGAAAATTCACCAGCACAGAGGACAATCCTTCCACCTGCCGGCCCGTGAGGATTTTTTTCTTTGTGAGCAGAAAACCAGGCACAGCCAACAGCAAGAATACACCTACAGAGGAAACGGCCTTCAAAAACGCCTGTGTCTGCATGGTTTATTTGTCCCTCTCTGCCGCCGCCAGGGTCAGGCACAGCACATCCGCGGCCCCGGCCTCCTTCAGCACCCGCACGCACTCGGCCAGGGTCGCCCCGGTGGTGCGGATGTCGTCAATGAGCAGCAGGCGCTTTCCCGCAAATCTCTCCGGCTTCACCGCCTCATACACGCCCAGCACGTTGGCCCGGCGCTCCTCGGGGCTATCAATGCCGGATTGGGCGGGATTGTCCACCACCTTACGCAGAGTCTCCAGAGGCTCCGTATGCCAATCCACACACATAGACCCCGTCAGATACCTGGCCTGATCGAAGCCCCTCTTTTTCAGGCGTTTCTTGCTCACCGGCACCCAGGTGATGGCGTCAAACTCCCCGGAAAAGTGCTCTGCAGCGCACTGGGCCATAAGGCTGCCAAAGCATTCCAGGGCGCCGACCTTTCCGCGGAATTTGAAGTTCAGTATCGCCTGGCGCACCGGCCCCTCATAATAAAACGGTGCGGCACACCGGGCAAAGGCCGTCTCCTCCACGGCATGCTCCCCGGTAAAGGGCAAGGTCTCGCTGCAATGCTCACACAGCAGCTTCTTTCCTGCCACCGCGCCGCAGAAGGGACAGCGCCGGGGCATGAGGAAATCCAGTATGCCCCGTGCGGCTTTATCCAGTGAATTGTTGATGTCTGGTAGATTCATTCTCCTGTTCCTCCGAATTTCAGTCTCCTGCGCAGGCCGCTGTAGCGCCGGGCCCGGCGGTCATTTTCGGCCATTTGGCCGGGGATAGTATCGTCCCCCACCATGATAAGCAGCTCTCTGGCCCTGGTCATGGCGGTATACAGCACCCCTCGCACCAGCAGCCCCGGGGCCGCCGGGGCCGCCAGGAGGATCACCGCCTTGTACTCGCTCCCCTGGGCCTTATGGACCGTGATGGCATAGGCCATGTCCAGCTGATGCAGCAGGTCCGCGGTATAGCTCACAGTGCGGTCGTCAAACCGCAGGGTGATGAGCTCCCCAGAGGGGTCGATCTCCTCCACGGTACCCACGTCGCCGTTGAAAATGCCGGTGCCCACGGTGCCGTCGTCCTTTTCCCACAGCACATCGTAGTTGTTTTTCGTCTGCATCACCCGGTCTCCCTCCCGGAAGATCAGGTCTCCGAAGGCCTTCTCGTTTTTGCCCGGCCCCGGCGGATTCAGTGCCGCCTGGAGGCAGCGGTTTAAGTACACCGTGCCGCACTCGCCCTTGCGGGTGGGAGTCAGCACCTGGATGTCCTCCGGGGCAATACCCATTTTCTCCGGCAGCCGGGTCTTGCACAGCTCCACCACCGTGCTCACCATCCGCTCCGGTACCCGCCGGCACAGGAAGAAAAAGTCTCCCCTGTTGGTTTTCAGATCCGGCCCCACGCCGCCGTTGACCAGATGGGCATTACGGATGATGTAGGACTCATCCGCCTGGCGGAACACCTCCGTCAGGGCCACCACTGGGATGCGCCCGCTGCGGATGAGGTCGCCGAACACATTGCCCGCCCCCACAGAGGGCAGCTGATCCGCATCGCCGATCATCACCAGGCGGCACCCGGGCCGCAGGGCCGAGAGCATCGCCTGCATCAGCGGCAGATCCACCATGCTCATCTCGTCCACCAGCACAGCCTCCGCCTCCAGGGGGTCACTCTGTCCTTTTTTGAAGGTCACCTGCCCCGTCAGGTCGTTGTAGCTCATGCCCAGGCATCTATGGATGGTCTGTGCCTCCCGCTCACATAGCTCGCCCATGCGTTTGGCCGCCCGGCCCGTGGGAGCCAGCAGCAGGATGTCCAGACCCATCTGTTCAAATAGCCTCACAATGGCCCGGGTGGCGGTGGTCTTTCCCGTGCCGGGCCCGCCGGTGAGCAGCAGCACCCCGGATTGAGCCGCGAGGGTCACCGCCTCCCTTTGCAGCGGTGCGTAGCGGATGCCCTGGGTCATCTCCATTTCCCGGATGATCTTATCCACATTCCCCCGCTTTTCATAGGGGAAGGCCAGCATGGATAGGAGCTTGTCCGCCACAAAGCACTCCGCCCCATATAGCTCCGGGGTGTAGCAGGCCAGGACACCCGCCACCTGCTCCTGGCATACAGCACCCTTTTCCTCCATGGCGTCCAGGCAAATTTCCACCTGCTCGGCCTCCACGCCGATGAGCTGTGCCGCCGCGTAAATCAGCTTCTCCCGGGGCAGGAACACATGGCCGTTGCCCTGGTTATACTCCAGCTCATACACCAGCGCCGCCTGGGTGCGGCAGGCGCTGTCGCCGTCAAAGCCCATGCTCAGAGCCATCTCGTCCGCCACGGAAAAATCCACCCCGAACTGCTGCCGGGTCAGCAGATACGGGTCCTCCCGCAGCTTTTCCAGAGCCTGGGCCCCATAGATGCGGTGGGCCTGCACCGCCAGATGCACCGGCAGATCGTACCGGGCCATAAACTCCATGGTCCGCCGCAGACCCGTCAGCTCCCGGAAAGCCCGGGACAGCTCCATGGCCTTCTTAGCGGTGATGCCCTTAATGCGGCTGAGCCGTTCCGGCTCCTCCTCCAATACTCGGAGGGTATCGGTGCCGAAGGCGTCCACCATTCGCTCCGCCGTGGCCTGGCCCACCCCCTTGAGGATACCGGAGGCCAGATAGCACACCATCTCCGCCTCGTCCCGGGGCAGGCGGCGCTCCGCCTGCTCGCAGGTGATCTGCGGGCCGTAGAGGGGATGGGTGACCCACACCCCGGTGATGGTCATCCCCTCCCCGGGGGCGGCGTAGGGGATGCACCCCACCACCGTCACCACCTCTCCCAGCTCCGTCAGCAGGGATAGCACCGTATACCCGTTTTCCTCATTCTGGAAGATCACCGATTGAACGGTTCCCTCCACAGTGCATCGCTCACCCATATTTTTTCCTCTCTACTCTATGATCTGCTCCAGTTCTTCCCGCTCCAGCACCGTCACCTTGGGAAACCGCCTGGTCAAAAGCTCCGCCCGGCGCATTCCCTCGGTGCTGAGACCGCAATCCACAATGAATATCTCAGCCGTCCGGCCCAGCTGCGGGCGCATCTCGTGCAGCGTGCGCACCCAGCCCTCCAGGGCTTCTCCGCCGCCGCAAACCGGCAGCACCAGCGTCGCCGGCACCTCCCCCTGCCTGCCCCGCAGCAGCATTCCCGCCACCAGCCACACCAGTGCGGCGATCCCCACCGCCGCCAGGAAAGCCAGCACACTGTTTTCTATTCCCTGCACCGCCATCACCTCACACCAGTGTATGACCCTGCCCCGAGAATGGTTATTTCTCCAATACTCTTTTCAGATATTGTCCCGTATAGGATGCCTCACACCGGGCCACCTCCTCCGGTGTGCCCACAGCCACGATCTCGCCGCCGCCTATGCCCCCCTCGGGGCCCAGGTCGATGATCCAATCCGCGGACTTGATCACATCCAGATTATGCTCGATGACCAGCACCGTATTTCCTCCGTCCACCAGCCGCTGCAATACCTCCAGCAGCTTCTTCACATCCTCTGCGTGGAGGCCTGTGGTTGGCTCGTCCAAAATATAGAATGTGTTGCCAGTGGACCGCCGGGAAAGCTCCGTGGCCAGCTTCACCCGCTGGGCCTCGCCTCCCGACAGGGTGGTGGAGGATTGGCCCAGCTTCACATAGCCCAATCCCACATCCATCAGCGTCTGCAGCTTCTCCGCGATTTTCGGCAGCGCCGCAAAAAACGGCAGCGCCTCCTCCACGGTCATGTCCAATACCTCGGAGATATTTTTTCCCTTATAGCGCACCTCCAGAGTCTCCCGGTTGTAGCGCTTGCCGTGGCACACCTCGCAGGGCACATATACATCCGATAGAAAATGCATCTCGATCTTCAGCAGACCGTCGCCGCAGCAAGCCTCGCACCGGCCGCCCTTGGTGTTAAAGGAAAACCGCCCCGGCCCGTAGCCCCGGGCCTTAGCCTCCTGGGTGGAGGCAAAGAGGTTTCGAATTTCATTGAATAAATTTGTATAGGTTGCAGGGTTAGACCGGGGCGTCCGCCCAATAGGGCTCTGGTCAATGCCCACCACCTTGTCCAGGTACTCCATGCCCTGAATTTTTCCGTGCTTTCCGGGATGAGCCTTCATACGGTTCAGCTCCACCCCCAGCTTCTTATAGAGGATCTCGTTCACCAGGGAGCTTTTTCCGCTGCCGGAGACCCCCGTTACACAGGTAAAGGTTCCCAGGGGGATGGACACGTCAATGTTTTTCAGGTTATGCTCCGCCGCACCGTATACAATTAGGCTGTGTCCATTTCCCTTCCGCCGCGCAGACGGCACGGGGATGGACCGTTTCCCGGATAAATACTGTCCTGTCAGGGAGTCCGGGTTTGCCATGACCTCCTCCGGAGTCCCGGCGGCCACCACCCGGCCGCCACCTGCTCCGGCTCCGGGGCCGATGTCAATGAGGTAGTCCGCCGCGCGCATGGTGTCCTCGTCGTGCTCCACCACAATCAGGGTGTTGCCCAGGTCCCGGAGGCTCCGCAACGTGGCCAGCAGCTTGTCGTTGTCCCGCTGGTGCAGTCCGATGGACGGCTCATCCAAAATGTACAGCACTCCCATCAGGCTGCTGCCGATCTGGGTGGCCAGGCGGATGCGCTGGCTCTCGCCGCCGGAGAGAGTCCCGCTGGACCGGGATAGGGTCAGATATCCCAATCCCACCGATTGCAAAAACCGCAGCCGGGACCGAATTTCCTTCAAAATCTGCGCTGCGATGATCTGCTGCGTCTCCGTTAGCATAAGCTCGTCAAAAAACACGATGGCCTGATCCACGGAGAGATCCGTCACCTGGTAGATGGACTTTCCCCCCACTGTCACTGCCAAGGCCTCCGGCCGCAGCCGCTGGCCCCGGCAGGCCGGGCAGGGACACTCGCCCATGTACTCCTCCAACTCCTTGCGGCTGGCGTCGCTTTGGGTGTCCCGATAACGCCGCTCCACATTGTTGGCCAGGCCCTCAAAGGCCTGGTGCAGTACACCCTTTCCCCGGGGCTGGTCGTAGTGCAGCTCCAGCTTTTCCTCCCCGGTGCCGTAGAAAATGACCTTCTTCACCTGCTCAGAAAGATTCTTCACCGGTGTCCGCAGGTCAAAGTGATATTTTTTCGCCAGGGCCTCAAAATACATCCGGCTGATGCCGTCACTTCGGATGGAGTTCCACCCGCTGGCCACCACCGCCCCGTCCAAAATGGACAGGTTCTCGTCCGGTATGATCAGCGCCGGGTCCGCCTTCAGCTGCATCCCCAGGCCCATGCAGGTGGGGCAGGCGCCGAAGGGGCTGTTAAAGGAGAACATCCGGGGCGTCAGCTCCTCAATGGAGATGCCGCAGTCGTCGCAGGCGTAGTTTTGGGAGAACTGCAGATCCCGCTCCTCCCGCAGGAGGTTCACCGTCACCAGTCCTCCGCTCTGCCCCGCCGCCGTCTCCACGGAGTCCGTCAGCCGCTGGCGGATGTCGGGCCGGACAATGAGCCGGTCCACCACGATCTCCACCGTGTGCTTTTTGTTCTTCTCCAGGGGGATTTCTTCCGTCAGCTCGTAGAGGTGCCCGTCCGCCCGCACCCGGGAAAAGCCTGCCCGGCGTGCGTCCTCCAGCACCTTGGTGTGCTCCCCCTTGCGCCCCCGCACCACCGGCGCCAGCACCTGGATGCGGGTTCCCTCGGGCAGGGCCAAAATCTGGTCGATGATCTGATCCACCGTCTGCTGCCGGATCTCCTTGCCGCACTTAGGGCAGTGGGGTGTGCCCACCCGGGCCCACAGCAGCCGGAAATAGTCATAAATCTCCGTCACCGTACCCACGGTGGACCGGGGATTCTTGCTGGTGGTCTTTTGGTCAATGGAAATCGCCGGGGAAAGCCCGTCGATGTAGTCCACATCGGGCTTATCCATCTGCCCCAAAAACATCCGGGCATAGCTGGACAGGCTCTCCACATACCGCCGCTGTCCCTCGGCATAAATGGTGTCAAAGGCCAGGGAGGACTTGCCGCTGCCGGAAAGCCCCGTCATCACCACCAGCTTGTCCCGGGGAATGGTGACATCAATATTCTTGAGATTATTCTCCCGTGCGCCCTTAACAAAAATATGATCCTGCATGGTTTCTCCTTTGCGCTGAAAAAGATATAGGCTCTCGGCTCAAATGAGCCCTACCCATATTCCGACTGCTATCAATACTATACCTGCTATTCTGCCTGCGGTCTTTGCCCTTTTGTACCCCAAAAAAGCAATGGTCTCCGGCGTGGTAAACGGCAGTAAAAAAACAACAATCCCCATTATTATAACGCCGATTCCCACCATAAAAACGCTCTTTGTAAACGCGCTGACCGCAATGACCAATAGTCCTAAGACTATACCGCCCGCAAAATACTTGATTCTGCGTTCATCCTTCTCATTTTCATCCTTATAGCTTTTCTCGCACCCATCGCTGCAAAAATTCAGCTCACCCTTAACTTCTTTCCCACAATATCCGCATTTTTTCATATCCATTTCTCCGTTGGTCCCCAAACTCATACCCGCATGTTCCCATCCGTAGGGGCCGATGATCCTGTTGCGGTGCCCAAAATTTCTGCGCAGCCTTACGGCGGACGCAAAATTTTGACCGCGGCCACTCGCTCACTTCGCTTCATCTGCCACTGGCAGCGCTCAGCTCGCTCCCCACATCGGCCCGCCTCCACAGCACTATTTGCAATCCATCCGTAGGGCGGGCTGCCCTCAGCCCGCCGCTCGGACCACCACCGCACTCCATGTGAAAAGCCCTGTCATTGCGAACCAGTGACCGACGTCACTGGTGTGGCAATCCGTTCGCCTCTTTCACTCCACAATAAGGTCCGCCGCGGCGGCCCGCAGCAGCGCCATCAGGTCCTTGGGGTCGCACACCACCTGGTATCCGATCTTCCCCGCCGAAACCGCCACCTGGGAAAGGCTCTCCGCCGTCTCGTGAAATACCGTGGGAAACTGCTTCTTCATTCCCACCGGGCTGCACCCGCCGTGTACATAGCCCGTCAGCGGCAGCAGCTCCTTCTGGGGCAGCATGGCAACGGACTTCTCCCCCACGGCCCGGGCCGCCTTTTTCAGGTCCAGGTTCTCCGCCACGGGGATGTCAAACACATAGTATCCCCCGGACGCGCCCTTGCACACCAGGGTCTTAAACACCATCTCCGGCTCCAGCCCCACGGCCCTTGCCACGCTGACTCCGTCGATGGCGTCCCCCTCTCCGTGGGGGTAGGTCTTTGCCGTGTAGGCGATCTTCTTCTGCTCCAATGTGCGCATCACATTGGTTTTTTCCTCTTTATTCTTTGCCATAACCGTCCTCCTTATGTCAGGGCCTGTATGCCCTCCAGCACCAGCAGATGGGCCGGATAAAACGCATAAAACGCCCATCGCCAGCGTCTGTTTACGCCAGGCCGTCCGTTATACAGCCAAATCACCGGCAGCGCCGCCGCCGCCAAAATCTGTATAGGCACCGCTATGCCGAAAGCCGGCACTGTCCGGCTGCTGATACACAATCCGTTCAGCGCCAGCATGCCCAAGAGCAGGCCGCACTTTGCATATCTGCCCTCCCGGCACAGATAAAACAGCGCCACGGTCACCACGCCCCAGCCGCCGTAGTCCACATGCAGCAGCTCTCCGGCAGCAAAGCCTGCCGCCAGCGCCAGCGCCGCGCCTGCGTACCCGATGGCCCCGGGCACCCTGCGCAGCCGGTCCAGCCCCCGGAGGGTCAGCAGCGCCAGGCAAAAGGTCCATAGCACATTCTGCCGCCCCGGCACAAAAAAGTGTCCGAATTCCAGGTTAAACGGTATCTCCGACACCGCCGCCCAGATTGCCATGCGCAGCAGATACCTCCCAAAGCTCCGGGTATGGGCATAGCCCTCGGCGATGAAAAACGCGAAAATGGGAAACGCCAGCCGCCCGATACACCGCAAGATTACCGTCTCCGGCAGCAGGATCGCTCCCACATGGTCTATAAGCATCAGCGCCGCTGCAATTAGCTTCAGCGTCCCGCCGTCAAGCCCTTTGCTTTGCTCCATCCGTTTCCTTTCCGCCTGCCAGCAGCATCACCGCGCCCAGCACACACGCAACGCCCAGGATCATCCACCCGGTCATTCTCTCGTGAAACACCACCACACCCATCAGCGACTCCACCACCGGCTCGATGTTGGTGATGATGGACGCCCGGCCGCTCTCCACGCCCTCCAGGCCCTTGGTATACAGGTAATACGGCAGCGCTGTGGACACCACTATCACCAGCATGCACCCCAGCGCCCCCTTAGGCTGCCGCAAAATCGGCCCCAAGGCCGAAAAGTCCGCCAAAAGCACCGACCCCAGCCCTGCCACCAAAAAGGTCCAGTAGATCATGGTGTAGCTGCTGTAATGGGTCATGCCGTAGTGGGCGAACACCGTGTAGCTGGCATAGCACAGTCCCGAGGCCACCCCCAGGGCGATGCCCGGCAGGGAGGCCGTAGCGCCCCCGCCCAAAACGCCGCTGACCAGCACGCAGCCCACCAGCGAAATGCCCAGGGCCGCCAGCTTCCGCCCCGTGAGGGGCGTTTTCCACAGCACCGCCGAGATAAGCACCACAAACGACGGCGCCAGGTAGAGCAGGATCGCCGCCACCGACAGGGAGCATAGGGTCTGACACTGGAAATACACAATGCTTAAAAGCAAAATGCTCACCAGCCCCGACCCCAGGAAAATAGGCAGGTGCCTTAGCTTCATGCGAAATACCTCCCGGTGCAGCAGGCCGAACACCACCGTCAGCACCACCAGCGTTCCGAAGTTACGCACGAACACCCGGTTTCCCAGACCCATGCCCATCTGGGTCAGCATGCGGTTGGACAGCCCTATGCAGCCCCAGCAAATACCGCTGAGCAAGATAAATATGTACGAAATGCTCTTTTTCATAGCCCGCCTCCGGCTCTTCTCTTTTTCTTTGCCGCAGGCCGCCGGGCCGCATATTCCTCCACCGGAAAGTCCTCGATCCGGCTGTCCGCACGCAGATACAGCGGATGGTGGGGATGTCCCGCCGCCGACGTCCTGCCGCACTTCACCCACCGGGCCCCATGCGCCTGCCCAATGGCAATCATCTCCTGCAGGCAATCCCAAAGGTAGTCCCGCTTTTCAATGACGGTCCCCCAGGCCGCCCACACCGTGGGCCGCTCCGACAGGGACAGAATGTAGTCAAAGGCCCGCATATTCTCCCGGTGCAGCTCGGCGTTCAGCGTCCATTCCATGTCGTCCGGCGAGGTGGCCCGCTGGGCGTACACATTGAACATGATAAAGGAGTCAAATCCATTCCTCAGGGCGATCCGCTCCACGCTCTTGAGGGTAGGGTCCAATGCCCCGGGCCGGGCGGTAGAGGGGTTGATGCCGATGCAGATCAGGGGATTTTCTCCCCGGGTGCCCAAAATATATCGGTACTCTGTGTAGGTGTTCGGCACAAACAGCCACTTATCCACGTCGTATTCTTCATTTGGCTCCAGGGCCAGCCGAAGCTGCCCGTCAAAGCCGATATCCCCCAGCATGCGTATGTCCATGGTCGGTATGTGCTGCATAGTTTCTCTCTTTCTTTATAAGCGTGCCTAAAAAGGCCTCGCAGATTTCGCGTCCGCAGACGCGAAAAAGTCAAATCATTTTCTCTCGCAACCTGTGCGTGAGAGAAAATACCTCTCAGTCTTTTTGTTGAAAAAAACCGGAGGGTTTTTTCGACAGCCTCTTTATTTCTGTCCCCGCAGCTCGATGATCTGATCCCGGAGCAATGCGGCGTATTCAAACTCCAGCATTTTGCTGGCTTCCTTCATTTCCTTCTCCAGGCGGCAGATGGTCTCCTCCCGCTCCGCCTCCGTCAGCTTGCGGCGGGCCTTCTTATTCTCCTCCTCCGCCGAGTGGGAGATCTCCAGCACCTTCCGCACGCTCTTGCGAATGGTTTTCGGCACGATGCCGTGGGCCTTGTTGTATGCATCCTGCTTTTTCCGGCGGCGCTCCGTCTCCGTGATAGCCGCCTTCATAGACGGGGTAACGGTGTCCGCATACAGCACCACCAGGCCCTCGGCATTTCGGGCCGCCCGGCCGATGGTTTGGATGAGGCTGGTCTCGCTGCGCAAAAAGCCCTCCTTGTCCGCGTCCAAAATGGCCACCATGGACACCTCCGGCAGATCCAATCCCTCCCGCAGCAGATTGATGCCCACCAGTACATCGAATTCGCCCAGCCGCAGATCCCGTATCAGCTCCATCCGCTGGATGGTGGCGATGTCCGAATGCATATACCGCACCCGCATCCCCAGGCCCTTCATATGCTCCGTCAGGTCCTCGGCCATGCGCTTGGTAAGGGTCGTCACCAGCACGCGCTCGTCCCGATCCGCCCGGGTGCGTATCTCTGCCACCAGGTCGTCGATCTGCCCGGTAATGGGCCGCACCTCCACCCGGGGATCCAGCAGGCCCGTGGGCCGGATCACCTGCTCCACGATCTGGTCTGCGCCGTTTTTTTCGTAGTCTCCCGGGGTGGCTGACACCAGCACCACCTGGCGAAACCGCTCCTCGAACTCCTCAAATTTCAGCGGCCGGTTATCGAAGGCGCAGGGCAGCCGGAACCCGTAGTTCACCAGGCTCTCCTTCCGGGCCCGGTCGCCGTTGTACATGGCCCGCACCTGGGGCAGTGTCACGTGGCTCTCGTCCACAAACAGCACGAAGTCCTCCGGGAAGTAGTCCAGCAGCGTCATGGGCGGCGAACCGGGCTCCCGGCCGGAGATGACCCGGCTGTAATTTTCAATGCCCGTGCAGTAGCCCAGCTCCCGCATCATCTCCACATCATACCGGGTCCGCTGGTCAATGCGCTGGGCCTCCACCAGCTTGCCGTTCTCCTCGAAAAATTTCTTCCGCTCCGCCAGCTCCCGCTCAATTTCCTCCGTGGCCCGGGCCATTTTCTCCTTGGTGGTCACATAGTGGCTGGCTGGATAAATGGCCACATGGTCAATGATCCGCTGGGCCTGACCGGTCACAGGGTTAAACTCGCTGATGCGGTCCACCTCGTCCCCAAAGAATTCCACCCGGATGGCGTATCCGTTGGCATACACCGGATAAATCTCCACCGTGTCTCCCCGTACCCGGAACATATTCCGCTCAAAGGCCACATCGTTGCGCTCGTAGCGAATTTCCACCAGCTTGCGCAGCAGCTGATCCCTTGGGTACTCCTTCCCCCGGCGCAGGGAGATGACCATGTTGGCGTAGTCAATGGGGTCGCCCAGGCCGTAAATGCACGACACCGAGGCCACCACGATCACATCCCGCCGCTCAAAGAGAGCCGCCGTGGCGCTGTGCCGCAGCCGCTCGATCTCCGCGTTGATGGATGCGTCCTTTTCGATAAAGGTATCCGTGTGGGCAATATACGCCTCCGGCTGGTAGTAGTCGTAGTAGGAGACGAAATACTCCACCGCATTCTCCGGAAAAAACTCCCGGAACTCCTCGCACAGCTGGGCCGCCAGCGTCTTGTTGTGGGCCAGCACCAGGGTGGGCCGCTGGACCTTTTCGATGACCTTGGCCATAGTGTAGGTCTTGCCGCTGCCGGTAACGCCCAGCAGCACCTGCTGGCGCAGCCCCGCCTCCAGCCCCGCCGCCAGCTTCTCAATGGCCTGAGGCTGGTCGCCGGAGGGGGTATATTCAGACACAACTTTGAATTTTGGCATGATGTTCCGATGTTCTCCTGTATAGCATGGTATCTTACTATTGTACCACAATAATATAATAAGTAAATAAGAAATTGAAAACAAATGTTCTGTTTTTAGAGTTTTTTCCCTCCAAAAAAGCAGGGACTCCCCCTGCCCTCCGTAGGGGCATCCCTCCCGGACGACCACCCTATCGTACTCCCTGCCACGCACCTCATAGGGGCGGATGTTCCTGTCCGCCCGACGGACTTGCGCCGTACTTCTTGCCCAAAAGCCTGTCATTGCGAGCCAGTGACCGATGTCACCGGTCGTGGCGATCCGCATCTGCCGTTTTGTGCGCAGCGTTTCTTTTCATCGTTTCGTAGGGGCCGATGCCTACATCGGCCCGCCCCGCCGCGTTACTTGTGACGCTCCGTAGGGGTCGGCCTCCCGGACGACCCAAACCGAGCCTGCATAAACCTGCATAAATTTTCTTGCCCTCCCCCCGCCGCCGGGCCCGCGCCATACCCTCTTACAACCTCAAAAGGGCTGCCCGCAGGCAGCCCTCAGCGTGTCGAAAAAGTCTTTTCGCTCCGCTGACTAAGCTTTTGAAACTCTGAAACAGCTTCAAAAGCTATTGATTTCAATGGTGAGGGACACCCTTCTTGGGTTTCCCTCACACACCGGCGCGGCAAAAATACTTTTT
>DPPB01000004.1 GCA_003539495.1 Oscillibacter sp. | reverse complement strand
ACAGCGTGATGATAGGTGGCGTCGAACTGACCGGTGACCAGGCGGGGTGCCAGGCAGCCGAAGGAGGCGCCCACCTTGTGGCAGCCAGTGGGGAACCACTTGCCGGACATGGCAATGATGCGGCAGGGCACGCCGGAGAGCTTGCTGGGGATCTCCACATAGTTGGGCACAGCCTGGAACAGGCCGCCCTTCTCCTTGGCCTCATTGTGCCAGGAGATACGGAACAGGTTTACGGGATCCACATCCCACAGCCCGGTGTTGGAGAGCTTGGCCTTGATCTTCTCGGGGATCAGGTCGGGGTTCTGCATCTGGGCGATGGTGGGGATGATGATGTTGTTTTCCTTGGCCTTCTGGATATTGTGCTCCAGGCCGGCCTTGTTAATGGTCAGATCGATTTTTCCCATGTTTGTTTTCCTCCTGAAATTTCACTTCTTGTTGGCGTCGATATAAGAATACAGTGTATACTTGGAAATACCGAAGTATTTTGCTACCTTGTCGCCGGACTTGGTCACCAGGAACGCGCCGCTCTCATTGAGGAAGCGAATGGCGCGGATCTTATCGTCCTTGTTCATGAGCGCAACAGGCTTGCCCACCAGGGCCACGGATTGCTCGATGAGCTCATCGAGCACATTGTTGACATTGATGATCCGCTCCGGCTCCTTTTGGGCTTTGTCGTAGGTAGAGAGCATCTCGTCTATGGTCTGGCTAATCATAGTCAGCGCAGACACATCATAGTTGATGGCCAGGATGGCCACCACAACACCCTTGTTGTTGCGGATATAAAGTGATGAGGACTTGAGTATCTTGCCATCCGGCGTCTTTGTCAGGTAACCCAAATGGTCCTGCGGCTGCGCATTGTGGTTAAGCATCTGTTCCAGCACCACCTGGGATGCGCCATCGCCTATCTTGCGACCGGACACATGGCCGTTTACAATATAGACAATGGTATGATCCATCCGGCTGCTGTTTACCTCGTGAATGACGACTTCACAGTTTTTGCCGAACTGCGCGGCAATGCCGTCAGCAATCTGCTTCAGTGCTTCCAATCGTTTTGTCTCCATAGCCCCGCCTTTCCTCAGCGACACAGCCGGGCTGCACCGCACATTATAATTGCGCTCTATGCGTTAACATTGTAATAATATCATATTTTTTTTAAAAATCAATCCCCATTCAAAAAAATAATTTGGTTTAATAAATTTTTGTTTGACATCGGCGTAAGTTGTGATATGATAGATTTGTGAGTGGAATTAATGCCTCTCGAACCGCTTGCATGAAGATGTTTTTTATTTTGAAAAATATGGAGGTTCACTATGGATTTTGAAGCCATTAAAAAGGCCGCAGAGGGCTATAAGCCTGCAATGGTCAAGTTCCTGCGGGACATGATCGCCATTCCCTCTGAGTCCTGCGAGGAGGAGGGCGTTGTCAATCGCATCGCTGAGGAAATGAAGGCCCTGGGCTACGACAAGGTAGAGTTTGATAAGCTGGGCAATGTCATCGGCTGGATGGGCAGCGGCGACAAGATCATCGCCATTGACTCCCACATCGACACCGTGGGTATCGGCAACATCGAGAACTGGGAAGCTGATCCTTACAAGGGCTATGAGACCGACGACCTGATCTATGGCCGCGGCGGCAGCGATCAGGAGGGCGGCATGGCTTCCGCCACCTATGGCGTCAAGATCATGAAGGATCTGAACCTGATCCCCGAGGGCTATAAACTGATGGTGGTGGGTTCCGTCCAGGAGGAGGATTGCGACGGTATGTGCTGGCAATCCATCGTAAATGAGTATTTTGGCGGTCCCGAGGATGCCCGCAGCAAGGTAGAGTTCGTCATTTCCACCGAGCCCACCGACGGTGGCATCTATCGCGGCCACCGGGGCCGTATGGAGATCCGCGTGGACATGCACGGTGTGTCCTGCCATGGCTCCGCGCCCGAGCGCGGCGACAATGCCATCCACAAGATGGCTGAGGTCATTCTGAACATCCGCGACCTCAATGAGAACCCCGCCGATGGCTCCACCGAGATCAACGGCCTGGTGAAGATGCTCGATCCCAAGTTCAATCCCGAGCACTATGAGGACGCCCGCTTCCTGGGCCGGGGTACCTGCACCACCAGCCAGATCTTCTACACCTCTCCCTCCCGCTGCGCCGTGGCAGATAGCTGCGCTATCTCTATCGACCGCCGCATGACCGCCGGCGAAACCTATCAATCCTGCCTGAAGGAGATCGAGGATCTGCCCGCCTGTAAGAAGTATGCCAAGGACGTGAAGGTCTCCATGTATATGTACGACCGTCCCGCCTGGACCGGCCATGTATATGAGACCGAGTGCTTCTTCCCCACCTGGATCAATAAGGAGTCCGCGCCCCATGTCCAGGCCCTCATCGATGCCCACCACGCCCTGTGGGGTAACGAGCGCCTGATGCCCTGTGAGCTGGCCGCTTCCAAGCGCCGTGGCCGTCCTCTGACCGACAAATGGACCTTCTCCACCAACGGCGTGTCCATCCAAGGCCGCTATGGCATCCCCTGCGTAGGCTTCGGCCCCGGTGCCGAGTCCCAGGCTCATGCTCCTAATGAGGTAACCTTCAAGCAGGATCTGGTGACCTGCGCCGCTCTGTACGCCGCCGTTCCGGGTCTGTATAAGCCCGAGAACAAGGATGGCTCCGCCACCTCCTTCCGTCAGGAGCTCACCGGCAACGACATTAAGTAATTTCCTTTGGCCCTGTCCTTCCGGCGAAGGACGTTATAATCAATTTAACTTCAGATAATATTATAAGGAGAGATGATCAACATGAGCAAGACCGTTGAACTGGCCCGCCATTTGGACACCCTACACATCAATAATATGTACAAGAATGATTTCTATTGGACTTGGGACAAGACCGATGACGAAATCGATGCTATCTTCACCGTGGCCGACGCTCTGCGCGACCTGCGTGAGCGCAACAAGAGCACCCGTATCTTCGACTCCGGCCTGGGCATTTCCCTGTTCCGTGACAATTCCACCCGCACCCGTTTCTCCTTCGCCTCCGCCTGCAACCTGCTGGGCCTGGAGGAGCAGGTCCTGGACGAGAAAAAGTCTCAGATCGCCCACGGCGAGACCGTCCGGGAAACCGCCAACATGGTCTCCTTCATGGCTGATGTCATCGGTATCCGCGATGATATGTACATTGGCCAGGGTCACACCTATCAGAAGACCTTTATGGACGCCCTGGAGGAAGGCTACCGGGACGGCATTCTGGAGCAGCGTCCCACTCTGGTAAACCTGCAGTGCGATGTGGACCATCCCACCCAGTGCATGGCCGATATGCTGCATGTCATCCACTACTTTGGCGGCGTGGAGAACCTGAAGGGTAAGAAGGTCGCTATGACCTGGGCTTACTCTCCCTCCTACGGCAAGCCCCTGTCCGTGCCTCAGGGCGTTATCGGTCTGTTCACCCGCTTCGGCATGGACGTGACCCTGGCTCACCCCGATGGCTATGACGTGATGCCCGAGGTGGAGGAAGTGGCCCGGAAGAACTGCGAGAAGTATGGCTCCAAGTTCCACAAGACCAACAGCATGGCTGAGGCCTTCCAAGATGCTGACATCGTGTATCCCAAGTCCTGGGCTCCCTTCGCCGCCATGGAGGAGCGCACCAAGCTCTACTCCGCCGGTGACCAGGCCGGTATCGATGCCTTGGAGAAAAAGCTCCTGGCCCAGAACGCCCAGCACAAGGATTGGGCTTGCACCGAGGAAATGATGAAGCTGACCAGGGACGGCAAGGCTCTGTATATGCACTGCCTGCCCGCCGACATCACCGGCCTGAGCTGCAAAGAGGGTGAAGTGGATAATTCCGTGTTTGACCGCTACATCGTGCCTCTGTACAAGCAGGCCTCCTACAAGCCCTACATCATTGCCGCTATGATCTTCATGTCCCAGGTGAAGGATCCCGTGAAAGTCCTGATGGATCTGGATGCTGCCGACAGCCATCGCAAGCTGCACTAATTGACCTGAACCATCCGATAGCGGGAGTGCTTCCAAAGGCTCCCGCTATCGCCCTTACTGTCCGGGCGGCCAAATCGCCCGCATCTTGTAGGGGCGGACGACCCTGTCCGCGCAAAATCCGTAAGGGCCGATGACCCTGTTGCGGTGCCCAAAATTTCTGCGCTGCCTTACGGCGGACGCTGGAAATTTTGACCGCGGCCACTCGCTCACTTCGCTTCCTCTGCCACCGGCAGCGCGAAGTTCGCTCCCCACATCGGCCCGCCCATAAAACCCTAAAACTCATCAGGGCGGCCCATCCTAACCGCCCGCAAGAAAGAGGTATGTTTATATGAGCAAGCGTATCGTTATCGCCCTGGGCGGCAATGCTCTGGGCAATACCGCCGCCGAGCAGCTATCCCTGGTCAACAACACTGCCAAAGCCATCGTGGACCTCATCGCCGAGGGTAACGAGGTGGTCATCGCCCACGGCAATGGCCCCCAGGTGGGCATGATTAACCTTGGTCTTTCCACCGCCGCCGAGGCCGGCGCCATCAAGGCCGATATGCCCTTCCCCGAGTGCGGCGCCATGTCCGAGGGCTACATCGGCTATCATCTGCAGCAGGCCATCGGCAACGAACTGTCCTCCCGGGGCATGACCAAGCCTGTGGCCACCATCGTTACCCAGACCGTGGTTTCCGAGAATGACCCCGCCTTCCAAAACCCCACCAAGCCCGTGGGAGCCTTCTATGATAAGGCCACTGCCGACCGTATCGCCGCTGAGAAGGGCTACACTATGGTAGAGGACGCCGGCCGCGGCTACCGCCAGGTAGTTCCCTCCCCCAAGCCCTTTGATATCGTGGAGGCTGAGTCCATCAAGGCCCTCTTTAATGCCGGCCATGTGGTCATCGCCGTGGGCGGCGGCGGCATCCCCGTGGTGCGCAGGGACGGCAAGCTGTGCGGCACCCCGGCCGTCATCGATAAGGACTTCGGCAGTGAGCTGCTGGCGGAGCTGCTGGATGCCGATATTCTTGTGATCCTCACCGCTGTGGAAAAGGTGGCCATTAACTTCAACAAGCCCGACCAGAAGGGTCTGGATGATCTGACCCCCGCCCAGGCTAAGGTCTATATGGACGAGAACCAGTTTGCCAAGGGCTCCATGCTGCCCAAGGTCCAGGCCGCGGTGAAGTTCGCCGAGTCCAAGCCCGGCCGCACCGCTCTTATCACGTTGCTGGAGAAGGCCAAGGACGGTATCGCCGGTAAGACCGGCACTCGTATCCATCAGTAAGCTTCTTCATGCACCGGTTTACCGGAGGTCCGAAATTTCCCGAAGGCGATTACCGTCCTTAGCTTGAAATCATGGGCCGCTTTTGCCAAAAAGCGCCATGGCTGCATGGCTGCCATGGTATCGCCGGTAAGACCGGTACCCGGATCCACCAGTAATTTTCTTCGAGTACCAGCCTGATATAGAAGTGTTTTTCGCATAAGGCGATTACCGTCCTTAGCTTGAAATCAGCTTGAAAAAAAGCCTCGCAGAGTTCGCGTCCGCAGACGCGAAAAAATGAGATTATTTTTCACCGCGACATGTGCGTGGGGAAAAATACCTCTCAGGCTGCCAGTGTGGAATTTTGAGTCTTCGACTCAAAATTATGCGCGCAGCAGACTGCAAGCCTTTTGTCGGAAAAACCGGAGGTTTTTTCGATAGTCTCGTGAAATCATGGGCCGCTTTTGCCAAAAAGCGCCATGGCTGCATGGCTGCCACGGTATCACCGGTAAAAACGGTACCCGAATCCACCAGTAAGCTGCTTTGCAAGCAGCGATTTGAAAATTTTCTTTTTGAAAAATGGCGCCGGAGTTATCCCCGGTGTCATTTTTTTATTCCCAATTTAAACAAATTTCGCCAGGCTTTTTATGGCATTTTTCACAATTTTTATCACATGTCACAAATAATTTCGGCTCTCAAAAAAATTTTTTTGGTAAAAATGAAATTCCAGGTTGACTTTTTGGGGGGCATACGCTATAATAGTTTTGTTCTTAGTGAATGTCGGGCGCATACCCGTTGTTCAGGCAGTCGAAAAATTTACTCTTCTTCCATTCGGCTGTCACATATTCAAAAGGAGGAAAATTGAATGAAAAAGTTCCTGGCACTGCTTCTCGCCCTGGTCATGGCTCTGAGCCTGTTCGCCTGCGGCAAGAAGGAAAACGACTCTGACAAGGCCAAGGTCAAGGTCGGCTTCATCACCCTGCACGACGAAAACTCCACCTACGACCTCAACTTCATCAACGCTGCTAAAGCGGCCATCAAGAATCTGGGTCTGACCGATGCTGACTACATCCTCAAGACCAACATTCCCGAGGGCCAGGAGTGCTACGACACCGCTTGCGACCTGGCTGAGAATGGTTGCAACATCATCTTCGCCGACAGCTTCGGCCATGAGCCCTTCATGATCGACGCCGCCAAGAAGTATAAAGATGTCCAGTTCTGCCACTCCACCGGTACCCGTGCCCACACCGAGGGCCTGGCCAACTATCACAATGCCTTCGCCTCCATCTATGAGGGCCGTTACCTGGCCGGTATTGCCGCCGGTATGAAGCTCAATGAGATGATCGCTGCCGGTCAGTTCACTGAGAAGGACGCTAAGATCGGCTATGTCGGCGCCTTCACCTATGCGGAAGTTATCTCCGGCTATACCTCTTTCTTCCTGGGCGCTCGCTCTGTCTGCCCCACTGCCACCATGGAAGTTACCTTCACCGGCAGCTGGTACGATGAGGCTCTGGAAAAGGAAGGCGCTCAGCAGCTGATCGCCAATGGCTGCAAGCTCATCAGCCAGCACGCTGACTCCTTCGGCGCTCCCACCGCTTGCGAGAACGCCAAGGTCCCCAATGTTTCCTACAACGGCTCCACCAAGGACGCCGGCCCCAACACCTACATCATCTCCTCCCGTATCGACTGGGCTCCTTACTATGAGTATGCCATCAAGGCTGTCATGGAAGGCAAGACCATCGACACCGACTGGACCGGCACCCTGGCCACCGGCTCTGTGGTTCTGGAAGAGATCAATGACGCCGTTGCCGCTAAGGGCACTGCCGAGGCTATCGAGGCCGCTAAGGCCAAGCTGGAGAAGGGCGAGCTGCATGTCTTCGATGTGTCCACCTTCACCACCCGTGCCGACGACACGATGAACCCCTTCAAGGTCGACACTCTGAAGGTTAACGGCGATGGCCACATCACCTCCTACATGGCCGATGTTGACACCGATGCCAACTACACCGGCGACACCGAGGCCATCAAGGATGGTTACTTCGCTGAGTCCAGCGACCGTTCCGCTCCTTACTTCGATCTGCAGATCGATGGCATCACCCTGCTGAACACCAAGATGTAATTTCTTACAGCATAATTCAAAAGATGGGCTGCTTCGGCAGCCCATCTTTTTTGCCATTGCCCTCTATACCTGACGCCCCATCCGGCCGCACACCCCGCAAAAAGCTCGTCATTGCGCGATTGGTTTTAAGGTACCCGTGACAATCCGTAACCCCTGGCTCCCCTGCGTAAGTGGAGCCGCCATGCTGGCTGAGGGGTCGCCGCCCATTGACCCCAAAACCTCCCCCCCAGGGGTAATTTTTTTATCTCTCCCACGACGGTTCACCTCACTGTTTTTACTCCATCGGCAAATCGCACAAAGACCGTTTCTTATTCTTGTGTAACCTAACATTTTTTGTATATACCTTACAATTTTTTTGCAAAATATGATTTACAACCATTTACATATATGGTAAAATAAAGCGTATTGAATCTACCCCCGGCGTTTTACGAGGTGTTGCAGCCAACTGCGCCGAAAGAAAGGATGACAGCCTTGGAAAAAAAATGCGCAATTAGAATGGAGAACATCACCAAGCGCTTCGGCAGCAAGGTCATCGCAAACAAAGATGTGAACCTTGAGCTGTACGAGGGTGAGATCCTGTCTCTGCTGGGCGAAAACGGCAGCGGCAAGACCACCTTGATGAATATGCTCTCCGGCATCTACTTCCCCGATGAGGGACAGATCTATGTCCACGACCAGCCCGTCACCATCGCCTCTCCCAAGGATGCTTTCGACCTTGGCATCGGTATGATCCACCAGCACTTCAAGCTGGTCGATATTTTCACCGCCACGGAGAATATCATCCTGGGCTTGGAGGGCAAGCTGGACCTGAACAGTGCCCGCCAGAAGGTCAAGGACATCTGCCAAAAGTACGGCTTCGAGATCGACCCCGACATGAAGATCTACGATATGTCTGTTTCCCAGAAGCAGACCGTGGAAATCGTGAAGGTCCTGTTCCGCGGCGCCGACATCCTCATTTTGGATGAGCCCACCGCCGTTCTGACTCCCCAGGAGACCGATAAGCTCTTCGCCGTCATGCGCAACATGAAAAACGACGGCAAGTCCCTTATCATCATCACCCACAAGCTCCACGAGGTGCTGGATGTGTCCGACCGAGTGGCCGTGCTGCGCAAGGGCGAGTACATCGGCGATGTGATGACCAAGGATGCCAACCAGCAGTCCCTCACCGATATGATGGTGGGCCACAGTGTCACCCTGAATATCAACCGTCCCGACCCGGTGAATGTTGCCCCCCGGCTGGAGGTAAAGGATCTCACCGTATACGACGAGCTGGGCGTCAAGCGCCTGGACAATGTCACCTTCACCATCAATGCCGGCGAAGTGCTGGGCATCGCGGGCATCGCCGGCTCCGGTCAGCGTGAGCTGCTGGAGTCCATTGCGGGCCTGTATCCCATCAAGTCCGGCTCCGTCCTTTTCCATAACCCGGAAACCGGCGAGGAAAAAGACCTGGTGGGCCTGGATCCCATGGATATCCGCAAGAGCGGCATCGCCATGAGCTTCGTCCCTGAGGATCGTTTGGGCATGGGCCTGGTGGGTTCCATGGGCATGACCGGCAACATGATGCTGCGCTCCTGGCGCAAGGGCAAGGGCGTGTTCCTGAATCGTAAGGATCCCGAGGCACTGGCCCAGCGCATTTGGCAGGAGCTGGAGGTGGTCACTCCCAGCACCAGCTTCCCCGTTCGCCGTATGTCCGGCGGTAACGTGCAGAAGGTCCTGGTGGGCCGTGAAATTGCCCAGCAGCCCTCCGTTCTGATGACCGCTTACGCTGTCCGCGGCCTGGACATCAATACCTCTTATACGATTTATAACCTGCTCACCGAGCAGAAGATGAAGGGTGTCGCCGTTGTGTATGTAGGCGAGGACCTGGATGTTCTGTTGGAGCTGTGTGACCGGATCGTGGTCCTTTGCGGCGGCCAAGTCTCCGGCGTAGTAGACGCCCGCAAGACCGACAAGCGCGAAGTGGGCGCCTTGATGACCCGCGTGGAAGGAGGCAAGGAAGATGCATAAGAAGCAATCCCTATTTCAAATTTCTAAGCGTGATACATTGCCTCTGTCCAAGGCGCTTCTGATCCGCGGCGGTATCCTGCTGCTGGCGCTGATCTTCTGTGGTCTGATCACCACGATCCTCACCGGCAAAAACCCTCTCAGCGTGTATGCAACCATTCTATCCGGCGCATTTGGCACCTCCCGCCGCATCGGCGTGACCTTCCGTAATGTGGCCGTTCTGCTGGGTATCTCTTTGGCCGTGACCCCCGCCTTCAAGATGCGCTTCTGGAACATCGGCGCCGAGGGGCAGACGATGATCGGCTGCCTGGCCACCACCAGCTGTATGATCCTGCTGGGTGACAAGGTGTCCACGCCTCTGCTGATCGTGCTTTCTCTCATTGCTTCTCTCGTGGCCGGTGCCATTTGGGGCTTCCTGCCCGCCTTCTTCAAGGCCAAGTGGAACACCAATGAGACCCTGTTCACCCTGATGATGAACTACATCGCCATGCAGCTCACCTCCTACTTCATCATTATTTGGGAGGTTCCCAAGGGTGCCGGTAAGATCGGCATCATTAACCAGGATACCCGGGCTGGTTGGCTGCCCTCCATTGGCAACGATTTTCTGCTGCCCATCCTTATTGTAGCCCTGATGACCGGGCTCATGTACATCTATCTGACGTACAGCAAGCACGGCTATGAGATCGCCGTGGTTGGCGAAAGCCAGCGTACCGCCAGCTATGCTGGCATCAAGGTAGACCGGGTCATCATCCGTACCATGGTTCTCTCCGGTTCTCTGTGCGCCATGATGGGCTTCCTGATGACCGCCGGTATCGACCATACCCTCACTACCACCATCGTGGACAGCCGCGGCTTCACCGCCGTCATGGTCTCCTGGATGTCCAAGTTCAATCCCTTTATCATGATCGCTGCCTCTCTGCTTTTGGTGACCATGGATCGCGGCGCCAGCGAGGTATCCAGCTCCCTGGGCCTGAACCATTCCTTTGCTGATATTCTGACCGGTTTCATCCTCTTCTTCATCATTGCTACCGAGTTCTTTATCACCTACAAGGTCACCCTGCGTAAGAGCAGCAAGAAGGAGGCGTAACGGATGACTTTTAACTTTATTTCATTCTTCCCCCGTGCTGTCATGCAGGGTATCCCACTGCTATTCGGCAGCACCGGCGAAATCCTCACCGAGAAATCCGGCAACCTGAACCTGGGTATTCCCGGCATCATGTATGTGGGCGGCATCAGTGGCGTTATCGGTGCGTTCTTCTATGAGCAATCCGCATCCGGCGCGCTGAATCCCTTCCTGGCAGTGCTCATCCCCATCCTCAGCTCCCTTCTGGGCTCCCTGCTGATGGGCCTGCTGTACTGCTTCCTGACAGTCACCCTTCGTGCTAACCAGAATGTTACCGGTCTGGCCATGACCACCTTCGGCGTGGGCGTCGGCAACTTCTTTGGCGGCTCCCTCATCAAGCTCACGGGCAGCAATGTTCCCTCTATCGCTCTGACCAATACCAGTATCTGCTTTAAGACTACACTCCCCGGCGCCACCACCACCGGCTGGTTCGGCGAGCTGTTCCTGTCCTACGGTTTCCTGGCGTATCTGGCTATCATCGTGGCTTTGGGTACTTCCTACTTCCTTAACCACACCCGTCCCGGCCTGCATCTACGCGCCGTGGGCGAGAGCGCTTCCACCGCCGACGCCGCCGGCATCAATGTCACCAAGTATAAGTACCTGGCCACCTGCATCGGCTCCATGATTGCAGGATTGGGCGGCCTGTACTATGTTATGGACTACGCCAACGGCGTTTGGTCCAACAACGCCTTCGGTGACCGCGGCTGGCTGGCCATTGCACTGGTCATCTTCACCATTTGGCGTCCCAATGTCAGCATCCTGGCCTCCATCCTATTCGGCGGCCTGTACATCCTGAACATCTATCTGCCCACACCCGGCGGTCAGATGGCCATTAAGGAGCTGTACAAGATGCTGCCCTACGCCATCACCCTGGTAGTGCTGATTGTTGTTTCCCTGCGTAAGAAGCGGGAGGATCAGCCCCCTGCGTCCCTCGGTCTCTCCTACTTCCGCGAGGAACGCTGACACCATATAAAAAGAGTAGGCCCGCACAGGGCCTGCTCTTTTTTCTTTGAATAAAGGAGAATAAACTATGTCTACCCTACTGATCAAGAACATTTCCCAGCTTGTCACCTGCGATGACAGCGACCGGATCCTGACCCAAGTGGACATCCTGTGCAAGGACGGCTTCATTGAGAAGCTCGGCCCGAACCTGGACGCCACCGCCGACCGCACCATCGACGGCTCCCATATGCTCTGCTACCCCGGCCTGGTGAACACCCATCATCACCTCTATCAGGTCTTTTCCCGCAATCTTGCCAAGGTGCAGAATATGGAGCTGTTCGATTGGCTGAAAACCCTCTATGAGATCTGGAAGAACCTGGACAGTGAAGTCATCCGCCTTTCCTCCCTCACAGGCATGGGCGAGCTGATGAAGCACGGCTGCACCACCTGCTTTGACCATCATTATGTTTTCCCCGCCCACGCCGGCGACCTGCTGGGCACCCAGTTTGCCGCCGCTGACGAGTTGGGCATCCGTATGTACTGCAGCCGTGGCAGCATGGACCTGAGCGTGAAGGACGGTGGCCTCCCCCCTGACAGCGTGGTTCAATCCGTGGACGAGATTATGAAGGACTCCGCACGGGTCATCGAGCAGTACCACGATCCCTCCTATGGTGCCATGCACCGGGTAGCTCTGGCTCCCTGCTCCCCCTTTTCCGTCTCCGCTGACCTGCTGCGTGAAAGCGCCATCCTGGCCCGGCAGTACGGCGTGCGCCTACACACTCACCTGTGTGAGACCAAGGATGAGGAGAACTTCATGCTCCAGCGTGAGGGCGTCCGTCCCCTGGAATACATGGAACGCCTGGGCTGGATCGGCGAGGATGTGTGGTTTGCCCACGGCATCCACTTCAACGACGAGGAGCTGCGCATCCTGGCCAAAACCGGCACCGGCGTTGCCCACTGCCCCATCAGCAATATGAAGCTCTCCTCCGGCATCGCCCGCATCCCCGAGATGCTGAAGCTGGGCGTGCCCGTGGGCCTGGCCGTAGACGGAAGCGCCTCCAACGATGGCTCCAGCCTCATGGAGGAGCTGCGGGTGGCCTTCCTGCTGCATCGGCTAAACTCCAGCCGTGAGGCCCCCACCGGCTACGACATTCTGAAAATGGCCACCCGGGGCAGCGCCCGATTGCTGGGTCGGGACGATATCGGTCAGATCGCTGTAGGTAAGTGCGCTGACCTGTTTATGATCGACAGCCGCCGTTTGGAGCTGGTAGGCTCCTGCTACGATCCCAAGTCCGTCCTGGGCACTGTGGGCGTCCGGGGTCCCGTGGACTATACCGTAGTAAACGGCAAGGTCACCGTAGAGCATGGCCGTCTTGCCACCATCGACGAGGAGAAGGTCGCCCTCCAGGCCAACCAGAAGTGTGATGCCTATCTGTCCATGTGAGCTTAAAAACGCAAAAAAATCGGAGAGGTTTTCCCTCTCCGATTTCCTTATTCCTCATTAAGCATCTCGTCCACCTCTCTGCGGTGGGCCTCATACCAATCTCGATACTCCTGCATATCCCTGGCAAACAGGTCCTTGCTGCTAGGCGGTGTGTATGTAATGGCGTTGGCCCCTGCCCGGATGGCCGTCAGAATCGTCTCATCCGTAGGACCGCCGGTGGCAATGATCGGCAGCTCCGGGTATTTCGCCCGAATTTCCGCCACAATTTCCGGTGTCCTGGCCGCGCCGGACACATTCACAATGTCTGCCCCGGCTGCCAGCCGCTTATCCAGGTCCACATGCTCTGACACCACCGTGAAAACCACCGGAATCTCCACCATGCTCTTGATATCGCGGATAGCTTCATTGGTGATCATAGCGTTGCAGACCACGCCGAAGGCCCCCAGCTGCTCCGCTGCCGCCGCCATATTCACGGACCGCTGCCCATTGGTATAGCCGCCTCCAACACCGGCAAACACCGGCACATCAGAAGCGCTGATAATGGCTTGCGTAATGCTGGGTTGGGGTGTAAAATTATATACGGCAATTACGGCATCGGCGTTTATATTCTTGATAATAGCCACATCCGTGGAAAAAACCAGGGACTTAATACGCCGCCCAAACACTCGGATACCGCTGCACTCACTGATACACCGGGGAATCTGCAGTGCGTGCTTTCGCAGCTCCCCTTCATATTCGGGAACAAATTTCTGTTTCACGTCCTCTCCTTCCTCCGCGCCTCAAATAATTATGTTAACCAATTTTAACATAAATTGCAAATAATTTCAAGAATCTTTTGTCGAAAGAGAAAATCTTTTCAAATTATTCACATATATTGAAACGTGTCTTTGCCTTTTATCTGATATTATTCTGTCAGATTTTTATAAGCTCATATTCCCGGGTACCCAGGCCCAGCTTTTCGGCATGCTCCAGGCAGCTCATCCAATCGGTGTCCGGATGAATACAATGGAAGTGATCTTGATCGTGGCAGTCGCCGATATCGGCAGCGGAACCACGGAGGATGGGCTGTGTGTTCACGGCATCTACGCAAGCCATATCCAGGGCCACCGGATCAAAGGAGGCAAACATGCCTACGTTAGGCACGATGGCCGCATCGTTTTCCGCATGGCAATCGCAGTTGGGCGACACATCGATGACCAGGGAAATATGGAAGCAGGGCCGCCCATCCACCACGGCCTTGGTATACTCGGATATTTTACGACTCAGGTTTGTGTGGGACTCATCAAAATTTACGGTAATGGCATTGCGGGCGCACACAGCAATGCAGCGGCCACAGCCCACACATTTGCTGTGGTCAATAGCTGCCTTCCGATCCTGCACAGATATGGCGTCGTGAGCACAGATTTTGGTACACATTTTACAGCCCACGCAATGCTTCTGTACCACATGAGGTTTCCCAGCGTTGTGCTGCTCCATCTTGCCCGCCCGGCTGCCGCAGCCCATGCCGATGTTTTTCAGGGTGCCGCCGAAGCCGGCGGATTCATGACCCTTGAAATGGGTCAGGGAAATAAACACATCCGCATCCATGACGGCCCGGCCAATCTTGGCATTTTTCACATATTCGCCGCCCTCAACCGGCACCTCCACCTCGTCGTTGCCCTTAATGCCGTCGGCAATAATTACCTGACAGCCGGTGGTCACGGGGTTAAACCCATTGAGCATAGCCGTGTCCAAATGGTCCAACCCGTTCTTGCGGCCGCCCACATAAAGGGTGTTGCAATCAGTGAGGAAGGGCTTGCCGCCCCGCTCTTTTACGAAATCTGCCACGGTTTTTGCCCAATTGGGGCGCAGAAACGCCAGGTTGCCCGGCTCACCGAAGTGCATTTTAATGGCTACATATTTGTTGTCGAAGTCAATTTCGCCCATGCCGGCGGTTTTCATCAACCGGGTCAGCTTCTGCTGCAAATTTTCCCGGAAATCAGCCCGAAAATCTGCCCAATATACTTTAGATGCCATAAAAAACAGCTCCTTCTCTTACTTGATTCAATTATGGTATCATAATTGATCAAGAAAATCTACCCCCGGAGGCTCCACTTTATGAGAATCCTTACACACACTGTCACCGCCCAGGAGGATGGCGCCACGGTAAAGCACCTGCTGCGCCAGCGTTTTGCGCTGTCCTCCTCCCTGCTCAAGTCCATCAAATGGCGCGAGGGGGGAATAACTCTCAACGGTGTACCGGTCACCGTAACCGCCCTCTGCCATGCCGGCGATCGGCTTGGGGCAGATGTATCCGATTCGCCCAGTCAAAACCCCAACCTGCACCCGATAGATTTTCCTCTCTCCATCCTATGGGAGGATGAGGATCTGCTGATCCTAAATAAGCCTGCCGGCATCACCGTCCATTGTGCCGCCCTCACTCAGGAGCCAGTAACCGTAGCCGGAGCAGTGGCACACTACCTGAACAGTGACCAGTATCACGGTGTGAATCGCCTAGACCGGGGTACCACCGGGGTCATGGTGGTAGCAAAATCCGGGTATATCCACGCCCGGTGCATGGCCCTGCTCCACTCCGGAGATTTCTATCGGGAATATCGGGGCATCTGTCTCGGCACACCAGAGCCAACATCAGGGCACATTGACCTGTCCATCGACCGAGACCGTGACTCTCTGCTCAAGCGGCACATTGACCCACAGGGCGCACCAGCCCATACAGACTATGAGGTGCTGGCACAGCGAAACGGCCTATCCCTGCTGCGCCTTGTGCCCCGCACAGGCCGCACCCATCAGCTGCGGCTGCATATGGCCGAAATAGGACATCCCCTGGCTGGGGATTGGCTCTACGGTACGGAGGACAAAGCTCTCATTCCCCGGCCTGCCCTCCACTCCTACGCTGTACACCTGCGGCATCCCGTTACGGGGGAGGTGCTGGACATCACCGCTCCCCTGCCGGAGGATATGCAGCGGCTCTTAAAGTAAAACATGCGAAGCTGGCGCATAGGCTTTCGCCTATGCGCCAGCAATTATTTATCAAGTTTTTTCAATTTTTATTTCGCTGCTTTTTATCCTCGTCGATGGCCCGGTACAGTGCCGCCAGAGCATCCTTCAGTGTGCCCACCTGCTGCATAAGACCCAGAGCCACAGCATCCTCCCCATAGAGGACGCTGCCCACATCGTTGGCCATCTCATCTGTGCGCAGCATCAGCTCCCGAAAGGTCTCCGCCCGGATCTGGGAGTGTGCCGCCACGAAGCGGACGATGCTCTCCTGGAGCTTATCAAAATATCGGTAGGTCTGCGGTGCAGCGATCATGGTTCCGCTCATACGCACCGGATGCACTGTCATAGAGGCCGATGGCGCGATCATATTGATGCGGCCGGAAACCGCCAGTGGAATGCCAATAGAATGGCCGCCGCCCAGCACCAAGGTGGCCGTGGGCTTGGTCATGCCGGCAATCATCTCCGCTATGGCCAGCCCTGCCTCCACATCGCCCCCTACGGTGTTCAGCAGGATCAGTACCCCGTCCACATCATCGCTTTCCTCTAACGAAGCCAAGAGCGGCAGGAGGTGTTCGTATTTTGTAGTCTTTGCGTTATCCGGTGCGTTGGTATGCCCCTCGATCTGCCCGATGATGGTTAGACAATGGATAGTGCCGTGGTGATTGGTCACCACGGAGGAGCCCAACTCCACGATTCTGTCCGTTTTTTGCTTCGGATCCAGGTCCTTTTTCCCTTCCTCACTGGGCAAATTCTGCTGCATCAAAGTAACCCCCTCCTTATCTTGAAGGTAGGATACCCACCGGGCAAATATTTATGCATCACAAGCTGCCATAGAAAAATGCATTTACCTGCATCTATCACAGGTTTTTTTAACAAATGGGCGGCATGTCCAAAACCTCTATGCCCCGGCGCATGGCGTAGGCGATGGTCTTTTGTGTGCCGCCGGGAAGGCCATCATGCACAGCAATCAGCAGAGCAGCGTGGTCCACCAAATAGCGGTTGCGCCGCTGCATGCAGCCTGGTGAATACTCCTCCTGCACAACGGTCTCGTAATTGCAGCAGTTCAGGAGCCGCTGATAACGGGCCCGATCCCCCCTGCTCCAGCGATCCGCCTGACCGAGAAATGGTATCACCGCCTCTAGAGACACATCCGTTTGAACCTCTCGCAGACGCAAAACCGCCTCACAGAACCAAAAATCACTTCCACGGGCCATGCCGCATAGAAAATGCCGGTACCCCTGGTCATAGGCTGCCAACACCGCATCAAACAATCGTTCCTTCAGCTGCGCACAGCGAATGTCCGATTCGTCCTCTCCCCAAGGCAATTTTTCCGGACGGTGGCCGGTGAAGCTGCAGGTCACTTGCCTGGCACGCACATGCATCCCCTCTCTTTCCCACTTATAATAGAACACATTTTCGATTTTGTAAAGTCTTTTTTGTAAAAACAGCAAATAATACGCAAATTTTCGCCTAAAATTTTACTTGCATTTTCTATAGACCAGGTATATACTTTGAGCAGTGAACAAACGAATATTTGTCTTCGAGGCGGGGTGTGATTCCCCACCGGCAGTATAGTCTGCAAGCGGCCCCCTGGGCTGCACGAACCGGTGCGATCCCGGTACCGACAGTATAGTCTGGATGAGAGAAGGCGTGTACAGCATATTTTGGTATGCTCTTTTTAATGCGTGCACCTTGGAAGACAGTTTCCGGGTGTTCCACACATTGAAAGGAGTATTTTTTTATGACTCAAAAGCAAAAGACCCACCGTCTGGCCGTGGCGGCCATGCTGACGGCTGTAGCCGCCGTGCTGCAATTCGTGGAGTTTGCCATCCCCCTAATGCCCTCGTTTATCAAGCTGGACATCTCCGACCTGCCTGCCCTGCTGGGCACCTTCTCCCTGGGCCCCGTGTACGGCGTGGCCATCCAGCTGGCAAAGAATCTGCTGCATCTGCCCTTCGGCTCCAGCGCCGGTGTAGGGGAACTGTCTAACTTTATTCTGGGCGCGGTATTCGTATTTGTGGCCGGCATCATCTATAAACACAATAAAAGCCGCAAGAGTGCATTGGTCGGCTCCGTTGCCGGTGCAGCCGCTATGGCGCTGGTAAGCATTGTCACCAACTATTTCGTTGTCTACCCCGCCTACGTAGTGATGTATAAACTGCCGCTGGAGGCTATTGTGGGCATGTACGAGGCAATTCTGGGCGGCGTGTCCCATGTGCCCACGCAGAATGCGCTGCTGAACTGCCTGCTGGTGTTCAATGTTCCCTTCACCCTGGTCAAGGGCCTGCTGGATACAGCTCTGTGCTTCCTTATTTATAAGCCCCTGTCGCCCCTGCTGCACCGCTGATAAGAGCCTGCAAAAAACTCCGAGCTTCCGGCAAAAGGCCTTCTGCCTGCTGCATGCATAATTCCCCCGCACGGCGGCAAAAATCTCCACACCGGCAGCCTATGCGATATTTTCGCTCATGCACATATCTTGAGAATAAATCTCGTTTTTGTGCGTCTGCGAACACGAACTCCGCAAAACCCTTTTAACGATCTATAAAGCTCCGATCCTGTTGAACTGCACCCCATTTTTCAGACAAGTATGACAAAACACTTGTACTGAGAAATGGGGTGCTTTTCCATGCCAAAGGGAATAGCAGAATTCCTGTAACAACCGCAGGATCCATGCAAAACTGAAGGGCCTGCCGCCTGCAATTCACAGACAGCAAGCCCTTTTGGCTGCTTGAACAATTCCTGCTATAAATATTTGTCTAACTTTTTGGGGTCACTTCATGGCTCCGCTGTTTTTTGGTTTTTTTAAAACCACACTACACACAGCAGATTGCCGCCCTTTGTCAGAAAAACTTAATGAGTCTGACAGGGATTAAAAATGATACCGATGGTATTCCGTGCCGTCCAGCTCCTTGAATACGGCTCCCTCGTCATCCAGCAGGATATAGCCCTTGCGCTTCTGCTCGTCCTTGGGCAGGGACACAGAGCCTGGATTCAGATACAGAAACTCCGGATATACGTCGCAGGCAGGCACATGGGTGTGGCCCGTGAGGAGAATCCCTCCCTTAGCCAGGGGTGGAAGATGCTCCGGATTATACACATCCCCGTGGGTGGCAAAGACCAGCTTTTTTCCCAGCCGCAGCAGCATATATTCTGCCAGCACCGGAAACTGCAGGACCATCTGGTCCACCGCCGCCTCGCAATTGCCCCGCACAGCGGCGATATGATTCCGGTACTCGTTCAGCAAGCGGATGCACTCCTTGGGGTCGTGGCCCTCGGGCAGAGGGTTCCGGGGTCCATGGTACAAAATGTCGCCCAACAGCAGGAGCCCCTCCGCCTTTTCCCGCTCAAACGCCTCCAGCACACGGCGGCAGGCAGTAGCGCTGCCGTGGATGTCTGATGCAGCCAGCCACCTCATACGCCCAGCTTCTCCAAAGCCGCCAGCTTCACGCACAGGCAGAAGATGGCAATGGCCTGCTGCAGCTCCTCCACCGGAGGCAGAGAGGGGGCAATGCGGATGTTGCTGTCCTGGGGATCTACACCATAGGGGAAGGTAGCGCCGGCGCCGGTCATGGTGACGCCCGCCTCCTTGCACAGTGCCAGGGCGCGCTTGGCCGTGCCGGGCATGGCATCATAAGAGACGAAATATCCGCCCACGGGACGCTTCCAACCGCCGATGCCCAGGGGCGCGATCTCGCTGTCCAAGGCGTCCAGTACGGCGTGGAACTTGGGCCGCAGAATGGCTGCGTGGCGCTGCATCAGGGCCAGGGTATGTGCCTTATTCTGCAGATACTTCACGTGGCGCAGCTGGTTGATCTTGTCATAGCCGATGGTCTGAATATTGATCAGCGGCACCAGATAGGCCAAATTAGCCTCGCTGGTAGCCATGACCGCCACACCCGCACCGGGGAAGGTAACCTTGCTGGTGGAGGCGAACTCATACACCATATCGGCATTGCCGTTTTCGGCGCAGAGGGAAAGAATGTCGTTGAAGGGAACAAACTCACTATCAAATTCATGGATGCAGTAGGCGTTATCCCACATGAGCATGAAGTCCGGAGCCGCCGGCTTCATGGCAGCAATGCGGCGGATGGTTTCATCGGAATAAACAATGCCATCGGGGTTGGAGTACTTAGGCACATTCCACATTCCCTTTACAGTGGGGTCCTTAATAAGCTCCTCCACCACGTCCATATCCGGTCCATTTTCCGTCATAGGGACAGTAATGAGCTCCGCGCCAAAGGACTGGGTCACCTTGAAGTGGCGGTCGTAACCGGGAGCAGGGCACAGCCACTTCACCTTATCCAGCTTGCTCCAGGGCTTCTCGGAGTGGAGCATGCCATGGGTATAGGCCTTGGATATGGCGTCATACATCAGCTGAAGGCTGGCGTTGCCGCCTACGAAGCATTGCTCCGGCTTGCAGCCCAAAATCTCCGCAAACAGGGCCTTAGCGGCGGGCAGACCGTCCACATTGCCGTAGTTACGGCTGTCGATGCCGTCGGAGATAAAGTCCTCAGGCTTTACCAAAATATTGCTCATCTCCGTGACCATATCCAGCTGCTCTCTGCCGGGCTTTCCGCGGGCCATGTTCAGCTTCAGCCCCAAGGATTTCTGCTTCTCGTACTCCGCCAGCACAGCGGCATACTCTGCCTGGCGCTGCTGGGCGGTCATTTCCGTGTATTTCATCATGGTGCATTTCTCCTTTTCAGATTTTTAATGATTATATCACGAGGGAAAAAGTACCGCAAGAGATAAATAGCACAGACTTCCTCTCACTTTTGGCCGATGGAATATACATCTTCCCGCCGGGCAGAAAGAATGGGCAGCTGCCGCCGCACAGACTCCACCCGTTTAAGGTCCAGAGTCGTCACAGCCAGCTCCTCCCCCGCTCCGCACTGGTGCAGGACGCTGCCCCAGGGATCGCAGATCACCGAATGGCCCCAGGCCACATAGGTCTCCTGTTCGTTCCGGGCCGGCGAAGTGCCGATGGTGAACAGCTGGTTATCCACCGCTCTTTGACGGAACAGCAGCTCCCAATGGGCAGGGCCGGTGGTCATATTGAAGGCTGCCGGAACAAAAATAGCCTGAGCGCCCTGCAGGGTCATGACTCTCGCCAGCTCCTCAAACCGCAGGTCAAAGCAGATGCAAAGGCCCAGCTTCCCCCAGGGAGAGTCAAAAACCGTCACGTCATTTCCCGGAGACAGGGTATCGGACTCCCGGAAGCTCTGGCCCCCCTCCACGCTGATGTCGAACAGGTGCATTTTCCGGTGGCAGGCTACCTGGCGGCCGGTATCGTCATAAACAAAGGAGGTGTTATATACCCGCTCTCCCTCCAGCTCAGGAAGGGAACCGGCGATGATCCATATTCCCAATTCCCTTGCAAGGGTGGAAACAGCCTGCTGGGCCGGGCCACCCAAGGGCTCCCCATAGGGGCGGAAGGCTCTGTTTTCGTAGGGGCAGCAGAACATCTCCGGCAGCATGGCAAGCTCCGCCCCCTGCCTCGCGGCCCGGCGGATCAGGCGGCAGGCGGCGGCGATATTCTCGCTCTTATCCCGGGTCACGGGCATCTGCACCTGGGCCACGGTCAAGGTTTTTTTCATTTTTATCTCTCCTTACAGCTCCCGCAGCACCAGATCCGTGATGCCGCCGTCGGCGCTTACTTCCAGCCGGATCACCCGGGGGTGCCGGGCGTATTCCCCGCGGATCATATCCCGCAGAACCGTGCCGCCATGACAGCCGTGGATGCAGCGGATGCGGTAGGTGCCGCCCTTGGCCCGGCGCAGCGCTGCGTCCAGGGCCACCCGGGCCTGATAGGCATTTTTGCCGTGGAGGTCCAGCCTTACTATGCTCTCATACATGGGCGCCGCCCCCTTTCTTTCCCTATTGTAGCCGGAAATCATTGCTTTTTCAACTGTTTCCTTGTATAATCCGGGTATACTGAAGGGAAAGAGGATCGCAATGCGGATCTTAGTTTTATCGGATTCCCACGGAAATGTGGAAAAAATGGCCCGGTGTGCGGAGCTGACGGACCCAAACATCATCCTGCACCTGGGCGATTGCCAGCGGGACGCGGAGGCACTGCACCGGCAGCTCCCGGCCATCCCCATGCAAACCGTGCCCGGCAACTGCGATTGGGGGGCGGTGGACACTCCGGAGGTGCTCACAGAATATGCCGGTGTGCGCATCCTGATGATGCACGGCCACACAAGAAATGTAAAGGCAAGCACCATGTCAGCTATTTATGCCGCTAAGGAGATGGGCGCGCAGATTTTGCTCTTTGGCCATACTCACAGGCCCTTGGTGGACTATGACGGAACGCTGTGGGTGATGAATCCAGGTTCCGTCGGCCGGGGCAATCCCTGCACCTATGGCATCATCACCATTTCAGGCGGACGGGTGAACTGCTCCACCTACCGGATATAAGGGAGGGTTCAAAATGTCCGGCTTACAGCTTTCGGCGCTGTTTCTCTTTTTGCTGAATACCGCAGGGCTTTTGTTGCATTCGCAGCTCATCCCCAGAGGGCGGATCCGGGCGGGGATGTTCTGTTTTTATACGAATCAAAGCAACCTCCTGCTGACCGTGTATGAACTGCTGCTGCTTTGCGCGGGCTTTTGGCCCGGAGGGCGGCTGTGGGCGGTTTTGACCGATGTGCGGCTCTCCTGCGCCATGGCTCTGTACATTTGGGTAACGCACCTGATCTATCAGTTTGTGCTGGTACCCGAGCAGAAGAGCAAGGGGCAAAGGTTCGCCGACTTCGGCGGCAGCTTTGGTAACATCTGCGTGCATTACCTGACCCCGCTGTTGGTGGTGGCCCAGTGGCTGTTTTTGGCGGACAAAACGGGGCTATCCCTGCTGTGCGCCGTGTGGTGGCTGACGCTGCCCCTGGCTTACACCGTCTATGCCCTGCTGCGGGCTACCGGTGGAAAGCCCATCGGCCACACGGGGCTGCTGTATCCCTATGCGTTCATGGACCTGAAGCGGCTGGGCTGGAAAAAATTTCTGCGCAACGCAGCGGTGCTGCTTGTTCTGTTTTTCCTGCTGGGCTGTGTGCTGGTGGGATTAGGGATGCTCCTGCAATAAAAATGTCTGCCTTTTTCGGCAGACATTTTGGGTGAACTATAGCTCAATCCGGCCGACAGCCGAAGTGCAGCAATGCCTCCAGTACGCCGCCGCCTACGGCCAAAGCCTTATCCGACGCCTGGAAGCAGTGGGATTGCTGGCAACGGGGGTCGATATCGCCGCACTTCATGCCTGCAGGCACTGTCAGTCCTTCTTGAAGAAGGCCCCGCAGGCAGCCGCCGATGGTGCAGAGCATGGGCTGGCCGTTCACCACCGCTGCCACTTCGCCTGCCTTCACCATCTGACCGATCTGCATTTTGGGCTCGAATACCCCTGCCGCCGGGGACCGCATCACCCGCTCGGCGCCGTAACCGCCGATGATGCCGGGAACGCCGGTATTTGGGATTGGCGAGCCGCAGTAGATAACCCGCCCCAGGGTGTGGCCGCGCATGGTCTCCACGGCGGCGTGGCAATCCTCCCCAGCGGTGAAGCCGGGACCCACGGCAACAACCACCGGAGCCATATTTCGATGGGTACCCAGGTTATGCTTGGCCAAAATGGCATCCACCAGAGCTGCCGGATGCAGCTGGGGCAGCAGGGCGCACTCCGGATCCGCCAGCACAGCGATATCTCCCGCAGCGGCGATGTCCAGGGCCTCTTGGGCTGTACCCGCTCGCCGGGCGCAGACATCCTCCACCAGCATCTCCCCCAGGCGCAAAGCCTCGGAAAAGCACACTGTGCGGCGGATAGAGGTAGGCTGTGGCAGGTCCGTCATCACGATCTGAAAACCCGCGCGGTACAGACGCAGAGCGATGCCCGTGGCAATATCCCCGGCGCCGCGGATCAAAATAGCCATAACGATCCCTTCTTTCCTTTTCTTATGCCTATTCTACCCGTTTGCGCACCCTGTGTCAACTGGACAACCGGCCGCAGGTGCGCTATACTGTTGCAAAAAGGAGGTGGCGGAGATGGAGCTTGCTCCCCTGCTGGGTATTCAACGCGGCGTAACGGCCATCATCGGCAGTGGCGGGAAAACCACCCTGCTGCGCACTTTGGCTGATGAACTGCCGGGCCGGGTGCTGTTGTGCACCAGCACCCACTTTCTGGGCTATAGGGACCTGCCCACGGTGCTGGATCCCACAGAGCCAGCACTGCAGGATGCCCTGAGGAGAAACCGTATCGTCTGCGCTGCCAGGCGCTCCCCCACCGGAAAGCTGGTTGATTGCGGAATTCCCTATGAAGTGCTGGCTTCCCTGGCAGACTTCGTATTGGTGGAGGCGGACGGCTCCCGCCAGCTCCCCCTGAAGGCCCACGCGGAACATGAGCCGGTGATTCCGGCGTGCTCCCGTCAGGTCATCTGCGTAGTGGGTCTTTCGGGCCTGCACTGCCCGGTAGCGGAGGCGGTACACCGGGCAGAGTTGTTCTGTTCTCTGGCTGATTGCTCTCCGGAGGATGCCGCCACGCCGGAGCGGGTGGCACGGCAGCTGATTCAGGAGCACCTGGCGGATACCTATTTTCTCAATCAAGCGGAAAGTAATCCCGCTTTACAGGACGCCAATATTATAGCATCTATCCTCAAATCTCGGGGCCTTGCCGTAGTTGCCGGAAGCCAGCAGGAAAAGCTCTACCATACGCTTTAAGCGGATATAAAAAGCTCTGTCATTTTCAAAGGCCGGGGGAATAGCGGGAGAGCAGTCCTCCCGTTCCAAGCTCTGAGGGATGGCGCACATTCCCGCAACCAGCCGGTGCGCTGGTCTCGCAATATTAAACTCTATAAAAACAAGGCCCTCCGGTTCAGCCGGAGGGCCTTGTAATATCTATATAGGAGCTTACTGCGTTACAAGTGTCTCCAGCTGGTCGATGGCCCGGTGCAGCTGGTCCATATCTGTGGACACGGTTTTATTTTCCGTGTCGAAAGCCACACGGATGGGCAGGACGATCTGCGCCGCCCTTTGGAAGCTTTCCTCCGAAAGATCCTGTACGGAAAGGCGGACCAACTCCTTCACCTTCTGCGCCGGTTCATCCAAATCATCCGCCAGGCCCTCCAGGCTTTGCAGGATCATATGGGCCTGGGGATGCTCCGATGCATCCTCTCCCGCATACACCTCCTGCATGTACGCATAGGCCATGCTGAGGGTCACGATGGATTTATAGCGCAGCATATTTCTTTGCCGGACGCAGATCACGGACAGGATGATGGCCGCAATCAATAATATGACCGCCAAAATAGTCATGATGGTAAGTGGCGACGAATTTCTGTGTGTCTTTTCTTCCATAGTCTCTCCTTTCTCCGCAAAAAAACACAACGAAGCCAAGGCCGGCCTCGTTGTGGTGTGGTGATTTTGCGATCGAGGCCATAAATACCGGAGTCAGTGCGCTATCGGTTCCCTGAGCAGTGTTCGTGATCTCTCGCAAGTTCATTGTAAACTATCGCTAAGGATTTGTCAATAATATGTCAATTATTTCTCAACATTTTAGCAAAACCCACTTTAAAATGCACAAAAAGGAGAAGCCTTTCGGCTTCTCCTTTTTTGCAGTAATTTATTTTGGAAGCAAGCAGCCCGATTAGAAGCAGCCCTGCTCCATCATAGCCTCGGCGACCTTCTTGAAGCCGGCGATGTTGGCGCCAGCCACCAGGTCATAGCCCAGGCCGTACTCGGCAGCAGCCTCAGCAGACACACGGTGGATGTTCTCCATCATGGTGTGCAGCTGATGGTCGACTTCCTCGGCGCTCCAAACCAGGCGCTCGGAGTTCTGTGCCATCTCCAGAGCGGAGACACCCACGCCGCCGGCATTAACAGCCTTGGAGGGAGCCACGATGATGTGCTTCTGCTGACGCAGGAAGTTCAGGGCATCGTTAGTGGTGGGCATATTGGCGACCTCGATGTAGTACTTCACGCCGGAAACAGCGATCTTTTCAGCGGACTCCATCTTAACGTCGTTCTGCATAGCGGCGGGCATGTACACGTCCACATCCTTGACGCCCCAGCACTTCTCACCGGGCACGAACTCGCAGCCGAACTTATCGGCATAGGGCTTGCAGTGCATAGGATCCTTAGCGCGCATTTCCAGGATGAAGTTCAGCTTCTCGTCGGTGATAACGCCGTCGGGATCGTGAATATAACCGTCGGGACCGGCAAAGTAAGTAACCTTGGCGCCCAGCTGGGATGCCTTCTTCATGATGCCCCAGCCCACGTTGCCATAGCCGGAGATAGCGATGCGCTTGCCCTCGATGGTGTCATTCTCGTGCTTCAGCACTTCCTGCAGGTAGTAGATAGCGCCGTAGCCGGTAGCCTCGGGACGGATGCGGGAGCCGCCGTAGGAGAAGCCCTTACCGGTGAGAACGCCGTTCTCCCACACGCCCTTCAGGCGACGGTACTGACCATACAGATAGCCGATCTCGCGGCCGCCCACGCCCATATCACCGGCGGGAACGTCAACATCGGGCCCGATGTAACGATACAGAGCGGTCATGAAGCTTTGGCAGAAACGCATAACCTCAGCGTCGGACTTTCCGGCGGGATCAAAATCGGAACCGCCCTTGGCGCCGCCGATGGGCAGGCCGGTCAGGCTGTTTTTGAAGGTCTGCTCAAAGCCCAGGAACTTGATAATGCCCTCGTACACGTTCTTCTGGAAACGCAGACCACCCTTGTAGGGGCCAATAGCGCCGTTGAACTGGCAGCGCCAGCCGCGGTTGGTGTGCCACTGACCGTTATCATCGCACCACACAACACGGAAGGTAAACATACGCTCAGGCTCGACCATGCGGTTCAGCAGATCGACCTTCTCATACTCAGGGTGCTTCTCAATGACGGGCTCCAAAGAGGAAAAAACCTCTTCAACGGTCTGAACAAACTCAGGCTCGTTACCGTGCTTCGCCTTAACGTTCTCAATGACGCTGGCCAGATAAGCATTCATAATAAATTGCCTCCTCAAAAATATGTTCCGATTTGGAATGTTTATATGACGGGCTCTCATGCCCCGTACATAAAGATGATAACACCATTCCCGGTATTTCTCAAGGGGTTTCGCCGGGAAAAACATCCCCTTCATTGTAAAAAAAAGCTTGACTTTTTTGTGCAATGTGCAAATACTCCTTCCGCTGCCGGATTTTTCCGCCGCAAACTGGTGTCTGCGTTGATTTCATATTGACTTTTTGCAATTCTTATATATAATATTAAAGGAAGGTTTATTGCCCTCCCACCCACAGCCAAAAAAAATAATCGCCTCATGCGACAGTGCGCCTAACCCAAGCCGGTCCCTTACGGGAAGGGCTTTTCTTATGTCGGGTGCTTTTGGGGCAAAAGGAGAATTTTTTATGCATACATATTCGCTGACAGTGGCTGGTTTGCAGCGCGAGCTGCCTATCTGCAAGGTGACAGACGATCTGCACATCGGCGCCTTCATCTGCTTTGGTGACGCCGAGCTGACCGTGGCCTGCGCCAAGGCTATGCTGGAGCTTTTGGAGCCCGGCAGCTATGACTATCTTTTTACAGCCGAAGCCAAGAGCATCCCCCTTATCCACGAAATGGCCCGCCAATCCGGCGCAGAGAAGTACTTCATTGCCCGCAAGGGGGAAAAGGTCTACATGCCTAACCCCATCCATGTGGAGGATAAATCCATCACCACCGCCGGCACTCAGCGGCTGTATCTGGGCAGTGACGATGCGGCGATGATTCGCGGCAAGCGTATCGTGCTCATGGACGACGTCATCTCCACCGGCGGTTCCCTGCTGGCTATGGAGCATTTGGTGGAGTTGGCGGGCGGCATCGTGGTAGACCGTATTGCCGCTCTGGCCGAGGGCGCGGCCGCCCAGCGCAAGGACATCAAGTTCCTGGCTCCCCTGCCGGTATTCAACGCCGACGGAACGATCAAGTAATTTTTTAAGATGGCTGCTGAAATGCAGCCATCTTTTTTTCATTTTTTTGTGGACATTTGAAATAAGCTGTGGTAATATGAGGAATTAATAAAACAGATGCCAGGATGCCAGCGGATGCAAGCTGTGGGGCTCCTCCCCGTCTGTATGAAAGGAGAACGAATTATGTCCGTGAAAGAAAGCTATGCCGGTAAAATCAACCGCAAGCTCAACAAGAAGCTCCATGTCATCGACGTGGCCGCCGGCCGGGTACCGGCCGACCTGGTTCTAAAAAATGCCACCTATGTCAACGTTTTCTCCAATGAGCTCAGCCAGTGCGACATCGCCGTGGCGGAGGGGCTCATCGTGGGCATGGGCGAATATCACGGCAAGGTGGAAATGGATGTCTCCGGCAAGATCGTGCTGCCCGGCTTCCTGGACGCACATATCCATCTGGAGAGTTCCCTGGTGAGCCCCACGGAGTTTGCCAAGGCGGTCCTTCCCCACGGCACCACCACCGTTATCACCGATCCCCACGAGATTGCCAACGTCATGGGCACCGATGGCATCGAATACATGCTCCAGGCTACGGAGGATCTGCCGGTGGATGTGCGCTTCATGCTGCCCTCCTGTGTGCCCGCCACGCCCCTGGACGAGTCCGGCGCCATTCTGGATTACCGGGCCATTGACTCCTTCTATGACCATCCCCGGGTCCAGGGTCTGGCAGAAATGATGAACTTTGTAGGCACCGTCAACGGCGATCCCCAGGTGGTGGAGAAGATCGTGGCCTCCCAGGCCCATCACAAGAAGATCGACGGCCATGCCCCCGGCCTTTCCGGCAACGACCTTAACGCCTATATCGCCGCCGGCGTATATTCCGACCATGAATGCTCCGACATTGATGACGCCCTGGCCAAGCTGAAACGCGGTCAGTTCATCATGATCCGGGAGGGTACAGCCGCAAGGAACCTGGAGGCACTGGCCCCCCTGCTGTGTGACAAATATGTGGACCGCTGCATGTTCTGCACCGACGACAAGCACCCCAATGACCTGCTGGAAAAGGGGCACATCGACTACATCGTGAAGAAGGCCATTTCCCTGGGCGTGGATCCCATCATCGCTGTGAAGGCCGCCTGCCACACCGCCGCCCGATACTTCCTGCTCAATAACCGCGGTGCCATCGCTCCCGGCTACCTGGCCGACTTTGTAGTCATCGACAATTTCAATGACTTTAACATTGAGATGGTCTATAAACGGGGTGAGCTGATGTACGACGGCCTGCTGCGGGACTTCCCCACCCCGGAGATCGACCCCTATCTGGTCAAACGCGCCCACGATACCTTCCACCTGGGCAAGCTGACAGCGGAGGACTTTAAGGATGGCCGTCCCCACGCCATCATCGGCCTGGTGCCCGGGGAAATTATCTCCGAGGATGCCGGCTACATCGATCATATCGATGTAGAGTATGATATTCTGAAGGTGGCCGTTATCGAACGGCATAAGAACACCCATCACATTGGTCTGGGCTACATCAAAGGCTATGGCCTGAAGTCCGGCGCCGTGGCCACCAGCATCTCCCATGACTCCCACAATATCATCGTGGTGGGGACCAATGAGGAGGAAATGGCCGCCGCCGCCAACCGTATTGCGGAGAATCACGGTGGCATTACTGTGATGCAGGACGGCAAGGTTTTGGGCGAGGTACCCCTGGCCATCGCGGGTATTATGAGCGATGACCCCTTGGTCATGGTGAACAGCGCCCTGGAAAGTGCCAAGGATGAGGCCTTCCGCCTGGGCGTGTCTCAGGACATCGACCCATTCATGACCTTGAGCTTCATGGCTCTGCCGGTGATCCCCACCCTGCGCATCACCACCCGTGGTGTGTTCGACGTGAACACTCAGCGGTATATCTGATATTGCAAATATTGCAAAAAAAGTCAGCAGGCGAGAAGCTCGTCTGCTGACTCTTTGTTTTAGACATAAAAACCGCCGACAAAGGTCGGCGGTTTTCGGCTCGCTGTTTACAGCTTCTCTCTGACCTTGGCGGCCTTGCCGACCCGGTCACGCAGATAGTACAGCTTGGCGCGGCGGACAAAACCGCTGCGCACGGTCTCGATTTTCTCGATGGAGGGGGAGTGAACGGGGAAAACCTTCTCCACACCCACGCCATAGGACAGGCGACGGACGGTGATGGTTTCCTCGATGCCGCCGTGCTTCTTAGCAATGACGGTACCCTCAAAGACCTGGATACGCTCACGGGAGCCTTCCTTGACCTTGACGTGTACCTTGACGGTATCGCCCACATTGACCTGGGGCTTTTCAGCCTGCAGCTGCTTCTCGTTAAGAGCCTTGATGAGATCCATGGATATTTCCTCCTAATAATATAGGTGTTCATGCCGCCATTTTACAGCGCCCATCTCACTTTGGGAGCGCCGACAGCAGAGGACCGCCCTTTTTACGCCAGTATAGAATATCACACTTGCGCTCTAAGCGCAAGCATTTTTTTCATTTTCAGCGGAAAATTTTCCCCTCCGCATCCAGCAGCTCCAGCCGCCGCACCCGGGTGAAGTCCGGCGCCAGCTCCGGGGCGTACCGCTCCACAGCCTTCTCCAGCAGCTGAGGGTTCAGACCCGGATTTTGTGCCTGGACCAGGACGGTACCTATCAGGGCGTTCTCCCCTTCCCTCCAATCCGTCCGAAGGATCATGGGCGCAATATCCACATCCGCCATGTCCTTGCGCTTGGTGCGCTTTTGGATAATAAGCTCCCGGCGGCTCAGCAGCTCCTGCAGTCGCTGAGCCGCATTTTCCGGTATGCCACTGTCATATTCCAATGTGACCTCTGCCCACAGCGCAGCCAGCTCCCGTACTGGGCGCTTGGCCTCGTAGCAATCCAGCACATGCAGCCCCTCGGGCATACCCTCATTGAGCTTTTCGGCAATGCCTCGGCCATCGGTTTCCTGGATCACCTCAAAATCCAGCAGCTCGCACTGGCTGCTCTGCCCCACGGGCAGGGGCAGGACGATGGAGATGATGGGATGGGGATGGTAGCCGTTGCTGTGCTTGATGTCCAGCTCCGTCCGGGGAAAGGCGCGCTGCACCGTGCGCAGCAGATCCAGGTGAGAGATGTAAGCCGCCGGGCCTTCCTTGATAAATAACAATCTCAGCTTAGACATGGCAAGTCCCCCCCACCAAGTGATTAGCCCCGCAGGCGTTGCAGTGGGTGCGGCAATCCGGGGTTGTAACGCCCGCCTTGGCCCGCTGCAGTTCCCGCCAAAGATATTCCTCCGTCACACCGCTGGAAATAACGCTCCAGGGCATGATCTCGTCCTTTTCCCGCTGGCGGTTGGCGTAAAAATGCGGATCCAGGCCGCACTCATCAAAAGCCTCCATCCAGCGTTCCAGGGAAAAATACTCCTCCCAAGCGTCAAGCTTCGCGCCCTTACGCCACGCGGCTTCCAAGACCTTGCACATACGCCGATCTCCCCGGGCCAGCACAGCCTCCAGAAAGCTGGTGTCAGGGTCATGCCAGTTGTAGGTAACAGTCTTGGTGGTGATGGCCTCCCGCAGGAGCTTCACCCGGCGCTGGTATTCCTCTTTAGAAATTTGGGGCTCCCACTGAAAAGCCGTGTGGGGCTTGGGCACGAACCAGGAGGTAGACACCGTAATGCGCACCCCCCGCTGCTTGTTGGACGCGCTCTCTCGCCAGGCATGCATGACCCGGGCAGCCAGGTCGGCAATACCCAGCACATCCTCGTCTGTCTCCGTGGGCAGGCCCAGCATGAAGTAGAGCTTCACAGCGCTATATCCCCCGGCAAAGGCCGTGCGGCAGGAGGCCAGCAGCTCCTCCTGGGTGACATTTTTATTGATGACGTCCCGCAAACGCTGGGTACCCGCCTCCGGGGCAAATGTCAAACCGGACTTGCGGCCCTTGGCCAGCCGCTGCATGAGGCTCATCGAAAAGTTATCCGCCCGCAGACTGGGCAGGGACAAATTCACATGACGCTCCTGGCAGAATCCCTCCAGGTCGTCACACAGCTCCGTCAGCTGTGGATAGTCGCTGGTGCTGAGGGAGGATAAGGTCACCTCCTGGTACCCGGAGTCGTTGCAGGCCTCCACGCCGTAGCGCACACACAACTCCTCGCTGCGGTTGCGCACCGGGCGATACACATACCCCGCCTGGCAGAACCGGCAGCCCCGGATACAGCCCCGAAACAGCTCCAGGGTCACCCGGTCCTGTACGATCTCCGTAGAGGGGACGATGGTCTTGGTGGGGTAATAGGACTTGTCCATATCCTTCACGATGCGCTTGCGTACCACCTTGGGCGCACCGTCCCGGGGAATGATTGCCTTTACGGTGCCGTCGGGGTTATATTCCACATCATACAGGCTGGGCACATACAGCCCCGGCACCTGGGCCGCCCTGCGAAGGAAGTCCGCTTTACTCCAGCCTTCTCTCCTGGCTTTTCGGTGCAGCTCAATGAGCTCCGCTGTCACATCCTCCCCTTCGCCCAGGCTGACGATATCAATGAAGTCCGCAATGGGCTCAGGGTTATACATGGCAGTGCCCCCGGCAATGACCAGCGGAGTCAGGCCCGTGCGGTCTGCGCTGTGCAGGGGGATATCCGCCAGGTCCAGCATATTTAAAATAGAGGTGAATGCCATCTCGTAGCCCACGGAAAAGGCCACAATGTCAAAGTCCGTGATGGGCTCGCCGCTCTCAAGGGCAAACAGCGGCATATGGGCCCGGCGCATCTCCTCCTCCATGTCGCCCCAGGGGGCAAATACCCGCTGGCACCATACGCCGTCCATGTTGTTCATAACGCCGTACAGAATCCGCATGCCCAGATTGGACATGCCAATCTCATAGGTATCCGGGAAGCAGAAGGCGATTCGCGTATCCACCTGCGCCGGATCTTTTTTCACCGCATTATATTCGCCGCCGGTGTATCGGGCCGGTTTCTGTACCCGCGGCAAAATGCGTTCCAATCTCTTATCCAATGTATAATAATCTCCCATTTTATATGATTATTTACATTCTACCCCCTTCCGGTCTGATTGGCAAGCATAAATTCCCGTCCGGTGCAGCAAATGATTCCCACAACGCCCACCAGCAGAAATCCACTCCGATACCGTACCCATAGTCCTATTCCCAGGGCCGCCAAGGCCAGGAGCAGCGCCGCCGTTACCATCCGGCATACCTTGTCCGCCAAAAATGGATCCGTCAGCCAGGCTATCGCTATCCACAGCAGTCGTCCGCCGTCCAGAGTCCATAGAGGCAGCAGGTTGAACACACCCAAAATCAGCTGCGCCCCGGCAAAAATGTACAGCTCCTCTCTCCTCGCCCCAGCCAGGCTCAACAGCCACGACAATGTACCATTTACCAGCGGACCCGCCAGGACGCACAGAGCCTCCCGCCCATAGGAGAGCCGATACCGTTCCCGGACGCGCATCTGCGCCCCAAAGGCCGAGACGGACACCGCCGCCAATCTGCCGCCGCTCAGCCGCAGCGCCATGTAATGCCCCGCCTCATGGCATCCCGCTGCCAATGAAACCGCCGCCAGGCACACCGGCGGCGCCACCAGTGCAAACACCGCCAGCAGTAATACAGCCGTGGGCGAAACACGCACAGCCACCCCTCTATGACGCCACATAGTAAACCGGATTTATGTAAACCTGATCCCAGTGCAGTTCAAAATGCAGGTGGGGCCCTGTAGCCGCACCGGTCTGTCCCACCTGGGCCAATATGGCACCGCAGCGCACCGTCTGCCCGGCGGAGGCAGTGATGCACTTGCAGTGGGCATAGAGGGTCGTAAAGCCACCGGGATGATCCACCGTCACATAGTTTCCCAAATCGCTGCTCTGTGCCACTACGCCCACAACGCCGTCCGCAAAGGCCCGGATGCCCGTCCCCTCCTCTGCATCGATGTCCACTCCATAGTGAAATCGGTTTTCTCCGGCGATGGGGTGCAGCCGGTAGCCGAAGGCGGACGTCACCGTTCCCTCCAGGGGCGGGGCATAGGCAAAGCCCAGCACCCGCTGGTCAAGGGCCGTCTGCTCCGGCAGACTCTCCGGAGTATAGACCCCGGAAAAGGCCGCTGCCGTCTGGGCAGGAGACGCCGCCTCCTCCGGTTTTTTCTCGCCGAATACAGCTGTATACGCATCCTCCAGGGTGTCCCGGATGCCGCCCTCCCTGGAAAAAGCCTTCCCCATTGCGGAAAATGCCTCTACAATGTCCGTGTCTTCTCCCATCAGGTTCAGCAATTTATCCTTGTAAGCATTGGCCAGATCCGGCATCAGCAGCTTTACCGCCACCACCAGCACCAGCAGTATCCCGCTAACAGACAGGCGCACCAACCGCCGCCGTTCCCGTTTGCTCATGGGCTTTTCCGATTTTTGCCGCACACGCCCCTCTCGGCTGCGATCTTTTTGATATTCCCTCACAGCACCGCCCCCCCTTCAGAATAATATATGCGTCTGCCCCGGCCAATAGCCCATCCACTAAAACGGTCAAAATGCCAAATGTACCCCATACATTTTTAGTGATTCATCCAAAAATGGAAAAACCCTTGAAATTCGGCCATTTTTGTCCATTTCGTTGATTTACTTATGGGGGGAAATGTGCTTAAATGATGAGAGTAAGACTCTGCGGAGCTTGCTCCGCCGCTTGCGAAAACGGAATAGGAAAAGTAATTAGGAGGAAATTTTTATGGTACAGTTTGCAAACAGAATGGATATGCTGCAGGGTTCTGAAATTCGCGAGCTGCTGAAGCTCACTGCCAAGCCCGACATCATTTCCTTTGCCGGTGGTCTGCCCGCCCCCGAGCTGTTCCCCGTGGAGCAGATGATGGAAGCCTCCATCGCCGTCCTCAAGGAGAATGGCCGTGCCGCCCTGCAGTACTCCACTACCGAGGGTTTCCCGCGCCTGCGTGAGCAGATCGCCGAGCGTATGCTGGCCAAAAACAATATCCACACCGACGCCGACCATATCCTGGTCACCTCCGGTTCTCAGCAGGGCCTGGATTTCTCCGCCCGTGTGTTTCTGAACCCCGGCGATGTGGTGCTGCTGGAGAGCCCCTCCTACCTGGGCGCCGTAAACGCCTTTAAGGCCTGCGAGCCCAAGTTCGTTGAGGTTCCCACCGATGACGGCGGTATGATCATGGAGGAGCTGGAGAAGATTCTGGCCACCACCGAGCGGGTGAAGATGATTTACGTCATCCCCGATTTCCAGAACCCCACCGGCCGCACCTGGGATCTGGAGCGCCGCCACAAGTTCATGGAAATCATCAATAAATATGAGATCCCCGTGGTAGAGGATAACCCCTATGGTGAGCTGCGCTTCGAGGGTGAGTATATGCCCGCTCTGAAGAGCCTGGACACCAAGGGTCTGGTCATCTACCTGGGCACCTTCTCCAAGATCCTGGCTCCCGGCTACCGCCTGGGCTGGGTCTGCGCTGACGATGCCATCCTGGCCAAGTACAACTTTATGGAGCAGGCTGCTTCCCTGCAGGCTTCCACTGTCGGTCAGATGGAGACCTCTAAGTGGATCGACATGTTTGACCTGGATAAGCATGTGGACACCATCCGCGAGTGCTACAAGAAGCGCCGCGCCGTGATGATGGAGACCTTGGCTAAGGAGCTGCCCGAGCCCTGCACCTTCACCCGTCCCGAGGGCGGTCTGTTCGCTTGGGTCGTCCTGCCTGAGTACATGGATGCCAAGGAGCTGCAGATGAAGTGTTTGGAGAAGAAGGTTGCCTTTGTTCCCGGCGGTTCCTTCTTCCCCAACGGCGGTCACGAGAACACCCTGCGCCTGAACTACTCCTGCATGCCCGAGGAGAAGATTGTTCAGGGCATCACCGCTCTGTGCGAAGCTATCCGCGAGAATCTGCACTGATTCATACTATAAATGGCATAAGGCACCGGCTTGGTTTTCCAGGCCGGCGCCTTTTCCCTTTTTGATGTAAAAGCGGAGACCCCAAAGGGGTCTCCGCTTTTCGCATGAAATCAAATCTTACCCAGAGCCTTCAGCACCTTCTCCGGGGTCATAGGCCAGCTGCGCAGCCACACGCCGCAGGCATCGTGGATAGCAATGCCGATAGCGGGGGCCGCACCGTTACAGGCAATCTCGGAAATGGACTTGGCACCGTAGGGGCCGAACTTATCGTCCACATCAATGAGGACAGACTTGAAATCCTCCGGAGCCTCGTCGATCATGGGTGCGCCGTAATCGGTAAGATTGGCGTTGATGCACTTGCCGTTTTTATCCAGCTTCATATCCTCATACAGAGAATGTCCGATGGACTTCATCACCGCACCGTACATCTGGCACAGGGCAATCTCCGGATTGATGGGCGTACCGGCATCCTGCAGGGCATAGAACTTCTGCACCTTAATTTCACCGGTCTTCACATTCACCGCCACCTGGGCAAAGTGCGCGCCGTAGGGCACGGAGGATGCGTTGGTGACAAAGCTGCCGTGGGCAACCATCTGGCCGCGTCCCGTGCCGCTGGTGGCGGTATGCACCAGGTCATAGTAAGAGAGTGCAGCGCCGGTATCCTTGGAGTACACCTCGCCGGGGGCCCGGACATCCAGGTTCTCCACCTTCTCCTCCATTTGCAGGGCGGCCTCCTTCAAAATCAGCTCCTTCAGCTTCGTAGTAGCCACCAGAGAAGCGTTGCCGCTGAAGAAGGTGCCGGAGGATGCATAGGCGCCGGTATCAAAGGCACAAGAGTCCGTGTCACCGGAAACCACCGTGATACGGTCCATGGGCAGCTTCAGCACCTCCGCCACGATCTTGGCAGAGATGGTATCCAAGCCCGTGCCCAGGTCGGCGCCGCCGCTGTTGAGGATAACGGTGCCGTCGGTCTCCAGCTTGGCAATGGCCTCAGCGTGATCCAGGCCCGGCAGGCCCGAGCCCTGCATAATCATGGCAAAGCCCTTGCCGATTCTCCAATCGGGGTCGTCGGACACTTCCTTCTTGCCCCAATCGATCATGTCGCAGCCCTGCTTTATAGCCTCGTCCAGTCCGCAGGAGCCCACGGGCACCACAGCGCCCTCGCGGCCCTCACCCAGGCCCTTGAGGATCTCCAGCATATAGCCCTCTTCCACGTGGTTTTTCTCCACCATGGTGCGGTAATCGATGCCCAGCTTGTCAGCAAGCTCCGCCATGGCCATCATGATGCCATAGGTGCCCTTGGGCGTACCATAGCCCTGGTAGGCACCGGCCGGGGGCGTATTGGTGTAGTACACCTTCAGGTCATAGGCCATGTTGTCCACCTTAAACAGGGGCATGGTTTTGGAGCAGCTGTTCATAGGCACCGTCAGGCAGTGGTTGCCATAGGGGCCGGTATTAGCGCAGACCTCCATGAACAGGGCGGTGATGGTGCCGTCCTTCTTGCCGCCCATCTTCACATGGACCCGCATGGGATGGCGGGTGGAGTTGGCATAGAACTCCTCGGCCCGGGTGTTGCGGTAATACACGGGCTTCTTGGTAATCCAGGCGGCGTAGCCGGTGAGCTCCTCTACCAGGATGTCCTGCTTAGAGCCATAGCCGCCGCCCACACGTTCCTTGATAACATGGATCTTATTCTCGGGAATACCGCAGACCCAGCTGACGATGCGGCGCACATGGTATGGCACCTGGGTAGCACAGTTCAGCACTAATCGGCCGCCCTCCACGTGGGCATAGCACACATGGGGCTCCAGTGGTGTGTGCTGAATTTGGCTGGTCTGGTAGGTCCGCTCCACAATGGCATCCGCCTCGGCAAAGCCCTTCTCCATGTCGCCGATACCGCCCTTATTGGATGCGGCGATGTTCTTATGAATGTCGGCGTGCAGGGGGAACTGATAGACCACCTTCCCCTCCCGAGGATCGCCCTGGAGCTTGTTGTACGCCTCCAGGTCATCGGGGGCACCGGCATTGTATTGCACAGGGCCGTTGTGAACCAGGGGTGCCCCCGGGGCCATAGCCTCCTCCACAGTGAACACCGCCTCCGTGGGCTCGTACTCCACCTTAATAAGTGCGGCAGCCTTGTCGGCAATTTCCGCTGTACGGGCCACGATACCCGCCACACGGTCGCCCACATGGCGGACCTTCCGGTTAAACAGGCGGCGGTCATGGGGGGACGGCTCGGGGGTACCCTGTCCGGCCTGCATATAGTACACATCCGGGCAGTTTTCCGCCGTGATGATGGCGGCCACGCCGTCCAGCTTCTCCGCCTCACTGGTATCGATAGACTTAATATAGGCGCTGGCAAAGGGGCTGCGCAGCACATGCAGGCACCAGGCATTGGCCGGGACCTTGTCCTCCACAAATACAGGCTCACCGGAAACCAGAGCCGCGCCGTCGATTTTCCCGGCAGGCTTACCGATGATGTCCAGCTGAGGGCGGAAGGAGGGGGCGATCTTCGTCTTGAACTCGCCCTCGTCCCGCAGCTCGCAGGCCAGCTTCACAGCCAAATAGTAGTGCTCATAGCCCGCGTCACGGATAAAAATGCCGGTCAGCACATTCTTGATTTGTTCCCGGGTGGGGTTGGGATGCTTTTCCAGCAGCCAGGTGAGAATCAGTGCCGCCGCCGGCGCGTTATAGGCGCTCTGCACGATGCCTGCAGCCACCATGGCCTTTTGCACATAGTTCAGCTCGCCCTTTTCCAGCAGGGACTCCGCCGTTTTAATGTTGGCGCCCTCCGCCTGGTAGAGCAGGATAAAATTGGAGTACTTCAGTTGGCCGTTAAAAATAATGGTATCGGATCCGGCAAAGCCCTCGGCATCGTCGCTGTCGCGGACGGAGTAGCACCCGGTGTGGTACAGCACATCCCGCAGGCGATCCGTAGGCTCGCCGCGCAGAATAATATTCTCACCGTTGAGTCTGCATTTCACTTCCATTTGCTTTACCTCCCCAGTGTAAATACGGTCTTTGCCAGGTACTTCTTATAGGCAGCACTGCCGGAAATATCGTCAGTGAATTCCATGGAATCCGCCAGATCCGGCGTGGTGCCATAGGCAAAGTCACTGCCGGAGACGCTGAGTGCGTAGATGTCCCCGGACACCGCCGCCGTCACGGCTGCGTGGCTGGAGGCGGTGTTGGTGAAGCGCTTGACCCAGCCGGTACGGTCCGCATCCAGCACCACATACTCAATAAGGCGCATGCACTTGCCCTGCAGATACTCGCCGATGGGCTTCATCTCCTCGCCGTGGGGCGTCATGGACTTGAGCTCCGCATCCGCTGCCGTCAGGGCTGCGGCCAGGTAGCTGTCCTGGCGGCGCAGACCGATGTTGCCGCCAACGGTGGCGCTGTTGCGCTTGGTAAAGGACGCACAGAAATGGGCAGCTTCCTTGATAAACTCCGGCACCAGGTCGCTCTCTATGACCTGATTAAAGGTGCAGCGGGCGCCGATATAGAGCTTGCCGTCCTGCACGAAAATATCGTCCAGCCCCAGGGCGCTGATATCAATAAGATCCTTCCCCGGGGCACTGCCGTTCAGGCGCAGGTCATCGGTGCCGCCGGCCAAATACACGGCGGTGTCGGCATTCTGCTTGCGCAGGGTCACAGCCTCCAGCGGGGTTGTGGGATGATAAATCATGTTCATTCCTCCTGCTTATTCTACCCGGCCTTCCGGGTGACCGGCCACCAGGGCGTCAATGAAATACTCCAGCATACGCCGGGTGGCATTGCGGCGGTATTCGGGCATTGCGTGGGGCGCGATGACATCGCTGCACCAGGCATCCAGGAATGCGCCCTTTAGCTCCGGCAGCTCCTCAACCTTGTGGCCGATGAGCAGACTCTCCACCCCACGGCTGCGCTCCACCTTAGGGCCGGCGGCACCGGAGGAGGCCCGGAAATCCACCACTACGCCGTTTTGGATGTTGGCGGCGGCGGAAAGGGTCAGCTTAGAAATGGCGTTGGAGCGGCGCATGCCGATTTTGCGAAAGAAAATATGCGTAAACTCCTGAGGCGGAATGACCACCTTGGTAATGAGCTCATCGTCACGGATGGCGGTGACCTTGGTCTTGATGATGAAATCATCCACCTTCATCCGCCGCTGACCGTCCACGCTCTGGAGCACCACCTCCGCGTCCAGCAGGATCAGCGGCTGGGGCATATCGCCCTTAGGGGAGGCGTTGCCGATGTTGCCGCCGATGGTAGCGCTGTTTCGCAGGGCAATAGCGCCCATGCGAGAAGCGGCATCCTTCAGAAGCGGATGGGTTACAGGTGAGGTATGAATTTCCCAGGAGGTAGACAGGGCGCCGATCTCCACTGTGCCGTCGTCCAACCGGCGGATGCCCTTCAGCTCCGGCAGGTTAGAGATAATCAAAATCGGCTTCTTAAAGCCCGGCACAATACCCGCGCCGCGGCTGTTGGCCACCATCAGGTCGGAGCCGCCTGCCAGGGGCTGGGCCCCGGTCTCCTTGCGAATCTGCAGGGCTTCAGCCAGGGTTTGCGGCATATAGCATTTTACTTCTTCCATAATGCAGCTCCTTTCTTGGCGGCCAGATGGATAGACTCCACGATCAGGTCATAGCCGGTACAGCGGCAGAGATTGCCGCTGATGCCCAAGCGGATTTCATCCTCTGTGGGGTCAGGGTTCTCGTTGAGCAGCACATAGGTGGCCATCACCATGCCCGGGATGCAGAAGCCGCACTGCACAGCGCCGCCCTCGGCATATGCCTCGATGATGCACTTGCCCTTCTCGGTGTCGCGAATCCCCTCAATAGTCAGCAGCTCTGCCCCCTGGATAGAGCCCACAGGGATGATACAGGGGGTCACCAGCTTGCCGTTTTTAATGATGGAGCAGGCGCCGCACTCGCCCTCGCCGCAGCCCTCCTTGCTGCCGGTGAGACCGTAGTCCTCCCGCAGCACATCCAGCAGCCGCCGCAGGGGGTTACCGGTGTAGACCATGGGCTTGCCATTCAGCGTAAATCGAACATCGTTATACATTCTTCAGCGCCTCCTCAATATCTTCAGCGGGGATAGGAATGGAAGTAAATTTACAGTTCAGAGCCCGCTCCACCGCGTCCACATAGGCCGCTGAGGCGCCGTTGAACACCAGCTCGCCCATGCCCTTGGCGCCGTAGGGGCCCCAGGGATAGGGATTTTCCTGGATGTGACAGAACTGCTTGGGGAAGTCCATGGACGTAGGAATGACATAGTCGGACATGCTCTTCTGCTTGAAGTAGCCCTTCTTATTCTCCAGCTTTTCCATAGAGCCATAGCCCAGAGACTGCAGGATACCGCCGTTGACCTGGCCGTGAACGATAAGCTCGTCAATGGCCTTGCCGATCTCATGGGAGGACCACACGCCCAGGGTCTTGACCTCGTTGGTGAGTTTATCCACCTCCACCTCCACGATCACTGCGCCCCAGCCGTAGCCCAGGTATGCGTCACCCCGGAAGGTGGCCTGGTCCCAGGGATAACCCTCGGGATGCTCATACTCCACCTCGGTGGAGAAATCGCCCTCGTTCCAGCGCTCCTTCATCTCCAGTGCGGCCCGCTCCACCAGACGGCCAACGACCATCGTAGACCGAGAAGCGGCGGTGGGGCCGGAATCCACCACCTTGGAGGTATCGGGATTCTTATACTCAATATTATCCATGGAAATTCCCAGGGTGGCGGCGCAGATCTTGCGCAGAGTGGTGCGGAAACCCTGACCCATCTCCGTGGAGCCCACAAAAATCTCCACCTTATCGCCGGTCTTGGTCAGCCGGGCGTGGCCCTTGATAATGGCCTGCTCGCCGTTGCCGGTGAAAGCGCCGCCGTGGTTATAAAGCGCCACGCCGATGCCCCGTCCGCAGCCGGGCTTATATTCCTTGATCTTGTTCCAGTAGTCGGATTCCTTGGTGATGACATCGATCATCTCCGGCAGTTTCACATCCTCGATGATGTGGCCGTTGGTGGTGGTCTCGTCACCCTTCTTGGCCAAATAGCGCATCTTGAACGCCAGGGGGTCTACACCCAAATGGTGGGCCAGGTGGGTCAGATGGGTCTCAAAGCAGAACAGAGTTTGAGGTGCGCCGAAGCCACGGAAGGCGCAGGTGGGGAAGGTGTTGGTGCCGATGCCCTCGCCCTTGAGATAGGTGTTGGGAATGGTATACACACCGTTGGCGTGGAACACACCCCGCTGCAGCACCACGAAGGAAGAGGACAGATACGCACCGCAGTTATAGTAGATATGGCCCTCAGTGCCGATGATCTCGCCGTTTTTCACAGCGGTCTTGTAGATGCATTTGGAGGGATGGCGCTTCACGCTGAACTGGGTGTCCTCCTCCCGGTCAAAAACCATCTTGATGGGCTTGCGGATCTTGTTTTCCGCAATGAGCAGTGCGCCGCAAAGCACATCCGGGAAATGCTCCTTGCCGCCGAAGGCGCCGCCGGTGGTACACTGGCGGATGATGATGTCATCATAGGGAACGTCCAGCAGACCGGCAATGGACTTGCGGATGTAAAACGGGCACTGGGCAGATGCGTAGAATACGAACTTCCCATCCTCATAGTCGGCAATGGCGCTGTTGGTCTCCAGATGGGCGTGCTCCTGGTAGGGGGTGGTCAGGGTCTCCTCAAAAATTTCGTCCGCCTCGGCAAAGACCTCCTCCATGGGTCTGCCCTTCTCACAGAACAGCTCACACATGACATTGCTGCCCTTCTCCGGGAACATGGGGCCGCCCACGCTGTTGATGCCATCGTCAATGGTCACGGCGGGCGTCTGCTCGGTGTAGTCAATCTTGATCTGATCCCGCAGGTCCTTCAGTGTCGCTCGGTCGGGTCCTACTACAATACCGATGGTCTCGCCCACATACAGCACATAATCCTCGGCAAAGCAGCGCCAATCCTTCATAATCATCCACAGCTCGTTCTTTCCTTGGGCGGGAATGTCCTTGGCGGAGATGAAATAATAGCCCTCCGGAAATTCCGGCAGGTGGATGGCGTCAATTGTCCCTCTGGGGACCGTGGAGCGAACCATGTAGGCGTACTGCATATCCGGCAGGGTCATGTCGCAGACATAGGTCGCCTCGCCCCGGGCTTTTTCGATGGCATCCACCCGGATGATCTTGTCGCCGATTTTCGTTGCTGGCATTGTATAGCCTCCCTTATGCAAATTTAATAAAAGAATATAGTACATCACATATAACTATGATGCATTGTATCATAAAACGTCCGCATTGAAAAGGGAATTCGTGATTCTATTTTGTAAATAATGATGCCATCGGTTAACAGGGGCAGCCACGGTTTTGACGGGCAGAAACGCTTCGCACCTGCCGGCGATAGATTCTCGATGGATTTTCGCTTTTCCACCCGCAGGCAGGCTGACACCCGCCAAGGTGAGAAGGACTAAAAGTACCGCAAAGGCGCTCTGGCAGACGTGCCTGCCCTTGTAAACCGGCAGTAAATTCCATTGACAAAAAAGATAGGATCCGGGTATACTACGGACAAGGAGTGTTGCTCATGAAAATCGGATGTGTTTTAATGGCGGCGGGCCTTGGCCGCCGCTTCGGCGAGAATAAGCTGACAGTGGATCTGGGGTGCGGAGAAACGCTGATAAACTACGCCCTGTCCGCCATTCCCGGGGATAAGCTCCATCGCGTGGTGGTGGTAACTCAGTATCCCCAGGTGGCGGCGCTGGCGGAAAAATACAGCTTCACCCCCCTGCACAACCCATATCCGGAGCGGGGGCAGAGCGAGTCCATCCGCATCGGCCTGGCGGCCCTGGCAGATTGCGACGCAGTGATGTTTCAAGTGGCGGATCAGCCCCGGCTGAAAAAAGAAACTGTAGCTGATCTCATCGGCTTTGCCGCCGCCCATCCGGACCGCATTGTGGGCCTTGGTCATAGAGGTCGGCGAGGCAACCCCTGTATCTTTCCTGCCCGTTTTTTCCCGGAGCTGATGGCCCTCACCGGCGACTGCGGTGGTCGCTCGGTGATTCTGGCCCATGAGGGGGAGCTGCTGCTGATGGAGGTCTCCCCCACTCAGCTTATTGACATCGACAGCCCGGAGCAGTTAGAGAAGCTGTAATAAAGCACAGCTATATTTCTCTCATTCCGGCAGGATACGGATTGCTACGCCAGTGACATCCGCCGCCGGTTCGCAACAGCAGGCTACATTTGCATACAAAAAGGACGACTTCCAAGGAAGCCGTCCTTTTTATTCGTATTACAGCAAGAATTACTTGCCCATGTTCATCTGGGCAGCGACCTCAGCGGCGAAGTCCTCCTGCTTCTTCTCAATGCCCTCGCCGGTGGCGAAGCGCACAGCATCCACAAACTTCACGGAGCCGCCCAGCTTCTTGGCAGCGTCGGCAATGTAACCCTCCACAGAGCCGGTGAACAGGTCACCACGGACGAACTCCTGCTGCAGCAGGCAGTTCTCCTGATAGAACTTGTTCATCTTGCCCATGACGATCTTCTCCTTGACCTGAGCGGGCTTGGAGGCCATCTTGGGATCCTGGTCCATGAGAGCCAGGGCCACCTTCTTCTCCTCGTCCAGCACCTCCTGGCTCACCTGGGACTTATCCCAGAAGCGGGGATTCAGAGCGGCGATCTGCATGGCGACGTTCTTGCCGATCTCGGTGGCGTCGACGCCGCCCTCCACGGCCAAGTTCACCAGCACACCGATCTTGCCGCCGGCATGGACATAACCCACAGAGGTGTTGGTATCCATACGAACAAAGCGGCGGATCTGCAGGTTCTCACCGATAGACATGACCTTCTCGGGCATGGTCTCAGCCACGGTCAGGTCGGACCCGGCATACTTGCAGTTCATCAGCGCATCCACATCGGCGGGATTGCACTCCAGGACGGTCTTGGCAATGTCCTTGACGAATGCCACGAAGGAATCACTCTTAGCGCAGAAGTCGGTCTCGCAGTTTACCTCCACCATAGCGGCAGCGCCGTTTTCCACGCACACATAGCTCATGCCCTCGGCAGCGATGCGGCCGGCCTTCTTGGCAGCCTTGGCCAGGCCCTTTTCACGCAGGTACTCCACAGCCTTGTCCATATCGCCATCGGTCTCCACCAAAGCCTTCTTGCAATCCATCATGCCCACGCCGGTCATCTCGCGCAGAGTCTTAACATCAGCAGCACTAAAAGCCATTTTTATATCCTCCAGTTCAATTATTTACAAAATAAGGGGCAGGGACACGCCCTGCCCCGTTCGTTCAGCGGTAAAAGGAATTTGCTTATTCGGCGGTTTCCTCGGCGGGAGCGGCGGCCTCCTCGGTCTGCTCGCCCTGGCGGCCCTCGATCATGGCATTGGCCATGACGGAGGAGATCAGCTTGATGGCACGGATGGCGTCATCGTTGCCGGGGATGGGATAATCGATCTCGTCGGGATCGCAGTTGGTATCGGCAATGGCCACAACGGGAATGCCCAGGCGGTGTGCCTCAGCAATGGCGTTGCGCTCCTTGCGGGTGTCCACGATGAACAGGGCGCCGGGCAGCTTCTTCATTTCCTTCACGCCGCCCAGATACTTCTCCAGCTTCTCGATCTCGCCCAGGTGCTTGATAACTTCCTTCTTGGGCAGCATGTCGAAGGTGCCGTCAGCCTGCATGGCCTTCAGCTGATTCAGGCGGTCCACACGGGTGCGCATGGTCTTGAAGTTGGTCATCATGCCGCCCAGCCAACGGGCGTTTACATAGAACATGTTGCAGCGCAGAGCCTCGTCCTTGATGGCCTCCTGTGCCTGCTTCTTGGTGCCCACGAACAGCAGGCTCTGGCCGGACTCGCTGAGCTCACGCACGAAGTTGTAAGCCTCCTCCAGCTTCTTCACGGTCTTCTGCAGGTCGATGATGTAGATCCCGTTGCGCTCGGTGTAAATGTAGGGAGCCATCTTGGGGTTCCAGCGGCGGGTCTGGTGGCCGAAGTGTACGCCGGCCTCCAGCAGAGCCTTCATGGAAACAACATTCTGATTTGCCATTTTGTTCAGTTCTCCTTTGATTTTTAGTTTTACCCTCCAGACTTTTCCTCCCCCCGGCCAACCAATACGGCACCGACCGAGAGTCCAAGCCTGTGCGGAATGCTGAAATATAATACCATATTAAAACATAAATTGCAAGTGGTTTTTCTATAATTTCTGCCGTTTTTTCCGGTTCATCCCCAGCGTCTGTGTTTGCGGTCGGGCGGGACGTTCCGGCGCTGAAAGGGCTTGTCGATGAGAATGATGTCGTCCCCGAATTTCTGTATACACTCCCAGGGTATGTAGTAATCCTCTCCCCTGCCGAACAGGCCGAAAAACCGGCACGGGCCAAATACGATCAGCGCCCGAACCTCTCCCTCCGGCAGCTTTATCTCCACATCCCCCACGCAGCCCAGCCGGCAGCCGTCGCAGAGGTTGATGACCTCCTTGCGCCGCAGTTGTGTGAAACGATTCAGCATAGCATCCACCCCTGTGGGCATCCTATGTCCCCGGGCAGCAAAATGTGCCAGTCCCCGAAAAAACAGGCAGATGCCGAAGCACCTGCCCGTCCTGACTATTTCATTTTGTGACAGCCGCAGCAGGATCGGCAATCACCGCAGCAGCCACCCTTTTTACCCCTGAGCAGATGCACCAGCGCCACGGCGGCACCCACCAGAATGGCGGCCAAAAGGAGCCAATCCAACGTACTCATAGCAAGCCTCCGACCTGATACACCAGCATGCCCACCAGCCAGGCCACTGAGCACTGCAGCAGCACTACGCCCAGCATTCTCCAGAAAGAGCCCAGCTCCCGGCGGATGGTGGTCACCGCTGCGATACACGGTGTATACAAAAGCGTGAACACCAGGAAGGACAGGGCGGAAAGCGGCGTGAATAGCGCGCTCAGCGCCGCTCCCAGGTTCGCCGTGCTGGTGCCCAGCAGCACCGCCAGGGTGGATACCACCGCCTCCTTGGCCGTGAAGCCGGAGATCAGCGCCGTGGCCACCCGCCAATCATTAAAGCCCAAGGGCTTAAAAATAACGGAAATAAACTGGCCCACCAGCGCCAGGAGACTATCCGCACTGTCCGTGACCACATTGAGCTTGGCATCAAATGTCTGCAGGAACCAAATGATGATGGTGGCCAGGAAAATGACCGTGAAGGCCCGCTCCAGGAAGTCCCGAGCCTTTTCCCACAGCAGCAGGCCCACGCTCTTGGCCGAGGGCATGCGGTAGTTGGGCAGCTCCATCACGAAGGGGACCGGCTGCCCTCGAAAAGCCGTATCCTTCAGCACCAGCGCCAGCAGGATACCCAGCACAATACCCGTCACATATAGGCCAATCATCACCAGCGCTGCGTGATCCGGAAAAAACGCTGCTGAAAACACCGCATAAATGGGGATTTTTGCCGAGCAGCTCATATACGGCGTCAGGAGTATAGTCATCTTCCGATCTCGGTCCGAGGAGACCGTGCGGGTAGCCATGATGGCCGGCACCGTGCAGCCGAAGCCGATAAGCATAGGCACAAAGCTGCGCCCGGACAGACCAATCTTTCGCAGAAGTCTGTCCATGACAAAGGCCACCCGGGCCATGTAGCCGGTATCCTCCAAAATGGACAGGAAGAAAAACAGCGTGACGATGATGGGCAGGAACGACAGCACGCTGCCCACACCGGCAAAAACGCCGTCTACAATGAGACTATGCACCACCGGATTGATGCCGTAGGCCGTGAGGCCCTTGTCCACTACCAGGGTCAGCTTATCAATGCCCAGACTGAGAAAATCAGACAGGTTCTGACCGATAAGGTTGAAGGTCAGGTAGAAAATCAGAAGCATCACGCCGAAAAATACCGGCAGGGCCGTATACTTGCCCGTGAGCACCTTGTCCATTTGCACCGAGCGGCGGTGTTCCTTGCTCTCGTGGCACTTGACCACACAGATCTGCACCACATTCTCAATGAAGCTGTAGCGCATATCCGCCAGAGCGGCATTGCGGTCCAGCCCGCTCTCGTTCTCCATCTGCACGATGCAGTGCTCCAGCAGCTCCTTTTCGTTTTGATCCAGCTGAAGCTGCTGCAGGATGTTTTCATCGCCCTCAATGAGCTTCGTAGTAGCAAATCTCGCCGGGATGTCCGCCTTGTCGGCGTGGTCTTGGATCATATGCACCACCGCGTGGATGCACCGATGCACCGCAGACTCCTCCGAGCAGAAGTCGTATACCTTGGGCAAGGTCTTTGTGCGGGCGGTGTGTACTGCTTGATCCAGCAGCTCCGACACGCCCTCGCCCTTCACCGCACTGATGGGCACCACCGGAATGCCCAAGCAGTGGCTCAACTCCTGCACATCTATGGTCCCGCCGTTGGCGCGGACCTCGTCCATCATGTTCAGGGCCAGCACCATGGGCACCCGCAGCTCCAACAGCTGCAGTGTCAGATAGAGATTTCGCTCAATATTGGTAGCATCCACGATATTGATGATCCCGTCGGGCTTTCCCTTGAGAATAAAGTCCCGGGTCACGATCTCCTCCTGGGTGTAGGGGCGCAGGGAGTAGATACCCGGCAGATCTACCACTGAGCCGCTCTTGCCGTCCTTAATCTCACCGATCTTCTGGTCCACCGTCACGCCGGGGAAATTACCCACATGCTGGTTAGAGCCGGTAAGGGCGTTAAAGAGCGTGGTCTTGCCGCAATTTTGATTGCCTGCCAACGCAAAGATCATGCCTTTACCTCCTCCACCTGAATTTTTTGTCCGTCCTCCACACGCAGCGTCAGCTCATAGCCCCGTACGCGGATCTCAATGGGATCGCCCATAGGCGCCACTTTTTGCAGCGTGACCTTAGTCCCGGGGATTAAGCCCATATCTAAAAGACGGCACCGCAGGGGTCCCTCGCCACCCACCTGGCGTATCACAGCAGTGCTGCCGATCTTCATCTCATTCAGTGTCATTTTTTCTCACTCCGTCTTGGCTGTTTTCCTGCATTGTACTATGATTCGCCGCCCGCGTCAATGGGCGGAGAATCAAAAATGGCTCCCATCGCCTATATGACGATGAGAGCCATTTTGTCTGCATTTTTTACAGCAAAACCATCAATTTATTGAAGTTTAATTCTCTTGCCTTTTTCTGCACAGTGAACCAGTCCACAATGGTCAGTATTCCAAAGCAGCCCAGCGTCAGCAGCTTCAAAATACCCATCCCCGTTTCACCAAGCATGAAGCGATCGATCCCCAGCGCACCGAGGAAAATGGAAACCAGCAAAATGGTTGTCGGGTCTTTAAGCTCCGTGGAAGTCACCAGGTTGAATTTCGATTCATTCGTCTGCAGGAGCTTATCCTTCAGATAAACGATCTTTTCTGCCGGGAAATATTTTTGATTCGTCATCACAAATAAATCCACCTTTTGCGCATCCATAAATTCTCTCCTCCTGAATGTATGTAATATCCCGAAACGGGATATTTTTATAATACCAATTTGGTATTATTTTGTCAAGAGGTTCTATATGAAACGATTAAAATATTTGAGAGAACAACGACATATTTCGCAATTAAAGTTGGCGATGGATCTGGGATTGAATCAAAACGCCGTCAGTCGCTATGAAAATGGCGTGCGAGAGGCTGATTATGCAACTCTTATCCTCTTTGCCGAATATTTTGGGGTGTCCATAGACTATCTGCTTGAGCGGACAGATAATCCTACTATGAATCAATAAAACGGAACGGCAAAAGCCGTTCCGTTTTGTTGATAGAATCACTTTTTCTTGCTGCCGTGGGCGGCCTTCATCCGCTTCTCGTGGTTGAGGATGGTCTTTCGGATACGCAGATTCTCCGGCGTGACCTCCAGCAGCTCGTCGTCCGCCAGGAACTCCAGGCATTGCTCCAAGCTCATCTTCCGGGGCGGCACCAGGCGCAGAGCGTCATCGGAGCCGGAGGCACGGGTGTTGGTCTGCTGCTTTTTCTTGCAGACATTTACGGTGATATCCTCCTGCTTGGGCGACACACCCACTACCATGCCCTCGTACACCTTCACGCCCGGGCCGATAAAGAGCGTGCCCCGCTCCTGGGCGTTAAAGAGCCCGTAGGTGATGGACTCACCCGTTTCAAAGGATATAAGGGACCCGGTATTCCGGCGGTTCATCTCGCCCTTATAGGGGGCGTAGCTGTCAAAGACGCTGGCCATGATGCCCTCGCCCCGGGTGTCGGTAAGAAACTCATTGCGGTAGCCAAACAGGCCCCGGGCCGGAACCAGGAACTCCACCTTCATGCGGTTTCCCACAGGGGTCATCTCCACCATGTCACCCTTCCGGGCGCCAATCTTCTCAATGACTGCGCCCACGGACTCGCTGGGCACATCCACTACCAGGCGCTCAATGGGCTCGCACTTCTTGCCGTCGATGGTCTCATACAGTACACGGGGAGGCGACACCTGGAACTCATACCCTTCCCGGCGCATGGTCTCAATGAGGATAGACAGGCTCATTTCACCGCGGCCGGCCACATTAAAGGCGTCCATGGCCCCGGGAATCTCAGATACCCGCAGGGAAACATCCTTCAGCGTCTCCCGGAACAGCCGCTCTCGCAGCTGGCGGGAGGTGACGAACTTGCCCTCGCGCCCGGCAAAGGGGGAATCGTTGATAGAGAAGGTCATCTCCATAGTGGGGGCAGAAATCTTCACAAAGGGCAGCGGCTCCACGGCATTAGGATCGCAAATGGTATCGCCGATGGTGATATCACCGATGCCGCTGAGGGCGATGATGTTGCCCGCAGTGGACTCCGTAACCGGCTTCTTGCCCAGGCCCTCAAACTCGTACAGGCTCACGGCCTTGGCCTTCTTGGCCGGGGCGTCAGGGTCGTGGTAGTTGCACACAGCGATCTCCTGATTCTGCTTCAAGGTCCCCCGCTCAATGCGGCCGATGGCAATGCGGCCCACAAACTCATTATAATCAATGGCGGACACCAGCATCTGGAACGGCTCATCCACATCGGCCTCCGGAGCGGGGATATAATCAATAATAGTGTCAAACAGCGGCTTCAGGTCCGTGCCGGGCACGTCGGGAGAATAAGACGCGATACCCTGCCGGGCAGAGCAGAACAGCATGGGGGAATCCAGCTGCTCATCTGTGGCGTCCAAATCTAGCAGCAGCTCCAGCACCTCGTCCACCACCTCATGGATGCGCTGGTCAGGCCGGTCGATCTTGTTTACCACTACAATGACCCGGTGGCCCAGCTCCAGAGCCCGGCTAAGCACAAAGCGGGTTTGGGGCATAGGGCCTTCGGCAGCGTCCACCAGCAGGATAACGCCGTTGACCATCTTTAAAATGCGCTCCACCTCGCCGCCAAAGTCGGCGTGGCCCGGGGTGTCTACAATATTGATTTTTGTATCGCCGTAGCGAATAGCGGTGTTCTTGGCCAGGATGGTGATGCCGCGCTCCCGTTCCAGATCGTTGGAGTCCATGACCCGATCCACTGTCTCCTGGTTCTCCCGGTACACACCACCCTGCTTGAGCATTTCGTCCACCAGGGTAGTCTTGCCGTGGTCAACGTGGGCGATAATGGCAACATTTCTCAATTTCTCGTTCTGCAATGGTAAAAGCCCCTTTCTCATGGCTGAATTCTGTATCTTTTTATTTTTTCTGCACTAACCTTTGTATTATATGCTCTTATAAGGAAGAATGCAAGAGCTTTTCGCATTTTTTCGCGGTATGCATTGACATTTTTTCTCTTGGCGTGTACAATAAGGAAAAACTTAAATATTATGTCTCAGTAGCTCAGCTGGATAGAGCACACGCCTCCTAAGCGTGGGGTCGGGAGTTCAAATCTCTTCTGGGACGCCAGAAAGCACCGCTGCAAGCCTTTTTTCAGGGCTTGCAGCGTTTTTTTGTTCCTCTCTCTCCCGGTAATTTCACTTCCGTTACCGGGAGATTTTTATACGCCGCATGATGTATATTTGCTAAAACAAAGAGGATCGTGTTCAAGGCGCGCAGGTGGACGATAGCCCGGCGTAGTCACTTCACAGGAGCCAGCGGTTAATGAGCTTTGCCGGATAAAAAGCTTTTATGTTCATTTGGGAGGAATCAAAATAATCTGCAAATGCGCGGATAAGGGTATGACTCAATTAAATCGGGCCGATACCTTTTCCATAAACATAAATAAGTGACAGGCGCCCATTTTTTATCATCTTTTACATTTTTTTTTAGAATTCTTCTGTGAATATTAACAAATTTTCCACTTGCAAATCAACGCATACAACATTATAATTTTTACATTATTTTATAGAAAGGTGATAACCAACATGAGCAAAATCGTTATTCCTGAAGGGTACAAAACGCCGCTGTCCGTGTATGAAATGCAGCGTGCCATCGAGTTTATCAAGAGCAATTTCCAGGTCAACCTTGGTCAGGCGCTAAATCTGCGTCGGGTTTCCGCCCCCCTGTTCGTTGATGAGAATTCGGGTCTGAACGATAACCTCAACGGTGTCGAGCGCCCCGTCTCCTTCGACATCCCCGATGTTGGTTCTAACGCCCAGGTAGTCCATTCCCTGGCTAAGTGGAAGCGCCTGGCGCTGAAGAAATACGAGTTCAATGTGGGCAAGGGCCTGTTCACCGACATGAACGCCATCCGCCGTGATGAGGAAGTGGATAACACCCACTCCATCTATGTGGATCAATGGGACTGGGAGAAGGTCATCTCCCGGGAGGACCGCAACGAGGACTACCTGCGCCAGACCGTTCGCGCTATCGTGGGTGCCGTATGCGAGACCAATGACGCCCTGCAGATCGCTTTCCCCAGCCTGCACACCAAGCTGGACCGGGAGGTCTATTTCGTCACCACCCAGGAGCTGGAGGACCGCTGGCCCGATAAGACCCCCAGAGAGCGGGAGGACGCCATTTGTAAGGAGCACCATACCGTGTTCCTCATGCAGATCGGCGACGACCTCAAGGGCTCCGGCAAGCCCCACGACGGCCGCGCCCCGGACTATGACGATTGGGCCCTCAACGGCGATATCCTTATGTGGAACGACGTGCTGCAGCGTGGCTTTGAGATCTCCTCCATGGGCATCCGTGTGGACGAGATCTCCATGCGCTACCAGCTGAAAAAGCGCGGCTGCGAGGAGCGCAGCAAGCTGCCCTTCCACAAAATGTTGCTGGAGGGTCAGTTGCCTCTGACCATCGGCGGCGGTATCGGCCAAAGCCGCCTGTGCATGCTGATGATCGGCACCTGCCATATCGGCGAGGTTCAAGCCAGCCAGTGGGACAAGGGCACCGTGGACGCCTGCGAAAAGGCCGGCGTACTGCTGCTGTAATAGTTTTTTACGCTGAAAAAGAGCAACATGGGTACATACCCATGTTGCTCTTTTTTAATTATAATAGAACAGGCACCGGACGATCCATGGTCACCTCCTCCGGCGTGACATGGCAGCTGTAAGCCAGCACCTGCACCCCGGCCGATGCTGCTTGCCGCAAGGCTTCGCCAAAGGCCGGGTGCGTCTCATCGTTGGGGGCAAAGTCCCGCACATTGTCCATCTGCACTACGAAAAACACCGTGGCTCGATGCCCCTGCTCCACAGCGCGCATCAGCGTATATAAATGCCGCACGCCCCGCTCCGTGGGCGCATCGGGGAAGCGCACATGGCCACCACTCTCCAGAGTGACGCCCTTGACTTCCACGTAGTGGCGCCCCGTCTCCGTTTCCAGCAGGAAATCCAACCGGCTGTCCTCAAAAAACACCTCGGACTTCACGGACAGGATCCCCGGCTCCAGGCACATAGCCCATTCGCCAAAAATCTTATTGGGCGCCTGGGCGTCCATATTCACCAACCGCTCCCCCTTCCGCACAGCAATAAGGTCATAGGCCGTTTTTCGCCGGGGGTTTGTCCCTCTCTCCAGCCAGACCTGCACGCCGCTCTGCAGCAGCTCTCGGCAGCGGCCGGTATTCTTCACATGGCAGACCACTTCCTCCCCCCGCAAACGCACATGGGCTATGAACCGATTGGGCCGCGCTATGAACTCCGCCGGCAGAACTTCTCCGTATCGCATCAGGAAATTTTCCTCCGTAATAAATACTTCTAATAAGGAAATTATACTATAGGATTCGTTAAAAGAAAAGTCATTGTTACAATTTCATCAATATTCAAAAACAATTTAGCTATTCTATCGAATTTTTTGTTTTTTCCGTAAATCTATTGAATGTGCGTAAAAATTCTGTTACAATGGGTCCAAATTTCGATTTAGGAGGAACTGCCCATGGATTACTCCAACCTTTTTGTGTGCTTGATGGGATTAGGAACCGTTTTTGTAGGTTTGGTCTGCATCATCCTACTGGTCACACTGATGAGCTATGTGTGCCGCAAATCTGAGGGAAAATCCACACCCGCACCTGCTGCCGCCACGGTCGATGCCCCCAAGGCCGGTGTTGGGCCTGAGCTGATTGCCGCCGTCTCCGCCGCTATCGCCGAGGAGATGGGCACTGATATTTCTGCCATCCGTATTATTTCCATGAAACAAATCTGAGGAGGATATTATCAATGAAAAAGTACAGAGTAAATGTAAACGGCACCGTTTATGAAGTGGAGCTGGAGGAAATCACCGGTGGTGCTGCTGCCGCCCCCGCTGCCGCTGCTGCACCTGTCGCTACGCCTGCCGCTCCTGCTTCTGCCCCTGCCGGCGGTGAGCAGATCACCTCCCCCATGCCCGGCAATATCCTTAGTGTCAATGTCTCCGCCGGCGATACCGTGAAAAAGGGTCAGGTGCTGATGATTCTGGAGGCCATGAAGATGGAAAATGAGATCATGAGCCCCTGCGACGGTAAGGTCGTTTCCGTGAGCGTTGCCAAGGGCGCCGCCGTGGAGTCCGGCACGCTGCTGTGCGTCATCGGTTAAGCGGAGGTCCGCTGTATGGAAGCTATTAATAATTTCCTCACCAGTACCGGGTTTTTCCAGTTCACCCAGGGGGATAACTGGAAATGCCTTATTATGATCTTCATCTCCTGCGTGCTCCTATTTTTGGGCATTAAGAAGAAGTTTGAGCCGCTGCTGCTGGTACCCATCGCCATTGGCATGCTGGTGACCAATCTGCCGGGCTCCGGCATGTTCCACGAGATCCTCTTTGCCGGCGGTCATGTCCACTGGAATATTTTCCAAGGTGAACCCATCACGGCAAGCTTCTTGTCCGAGATGTTTAGCGCCGGTGTTTCCGCCGATGTGCTGCAGCCGTATGTGGATTCCCTGTGGACCACCGCCCAGAGCCTGTTTGATGCAGACGCTCTGAACCAGGCCGCCGCCCAGATCGCTGCCGCCAGCGGCGATGTGGCAAACTCCATCGCTGTACAGATTCAAACCCTGGCCAGTGCAGAGCAGTTTGCTGCTGCCAGCGGCGTGACCCTGAGCAACGTTACCGTTTCCGTGGGTCTCATTGATGTGCTGTATCTGGGCATCAAGCTGGGCATCTATCCCTGTCTCATCTTCATGGGCGTGGGCGCTATGACCGACTTCGGCCCCCTGATCGCCAACCCCAAGAGCCTGCTGCTGGGTGCTGCCGCGCAGCTGGGCATCTTCATGACTTTCGTTGGCTGCCGTCTCATGGGCTTCAGCGGAGCTGAGGCATCCTCCGTTGGTATTATCGGCGGCGCGGACGGCCCCACGGCCATCTTCGTCACCGCTATGCTGGCCCCGGCCCTGCTGGGCCCCATCGCCGTGTCGGCTTACTCCTATATGGCTCTGGTCCCGGTGATCCAGCCGCCTATCATGAAGGCCCTAACCACCGAAAAGGAGCGGCAAATCGTCATGAAGCCCCTGCGCCAGGTAAGCAAAAAGGAAAAGATCTTCTTCCCGGTGGTGGTCACCGTATTTGTCGCGCTGCTGGTTCCCTCTGCGGCGCCCCTGATTGCCTGTCTGATGCTGGGCAACCTGGCTAAGGAGTGCGGTGTGCTGGATCGTCTGAGCAAGACCATGCAGAACGAGCTGATGAACATCGTCACTATCTTCCTGGGCATCTCTGTAGGCGCCACCGCCACTGCTGCCACCTTCCTCAGCCCCAAGACCCTGGCTATCATGGGTATGGGTGTAGTGGCCTTTGGCTTCGGTACCGCAGGCGGCGTGCTGCTGGCCAAGTTCATGAATCTGTTCCTGAAGGAGAAGATCAATCCTCTCATCGGCTCCGCCGGTGTTTCCGCCGTTCCCATGGCCGCCCGGGTCTCCCAAAAGGTAGGCCAGCAGTATAACCCCGGCAACTTCCTCTTGATGCACGCCATGGGTCCCAATGTGGCCGGTGTCATCGGCTCGGCCATCGCCGCCGGCGTGCTGATCTCGCTGTACGGTTAATGGAGGTAATTGACTATGGTATTTTTGTCCAATAAACCCCTGCTGATCACCGATACCATCCTCCGGGATGCCCATCAGTCCCAGGCGGCCACCCGCATGACCATTGAGGATATGCTCCCCGCCCTGGAGATGTTGGATTCCATCGGTTATTATTCCCTGGAGTGCTGGGGCGGTGCCACCTTTGATGCGTGTATGCGCTTTCTCAATGAGGACCCCTGGCAGCGCCTGCGCACCATCCGCAAGCATGTGAAAAACACCAAGCTGCAAATGCTGTTCCGGGGGCAGAATATCCTTGGCTACAAGCACTATGCCGATGACGTGGTGGATGCCTTCTGCCGCAAGTCTATTGAAAACGGCATCGACATCATCCGCATTTTTGATGCGCTGAACGATGTGCGCAACCTGGAGCAGGCCATCAAATCCACCAAAAAATACGGTGGCCAGGTGGAAGCTACCCTCAGCTACACCATGTCTCCCATCCACAGTGAAGCCTACTTCGTAAAGCTGGCGAAGGAGCTGGAGCAGATGGGTGCTGACGCCATCTGCATCAAGGATATGGCAAACCTTCTGTTGCCCATGGACGCCTACTCCCTGGTGAAGGCCCTGAAGGAAACCGTTTCCGTACCCATCCACCTGCACACTCACAACACCTCCGGCACCGGCGATATGACGCTGCTCATGGCCGCCTATGCAGGCGTGGACATCGTGGATACCGCCCTTTCCCCCATGGCCAACGGCACCAGCCAGCCCGCCACCGAATCTCTGGTGGCCACGCTGAAGGGTACCGTCCGCGACACGGGCCTGGACCTGGGCAAGATGTCCGAGGCTGCCGTTCACTTCCGCAAGGTGGCCCAGCGGCTGCAGGATGCGGGCATTCTGGATCCCAAGGTTCTGCGGGTGGACACCAACACTCTGCTCTACCAAGTGCCCGGCGGCATGCTCTCCAACCTGATCTCCCAGCTGAAGCAGGCGGGCAAGGAGGATAAGTATTACGATGTGCTGACGGAAATTCCCCGAGTCCGTAAGGACTTTGGCTATCCGCCCCTGGTGACCCCCTCTTCTCAGATCGTGGGCACCCAGGCTGTTATGAATATCATCATGGGCGAGCGCTACAAGGTATTCCCCAAGGAGTCCAAGGCTATGCTTCGCGGTGAATACGGCAGGCTGCCCGGCGAGGTCAATGAGGAGGTCCGGGCCAAGGCGGGCATTGCCCCCGAGGACGTCATCACCTGCCGCCCGGCAGATCTGTTGGAGCCGGAGCTGGAAAAGTATAAGGAGGAGTTCAAGGACATCGCCAAGAGCGAGGAGGACGTGCTGTCCCTGGCCCTGTTCCCCCAGGTGGCGCCCAAGTTCATCGCCAACCGCGATAAGCCTGCCGCCCCGGCTGCTCCCGCCGCAACCCCCACGGACCCCAACGCCGTCCGGGAGCTGTATGTGGAGTATAAGTTTTAAATCTCACTTCCTTTCGATTTCTCATCTTTCACCCCCCAAAAGCCCGGAGCCGACTTGATTTTTCAAGTCGGCTCTGAGCTTTTATAAATGAATGAATCAAAACCTCCGGCTAAGCCGGAGGTTTTGATTCTCATCCGCATTCACGGAGCAATTCTTTAGCCCGGAGGCCAGGTCATATCCCGGCCGGACAGCACATGGAAGTGCAGGTGATGCACACTCTGACCGGCCTGTTCGCCGATGTTGGACACCACCCGGTAGCTCTCCAATCCCAGCTCTCGGCTCACCTTAGCGATGACCTCAAAGATGTGGGCCACCACGGCGCTGTTTTCGCCGCTGATCTCCGCCACAGAGCCGATGTGGCTCTTGGGAATCACCAGGAAATGGGTGGGTGCCTGGGGGGCGATGTCGTAAAAGGCATAGCACAGGTCATCCTCATACACCTTGTTGGAGGGAATCTCCCCTGCCGCAATGGCGCAGAACAGGCAATCATTCTTCATGGGATCTGCTCCTTTCATTTAAATTGATTCATTGTTTCATTATATAGGTAGCCGATGGCCGCCAGCCGCTCCTCCAGGTCCGGACGGCTCACATCCAGGGCGCCGCACAGCTCCTCCAGGCTATCGTATTCATCCCGCAGCCGGGCATTTACGAAGCTCAGCAGAATCACAGGGTCATTAGGGATCATCTCAGCCTAGCTTTTCCGACACGAAGTCATCCACCGCCGCCAGAGCATCGTCCACCTTCAGCAGGTCGCTGCCGCCGCCCATGGCGCTGTCGGGCTTGCCGCCGCCCTTGCCGCCGCAGATGCCGGACACCTGCTTCACCAGGTCACCGGCCTTCACGCCTTTGGCCACAGCCTCCTTGCCGCACACAGCCAGGAAGGTGACCTTCTCCTCGGAAATGCTGGCCAGGACGCCCACCACAGCGGGATCTTTATCCCGCAGGAAGTCGCCCATCTTGCGCAGGGCATTGGCATCCAGCCCCTCTCGGGTGGCGGTGAGCACATGCAGGCCCTTTACGGTCTTAGCGGCCGCCAGGAACTGCTTGGCCTCGCCCAGGGATGCCTCTGCCTTGAACTTATCCAGGGCCTGGCGCAGCTGCTTCATCTCGCTGGCCTGCTGCTCCATCCGCTCCAGCAGTCCGGAGGGCGCCGTTTTGAAGAACTGCGCAGCTCTGACCAGTACGCCGTTGGTCTTTTCCATACTTTCCAGGCTCATACGGCCGCAGGTAGCCTCTATACGGCGCACACCGGAGGCAACGCTGCTCTCGGACTTGATGCGGAAGGGCCCGGACTTAGCGGTATTATCCAGGTGGGTACCGCCGCAGAACTCCATGGAGAAGTCGCCCATCTCCACCACGCGGACGGTCTCGCCGTACTTCTCACCGAACATAGCCACTGCGCCCTTTTTCTTAGCCTCCTCAATGGGCAGCACCTCCGTTACCACGGGACAGCCCTCCAAAATGGCATCATTGACCATCCACTCCACCTGGCTCAGCTGCTCGGGAGTTATGGCCTCGAAATGAGTGAAGTCGAAGCGCAGGCGATCCGGCTCTACCAGGGAGCCGGCCTGATGTACATGGTCGCCCAGGACCTTCTTCAGAGCCGCATCCAGCAGATGTGTGGTGGTATGGGCGCGGCAGACGGCCTTGCGCCGCTGGGTGTCGATGGCCGGGCGCACGGTATCCCCTACCGTAACGCTGCCCCGGGCCACATGGCCGTAATGCATGAACTTGCCGCCCTTGTTCTTCTGCACGTCCGTCACCGTGAAGGTAAAGCCCTGCCCGGTAATTACGCCGTGGTCTGCCACCTGGCCGCCCATTTCCGCATAGAAGGGCGTCTTGTCCAATACCACAATGCCGTCACGGCCTTCCTCTAACTGTCCGCACAGCTCATCATCGCACACCAGGGCCACAACGCTTGCCTCGCAGCTGTCCTGATTATAGCCCACGAACTCTGTGGACGGCACCTCTTTGCCGAACTCCACGCCGGCCCAGCCCAGATCGCCCAGGGCCTTCCGGGCCTCCCGGGCCCGCTCCTTCTGCTCCTGCATCAGCTGGCGGAAGGCGTCCTCGTCCACCGTCAGGCCCTCGTCGGCGGCCATTTCGGCGGTCAAATCAATGGGGAAGCCGAAGGTATCATACAGCTTGAAGGCGTCCGCGCCGGAGAACACCGTCTCGCCCTTTTGCTGGTGCTCGGCCAGCATCTCCCCAAAGATGCGCATACCCCCGTCGATGGTCCGGGCGAAGCTCTCCTCCTCGGTGCGGATGACCTTGGTGATGTAGGTCTGCTTCTCCCGCAGGTCGCCATACTGGCACTCATTTTCATGGATCACGGTGTCCACGATCTTATACAGGAACGGCTCGTTCATGCCCAGGAGCTTGCCGTGGCGAGCGGCCCGGCGCAGCAGGCGGCGCAGCACATAGCCCCGGCCCTCGTTGGAGGGGAGGATACCGTCGCAAATCATGAACGTGGCCGCCCGGATATGGTCCGTGATGACCCGCAGGGACACATCCCGTTTCTGGCTCTGGCCATAGAACGCCCCGGTGAGCTCCGAAACCTTGTTGGTAATGTTCATCACCGTGTCCACATCAAACAGCGAATCCACATTCTGACACACCACCGCCAAGCGCTCCAGGCCCATACCGGTGTCGATATTCTTCTGCTTCAGCTCCGTATAATTGTCGTGGCCGTCGTTATCAAACTGGGAGAACACATTGTTCCAGATCTCGATATACCGGTCGCAATCGCAGCCCACGGTGCATCCGGGCTTACCGCAGCCGTATTTCTCACCCCGGTCGTAGTAAATCTCCGAGCAGGGGCCGCAGGGGCCGGAGCCGTGCTCCCAGAAGTTATCCTCCTTGCCGAAGCGGAATATCCTCTCCTTGGGGATGCCGATCTCCTGATTCCAGATGTCAAAGGCCTCGTCATCGCTCTCATATACAGAGGGATACAGCCGCTCCTCCTCCAGCCCTACCACCTTGGTCAGAAACTCCCAGCTCCAGGCAATGGCCTCGTGCTTGAAGTAGTCGCCAAAGGAGAAGTTGCCCAGCATCTCGAAATAGGTGCCGTGGCGGGCGGTATGGCCCACGTTGTCAATGTCGCCGGTGCGGATGCACTTCTGGCAGGTACAGACCCGGCGCCGCGGGGGCTCCTCCTCCCCCTTGAACCAGGGCTTCATGGGGGTCATGCCGGCGTTGATAAGCAGGATGGACTTGTCGTTTTGGGGAACCAGCGAAAAGCTGGGCAGGCGCAGATGGCCCTTACTCTCAAAGTAGCTCAGGAACATTTCCCGCAGCTCGTTGAGGCCGCGATAGGGATGGCTCATGGTCAATTACTCCTTTTATCTTGAATTTTTGATTATCTTCACAATGTCTGATAGCTCCCGGTCCAGATTCTCGTAAAACCGGGCGATGTGCAGCCCATCCGCCAGAGCGTGGTTCACAAAAACCGTCACCGGTAGGGTAATGCGGCCGTTCTGCTCCGTAAATTTACCCCAGGAAAAGCGGGGGTTTGAGTCGTCCGGCCCGGTGGCGGGATGCTTGAGCTGAGTGTAGGCCAGCCAGGGCACACAGGAGACAAAGAAGTTGCTCAGCGGGTCGCCGCTTTCCACCAATTCATCGCCCCGTAGGGCCTCCGCCTGCCGCCGTTTGCCGTCGGTCAAAAATGTCTCATAGGGCAAAAGCCCGCTGTCCACCAGGCAGTAGACATACACGCCGCTGTCCTTCATGGCCGTGTAGGAGGGGTAGCACCGGTCAAACTCTACCACCTGCCCGTTCAGCAGCCGACGCCGCAGCTCCGGGACAGCGTTGGCCGCCCGGGTCAGGGCATAGAGAAAGCTGAGGAAAAAGGGTCTGCCGTCCAGGGCGTTGTAAAACGCTGTAATGTCCACCGGCACGGTGATCCCCGCCCAGGGATCCGCCATAGCCCGAAAGTAGGCAAACTGTCCGCTGCGGGGCTCCTCCGCCATATTCACGATTCGATATGCCACCTGACCACCTCACAAAAAACAAAAACTCCGCCCCACACATAGGGGCGAAGTTAAACTCCACGGTACCACCCTAATTCGGCAGAAAGCTCTGCCCTCTTAGCCATTCTGTAACGGGAATGCACCGTCCGGCTCCTCACCGGCCGCTCCGAAGCGGCATGCAGACGCTGGCATCCAACGGGCTCTCACCTATCCCCGTTTCGCTTGGGATCAGCTGTCTGCTTGACTTCCTCTCAGCATTTTTCATTATTCTACCACAAATCTGTCTGTTGTCAATAGATTCTCCCCGGGATCTGCTTATTTTTGTCCATCTTTTCTCTTGTCCATCGACATTTTTCTGCTATACTGGTACCATCGGTTAACAAGGGCAGGCGCGGTTTTGCCTTTGTCAACCGATGGTACAGGCAACATCATTTGAAAACGGAGGATAGAATCTCCATGAGCCGAATTTCTAATATAGATTGGTACCGTCATCTGTCCTTTGCCGCCGTGGGCGGCTTTTTCGCGGCATACGCAATCCTGCTGCGCATGGGCATCATGGCCAATGCGCAGACTCTGAATTTGCTGGATATACTGCTCAACTCCTTTGAGGGCGATTGGCTGGGAGTGCTGATGCATATAGGCGCTTTAGTCATATATATTGTGGGCACCATGTCCACGGTGTTCCTGCCTCGCCTATTCGGCTGGGATATGCGGCGGGTCAGCCCAGCGGTGGATGCGCTCTGCGCCGTTGTATTGGCGTTTCTCCCGGCGGAAACACCCACTGTCCCCGCTCTTTACCCCATTTTCTTTGCCATGAGCGTCCAATGGAGCTCCTTCTCCGGAGCGCAGGGAAACGTCAGCTCCACCATCTTTTCCACCAACAACACCAAGCAGGCTGCCCTCTCCCTGGCCCGTCATCTGTGCGCCCGGGAAAAGGGACAGCTGCGGCGGATGTGGTTCTATGTTTCCACCATTCTCAGCTTCCATGTAGGCGCTGCGGCAGCTTACTTTGCTGTGGAGCTTTGGGAGATCAGGGCTTCTCTGTGCGCGCTCCCTTTCATTCTCTGGGCCTACTTCATGGTGGTCTGTGAGGACCGCTATCGCCGGGAGAATGAGTCCGCTCCGGCCTGAAGCCCACGGATTTTGCTGTGCTGCCGCAGAACCGGCGGCATAGTTTTTTATTATACAACATTTTGTGTATCCCATGTAATTATTTGCTATATTTTGTGGTCTTTGTCTGTTCCTCCAAATTTCACCGCCTAAATTTGGTACAGTTTCTCTCTATATTTTGTGTGTTAACCCCTTGTAATGGCACAATATATAGTGTAACATAGGTGTATACACACATGTGATAAATATTACTTGCCCTCGTTGGGGCGGAGGAGGACAAATAAAATGAAGATCATCAAGCGCAACGGCTCCGAGGTAGCCTTTGACATCACAAAGATCATCGTTGCCATCACCAAGGCCAACGACTCCGTGGAGGAAGTGGACCGCATGACCCCCGTGCAGATCCAGCGCATCGCCGAGTCTGTAGAGCTCCAGTGCCAGAAGATCGGCCGCGCTCCCACTGTGGAGGAAATTCAGGACATGGTGGAGCATTACATCATGGCCCACGGCGCCTTTGAAGTGGCCAAGCATTACATCACCTACCGCTATACCCGTTCCCTGGTCCGCAAATCCAACACAACCGACGATAAGATTCTCTCCCTTATCGAGTGCAATAACGAGGAGGCCAAGCAGGAGAATTCCAATAAAAACCCAGTGGTCAACTCCACCCAGCGGGACTACATGGCCGGTGAGGTCAGCCGCGACCTCAGCGAACGTATTCTGCTGCCTCAAGAGATTGTTGAGGCCCATCGGGAGGGCATCATCCACTTCCACGACAGCGATTATTACGCCCAGCATATGCACAACTGTGACCTGGTGAACCTGGAGGATATGCTGCAAAACGGCACTGTCATCACCGGCACCCTCATTGAGCGTCCCCATAGCTTTGCCACCGCCTGCAATATTGCCACCCAGATCGTAGCCCAGGTGGCCAGCAACCAGTACGGCGGCCAGTCCATCAGCCTCACCCATCTGGCCCCCTTTGTAGAGGTCAGCCGTCAGAAAATCCGCAAGATTGTCCAAGGTGAAATGGCCTCCATCGGCGTGGACCCCGGTGAGGAGAAGATCAGTGAGCTGGTAGAGACCCGCCTGCGGGAGGAAATTCGCCGGGGTGTGCAGACCATCCAGTACCAGGTGGTGACTCTCCTGACCACCAATGGCCAGGCCCCCTTCATCACTGTTTTCATGTATCTGAACGAGGCCCGGAACGAACGGGAGAAGAAAGACCTGGCCATGATTATCGAGGAGATGCTCCTCCAGCGCTACCAGGGCGTGAAAAACGAAAAAGGCATTTGGGTCACGCCTGCTTTCCCCAAGCTCATCTACACCCTGGAGGAGGATAACATCCACGAGGACTCCCCCTACTGGTATCTCACGGAGCTGGCCGCCAAGTGTACCGCCCGTCGTATGGTGCCTGACTATATTTCCGAGAAGAAGATGAAGGAGCTCAAGGGCGATGTATACACCTGTATGGGCTGCCGTTCCTTCCTGACCCCTGACCGCTTCACCGATGCAGGGGTGGGCAATATCGCCAATGCCGGCAACTACGAGCCCGGCAAGCACAAGTATTATGGCCGCTTTAACCAGGGCGTTGTCACCATTAACCTGCCGGATGTGGCCCTGTCCTCCGGCGGCAATATTGAGAAGTTCTGGAAAATTTTTGACGAGCGCCTGGAGCTGTGCCACCGTGCCCTCCGCTGCCGCCACGACCGGCTGAAGGGCACCACCTCCGACGCCGCCCCCATCCTTTGGCAGTACGGCGCTCTGGCCCGGCTGAAAAAAGGCGAGGTCATCGACAAGCTCCTTTACGGCGGCTACTCCACGATCTCCCTGGGTTACGCGGGTCTGTATGAATGTGTGAAATACATGACCGGCAAGAGCCACACAGACCCCGCTGCCACTCCCTTTGCTCTGTCCATTATGAAAAAAATGAACGAAAAGTGCCAGGAGTGGAAGACCGCCGAAAATATTGACTACTCCCTCTACGGTACACCCTTGGAGTCCACTACCTATAAATTTGCCAAGTGCCTGCAAAAGCGCTTCGGCGTCATTGAGGGCATCACCGACAAGGGCTATATCACCAATAGCTACCATGTCCATGTCACCGAGCCTATCGACGCCTTTACGAAGCTGGAATTTGAGGCCCAGTTCCAGCACCTGTCCCCCGGCGGCGCCATCAGCTATGTAGAGGTCCCGGATATGCAGAACAATCTCCCCGCCGTGCTGGAGGTAATGAAGTTCATCTATGACCACATCATCTACGCCGAGCTGAACACCAAGAGCGACTACTGCCAGGTCTGCGGCTGGGACGGCGAGATCGAAGTGGTGGAGGAGGACGGCAAGCTCATCTGGAAGTGTCCCCAATGCGGCAATACCGACCAGGATAAGATGAATGTGGCCCGCCGCACCTGTGGCTATATCGGTACCCAGTTCTGGAACCAGGGCCGCACTCAGGAGATCAAGGACCGGGTTCTGCACCTGTAATTCTCCTCTGCAAAAAAATAGGCGGGGTAGGCAGGGCCTGCCTCGCCTTTATAGAAATGAGGTCGAGCAACCATGCACTATGGCGAGCTGAAAAAATGTGATATTGCTAATGGTGAGGGGGTACGGGTGTCCCTGTTCGTCTCCGGCTGCCGCAACCACTGTAAGGATTGCTTCCAGCCGGAAACCTGGGACTTCTGCTACGGCCGGCCCTTTACGGAGGAAACGGAGCGGGAGATCTATGCCGAGCTGGATAAGCCCTATGTGGGCGGTCTGTCACTCCTGGGCGGAGACCCCTTTGAACCGGAAAACCAGCGGGCACTGCTGCCCATGCTGCGCCGCATCCGGGAAAAATACCCGAAAAAAAACATCTGGTGCTACACCGGCTATCAGCTGGAGGAGCTGCTGACTCCCGGTGTGCACCCCCACTGCGAGGCTACGGAGGAAATGCTCTCCTGTATCGACATTCTCATCGACGGGCGGTTTATACCGGAGGAAAAGGATATTTCCCTGCAGTTCCGCGGCAGCCGCAACCAGCGGGTCATTGATATGAACCGGACACGCCAATCCGGGAAAATCACCCCTTGGGATAAGCTTCGCAAGTAAAAACAGTTCTATATAAGGCAAGGCTCTCAAAGCGCCCAAGGCGCTTTGAGAGCCTTTTTTTACCAGCTCTGGAAGGCATCCCGGCGGCGGTAGCTGGCGCAGGCAGATTGACCCTCGTGGAACTCCACAAACTTCAGTGCGTAAATATCTCCGCTGACAAAGCGGTTCTGATCCGGCTGATAGATCACTAAGTAGTCGTTGCCGACGCTGGCCAGGATCCCTTCGCATTGTATGGCCTGCTGAGTACCCATAAGGAAGCTGGCCACGATATAGTATCCTAAATTCCGGGCCAGCAATCCCCGGATAGAGCTATTGGTCACATCCCGGGTGCCGGTGGGATTCTCCACGGTCTCAACCTCCTTCTGCTGAAGCATCATGTGCTCCGGCCGCTGCGGGATCAGGGCCATATTGCTCTGATCCGCCTGCATTGGAGTTACGCCGCTCTGCATGGCTGTGGCGCCACTCTGGATGGTGCTCATACCCCCCTGCATGGCGCTTATGCCGGGAGAAGCTCCGTCCTGTATATCTGTATGTAATTGCAGCATACATCACACCTCACTCAAGTTTCATAATACGCATCTGTCGGAGCATAGAAGCAATGCTGTCCAATTTTCTCTACGAACTGCCCCACCTGGGAGGGAAAATAGTTTCGGCAGGGCTTATCATAGGGGTTATAAAACCACAGGGCGTCCCCCACAACAGGCAAGCGGTTGCCCGCTATGGCCCAATCCGCAATGTCGTAGTTTTCCTTTGTGGGTCGCATATTGTAGATGTTCTGGGGATTATACGCACCGGCAATGTATTCCGCCAGGCAGGTGAACTGCCCTGGCTGAAAAATGATGTTATACAAATCCCCCTGGCCCAATCTATCGTACTCTCCGCCGATAACATTCACCCGGTTCATCACTACGCCGGCCACCGCCTTCATTCCGTTTTCTCCTTCGCCTCCCGCCTCACACTGAATGAGCCGGGCCAGCAGCTCTCGCTCATTATAGGCCATCGCTCTCACGCTCCCATTGCTCTCCATACTATGCGTCTGCGACGACAGGGGTGAATAAAGCCGCAGAGATAAATCTCCGCGGCTTCACATTTTGTCCCTTTATTCGCCCTTCGCCAAGGCCTGCTCCAGGGCAATGGATAGCTGATCCGGACAGGAGCTGGGCTTGTCTCCGCAGCGGATGCCCTTCATCCGCTCAATGGCGTCCCGGGCGGGCATCCCAATAACCAGGCGGGAAATGCCCTGTAGATTCCCATTACAGCCGCCCTCCACCCGCACATCGCGGATGATGCCGTCCTGCAGCTGCACGGTCATCTTTCGGGAGCAAACACCCCGAGGCTGATAAGTGTATGTCATATGCAATCCTCCTCTTGTTCAGGTCAGGCCGCAGCCGTTGTGAAGATACCCACGCCCAAAAGGGACAGGCCGCCCATGATGATCCCCGCCAGCAGCACACCACCCATGCAGGCCAGCACGCTCTTCTTAAAGCCCATGTCTAAAATGCTGGCCGCCAGCGTCCCGGTCCAGGCGCCGGTGCCGGGCAGTGGGATGCCCACAAACAGCAGCAGTGCCCAAAACAGGCCCCGGCCCGCCTTTTCCTGGAGCTTTTGGCCTCCCCTTTCGCCCTTTTGCAGGCACCAGGTAAAAAACTTGCCGATATACCTCTTGTCGCAGCCCCAGGCCAGGACTTTGCGGGCGAAGAAATAGATAATGGGAACCGGCAGCATGTTGCCCACGATGGCGATGCAGTAGGTCTGCCACAGCGGCAAGCCAAAGGCGATGCCATAGGGGATCGCACCGCGCAGCTCTATCAGCGGCACCATGGAAACTCCGAACACGATCAAGCAATGCTTCAGCATGGGATATTGGCTCCTAACTTTAGTATACACTTATTATACACACTTTTGCAGATATTTACAAGACTCAGACCAAGGCATATTTCCGGGCGTAAAAGTCATAGCGCTGGCGGTACTCATCGCTGCCGCTGCGGATGCCGTCCAGATAGCCATGGATGTCCAGCCGGCTCTTTTGCATCTGCACCACACAGCCGGCAATATTGGAGCAGTGGTCAGCGATACGCTCCAGGTCCGTCAGCATATCTGCCCAGACAAAGCCGGCCTCCATACTGCACTTGCCCTCCTGCAGGCGCAGGATATGCCGGGAGCGAAGCTGCTCCTTCAGCGTATCCACCACCTGCTCCAAAGGCTCCACCTCTCGGGCCGCAGAGAGATCTCTGTGGATAAAGGCCGTGAGAGCCAGGTCCATGATCTCATCCACCGCACCGAACATCTTGCTCATTTCTTCTATTGCCGGCTGTGTAAAGGCGATACCCTTTCCACGCAGCTCCTCTGTCGACTCCAGGATATTCACCGCATGGTCACTGATGCGCTCAAAATCGCCGATCATGTGCAGCAGCTCCGCCGCCTCCACCCGATCCTGGTCGCTCAAGTGACAGCCGGAAAGCTTCACCAGATAAGTTCCCAGCTCGTCCTCATAGCGGTCAGCGGTCCGCTCATCCTCCCGGATGCTCTCGGCGCGCTTTACATCATGATTTTTCAGCTCATGCATAGCGTTTCGAGTGGCCCGGACCGAGGTGAAGCCCATGTTCATGGTGACCTCATGGCACCGCTCCATAGCCACCGCCGGAGTAGCCATGAGACGCTCGTCCAGCTCGGGGATGCTGTCGCTGCCGGCATGATCGGGGATAATGCGGCAGGCCAGCTTCTCCAGCAGACCCGTCATGGGCAGCAGAAGCGCCGTGCAGAGTATATTAAATATCGAGTGGACAATGGCTATGCCCAGCTGATCAATGCTGCCGTCCAGCAGGGGGATATTTACCAAGGCCCGTACCACCTCAAACACCGTCAGCCATACCACCGTGCCGATGATGTTGAAGGACAGATGCACCACCGCCGCCCGGCGGGCGTTGCGATTGGTACCGATGGAGGAAAGCAGGGCCGTAACGCAGGTGCCTATATTTTGACCCATGATAATGGGGATAGCCGCGCCAAAGGTGATCTGGCCTGTAGAAGACACGGCCTGCAGGATGCCCACGGAGGCCGAGGAGGACTGGATGATGGCCGTGAGCACCGCGCCTGCCAGTACGCCCAAAATGGGATTGGTGAACACCAGCAGCAGCTCCCGGAAGCTCTCCATATCCTTCAGCCCCGCCACGGCGGTACTCATGGTATCCATGCCGAACATCAATGTGGCAAAGCCCAGAAGGATCATACCTGTATCCTTCTTCTTGCCGCTCTTGCCCATCATATACAGCGCTACACCGATCAGGGCCAAAACAGGCGTGAAGGATGTAGGCTTGAGGAGCTGCATGAAAAAGCTGTCGCTCTGGATGCCCGAAAGGCTCAGGATCCATGCCGTTACAGTGGTGCCTACGTTGGCACCCATAATAACATAAATAGCCTGACGCAGTGCCATAAGGCCGGAGTTTACAAAGCCCACCACCATCACCGTTGTGGCAGATGACGACTGGATCACCGCCGTGATGCCCACGCCGGTGAGAAAGCCCGCCGCCTTGCTGCTGGTAAGCTTGCCCAGCAGGTTTTTCAGCCCATTGCCCGCACGCTTTTCCAGGGCATCGCCCATGAGGTTCATGCCGAACAGAAACAGGCTTAACCCGCCGATCAATGTTAAGAAATCGAAAAATGTCATGAATCTCTCTCCTCTTCCGTTTTTATCTATTATTAGCATATCTGTTCCATCTTAAATCCGAAACCGGAGAAAAGTTAAATCCATATTAAATTATGAAAAAAGAGGGCTTCCGCAAGGGAAGCCCTCTTAAGGCCCTGTAAATTTTCTGTCATTCCCCGGGAAAGAGCACCGTGATAACCGTTCCATCCTCGGGCTGGCTTTGCAGCTTTATCTCCGCGCCGTGCAGGGCCGCCGCATGCTTCACAATAGATAGGCCCAGCCCTGTGCCGCCGATGGCCCGGCTATGACTCTTGTCCACCCGGTAAAACCGTTCAAAAACCCGGCTCTGGTCCTCGTAGGGGATGCCAATGCCGGTATCAGCCACCACTACGGACGCTCTCCCCGCACTCCGCGCCACCGTAACGGTGACACTGCCGCCGGAACGATTATACTTGATGGCATTGTCGCAGAGGTTATAGATCATCTCGCGGAGCACCTGATACACACCGCGGACCTGCAGGCTCTCACCCGCTAAGCGCAGCGTGACGGTCTGCCTTTTTGCCACCGGCTCCAAGCTCTGCAGCACATCGTCACAAAGCGTATAAAGGTCAGTATCTTCCCAGGTCATATCGCCGCCGCCCTCCTCCAGGCGGGACAGGTCGATGATGTCCTCCACCAAATTTGTCAGCCGTGTACACTCCTTTTGGATGTCCAAGCTGAATTCCCGTACCTTATCCGGCGGCACAAGGCCCTGGCTCATAAGCTCGGCAAAGCCGGAGATGGAGGTCAATGGTGTTTTCAGCTCGTGGGACACGTTGGCTGAAAATTCCCGGCGGAGCTTTTCCCGTTGCTCCCGCTCTGTCACATCCAGAGTCAGCACCACGGCGCCGGTGACCTGGCCGGACTCCAGCACAGGGCTTGCAATGACGGAGAGTGTCCTCTCTCCCTGCTGCAGCAGCCGTTCACACCGCTGGCCGGTCAGGGCCTGCTGTGCCGCCTGGCAGAGCTCCCTTTGGCTGCACTTGGCAATATTATCCGCATCCGTGGGCAGCAGCATGGACGCGCTGTGGTTCTCCGTCAGCACATGGCCCCGGAGGTCGATGAGCAGGAATCCCTCGCTCATATTCTCCGTCATGGCCGAGAATTCCCGCATACGGCGGCTCAATTCGTCCATCTGATTGCGAATCGTCTCCCGCTGCTGGCGCAGGCGCTGGGTCAAGGGCTGCAGCTCCGGATACACATCCTGAGGATCATCCGGGGAAATGGCATTGATAGGCTGGGTGATTTGCCGGGCCAGGCGGACGGATAGGCCCGCCGCCAGCAGCAAAAGCCCGGCTACCGTAGCAGCAATGGGCCATGCCATATTCAGCAGCATAGCCCCCAGGCTGCTTTGCTCCCGGCTCAGGCGCAAAACGTTGCCGTTCTCCAGACGGAGGGCATAATACAGATTCTTTTTCAGCACAGTGCTGGAGTAGTGGCTGCTCTTGCCCGTCCCCTCCCGCAGGGCCTGGGCAACCTCCTCCCGGCTCAGATGATTCTCCATGGCGTCAGCCCTGGCCACACTGTCATAGAGCACAGTCCCATCGGGGGAAATGAGGGTAATGCGGTCTGCAGAGCGCATCTGTTCAGGGGAAACATATTCCATTGTCTGCTGCAGCTGCTCTGCCTCCTGAGCGAGGGAGGCAAAGGATTGCTTTTCATAATAGCCATAGAGAATCCCGGAAAACAGCGCCGCGCCTATGACCAGCACCAGCATCGCCAGAGAAAATAAGCTGCGGATGATCTTACCGGTCATACCTGGCCTCCCAGCTTATAGCCGACGCCCCGGACGGTTTCAATGAGCCCGCCGGCTTCCCCCAGCTTCTGCCGCAGGGTACGGATGTGCACATCCAAGGTGCGGTTCTCCCGCTCAGCCTCCAGGCCCCAGACACGATCCATGAGTGTATCCCGGGTTAGGACACGGCCCTGCTCCTGCAAAAGCAGAGAGAGTATCTCAAACTCCTTGTAGGTCAGCATGACCTCCCGGCCATTCACCTGCACCTGCCGGCGCTGCGGATACACCTGCAGCGGGCCCACCTGCCACTGCTGTTCCTGTGGCTTCTTCTCTGTGCGGCGCAGCACCGCGCGTACCCGGGCCAGCAGCTCCATCATGCCGAAGGGCTTGGAGACAAAGTCGTCCGCCCCGCAATCCAGCCCCGTCACCCGGTCAAACTCCGTATTCTTGGCCGTAAGCATAATCACCGGGATGGCCGCAGTGGCCGTGGCGGAGCGCAGCTTCTTCAGCACGGATAATCCATCCTCCTCCGGCAGCATTACATCCAGCAGCACCAGCTCCGGCAGCCGCCGGCCCATGGCATGCCAAAACTCCGACGGTCTTTCAAAGCCCGCCGCCTCATACCCCTGGCTCTGCAGGGCATAAATCACCAATTTACGGATGCTGTCATCATCCTCCAGCAGATAGATCATCCCATTCCACCTTCTTTCAAATTGATTATACCGCATCCTTATTAAAAAGAAAATCCGCTTTCTGTAAAATCTATCTTAAATAACGCGTTTTTTCTCTGAAATTTTTGTCCAATTCTTTTTGCGATTTTTACCGGTTTTCTTAAATTGCTATCGACAATGTTCCGTAAATTTTGTATACTATTAAATTAGGAATAATAATGGGAGGGATAAGCGGATGGGTGTATCCGACGTCATAACCCTGCTGGGCGGTGTGGCACTGTTCCTGTACGGCATGAGCCTTATGGGTGACGGCCTGAAAAAAGTTGCCGGCAACAAGCTGGAGCTGGTGCTTTACCGGCTCAGCAGTACACCGCTCAAGGGCGTTTTGCTGGGCACCGGCGTCACCGCCGTAATTCAATCGTCCTCCGCCACATCGGTGATGGTGGTGGGCTTCGTCAACTCCGGCATGATGCAGGTCAAGCAGGCCATTGGTGTGGTCATGGGCGCCATTCTGGGCACCAGCATCACCGGGTGGATTCTGTGTCTGTCCGACCTTTCCGGCGGCAGCGGCTGGGTGGAGCTTTTAAGCACCGCCACCCTTACGGGCGTTGTTGCCATTGTCGGCATCATCCTGCGCATGGCCGGAAAAAAGCAATCCACGCTGGCTATCGGCAACATTCTCATGGGCTTTGCCGTATTGATGTTCGGTATGTCCGCCATGAGCGACGCTGTGGCCCCGCTGAAGGAGAGTGAGGCTTTTACCGGCATTCTTACCAGCTTTTCCAATCCCTTTTTGGGTATCCTGGTGGGCATCGCCTTTACAAGTATCCTGCAGAGCGCTTCCGCCGCTGTAGGTATCCTGCAGGCACTGGCCATTACCGGCGCCGTCACCTTTGAGGTGGCGTTTCCCATCATCATGGGCATCGCCATCGGTGCAGCCGTCCCGGTGCTGCTCAGCGCCCTGGGTGCCAACATTCACGGCCGGCGCACCGCCTTTGTCTATCTGCTCATTGATGTGCTGGGTGTTATAATTTGGGCCACCGTATTCTATGTGGTGAACGCCTTTGTCCATTTCCCCTTTATGCCCATGACCATGACCACCGTGTCCATCGCCCTGCTCAACACTCTGTTCCGCCTGGCCACGGTCATCGTTCTGACCCCGTGCATTGGGCTTTTAGAGCGATTTGTATGCTTCCTGATCCCGGATAAGCGCGGCGCCGATCCCGCACAGCTGGAGATGGACCGGCTGGAGGAGCGCTTTCTGCAGCACCCCGCCCTGGCTATTGAGCAGAGCCGGGAGGTCACCGCCGCCATGGCTAACACCGCCCGCAGCAATCTGACAGCATCATTGGACTTGATCTCCAATTATAGCGACAAGGGCTTCCAATCTATTGAGGATAAGGAAAATACCATTGATCGTTTTGAGGACAAGCTGGGCACTTACCTTATGAAAATCACTGTCAAGTCCTTGAATACCCGGCAGAGTGAGGAGGTATCCAAGTATCTGCACACCATCTCCGACTTTGAACGCATCGGCGACCATGCGCTGAACATCGCCGAGTGTGCCAAGGAAATCCACGAAAAAAACATCGTTTTCTCCGAGCAGGCGCAAAGGGAGCTCTCCGTGCTGCAGCAGGCCATCCGGGATATTCTGCACCTATCTGTGGATACCTTTATCGAAAGCAATGTATCAGGCGCACGCCGGGTAGAGCCCTTGGAGGAGATCGTGGACACCCTGTGCGATGAGATGAAGAGCCATCACATCGAGCGGCTGCAGCGGGGCGCGTGCACGCTGAACCAGGGCTTCGTCTTCAATGATCTGCTGACAAATTTTGAGCGTGTGGCCGACCACTGCTCCAACATTGCCCTGGCAGTCATTGAGCTGCAATCGGACTCCTTTGATACTCACGAGTATGTCCGCAGCCTAAAGCAGATGAAGGACGAGTCCTTCGCAGAATACTACGACGAGTACAAGCGGAAATACAGCATATAACCTGATCTATATAGATAAAATGCGGAGGCTATTGGAAAAACCTCCGCATTTTTATTCTCTCTCACAGATTGCCAGCACATAGCCCATAGGTGCAGGCAAAAAACGGAAGATAAAGCCTGGCGGTGCAGAAACGATCTCCTGACCTTGCAGCAAAAACTCCGTCCGGCGAAACTCCATTAACCGGCCGCCCCGGCACTTAATCCAGCTCTCCTTCAGCGTCCAAAGCCGGAAAAAGCCCTCATCCCGCTCCGCCTGCGGGAGCGAGGTCAGCCACTGCCGCTCTGCCGCCGTGAGGGCCCGCTCCAACCGGGGGTGCACCGGACGGATCTGCTCCAGATCCACGCCGACCTCCCTTTCGCCCACAGCGCAGACCACAAAGCCCCCACTGTGGCTGCAATTAAAGTGCAGGGACAGGTTTGTCAAGGGCTTGCCGTTTTCTCCCCGATAGAAGAAAATATCCTCCGGAGCGGAGCCGACAGCATCTGCCAGCATTTCCGCCGCCAGTTGCCGGGCCGAGTATTCCTCCGCTCGTTTGATCCTTATTTCCAGCGCCATCACCTTCCTTTCCAGCTTATGGTATCACATTGCACCGCGGTTTTCAATCCGTTCCGGCGGCTGAAGCCGGGTTATTTTCACCAGGAGAGCTTGACCTTTTCTGCCTGTTTTTGTCAGTTAAGCTCATGGACAACCCATGCCCCACCATGCTATATTGATGCAGGATTTTGTTAAAAAGGGCGGGCTTTTTTATGGCTGGGAATAATCGTTCTCTTATGGTCAAGGGCTACATCATGACTCTTTTGGGCGGCTTACTCTGGTCTGTTGGCGGCGCATGCGGGCAGGTTATGTTCCGGGATTGCGGCGTCATCTCCGATTGGTTAGTGCCTATTCGTCTTTTCATCGGCGGTCTTATCACCCTTTCCGCAGCCGCCATTGCCGGAAATAAGCCTATGGCAATCCTGCGGCATAAGGAAGCCTGGCCCTCTCTGCTGGTGTTCTCCCTACTGGGCTCCGCCCTTTGCCAGTACAGCTATTATACATCTGTTCAGTACGCCAATGTGGCCTTCGCCACGGTGCTGTCCTATTGCAGCCCCATCGTCATTCTGCTGTGGAGCATTGCCTCCACCCGGAAAAAGCCGCATCCCTATGAGCTGATTAGCGTGGTGTTAGTGGTGCTGGGCGCTTTTACCTGCGTGACCCACTTCGACCTCAACACGCTGGCTGTGCCTGCCAAGGGCGCCATATGGGGCCTTATCAGTGCCGTGTGCTTCGCTTTTTACACTGTATCCCCCCGGAAGCTCATGCAGAAGTACCATGTTCTCACCATCACTGGCTGGGGCATGACCATTGGCGGCGCAGTGATGCTGCTGATCTTCCGCCCGTGGCACATCCAGGGTGTGCAGTTCAGCGGCAAGCTCTGGTTGCTGCTGGCCTGCGTTATTGTTCTGGGCACGGTGCTCTCCTTTAGTCTTTTTCAGAGCGGGTGCAGCATTGTGGGCAGCCTGGTGGGCAGCGTCCTGTCCTCCATTGAGCCGGTGGGCTCTGTGGTGATTTCTGTGCTGTTCCTGCACACCGCCTTCACTTGGCTGGATCTGCTGGGCTTCTCTCTGATCCTGGTCACCATCCCCCTAATGGCCATTGGCAAGGCCCGGGAATCATAAATACAAGCTAAAAGCGCGCAGGCATCACCTGCGCGCTTTTTTGTTATGCCGCTTCAGTGCAATGAGTCGCAATGCCGGTAGGGCACGTTCTGCCATTTGCCGCCGCAGACGCGGTGCATCTCCTCGGTCAGATGGTCCCAGCGGAGCACATCCTGCCGGTCTGGATAGAACTCCATAAACTCGCCCTCCACGAACGTATAGAATCGGGAAATATCCGTACACATGCCGAAGGTGGGCACCTGCTCCGTGGTCAGATGGAAGCTGCAGGGTTTCCCCTCCACCGTGCCAGCAAAGGTCAGGCCACTGTGATCCAGTCGAAGCTCGCCCTCACCGCAGATCACGGAGGTGTTGTCTCCTTTGAGGGTCTTGTGTTCAGGCAGCTTGCCCACCCGAACATGGCCGCTGTATGTAAAATTCGGATCCTTTACATCTTCCTCCGCCTTTTTTCTCTCCAGCAGCACCCAATCGCTGACCAGCTCCGGACAGACGCTTCCCTCGCCCACCGGGCGCAGGTTATACCTTTCATCCAGGGATACCGTGTTGCCGCAGGCGGTGCAGCGCATTTCATTGCCGCTGCACTTCATTTGGTACATGGCGCCGCACTTGGGGCACATATAAAGCAGCGTATCCAGTTTTTTGGCCATCTGTCCCTTGCCCCGGAAGGTCACCTGAGCCTCCCGGTTCCAGATATAGTCATCGTGGGCCAACAGACGGTTCATGGTGTCCTCGATCTCCTGGGGAGGCAGGCGCTTCAGCTCCTGAGGGGTGAACATCCGGTCTACCGTTACCTCCACCCGGCCCACACGCTCATCCAGGCAGTGCTTGGTATAGGTCAGGTAGCCGCCGGATATCTTGGTGTAGTACACCGTGACGCCCATCATCTTCAAAAACTTGCCCGTGCCGGCCATCACCGGCTGGGCCATGCCCGTGATGGAGCTCATTCCCTCGGGCATAATGCACAGGTGGCCGCCCTGATGGATGATGCTGCGCATCTGACGCATGCAGTACAGATCCGGGGTGAAATTCTTCTTGGGAATGACCTGGGCCAGCTTCAGCAGCAGGCAGGCCGGAAATCGAAAAAACTCGTTATATCCCACCACATAGTTGAGCTTATTGGGATAGCACACCGGGCCGGTGAACTGGTAGTCCACCCGAGAGGCGTGGTTGCTGATGATGATGAACGGCTCTCTGTCCTTACGGGGATCGGCCTTATAGCGGAAGGTGGTATGTGTCTTTTTGTTGAGAACCTTCACCACCAGCATGAGGATCCAATAGAGAAGGCCGTTGGGCGTTTTCACCTGTCGGGCCAAAAGCTTTTCCTGCAGCGTTTTTTTCATGGGGATTTTCCTCGGCTTTCATATTCTATATTGGTATTGTAAGGCATTTTTCGGAAAAAAGCCACCTTTTTTTACAGGGGAATCCAGTTGCCTCCCGGCGGCAGGTCAAAAACCGGTCTTGGTTTTTTTCGGTATACATGCTATAATGATATTAGCTATAGAAAGGAGCCCTGCGCCATGGCAAATTTCACACGGCGGGCAATCAAGGAAGCCTTCACCTCCCTGTTGGAGGAGCGCCCCCTGAACGACATCACCGTTAAAGATATTGTGGAGCGGTGCGGCATCAACCGCAATTCGTTCTACTACCACTACCAGGACCTCCCTGCCCTCATTGAGGAGATCATCAAGGAGGATGCCGAGTCTATCATCCAGGCCTACCCCTCCGTATCCTCCATTGTGGAGGGCTTTGATGCGGTCATCGAATTTGCCTCACGCCGCCGCCGGGCCATTCTGCACATCTACCGCTCCGTGAGCTGGGATGTGTTTGAACGCAAGCTGATGCAGGTGTGCGAGTACTTCGTTCGCAGCTATGTAGACACCGCCTTGGCTCAGGAGGACATCTCGCCCGAGGACAGAAAAACCATTATCGACTACTACAAATGTGTCTGCTTCGGCCTGACCGTTGATTGGCTGGACAGTGGTATGTCCGAGCAGTACATGAAATCTATCCGCCGCATTTTCCTCCTGAAGCGGGACATGGCCACGGAGGCCGCCGTTCTTCTGCGGGATCAGGTTTAATACGAGAAAAATTAGGCACGGGACGCCCCCGTGCCTAACTGCTTTTGTCGAAAAACTTTGTTTTTCCGACAAGGAGTTTGTAGTCTGCTGCGCGCATAATTTTGAGCCGCAGGCTCAAAATTATGCACTGGCAGCCTGAGAGGTATTTTCTCTCACGCACAGGTCGCAAGAGAAAATGGTTTTATTTTTTTGCCGCCTGTGGGCGGCAAACTCTGCGAGGCTTTCATGAGATAAAAATTAGGCACGGGACACCCCCGTGCCTAATTTTTGGCCAATTTTACCGTCTGTGTCTGATTTTCAGGCACGGACGGTTTATTTGTCCGTAGTCAAATGCCGCCGCAAGGTGTATTCTCTGCTCTGCAATCAAAAAAAGCAAAGAGGAGGTGCATCACATGAAGCTGCGTTCCGTAACCCCCATGAAAATCGCCAAATACGGTTACATTGCCATTTCCGCCATTTTCACCTTGGCAGGGCTGGCCATGATCTTCTATCCCACGCCGTCCCAATCCTTTATTGGTATCTTCTTCGGCATCGCCATTCTGGTCTTCGGCATCATCAAGCTGGTAGGCTATTGGTCTCGGGACCTGTTTCGCCTGGCTTTTCAGTATGATCTGCAGTTTGGCGTGCTGCTGTGCGTGCTGGGCATCATCACCCTCATCCGGCACAAGGACGCTGTGGCGTTCCTCTGTGTGGCCTACGGCATCTGCATTATGGCCGACAGCCTGTTCAAGATCCGAACAGCGCTGGACGCCAAGGCCTTTGGCATCCGCCAATGGTGGGTGACATTGGTGCTGGCCGGGCTCACGGCCCTCATCGGTCTGCTCATCACTCTATGTCCCGTGGCGGCCGCTCGGGCCATTACGGTGCTGCTGGGTATCTCATTCGTGTCTGAGGGGCTTTTGAGCCTGGGCGTTGCCATCAGCATGGTGAAGATCGTGGACAACCAGCAGCCGGATGTGATTGTTTCGGATGACTATGAAGAATGGGAGGAATCGTAAATGCGTTTTGCAAAAGCGGTGGTCAAACACCGTATTCTGATCTTGATTTTGACCGTAGCCCTGCTGGTGCCCTCGGCCTTTGGCATGGCGGCCACCCGTGTCAACTACGACATGCTGACCTACCTGCCGGAAGATATGGACACGGTCGTCGGGCAAAATGAATTGCTGGAGGACTTCAACAAGGGTGCCTTCACATTCTTGATCTTTGAGGATATGCCCAACAAGGATGTGGCAGCCCTAAAGCAGCAGGTGGAGCAGGTGGAGCATGTGGACACCGTCCTTTGGTATGACTCTCTGGCTGATCTCTCCATCCCCATGGAGATGCTGCCGGACAAGGTCTACCAGGCCTTTAACTCAGACCACTCCACCATGATGGCCGTGTTCTTTGACTCCGGCACCTCTGAAGACGTCACCATGGAGGCTGTGAAGCAGATCCGCACCATCTGCGGCAAGCAGTGCTTCGTGTCCGGTATGACAGCTTTGGTGGTAGACCTGAAGGATCTATGCGAGCAGGAGGAGCCCATTTATGTGGCTCTGGCCGTAACTCTGGCGTGCGTGGCTATGCTGCTGTTTTTGGATGGCTGGCTGATCCCCTTTGTATTCTTGGCCTCCATCGGCGCTATGATCCTGCTGAATATGGGCACCAACTTCTTCCTGGGTGAGATCTCCTACATCACCAAGGCCCTGTCCGCTGTGCTGCAGCTGGCCGTGACCATGGATTACTCCATTTTCCTTTGGCACAGCTACAACGAGCAGCTGCCCCTGTGTGAGAATAAAGAGGCCGCCATGGCCAGCGCCATCCACAATACCCTTACCAGCGTCATCGGCAGCTCCGTCACCACTATCTCCGGCTTCATTGCTCTGTGCTTTATGAGCTTTACCTTGGGCCGGGATCTGGGCATCGTCATGGCCAAGGGCGTGCTGCTGGGCGTGCTGGGCTGCGTCACCGTGCTGCCGTCTATGATCCTGGTGCTGGATAAACCCCTGCAGAAGACCAAGCACCGCTCCATCATCCCCGATATGCGAGGCTTTTCCAAGAAGCTGGTGAAGATCTTCCCCGTGTTTTTGGTTGTCTTTGCCCTGCTTATTGCGCCGGCTTACTACGGCTATGAAAAAGCCAACGACGAGGTCTATTACAACATGGGCCAGTGCCTGCCTGAGGATATGAATTATGTCATCTCTAACTCTAAGCTGCAGGAGGACTTCGACATCGCCTCCACCCATATGGTGCTGGTAGACGCAGGCCTCTCCCCCAAAGCCGTCAAGAGTATGATAAGTGAGATGGACCAGGTGGACGGCGTAAAATATGTCCTGGGCCTGGAATCGGTCATCGGTTCCCGGGTGCCTCAGGAGGTGCTGCCGGACAGCATTAAAGATATTCTGGAGAGCGACCGCTGGGAGCTGCTGCTCATCAACTCTGAGTATGCCCCCGCCAGTGATGAGGTCAATGACCAAATTACAAGCCTTAACACCATTCTGAAAAGCTATGACAAAGGCGGCATGATCATCGGCGAGGCTCCCTGCATGAAGGATATGATCGAGACAACGGACCACGATTTCGCCGTTGTTACGGCGGTTTCCATTCTGGCCATCTTCATCATCATCCTGCTGGTGGAAAAGAGCCTGACCCTGCCGGTGGTCCTCATTGCCGTCATTGAGCTGGGCATCTTCATCAACCTGGGCCTACCCCACTATCTGGGCCAGAGCATGGCCTTCATCACGCCCATCTGTATCAGCACCATTCAGCTGGGCGCCACCGTGGACTACGCCATCCTCATGACCACCCGTTACAAGGCCGAGCGCATCGCCGGTCAATCTAAGAAGGACGCTGTTTGGACGGCACTGTACACCTCCATTCCCTCCATCTTTGTCTCCGGTATGGGCATGTTCGCCGCTACCTTCGGCGTGGCCTTGTATTCCGATATTGAAATTGTCAGCTCCATGTGCATGCTCATTGCCCGGGGCGCCGTCATCAGTATGCTGCTGGTGACCTTCGTGCTGCCGGCCATGTTCATGCTGCTGGACACTGTGATTTGCAAAACAACTTTGGATATGCGTCATATCCCGTGCGGCAAAAAAGCCAAGGAGGTAATCGAGCATGAGTAAAACCACTAAAAAAATACTTGCCATCTGCCTGTGTGCTGCCCTATGTCTGGGCGGTGCAGGCATGGCCTTCGCCCAGGCGAGCTCCAAGAAGGCGGACGATCAGCCCGTCTCCGCTGCCCAGCAGGCAGCCGAGCTGCAGCAGAAAATCTCCAAGGATGAGACCGTTTACGTCCTGACCGGCGCCGACGGCTCCGTAAAGAAGATTATCGTCAGCGATTGGCTAAAAAATGAACTGGGCAGTGCATCTGTTGCGGACAAGTCCGATCTGAGTGACATTGAAAATGTCAAGGGCGATGAGTCCTACACCATAAACGGCGACAACATGACCGTATGGGATGCCCAGGGCAATGACATCTACTACCAGGGCAATATCCAAAAGGAACTGCCTGTGGGCCTGTCCGTGCGCTACTATCTGGATGGGAAGTCCGTATCCCCCGAGGAGCTCAAGGGTAAGAGCGGCAAGGTGACCATCCGCTTCGACTACGAGAATCGTCAGTACGAGACCGTTCAGATCAACGGCGTGAACCAGCGGATCTATGTCCCCTTCGCCATGCTCACGGGTATGATCCTGGACAACGACACCTTCCAAAATGTGAAGATCACCAACGGCAAGCTGGTTAATGACGGTGACCGTACCATGGTGGTGGGCCTGGCCTTCCCGGGGCTGCAGGAGAACCTAAACCTCAGCCGGGATGATCTCTCCATCCCCGACAGCGTGGAGATCACCGCCGACGTGACCAACTTCTCCCTGGGCATGACCGTAACCCTGGCCTGCAACGATCTGTTCAGCCAGCTGGGCGACGTGGATCTCACCTCCCTGAACAGCACCTCTGCCCTGGATCAGCTGACCGGCGCTATGGATCAGCTGCTGAGCGGCTCCTCCGCCCTATATGAGGGCCTGTCCACCCTGCTGGATAAATCCGGTGAGCTGGTGTCTGGCGTAGAAGAGCTGGCCCAAGGCGCAGCAGCTATCAAGAGTGGCGCCGATTCCGTGGACGACGGAGCAGCGCAGCTGAAGGCAGGCCTTGCAGACCTGTCCAGCGGACTGAACACCCTTTCCGCCAACAGTGAGTCCCTGAACAGCGGTGCAAAGCAGGTATTCAATTCCCTCCTGGAGACCGCCGCTACGCAGATTCGGGCTAAGGGCCTTAACGTGCCGGATCTGACCATTGAAAACTATGCCGAGGAGCTGAACACCCTGATCAAATCCCTGGATGAAACCACCGTGTACGAGACGGCTCTGAAGCAGGTCACAGACGCTGTGGAGGCCCAGCGGCCGGTCATCACCCAAAAGGTCACCGAGGCCGTGCGCCAGCAGGTCGAGACGAAAGTGACCGCCGCCGTCCGCCAGCAGGTGACGGAAGAGGTAACAGCAGCCGTGCAGCAGCAGGTCACCGCCACAGTGACCGATACCGTGCAGCAGCAGGTGGCCGAGCAGGTAATCCAGGCTGCCGCTAACATGAGCAAGGCAGACTATGACGCCGCCGTGGCCGCCGGAATAATTCCCCAGCAGACCCAGGATGCCGTAAATGCCGCCATCCAGGCGCAGATGGGCAGCGAGGCCGTGCAATCCAAGATTGCCGAAAACGTCTCTGCACAAATGGCCAGCGAGGCTGTGCAATCTAAGATTACTGAGAACATCGACACGCAGATAAGCAGCGAGGCCGTGCAGGCCACCATCACCGAAAACACCGATGCGCAGATGCAGACGGAAGCCATCCAGGCCACCATTCAGCAGCAGACGGAGCTGCAGGTGCAGAAGGCCATCTCCGAAAACATGGCCTCTGACGCTGTGCAGAGCCAACTGAAGAAGGCATCCGAAGGCGCCCAAACCCTCATCGCTCTGAAGGCCTCCCTGGATGATTACAACACCTTCTACCTGGGTCTGCTGACCTACACCGGCGGTGTAGATGACGCCGCCGCAGGCGCCAACGCCCTCTATGCCGGGGCCGATCAACTGAAGGACGGCACTGCCCAGCTGCGTGCCGGCGCGGCCCAGCTCTATAACGGCGTGCTGCAGCTGCAGGACGGCACCCCCGCCCTGGTCAGCGGCGTGACACAGCTGAAGGACGGCGCCATGCAGCTGTCCGAGGGCCTGCAGCAATTCAACCGTGACGGAATTCAGAAGCTTGTAAATCTGCTCCAAAATGATGTGGGCGACCTATCCGCCCGGGTGCAAGCCACCATCGATGTTTCCAAGGACTACCGCAGCTTTGCCGGTATCAGCGATGACGCCGAAGGTCAGGTGAAATTCATCTACCGCACCGACGAAATCGCCTGATTTCGAAGGAGGAGCAGCCCCACAGCAAAGTGGGGTGCGTCCGGCAAGGGAAAGCAGACGCAAAAAAGAGTATACCCAACAAAAGCCCAGTTCGGTCTTGTACCGAACTGGGCTTTTGCTGTCCAAAGGGCAGCCGGATAGCGGTTGTTGAAGAAATCAAGGTATGTATTGAATAAAATCGCCCATACCCTCCCCCTCATTTCCTAACACAAGCGTTTTATCATACTTGTCTAACAAATGGGGCGCAGTTTATTTTGAGTGTCTTCTTTCGCCTTACCGGATGCATCGCCTATATGGCGAATGTCTTTTTTTACCTGGCTCTGATGCTCACCACAGTGCTGAAAGCAGAGTTGGCTGCGCTCTTCACCTTGCTGACCGCCTTCACCTTGTAGTAATAGGTGGTACCGGCCTTGGCGGAGGTGTTGGTGTAGCTCAGGTTGCTGGTAGTGAACATTTTCGTGTAGGAGCCATTCTTAGAGGTGGCCCGGTACACCTCATACTGGCTGGCACCCGCCACAGCGTTCCAGGTCAGCCTGGGGCTGCCGTTGGAGGTTGTGATCTTCACGCTGGGTCTTGCACAGCGGCAGGTGATGGCCACTGCGGCGCTGAGGGAGGAGTTGGCCGTACTCTTCACCTTGCTAACAGCCTTGACCTTGTAGTAATAGGTATAGCCAGCGTTGGCCTTGTTATCAGTATAATTAGTGGCTGTGGTGGTACCAACGTATTCATATGTGCCATTGCTGCTGCCGCTGCGGTACACCTCATACTGGCTGGCTCCGTCCACAGCACTCCAATAGATATAGGGCTTGCCGGTAGAGGTCAGATA
>DPPB01000032.1:330-20512 GCA_003539495.1 Oscillibacter sp. | reverse complement strand
TTACTTTTTTTAATCCCTGCCTTCACTTACACTAATGTCACACGCTATACACTTCCCTTTTGGGCAAAAACGTGCTATTATACGATAGGATTTATAATAGTATTTAATGTATATGTGAGGTCCTTATGTCTGCATTTTTTTCAAACTTGGCAACTGCGCTGCCCGCGACTCTGTGGGTGGGGCGGATCGTGCTGTTGGCGGCGGCGGCGTGGGTACTGCTGCGCTGCGGCATTTCCCTGCTTGGCAATCGTGAGGCGCCGGAGGTGTGGGGCTTTGTCAGCCTGTCCAACGGCGCCCGGTATGATCTGACTCATTGGGAGAACATGGTGGGCCGGATGCGCAGCGCCGATGTGCGGGTGAACTTCCCTTCCGTGTCCCGGTGCCACGCCGCCATCTGCCGGGATGACCGGGGCCAATGGACGGTGTACCCGGTGAACCGCAGCAGTGGGGTTCTGCTCAATGGGGAGCGCACCCTGGCCGCAGCTTCACTGAAGGCGGGGGATTGCGTCGCCGTGGGCGGCGTGGAGATGTACTTCTTCCCCTCCACGGAATCCGATGAGGCCAAGGTGGCCCGGCGGCGGGTGGAGGAGCAGCGGCACCGGCACACCTCCCAGGCGGGGACTCTGGTGCTGGTGAACGTATGCCAGGCCCTCCTGTTTCTGCAGGTATTTCTCACGGCTCAGGCGGAGGATCGGCTGCCCACGGGGGTTGCCTTTGGGGGATTGGCGCTGCTGTCCTGGGTCCTGTACGGCGTATATCGGGCAGCCCAGCGATCCGCTTATGAGCTGGAGTCTCTGATTTTCCTGCTTATCAGCATAGGCGCTGCGGTAACGGCCGCCTACGACCCGGCATCTCTCTATAAGCTGCTCATTACCGTGGTCATGGGCATGGTGCTGTTTCTGGCAATAAGCGGGGTGCTGCGGGACCTGCATCTATCCATCCGGGCCCGGTGGCCGGTGGCCATTGCCGCCGGGGCGCTGCTGGCCTTTAACGTGGTGCTGGGCGAGCGTATCTTCGGCGCGAAAAACTGGATCTCCATCGGCCCCCTCTCCTTTCAGCCCTCAGAGCTGGTGAAGATTGCCTTTATCCTGGCCGGGGCCGCCACCCTGGATCGGCTGTTCGCCAAGAGGAACCTGGTCTTCACCATTCTGTTTTCCGCCTATTGCGTGGGATGCCTGGCACTGATGAGTGACTTCGGCACGGCACTGATCTTTTTCGTGGCCTTTTTGTGTATTGCCTTCCTGCGCACCGGCGACCTGCCGTCCATCGCCATGATGGTGGCGGCGGCGGCCTTTGGCTGCGGGATCATCCTGCGCTTCAAGCCCTATATCGCCGACCGCTTCGCCGCCTGGCGGCACGCCTGGGATTATGCCCAGGACATAGGCTATCAGCAGACCCGGACCATGAGCGCCATGGCCTCGGGCGGGCTGTTCGGAGTGGGGCCGAAGGATGGCTGGCTCAAATATGTGGGTGCAGCCAACACGGATCTGGTATTCGGCGTAGTGGGTGAGGAGTTCGGCTTCCTGCTGGCCCTGTGCTGTGTGGCAGCACTGGTGATCCCCATTGTATTCACCCTGCGCTGCGCCGCTGCTGCCCGCTCCTCCTTCTACACCATTCTTTCCTGCGCCACTGCCGCCATGCTGGTGTGTCAGATGGCGCTGAACGTGCTGGGCGCAGTGGATCTGCTGCCACTGACAGGGGTGACCTTTCCCTTTGTATCCATGGGGGGCTCCAGCATGATCTCCTGCTGGGGGCTCATGGCCTATCTGAAGGCCGCCGACACCCGGCAGAACGCCAGCTTTGCCCTGCGGCTGAGCAAGCTGGCTCCGCAGCAGCAGGAGAAGAAAGCCGCGCCTGCACCCAAGGCCCGGCCCAAGGCTCCGCAAGAGGGCTTTTTCGCCGACCGGCCGGACATCCCGGTGGATAAGATTTTCGGAAAGGAGGAGGACAAGTGAAGCAGGTCAAGCAGCGGACACTCCTTATTTATATATTACTGATCCTGTTTGTGGCGGGGCTGGTCCTGTATACCGTGCGCTATGTGGCTCTGGGCAGCCGCTGGGCCTCCTTCCCCGGAAATCTGAGTGCATATGATAGCGGCATACCGGTTCTGGGACAGATTTTGGACCGCAGCGGCATTGTGCTGTACGATGCAGCCCAGGGGGCATACAGTGACGACGACACTCTCCGCCGGGCCACCCTGCACGCCGTAGGGGACAGGGAGGGGAACATCTCCACCTCCGCCCTGCAGAACTTTCAGAAGCAGCTCATCGGCTACAGCCTGCTCACCGGCACCGCCGGCGGCGGCGGACGGGTGTATCTGACCCTGGACAGCCGGTTGCAGACGGCGGCCTATGAGGCCCTGAACGGTGCCAAGGGTACCATCGGTGTATACAACTACCAAACCGGCGAAATCCTGTGCATGGTGTCCTCCCCCAGCTTTGACCCCGCAGATCCCCCGGAGATCCGGGATGGGGACACGCAATATGACGGCGTATATCTGAACCGTTTCCTTTCCTCCGCCTTTACCCCCGGCTCCGTTTTTAAGGTGGTCACTGCGGCTGCCGCCCTGGAAAAGCTGGAGGGTGTGGCAAACCGCACCTTCCACTGCAGCGGCAGCGTCACCATCGGCGGCGACACCATCACCTGCCCCTATGTCCACGGGGATATGGACTTTTACGGAGCCATGGCAAACTCCTGCAACTGCGTTTTTGCCCAGCTGGCCATGGAGCTGGGAGGGGACACCCTCTCCAGCTACGCGCAGCAGGCCGGGCTGCTGGATGGCGGCAGCGTCAGCGGCATCGACACCGCCGCCGGGACCTACGTTATCAGCGAAAATGACAGCGAGGTGGGCTGGTCCGGCGTGGGCCAGTACGAGGATCTGGCAAATCCCTGCGCCCTGATGACCATGATGGGCGCCATCGCCGGCCGGGGCAGCGCCCGGGAGCCGTATCTGCTGGATAAGGTCACGTCCATGACCGGCACGGCGGCCCGCAGCACCGGCACCTCCGGGACGATGCACCTGTGGAGCGCCGACACCTGTCAAGCTCTGGCCGACATGCTGCGCAACAACGTCACGGAGACCTATGGCCAGAGCCGCTTTGGCGACCTGCCGGTGTGCGCCAAATCCGGCACCGCCGAGGTGGGGCAGGGCAAGGCGCCTCACAGCTGGTTTGCCGGATTCGTGGACAGCGACGACCTCCCCCTGGCCTTTGTAGCGCTGGTGGAAAACGGCGGCGGCGGCAGCGCCGTAGCCGGCAGCGCCGCAGCCCAGGTGCTGCGCACGGCGGCAGAGCTGCTGTAAGCGCTCTGCTCCTCTTGCGGCGCATCGGTAGGGGCAGCGTCACCGCCGACCCCTATCAACTATTCCTCCTCTTTTCTTGATAAAAAAACGGCCCCCGGGCCGTTTTTTTATCCTTATTTTACCTATGCCTCTACTTTTTCCACGGCAAAGCCATATACTGCGCCGTTTTGAGCATCGGTCATATCCACGCCGGTGGCGGCGTACTGTCCGTCGATGTAAAAGGCCCAGTATGTGCCGTCCGTGTCATAGTCCGCGGTAATGCCGATGACCTCCTTGATATACAGACCGTAATCGCTCACCTCGCCGCTGATGATGTTCAGGGCCTGCAGGGCCGCACCCACGGTTTTTTCATCGGTTTTCACAGTGAAGTCCGTTTTAGTGCCCTGGGCGTCCGTCACCTCAACGGTAAAGGCCGTTGCACCCTGGCCCAGGGTCTCGCCGTCCTTCACACCCACAGTGTTCTTGCCCGCGGCAATAGGCGTGGGCTTTGCACAGGCGCACAGGGTCAGCGCCATGGCCAAAGCCAGCAAAAAGGCTATTATTTTTCTCATTTTTTTCAAGAATAGCACCTCCTTTTTCTCCTGCAGTATAACACGTCCATCGCCTCTTGACAACAGGAAAAAACAATGTTATAGTGGTGCCACAATCCAAGGGGTGCTGGCGCATGCCGGCTGAGATGGGCGTATAGCCGCCCGGTCCCTCGAACCTGATCCGGGTAATGCCGGCGTAGGAATGCGCACATACTGTCTTTTCGTTCCGCATTGCGACGCCTGCATGGCTCGCCATGCGGGAATTTTTTTATTGGAGGATGCAACATGAAAAACACAAAAACCAAAATGCTTTGCGAAGCCGCTATTTTCATTGCCATGGCGGAAATTCTGAGCCTTATCAAGCTCTATGAGTTCCCCAACGGCGGCTCCGTGACCCTGGAGATGCTGCCCATTATTCTGTTCGCCGCTCGGTACGGCTGCGGCTGGGGCGCCGGTGCCGGCCTGGTTTACGGCGCCATCACCTATCTCATCGGCAACAAGTTCTCCATCGATTGGACCACCATCATCTGCGACTACTTCCTGGCCTTTGTGGCCCTGGGCTTCGGCGCAGGCCTGCTGTCCCGCCGGAAGTGGAGTGTGTATTACGGCACCCTCATCGGCGGCGTGCTGCGCTTCCTGGTCCACTATCTTATCGGCGTTTTCGTCTGGGGCGTCTATATGCCTGACGAGTTCTTCGGCATGACCATGACCAGCCCGTGGTTTTACTCCCTGCTCTACAACGGGAGCTACATGCTGCCCAGCATCATCCTGTGCGTGGTGGTATTTGCCCTGCTGTATAAGCCGCTGAAGAAATACTTTACCTCCGCCGATCTATTGATTCAAAAATAAAAACCGCCCCGAAGAAAAAAACTGTTGACAAACCTCTCAAATCCTGTATAATAGTTTTTGTTCTTCGGGACACAGCGGGATTGTGTAAAGGTAGCACAGCGGACTCTGACTCCGTATGTGAGGGTTCGAATCCTTCTCCCGCTGCCAACATAGGATTGCTATTTTAACAAAAATAGCAATCCTATATTTTTTTCCTGAAATGCTGATAATACCGTAACAAGAAGGCGTGAAAAGACAGCCGCTTGCAGCGGCTGTCTGAAGTGGTAATGCAGCCTCAAACCGCCAATAAACTGGTGGCTTGAGGCTGTCGATAAAGGGATAGGATTTGCGATAACAGTAAGGAAAGGAGTGTGAGGGAAAGGCAGGAAGGGTGTCTCTCCCCACTGAAATCCGTAGTTTTTTGAAGCTTTTTCAAGGCTTCAAAAGCTTAGCAGAGGGGCAAAAAAACTATTTCAACACGCTGAAACCACCAGATAACTGGTGGTTATGATTTTGACTGGGGCTATTTTGCATCAGAGCGCATTGGAAGCCCGGCCCGGCACAAGGCCGGACCGGGATCCGGCGCCGGCCGAAGCCAGCACCCTTTGCTGAGGAATTCAGTGAGGAGTAAACACACAAAACGCAGGAAATATCAGTAAATGGGTTAGGGTTATCACTGTGTCGTGCTGTGTCAGCCATTACTTTGCGGCTTTTTTGGCCTCCTTGGCAGCCCTGTCAGCCAGGTAGTACATACCGGGCGTGTTGTAATACTCCCTCTGCAGGTCCTTCACCTGCTTGCACATGAACACCAGGCCAATCATGTTCAGGATGACGACCACGGCCAGGAAGCCGTCAAGGATCATGTACATGGTGGTCACGTTGGAGAACGCGCAGGCGATGCAGATGAACAGGGGATAAATATATACCCACACCTTGGAGAACTTACGGCCGAACAGGATCTCAGCCTGAATCTGGCCGAAGAAGCCAGCGGAGATAATCGTGGAGAACACAAACAGGAACACCGTGACGGCAACGAAGATGGCGCCGAAGTTGCCGAACACGGACTGGAAGGCAGCCAGTGCCAGCTGGCCGGAGCTCAGACCCTCCTGGGTCCACACGCCGGAGCACAGAACGGTCAGAGAGGTAATGGTGCAGATGACGATGGTATCCATAAAGACCTCAAAGATACCGAACTGAGCCTGACGGATGGGGTGATCCGTATCGGCGGTGCAGTGACCGGCGATGGTGGAGCCCACGCCCGCCTCATTGGAGTACACACCGCGGGCAGCGCCCCAGCGGATCGCAGCCATGATGGTGGCACCGGCGAAGCCGCCCACAGCAGCGCGGCCAGTGAAGGCATCCTTAAAGATCATGCCGAAGACAGCAGGCAGCTCGCCCACGTTGGTGAAGATGATGACCAGAGCGCCCACCACATACAGGCAGGCCATCACGGGAACCAGGATATCGGTGACGCTGGACACACGCTTGAATCCGCCGGCCAGGATCACGCCCACCAGAACAGCAATGATGATACCGGTGATCGTCTGGTTTGCGCCGAACACGTTGAACTGCTCAGCAGCGGAAACGCCCTGAGAGGCCAGGGAGGGAACCAGCTCGATCATGAAGAAGAAGGCATAGCCGACGCCGAACACAACGCCAATCTTCTTGCCCAGGCCACGCAGATAGTAAGCCGGGCCGCCGACCCACTCGCCCACGTCGTTTTTACGGCGGTACTTGATGCCCAACGCAACCTCGCAATACTTGGTGCACATACCGAGGATGGCCAGAACCCAAATCCAAAACACGGCTCCGGGGCCACCCAGGGCGATGGCCACAGGCACACCAACGATGTTGGAGGCGCCAACGGCGCAGGCCAGTGCCGCAAATGCGGCGGAAATGGGACGGACCTTGCCCTCCTCCTTCTTGGCAAACATCTTACCGAAGGTCTGGCTCATGGCGTAGCCAAAGTGACGGATCTGAGGGAAGCCCAAATAGATGGTCAGGAACAGACCGCCGCCGCCGATGAGGATCAGAATGGGAATGCCCCAGAACCAGTTGCCAAAATCTTGAATAACTTTCAATATAGCCATACTTTTCTCCTTTTCCATACATAATAGGTGACTTTCTCTGCGGTTTTGCTTGTGGTTGTGCGTTTGTGTGCTTTGTGCTTGTGCGCTTGGGGCAGGGGCCTCAGCTCAGCAGACGTTTCACCGTTTCATAGGTGATATTGGGAACGTTCTGAAACGTCTGCCGCATATCCACGCGCTCGGTAAGCATGTGTCCGTCACGACCAAAGGTACCAATATTGACAACGGGGACGTCGATCTGACGGATCTTATCCACCGGGTGCGTGTATTTCACGCCATACTGGGGCATATTCGTCTCCAGCGCCTGGATCGCCAGAGTGTCGTCACACACGGCCATAAAGCTGGAGTCGGAGATGTAGGGGTAGAACATGCGGGTCCTGATCTGGCGCTGGGCCTCGGGCCGCACCACCTCGATGGCGCTCTCCACCGCATCCAGCAGGGCCTTTTCCTTGGCCGTGCGGCCGGTCATCTCGATACGGGCACTGAAGATGGAGCCGAAGAACACCACCACGGCGGGGGACTTGTCCTCAGACCACTTCCAGGCCTCCTGCACCACACGCAGGCCGAACAGGCGCAGGTCCAGCTCGGGTTCATCCTTGTGCAGCTTCACGGTGAACTCGTGGATAGCCTTTTTGAAGGCCTCGCCATGTGCCGCTGCCAGCTCGTTATAAAACTCGCTCCAGGTGTAGACCCGGGTCTTCCAGGGCAGCTGGTGGAATTCCACCTTGCTCAGCTCACAGAAGCGCTTGTATTGGGTATTCAGATATTCCACCGTCTCGTCAAAGGCCTCCACGGCCATCTGCTTGCTCTTTTCCAGCACGACGGCAGGGCTCCAGCCGTGGGTGAAGAAGTTGTAGTAGCCGAAGGCCGTCAGCGCCGTCTGCACAGTGTAGGGGCCCTTGGTATCCATCTCCTTCAGGGAGATGGGCGGAATGGCGACCTCGCCCTGGGCGATGTCGCACAGGTCAGTGTTCAGGGACATCTTGCGCGTGATATTGGCCAGCACCAGGTTGGGGTCCAGCGCGCTGAAGGCCTGGCCCACATGGGCCTCCTTGCCAAACACGGCGAAGCAGGGCAGCAGCTTGCCGATGCTGCCGTAGTAGATATAGCGGTTCTCATCACCGGGGGCGTAGTTGGTGGAGTAGTCGGCGTTGATGCACGCCACATACTCGAAATGCTCCTTCTCCTTCAGCTCCTCCAGCAGATCCAGGGCCGTGATGATGCCCTTGGAGTTGTCCTCCTCGTCGCACTCACCGATGGCCAGCAGGTTGCCGTCCAGCTCCTCGGGATGCTCGGAGAAATACTGAATTAGATACATGTGGCCGGCTACGCCGGACTTCATATCCAGGGCGCCGCGGCCGAACAGATATTCGCCGGACTCGATATCGTCAATGACCTCCTGAGGCAGCACAAAGGTCTCGCGCAGCTTGGCGGGCAGCTCCTCGCAGCGGAAGGCGTACTCACGGATGGTGCCGAAATCGTCCACCCCAACGGTATCGATGTGGCCGATGAGGATGACCGTGCGGTTAGAATTGCCCTTGGTGCCCTTCACATAGGCCAGCGTACTGTGCCGCACGACAAAGTCGTTCTTGGTCTGGAAGCACTTGACCTGCTCAGGGTGTGCCTGGAAGTAGGGCAGGGACATATAGAACTCCTGCATATAACGAGCCACAGCGCTCTCGCCGCCCGGCTCCTTATTGATGCTGGGGATGGCGACCATGTTTTCCGTCAGCTGCTTGACCGATTCAAAAGAATTTAGTTTCATGACTTAGCTCCTTTGTTTGTTGTGCCCGCGCGTATCAATCGCGGTGATATCTCTCGATGCCGGCCATGTAGGTGTTCAGCACCTGTATATCCTTGATGTCATTTTCGGGGATGTGGAAGATGTCGCGGTCAATGACCACCATGTCGGCGAACTTGCCAGCCTCGATGGTGCCCATCAGATCCTGGTTGCCGTTGGCGTAGGCCACATTTTTGCTGTACATGCACACCGCGTCATACACGGATATCTTCTCGTCGGGATGATAGCCGCCCACAGGATAGCCGTCCATGTCCTGGCGGGTCACGGCGGCGTAGATGCCGAGCCATGGGTTGAAGCTCTCCACCGGCGCATCGGAGCCTCCGGCCATGACTAAGCCCTCATCCAGATACGTCTTCCAGGGATAGCTCAGCGCGGCACGCTCCTTGCCCACGCGCCCCTCAATCCAGTGCAGGTCGGTCATCAGGAATGTGGGCTGGATGTCCAGCACCAGCGGCAGCTTCTTCATACGCTCGATCAGCTCCGGCGTGGCCATCTGGGCATGGATGAGACGGAAGGGAAGTCGCTTGGCCTGCTCCTCCGGTGTCATGCCATCCTTCAGCCCCTGCTGCAGGCAGTACTCCACCGCATCCAGGGTGACCTCCAGCGCCTCGTCGCCGATGCAGTGGGTGGCGGGCTGCAGGCCGTGGCGGTATGCCTCGTACATTCTCTTGGCCAGGTCCTCAGGGCTGATGACCAGAATACCGGTGTTGCCGGGATCGTCCACATAGTCGGTGTACAGCTTGGCAGACCGGGAGCCCAGGGATCCGTCAGAGAAGCTCTTGAAGCTGCCCATCCGCGCAGCGCGGTAGGGATCGCTCCGCTGCTCGGCCGTCAGGTGCTCCGGGTCGAACATATAGTCCAGACACACGAACATACGCACCGGCAGCTCGCCGCGGCTGCTGCGGGCCACATAGTCCGCAAAGTCCTCGTCATAGTGCCATATTGCCGCGGCATAGGTGTGCATCATGGTCACGCCCAGGCTGGAGGCCAGCGCCAGGCCCTTCCTCATGCACTTTTCACGGGTGGCAGGCACCAGAAACGGATCAGGGATCAGGTTGTCGTAGATCTTGGAGGCCTGCTCACGGAAGATGCCGTTGGGGTTGCCGTCGGCATCCAGCTCCACCATGCCCCCGGGGCCAAATACATAGCCGTTGGTAATGTTGGCCTTTTCCAGCGCCATAGTGTTGGCCACCGCTGTATGCAGGCACACGCGCTTGATAACGATGGGATGATCGGTGCTGGCCTCATCCAGGTCCAGACGGGTGGGCAGCTGGTCCTCGCAATCCTTCCACTTGGATTGGTCGAAGTTGGAGCCCTTGATCCACTCACCCTTGGGCGTCTCCGCCGCACGTTCACGCAGCAGCTGCAGTGCCTCAGCGCGGGAGGTGGCACCGCCCAGATCCACCGTGGTATAGGCCTGGCAGAAAGCAAAGAAGTGCAGGTGAGAGTCGCCCATGCCGGGCAGTACGGTCTTGCCTTGCAGGTCGATGCACTTCTCACAGTCAAATTGCGCCAGTGCCTCTTCCTTCGTGCCCACGTAGGCAAATTTTCCGTCCTTCAGCACCACCGCTTCCTTACAGACGTCCGGCGCCTCCATCGTGTAAATCTTACCGCCATAAAACAATGCATCAGCTTTTCCCTTCATTTTGTACACCTCTCCAATTTCAAAATGATATTGTTGTGATTTTGCACAGTTCCAAACACATAAAGGTTCCATTAATTGACATTATAACGGAAGGCGAGCCGTGTGGCAATTTACCTCTCGTTCCCCACGCGGAACAATTTGTGCACTTTTTGTTTCCTGCCCGGAACATTTATTGACACATTTAGCGTATTTTGATATAATTGGAAAAAAATGGTGAAAAAATAAGCTCGATTTGATTTTGAGGAAATCGCTTATGGACACTGAAAGGACAAATATTACAAGAGAAGTCGGCAGCCGTATCCGCTACGCCCGCAAAAGCCGGGGCATGTCAATGGACGAGCTGGCCCAGGCTATCTACAAAACGCGTTCTGCCATCTCCAAATATGAAAATGGGCAGATATCCGTGGATATTGCCACGCTTTATGACATTGCCAATGCCCTGAAGGTCAGCATCTATGATCTGCTGCACCGCAACACGCCGGACATCGGCCAGGAGTACAACGCAGAGGTGCCCGCCTTTTTCCGGAATGTCTCCCAACTATATATGTACTTTTTCGATGGCCGGATCAACCGCGCCCAATGCACCGTGATCGACATATTCCCTGCGGAGAGAAGCAGCCAGGCTGAGGTACTCATGTACATGAATGTCAAGGATCTGGCCCGCTACCAAATCTGCGAGAGCACCTTCCGCGGCACCTTGACCCACTATGAGGCCTTCAGCGCCATGCTTTTCGAGAACAACGATATGCCCATGGATAAATACCAAATCGGCATCCCCCAGCCCTACATGGACGATGACCGGAAGTGGGTGCTGACCTATGGCATCTCCTGCCGTCCGCTGATGCCCTCTGCCGCCAAGCGTCTTCTCAGCAAAACGCCGCTTCCCATCGATAAGGCGCTGGTCCAGGAGCTGATGATATCCAAGGAGGATATCCGCTTGATGAAGCACTACAATATGTTTGTCATGGTGTAGCATCCATTGTCTGCTATATGTGCATGCAATAGTCTTGGCCGAAAAGGACGCCTCCCGGCGTCCTTTTCCCATAGGCGAATGTTTTTCTTGACAGTTTCACCCGGCTGCTTTTCAGCGGCCGGGTGATTTTTGTCGAAGCAGAGAGGGTAGCAGACCCCCTCGACCCGGCTCCATATATACGCAATGCTTCTCTTGCGCTGCGTCATTTTAATTTGTCAATTTTTTCTCAATTTTATGAATGTTGTCTGTTGCATCTTTTTCTTCTTTGCCGTATACTCTTACTATTATTTTTACAGGATATGCAGGTGGAGCAAATGAAAACCTATCGATTTGCATACGGCAGCGGCACGGTGGAGTTCCCGCTGGAGGAGAAAAATATCATCGGAGAGCTGCACGGCAATGTGGTGGAGCCGATTTCCGACATACGCAGGGAGCTGTGGGCCTCCCTGGATGTGCCCATCGACAGCGCACCCCTGTGTCGGCGGGTCACCCCGGGCAGCACCGTTGCACTGGTGGTCAGCGATATGTCGCGCTTCTGGATGCGGCAGGATCTGGTGGTGCCGCATCTGGTGGACTATCTCACCCAGCGCTGCGGCGTGCGTGAGGGTGACATCACCATCGTCATTGCCAACGGCACGCATACCGGCGGCGATGAGGCAGAGCTGCGCACCCTGGTGACGGACGCCGTTTACGACCGGATCACTGTGGAAAACCACAACTGCGATTCCGATGATCTCGTCTATCTTGGCACAACGCCCCACGGCACGCCGGTCTCCATCAATCGCACTGCGGCCCTGGCGGACATGGTCATCTGCCTCGGCGCGGCAACGCATCATGTGATGGCCGGCTTCGGCGGCGGCCGCAAGAGCATCCTGCCCGGCATCAGCAGCCGGGAGACCATCTTTCACAACCACGCCTTTTCCCTGGATGCCGCAGCCCTGCGCTCCAACCCGGCCGTGGGCAACGGTATTTTACAGGGCAATCCCCTGCACGAGGATATGTGCGAAGCCGCCGGCCTGGTGAAAAACCTGTTTATGGTCAATCTTGTCATGAACACCCAGATGCGCTTGGCCGCCATTTTTTCCGGCCATTATCTCACCTCCTGGGAGCAGGCCTGCCGGACGGTCAACCGCATTTACCAGGTGGATGTGCCCCAGAAGGCGGATGTTGTCATTACAAGCTGCGGCGGCTTTCCCAAGGACATTTCTCTCTACCAGGGCACCAAGGCCATTGATAATGTCGAATCGGCTCTGAAGCCGGGAGGCACGCTGATCCTTGTGATCGAGGCCCGGGAGGGCGGCGGGCCTGCCGAATACTTCGGCTGGTCGAAGGACCTCCTTGCCGGCACCATTGAGCAGCGCCTGCGCGAGCATTTCACAGTGGCCGGCTATGTTTTCTTCCTCAACTGCGAGCAGGCACAGCGCTATAATATCCTGCTCTATTCCAGCATTGATCCCAAGGCGGTGGAGCCCATGGGGATCCGGGCCTTCTCCGATGTAGAGGCGCTGCTTGAGGCAGCCCGGCTTCCGGGAAAAACCGTCTATGTGATCCCCAATGGGGCCACTGTGATCCCACACATCGTTAAGGAGGCATCTGCCAATGAAGCGTAACTACATTGCCCGGCGTTTTCAGATGGGCGGCACGGGCTTATCCCTTGATACCGAGGCCCTGTCCAAGTACAAGGATATTATTGACCTAAGCATCGGCGACACCGACTTCACCACCGATGAGGCCATTATCTCCGCCGCATTCCGCGATGCCGGACTGGGCCACACACACTATGGCGACCCCAAGGGCGATCCTGAGCTTATCTCTGCGGTTTGCCGGGCCTGGGAGGAGGATTTCGGCCAGCCCCTTTCCGGCGACCATGTACTTGTGAGTACATCCAGCTGCCTGGGTATGGCGCTCACCATGCTTGCCATTCTTGACCCCGGCGACGAGGTGATCGTCTTTTCCCCCTATTTCGCCGTATACCGCTCCCAGATCGAGCTGGCCGGCGGCGTGTGCGTGGATGTGCCCACCTATGCCGAGGAGAATTACGCCATCGATGAAGCCCGGCTGCGCGCCGCCATCACGCCGCGCACCAAGGCCATTATCTTCAATAACCCCACCAATCCCACCGGCATGAGCTATGACAGGGATACCCTGTCCATGCTGGCCCGCATTGCGCAGGAGTATGACCTGCTGGTTGCCGCCGATGAGATCTATACCACCTACCTGTATGAGGGGGACTTCTGCCCTATCCGCACCCTGCCCGGTATGGCCCAGCGCACCATTACCCTTAACAGCTTTTCCAAGAACTACCTCATGACAGGCTGGCGTGTCGGCGTCATCATCGCCGAGCCGGAGCTGCTTGCGGTGATGAATCGCATCAACGGCTCGCTGGTTTACACCGCACCCTCTGTTTCTCAGCGTGCGGCCATCCAGGCGCTTTCCATGCGCAGGTCGATCCGGGAAAAGTATATTTCCGAATACCGCGACCGGATCTTTTACGCCGCTGACCGGATCGAAAAAATCCCCTACCTCAGCCTCGTCCGCCCTAAGGGTACCTTCTATCTCTTCCCCGGCATCGAGAAAACCGGATTGGATGAAAAGCAGTTCTGCAAGGCCCTGTTAGAGAGGGCGCATATCCTGGTCAGTCCCGGCACGCCCTTCGGCGTAAGCGGCGCAGGACACTTCCGTATCGCCTGCACCGTCGGCATTGAACACCTTAAAACCGCGTTTGACCGCATGGAGAAGCTGTTGTTTTGACAGCTTCTCCGAGATTGTCGAAAAGCCCTCCGGGTTTTCCGACAAAGGGCCCCAAGTCTGCTGCGCGCATAATTTGTCCGTCAAAGACGGACAAATTCCACACTGGCAGCCTGAGCGGTATTTTCTCTCACGCACAGGTCGCGAGTGAAAATGATCTTATTCCTTTGCCTCCTGCGGGCGGCAAACTCTGCGAGGCTTTTTTAATACGCAGGGAGAAGCTGTCGTTTTGACAGCTTCTCCCCTTTTTGCATTTTTGCACAATTTGGGTGCTTATTTTTTTTGCAATATTGTGATAGACGGCTATTTACAAATCCATCTACGCGTGTATAATTATGCACATAAAACATATGAATATGCATTTAAATGCATGAAGCGGAGGAAAGTATGAAAAATTTTAACTTGGCAAAGAAGATGCTTGCATTGGCACTTGGCGTGCTGATGCTGCTGTCGGTTATGACCGGCTGCAGCAAGACCAACGATCAGGCCGGCGGCGGAAGCGGCGACACCCAGCAGGAGCAGACCGGAGCCCTGCTCAAAAAGATCAAGGACAGCGGCAAGCTGGTTGTGGGCACCGAGGCCCAGTATGCCCCCTATGAGTTCAAGGACTTGGACGCTAACTTCGTTGGCTGCGATATGTGGCTGGCACAGCAGATTGCCGACAGCCTGGGCGTTCAGCTGGAGGTAGTGGACATGTCCTTCGACGGCATCATCCCCGCTGTTCAATCCGGACAGGTTGACCTGGGCATCGCAGCCTTCACCAACACCCCTGAGCGTGCAAAGGAGATCGACTTCAGCAACCTCTATGAGACCAGCGCACAGCTGCTGATCGTCAAGACCGGCAACGCAGACGTCTACTCCACCAAGGAATCCCTTGCCGGGCAGAAGGTTGGCGCACAGAAGGGCACCATTCAGTCCCAGCTGATCCAGTCCGCCCTCCCCGACAGTGAGCTCTTTGAGCTGGAGAAGTACCCCGCCCTTGCCCTGGAGGTTCAGAATGGCAACATTGCCGGCCTGGTGGTGGATCAGGCTGTGGGTGAGTCTCTGGTGGCCACCAGCAACGGCGGTCTGGAGGTTTCCAATTTTGCCTTCACCGCAGAGGAGGCCTCCTTCGGTAAGTCCGTCGTGATCGCCAAGGGCAACGAGGATCTGGTGGCCGCTGTGAACCAGGTCATCGACAAGGTCACCTCCGACGGCAGCTATCAGAAGGCTTACGATGAGGCTGTTAAGCTGGCCGCCAGCCTCGGCCTGTAAAACACAGGCGAGAGAACAGCATAAGTACGCAAAACACGGGCTTCGCCGTTTCGGCGGCGAAGCCCGGCAGCGTGGCAAAAAAGCCTCGCAGAGTTTGCCGCCCGCAGGCGGCAAAGAGATAAAATCATTTTCTCTCGCGACATGTGCGTGAGAGAAAATACAGCTCGGGCTGCCAGTGTGGAATTTGTCCGTCACAGACGGGCAAATTATGCGCGCAGCAGACCGCAAACCTTTTGTCGGAAAAACCCAAAGGGTTTTTCGACAGTCTCACGGGCTTCGCCGTTTCGGCGGCGAAGCCCGGCTATGCATTGAGGAGGGTTCCCCATGAAATTCATCGAGTTTATCGAGACCATCGGACAGCTCATCGCCCGGTACCACAGCTTCTTTGAGGAGGGCATTGTCAACACCCTGATCATCGCAGCCTTCACCGTGTTATTCGGTACGATTTTCGGCACGCTCATGTCCTGTATGCGCATGAGTAAAATTCCGCCCCTTCGCTGGTTCGCAATGGCCTACATTGAGTTTATCCGCGGAACACCGCTGATGGTGCAGCTCATGTTCATTTTTTACGGTCTGCCCATGATCGGCTTTGCGCTTCCCGATATTGCCTGGATCCCGAATTTTTCGCGTTTTTCCGCCGGGATTATCGCCATGAGCATCAACAGCTGTGCCTATGTGGCTGAGATCATCCGCTCCGGTGTGCAGGCTGTGGACTACGGCCAGATGGAGGCTGCGCGCAGCATCGGCTTCAGCCACGGTCAGGCTATGCGGCTGGTCGTTTTGCCCCAGGCTATCCGCAATATCCTCCCGGCCCTGGGCAATGAGTTTGTCACCGTTATCAAGGAATCCTCCATCGTCTCCGTTATCGGCCTTGCCGACCTGATGTTCCGCACCAATGATGTCATCGCCGTCACCTACAAGAGCCTGACCTGCCTTGCTATCGCGGCGCTGTGCTATTTTGCGATGACCTTTACGGGCGGCCGCCTGATCTCACTGGCAGAAAGGAAGATGAATCATGGCAAGTGAAAATATCCTGCAGGTCATAGACCTGTGTAAAAGCTTTCATAAGCTTGAGGTCCTCAAGAACATCAGCGTTTCCTTTAATAAAAACGAGGTGGTATCCATTATCGGTCCCTCCGGCGGCGGCAAAAGCACCTTTCTGCGCTGCCTGAATCTGCTGGAAAAGCCGACCTCCGGGCAGATCCTGATTGACAGCGTGGACATCTGCGCCAAGGGACAAAGCAAGCATATCGACCAGCACCGGCAGAAAATGGGCATGGTGTTCCAGCAGTTCAACCTGTTCAACAATATGAATGTGATGAAAAACCTGACCGCCGGCCCCATCCGCATTAAGGGCATGGATCGGGCGGAGGCAGAGGCCAAGGCCTTGGAACTGCTTGGCCGCGTGGGGCTGGCTGACCGCGCCGACGCATACCCCAGCCAGCTCTCCGGCGGGCAGAAGCAGCGCATAGCCATTGTGCGTTCGCTGATGATGGATCCCGAGGTGATGCTCTTTGACGAGCCGACCAGCGCCCTTGACCCGGAAATGATCGGGGAGGTGCTGGATGTTATGAAAAATCTTGCGGAAAGCGGCATGACCATGATCGTCGTCACCCATGAGATGCGCTTTGCCCGTGAGGTCAGCAGCCGCACCATATTCCTGGACGGCGGGCACATAGAGGAGGACAAGCCCTCTCACGAGCTCTTTGCGCACCCCGAAAGTCCGCGCCTGATCAGCTTTCTCAACAAGGTGCTGTAAAAAAACGCCTCTGACCCATCGGCCTTGTTCCTTATGTCAAGGCTGGATATACACCGGCTGCAGAGAAAACGGCAGACTCATTTGGCCGGGCCCCGCCTCTTTTTCATCTGTCAAAAAGCTTCAAAAATACCCCTGTTTCGGCAAAACGAAACAGGGGTATTTTCTTGCAATAATGAGGAAAGGCACCCGGCAGGAGCCGATTGGCGTATATCTCACCAATCAAGGCACACAGAGCACAGCTATCACTTGATATCTCACGCCGGCGGACAATCATCGCAGAAGATTGTGTCCAGCACCTGCTCCTCTGTGATGGCGCCGAGCAGCTTTGATATCGACAGGCTGTTCAGCACCCGGCAGACATCTTCCCGGCGGAAGGGGACGCCTCGCAGGGCCTCCACCAGCGGCTCTATGCTGCAAACCGCCAGAAAATCGCCATTGAAGCGGATATCTGTTATACAGCCGTGGGACACAGAGACGCCTACCTCCAGGCAGCCGCCGTCCCAGTAGCGCTTACCGGTCATATCGAACTTAGGCGAGCGGCCATAGTTCCACTCCCAGGTGTCGTATTTCTCCGTCTTCAGCTTGTCCACCTGCGCCAGCTCATCGGCTGTCAGGGTGTCAAACACCATTCCGCTGCCGGCCAGGGCCTCTTTCAGATACGCCCAAAAGGCGGGCATATCCATATCCTGCTTCAAAAAGCTGCGGATATTGCCGATGCGGCTGCGGACGGATTTGGTGCTCTTGGAGCGGAACTTCTCCGGGTCCACCTGCAGGGCCCCGGCCACCATATCGGGGTCAGCATCAAAAAGTAGGGTCCCGTGGTGCAGGATACGGTTTCCGTACAGCCGCTGGGCCGTGCCGGAAACCTTCCGCCCCTCCACCAAAATATCGTTGCGGCCGGAGGCCTCCGCCTTCAGTCCCAGGCCCTTCAGCGCCTCTACCACAGGGCTTGTGAAGCGGTCCATGCTGATGCTGGCCTTGTCTCCGGCGTCGGTGATAAAGGAATAGTTCAAATTCCCCAGGTCGTGATAGACTGCGCCGCCGCCGGTGCTGCGGCGCACCACATGGATGTGATGCTCCTCCACAAAGGGGCGGTTGATCTCGGCCTCGGTATTCTGATTCTGCCCCACCACGATGGTGTTTTCATTCTGCCACAGCAAAAGATAGTCGCCCTGAGTGCGGTGGGTCAGCACATACTCCTCAAAGGCAAGATTGTAATATGGACTTTGGGAGCCCGTTTCTAAATAGTGTACAGCACGCTGCATGCATTATCCTCCTGTTTGTGAGAAAAAATCCCTCCGAGAGTGAGAGAGGGGAAGCTCTCGGAGGGAAAGGGATAAGGCTAACTCAGTTTTTGGTATGAATGGCACGCTTTTCGGCGTTCAGCGCCGCCTCGCGCATGGTCTCCGTGACAGTGGGGTGAGAGTGGATGGTGTCGATGATCTCATCCAGGGTCATCTCACCCTCGATGGCCAAGGCGCCCTCAGCGATGAGGTCGGTAGCCCGGGGCCCGATGATGTGCATACCCAAAATCTCACCGTACTCGGCCCCGGCGATGATCTTCACCAGGCCCTCGCCGCCGTTAAGGATCAGGGCCTTGCCGTTGGCGCTCATGGAGAACTTGCCCACCTTGTAGGCAATGCCCTGGGCCTTACACTGCTCCTCGGTCAGACCCACGGAGGCCGCCTCCGGCTCCATGTACACGCAGGTGGGATTGGTCTTTTCGCAGTAGTGAGCCTCCAGGCCGCAGATATTCTCCGAGGCTACCTCGCCCATGGCGGAGGCGGTGTGGGCCAGCTGTGCATGGCCGAACACGCAATCGCCGATGGCGTACACGCCGGGCACATTGGTCTCCATCTTGTCATTTACCAGGATGCGGCCCTTGTCGTTGTCGATTTTTCCGGCGGCCAGGTCCAGCCCGGCGGTATTGGCCTTGCGGCCGATGGCCACCAGCACCTTCTCCGCCTCAAAGGTGACGGTCTTGCCGCTCTTATCCTTGCAGACCACCTTGGCGCCCACGGGGCTGCTCTCCACAGACTGCACAGGACACTCCAGATGGAAGTCCATGCCCATCTTCTTCATGTGGGCCACGCCGATCTTGGTCAGATCGCCATCCAGCATGGGCAGCATATGGTCCATAGCCTCCACCACGGTGATCTTGGTGCCGAAGGCTGCGTAAGCGCAGGCCAGCTCCAAGCCGATGACGCCGCCGCCGATGACCACCATGGTCTGGGGCAGCTTCTCCAGGGACAGAGCGCCGGTGGAGTCGATGCAGTTGGGGTTTTCCTTCAGGCCGGGAATGGGGGGCTGGGCATTGACGGAGCCGGTGGCCACGATAATGGCGTCGGCGGTCATGGTCTCCTTGCTGCCGTCGGCCTTGGTGACCTCCAGCTGCTTCTCGCCGGTGAACTTGGCGGTGCCGTCCACCTTCTTGACCTTATTCAGCTTCAGCAGGCCGGCCACACCGCTGGTGAGCTGCTTGCTGATGGCGTTCTTATGGGCGATGACCTGGGGGAAGTTGACCTTGACGCCCTCTACCTCCACGCCGATTTCCTTACCCTGGGTCTTGATCTGCTCCACCAGCTCGGCGGAATGCAGCAGGCACTTAGTGGGAATGCAGCCCACATTCAGGCAGGTGCCGCCCAGGTACTGCTTCTCCACAACGGTGACCTCCGCACCCAGCTGCGCGGCGCGGATGGCAGCCACATAGCCACCGGGGCCGCCGCCGATGACGATGACGGACTTTTTGCCGCCGGCAGGGGCAGCGGCAGGCGCCGCTGGAGCCTGGGGCACGGCCGCCGCCACAGCGGCAGGTACTGCACCGGGCACAGCCTCGCCGGCCTGGCCGATCCAGGCCAGGGTGCCCTTGACGGGAATGTCGTCACCCTCCTGAGCCACGAGCTTCAGCATAACGCCGTCCTGCTCGCTGGTCAGCTCGTTGGTCAGCTTATCGGTGGTGATCTCCGCCACCACCTCGCCGGCCTTCACGGTATCGCCCTCGTGCTTGAGCCACTTGGAAAGAGTACCCTCCTCCATAGTCAGGCCCAGCTGGGGCATTTTCAGTTCATAAGCCATATTTCTAATCCTCCCCGCTTACAGGATGATGCTCATGGGCTTCTCCAGCAGATCCCGGAGAGCCATCACGAACTTGGCGGCCACGGCGCCGTCGATGAGGCGGTGGTCATAGGTAAAGGACAGCCGCATGACCTGGTGCTTGGAGATGTGGCCCTCGTCGTCCATCACCAGCTCGTCCTCC
>DPPB01000032.1:0-135 GCA_003539495.1 Oscillibacter sp. | reverse complement strand
CGTCCATCACCAGCTCGTCCTCCACGGCGCACACGCCCAAAATGGCGGCGTCGGGCTGGTTGACGATGGGTGTGAAGGTCTCAATGCCGAACATGCCCAGGTTTGAAACAGAGAAGGTGGAGCCCTTGTACTCGT
>DPPB01000002.1 GCA_003539495.1 Oscillibacter sp. | reverse complement strand
GCGCGCCCGGCGGGGGGGGCGCGAAGCCGAGGGGCCGCTTTGGCTCCCCCGCACCAAATACGGCCCGAGAGGGGGGGGACCCGCCGGGCGCACCGCTTGTTTGTTCTCGATTCATCCGGGCAGGCTTCCGGCGTAAAAAAAGGCCCCGAAGGGCCATTAGAACGGGTACCATATTTCCCCTTGTTCTGCATAGTAGTCCGCTACATATTCTATACACGCTTGCTCGATGTAATCCATCATTTCATGTACTTTTTCGTCAACGCTCATTCCATCTTTGATGACCGCGAAAGCGTAGTCGTCCAATTGGTACACGCTTCCGTGGGCGGCGCTGTGGCACCGCCAGCATAGGCATATTAGATTCATTGGATTCTCCCGGCCGCCAGCCTTCCCCCGGCGGATGACATGGTGAATCTGCAGGTCGTCTGTGCTATCACACAGGGCACAGCGGAAGCCATCCCTTTTGTATATGTCCCGCCGGACTTTATTGCTGATGTTTGCGTTCATGTCGAGCGCTCCTTTCTGCCGCCGTTTGCGGCACCCGGGGCGCATTACACGAGCGCAAGGGCGGCCGGTCGGCCGCTCGTCTCGACCCTTGCGCCGTGTGGTACAATGGGCGGGCGCAGAATGGCGGCCTATCTCCTGATATAGAAGCCATCTTGATACGTGGTTGGTCCGGCGGGCCTGGCGGCGTTCTCCTGGTTCTGTACCCAGGATAGCAGAAGATTTTGTACCAGCTTGTATGGCGTTACCCCTGCACGGTCACAGGCAGCCCGGACTCGTTCGGCCTGCTTGGCCGTCAGCTTTGTTCCGAACTGCTTCAGGTGTCGCTTGTCCCAGGCGGCCTGGTATGGCCGAAAGAACTTCTCCTTGCTCATGTTACCCTCCTGTCGTGTGGCTCACGGGCTTGCGCCCTCCGCTTCGTGGCGATTCTCCTATATACTGGTTTCCTACAGTGTACCCCCAATAAGTGACATTTGCAACAGTTTTCTTGTGATATAGCACGGTATATAACAAGATTCTTGTTATTCTGCACCGGCTACCGCCTGCCATGCCAGGACCTTTTCCACATTTCCACCAGGTTTTCCCGGCATGGCATACCTAATTGAAATCCCTCTGTTGCCCTTCTTGGGTTTCCCTCACACTCCCTTCCTTACCGTTATCGCAAATCCTGCCACTTTATCGACAGTCTCAAAGCCGGGCCCCGGGGCCCGGCTTTTTACTTATGCCCGATCCCCGGCGGCAGGCAGGGTCTTTGTATATTTTTTCATGGCCGCGACAGTATAGATTGCCACCAGCAGCTCGGTAATAGGCATGGCCAGCCACAGGGCGTTCGCTCCCAGCACCACAGGCAGCGCCAGGATCAACACCCCGCTGACCACCAATCCCCGAGCCACCGACACGATGAACGCCGCCCCGGGCTTCATAATGGCCTGGAAATAATAGGTGGAGAAGATATTCAGCGGCAGCAGAGGGAATGACAGCGCATAGGTGCGGATGATGGCCGGTGCTATAGCCAAAATGGCAGGGGTAGGTGACATGAAAATACGGATATAGAAATTGGGGCAGGCCAAGCTCAGGGCCGTCCAGAAAATGCTGAAAAAGGCCACCGTATACAGGGCAAGTCGGAGAGTCTGCCGGATACGCCCGGCCTTGGCCGCACCGTAGTTCATGGAAATAATAGGCTGCGACGCCTGGCCCACGCTGTAGGCGCAGCACTGGGCAAAGGTGCTGATTTGTATGATAGGGCCGTAAACGGCCATAGCATCGCTGCCCAGCCAGCGCATGATCTGCCGGTTAAACAGCACCGTCAGGATGCCCATGGCCACGTCCACAAAGAAAGTAGAAAAGCCGGTAACGGAGATAGCCCGGAGCTTTTCGCCCAGCCTCTCCGGGCGCACCAGGCGCAGGGTATTCTTCCGGCTCACAAAGTGAATGAGCATCACCAGAAAGGATATGCCCGAGCCGATGGCCGTGGCCAGGCCCGCGCCGTAAACGCCCATATCGCAGGGGAACACGAAGAAATAATCGCCGAATACATTAAAAATGCCCCCGGCCAGCACGCTCATGGTGGCCAGGCCCGGGCTTCCGTCATTGCGCAGGAACCCCGCCAGCAATTGGTTCAGCAGGAACAGCGGGAACACCGGCTTGATGGGCTGCATATACCGCCGGGCCAGGGCCAGCAGCGATTCATCCGCGCCGAAGAAAGTGAGAATGGGCCCCTCAAAGCACCATATCCCCGCCCAGGCCAAGGCAGCCAGTATCACCGCGCCGATGGCCGCTGCGGTAAAATACTGGTTTTCGCTGCCGTCCCCGCGGCCGCCGCCACGCCGGGCGCTGAACAGCACGCTGCCGCCGATGCCCACCAGCAGGCCCAGGCTGTAGATAATGTTCCACAGCGGTGCTACCACCGCCAGGGCCGCCGTACCCTCCGGCCCCTGATACTGCCCCACCATAGCCACATCCACGATGGAATAAACGGAGGCGATCAGAGCGGTGCCAAAGGACGCCGACAGATATTTAAAATAAATGGGCTTGATTTTCCCGTTCAGAAGCTCCATGCTGCACTCCTCCTTTTTCAAGAAAAAACGGATAAGAAACAAGCGTCTCAGCTTGTCTCTTATCCGGCTGCTGCTTCTCCGAACAGCTCGCCCTCCGAGCTTTCCGGCCCATTATAGCGGCGGGCTTCCCATATGTCAAGGGTGTTTGCGAGAAAAAAGTAATAAAAATTAGGGTATATAATTTTCGGAAAAGCACTTGTAAAATGGAAAAATATTGCTATACTATACATAAAGGCTTTTGCCGCCGGGCAAACATGGCAAACACCCCTGCTGCTCGCGGGCAGCCTTTCAATAATCGCCGTCTATGATAGTGTGCGCCGCACCCTGCCATAAGTTTTTTTGCTTTGGGAAAGGTGGTGGTTCTATATTCAATTGTTAAGAGGACCGGCATCAGCCAAAAGTATTGCTCCGAAATATGGCAGCCGCTGATGGCCGGGCAGACAATCCGTGCCCGAAAGAATTTGAAGAAATTGGAGGAACAGTTATGAAGGTGAAAAGAAAAATCCGTTCACTGTTAGTATCCCTGCTGTGCGCTATGCTGCTGGCAGGCGTTCTGCCCACGGCCGCACTGGCCGAAGATCAGATTCCCACCGACAACCCCCGCTACACCACCGGTATCTCCAGATCCAAAACCGCCACGCCCCTGGACACCGCAACCTGGACCTCGGACGTGACCCTTTCCCTGCCCAGCGCAGAGGAAAAGCTGGACTCCGATGTGGTATTCGTGCTGGACGGCTCCTCTTCCGCCGATTCCGGCGTGGTGGATGCCTCCCTCTCCCTCTTGAGAGATCTGAAGGATACCGCTGAGAACAGCGGCGCCGCCGTGAACGTGTGCGTTGTGAAGTTCAAGCGCCAGGCTTACAAGTCCGACTGGTTCGATCTTTCCACGAACTATGACGCCATAAAGGCCGCTATGGAAACCACATACTCCGGCGGTACCAACATCCACGCCGGTCTTCTGGCCGGTAAGGCGGCTTTGGCGGAGCACCCGAACATCTCCCCCGACAAAAAGTACCTGGTCTTAGTGTCCGACGGCTCCACCTACCTCTACAGTAAGGACGGCAACTGGGCCAGCGACACGCCGTTCTCCCGCTCTTACTACACTAAGGAGAACTACAAATATAATGCTGGCGGCTTTAGTGATAATGCCCTCTATGAGCCGAACAACCATTCCGAGGTCAACGTTCCCCGGCCCAAGACGACCTCCAATGTGGCCACCTGGCAGGCATACCTGGCTGATGTGGCGGAAAGAAACGCCGAGAGCAACGGAGATCAGTATGATTACCACATCAATTATGATCTGAACTTCAACCAGGGGATCCCCAGCGACGACTTCAAGTCCCAGCCTGCCGTAAAGCGGAGCGCCAATAACCGGGACATGGCCTTCTACTATGCCGACCAGGTCTGGCAGCAGATCAAGAGCGCCGGGTATAACGCATACTCCATCGCCACGCAGGATAGCTCTGCCGGCGCCGGTAATGCCGATGATTCCTACTACTTCATGAACTATCTGAACGGGGGCAGAAGCCTGGACTTCAGCACCATCCGGAACGAGATCCTCTACGCCGTGGACGCCGGCTCCTATGTCACCGACTACATGGGCTATGTGGAGAACGACTACAACTTCGACCTGGTCAATGATCCCGCCAAGATCTATGTCACCGTGGGCGATGAGACGCTGGAGGCCGTGCCTCTTCAAGAGAACACCTATGGCTTCGGCTGGGACAAAGAGAATAACTCTTATAACTATGTTCTGACCTATACCCCCGCAGCGGACGGTGAGGAGCACTTCCAGTGGGACATCAACGTACCCATCACCAACCTCCGCCATGTGCAGCTGCACTACACCGTGAAGCTGATGAACCCCAAGACGGAAGCCGGTACCTATGGCACCTATGACGCCAATGGCAGCCAGGGCTATGACGGCCTTTACACCAATAGCAGCGCCACCCTCTGCCCCAGGGCTACCGGCACCGAGATAGTGGGCGACGGTCAGGATTTCCTGAAGCCCACCGTCTCCTATCAGATCAGCTACTACACCGTTACCGTTAACTTTGTGGACGAGGACGGCAACACCGTGGCCCCTGCCTACACCTCCGACAGCCGGAAGGAAGGCTCTGCCTATGACGTGACCGCTCAGGCCGCACCGGCCATCCAGGGCTACACCTATAAGGTCACTACCGGTGACCCCCTCACCGGCACTCTGGACGGTAACAAGGTCATCACCGTGGTCTACACCAAGGATAATTACTACACCGTTACCGTCAACTTCGTGGACGAGGACGGCAACACCGTGGCCCCTGCCTACACCTCCGGCAGCCTGAAGGAAGGCTCCGCCTATGACGTGACCACTCAGGCCGCACCGGCCATCCAGGGCTACACCTATAAAGTCACTACCGGTGCCCCCCTCACCGGCACCTTGGACGGTAACAAGGTCATCACCGTGGTCTACACCAAGGATACCGTTGATCCCATCAAGCCTGATCCTGTCAAGCCAGAGCCCACTAAGCCCGCTGATACCCCCAATACCGGCGACAGCAGCCATATGTTCCTGTGGCTGGGCCTGGCAGTCATCAGTGGCGGCGCAGTCATCGGTGTGGTGATTGCCAATAAAAAGAAAAACCACAACAGATAACCGCGCAGCTTAATCTATCCGACAGGCCGCCATCTGCGGTCTGAAAAACAACCTATAAAAGCATGCCGCCGGCATCTGCCGGCGGCATGCTTCAGCGTGTCGAAAACTTCTTTTCGCCCCGCTGCCTAAGTTTTTGAAACTTTTCAAAGTTTCAAAAACTACTGATTTCAATGGTAAGGGACACCCTTCTTGGGTTTCCCTCACACTCTCTTCCTTACCGTTATCGCAATTCCTACCACTTTATCGGCATGCTTTTTCTGTTTTTCATAAAATCCATGGCGCCCAATGGTGACAGAAAAGTCATTTGGGGCGGCTTGTGCAGGAATGTCTGATGTGGTAAAATGGGACGCATCGGGAGGTGTCGAAGCATGTCTGCAAGCAACAAGAAAAAAATCCTTCGGCGCCTGTGGCCCGCTCTGTTGGTGTTTTTAGCTGCTTTGGCCGCACTTGAGCTGTTGTGGCCGGTTCTGCGCCAAAGCGGCACCGTCCCAGTCAATGACGGAGTCGGCACCATATACATCGTGCCGGATCCGGCCCTGCCCGCCAACACCCTGGACAGCGGCGACTTCACCCGCCAGAGCGATGCCGTGCTCTACACCGGCAGCCGGTACACTGCCAGCCAGGGGGTAGATGTGTCCGAATGGCAGCGGGAGATCCGCTGGCAGGAGGTGGCCGACGGCGGCATTGATTTCGCCGTGATCCGCTGCGGCTATCGCCGGTACGTCAGCGGCAGCCTGGAGCAGGACACTTTTTTTGAGGAGAACTACAGCGCCGCCGGGACAGCCGGGCTGCGCCGGGGTGTGTACTTCTTCTCCCAGGCCGTCTCCGTAGCGGAGGCTCGGGAGGAGGCCGCTTTCGTGCTGCAAATGCTGGCCGGCCGGCCTTTGGAGCTGCCGATTTTTTACGATTGGGAAACTGTCACTGCCGAGGAGGGCCGCGCCAACGGCCTGGACGGCAAGACCGTCACGGCCTGCGCCGCCGCCTTCTGCCGGGCCATAGAGCAGGCCGGCTACACCGCCGGCATATACTTTAACCTCCAAATGGGCTACCACACCTATAATCTCTCCCCTCTCAAGGACTACACGCTTTGGATAGCGGAGCCGGGTAAGTATCCCTCCTTTTACTACCATGCGGCCCTGTGGCAGTATGACCACAGCGGCACCGTGCCAGGTATCGATACGCCGGCAGACCGAAATCTGCTGTTTGAAGGGCTGTAGGTGAGGTAATCCGGTATGTGCCGAAGGCGGAACAGAATTCATATCGCGGAAAAATAGCGTTCCCCAGGGACTAAACAGCACCCCATCTGTTAGACAAGCATTCTATCATACTTGTCTGACAAATGGGGTATTTTTCTATGACAAAGGGAGTACCAAGCAAACGGTATACGCCGGAATTTAAGAAGCCGGTTGCGGAAACCATGCTGACGATTTGATGTCAACAGCAGAGACCAGATCAAATCATGGAAACGAATCTATTGAACAGACGGATAAAGCAGGTTCAATCGCACCCAATCTGCTATTCCTTGCCGAAAAGCCAAACCGGAAATGGGTCACGGATGTGAGGGAGTTCAGCCTGCTCGGAGAAAAGCGCTATTTGTCCCCAATTCTCCATCCGCCGCAGAATCAAGGCGAAGCTAAAGGGCTTGCCGCCTGCAATTCACAGACAGCAAGCCCTCTCAGCTGCTCAAATAATTTCTATTAAGAATATTTGTCTACCCTTTCGGGGTCAGCGCACCAAGGACGGTCGTTTTTTCACTTGGCTATTATGGAAGCGATTTAATTTAGCTCCGCTCAAATATCTTGAGGATGTCGTCAAAATGCGTCTGCTCCTCCTGCAGCTGCCGGGCCTCCTCCTCGGACTCAGCCTCCGGCTCTGCAGCGGGCTTTTCCTCGGTTGCCTTGGCAGCGGCGGAAGCGGCAGGCTTGGCGGCCCCGTCCGGCTCGGCAAAGCCGGTGGCGATGACGGTGACGCGAATCTCGTCATCCAGATTCTCGTCAAAGGTGGCGCCGAAGATGGTCAGCGCATCAGGATGCACCGCCTCCTGCACCAGAGTGGCAGCCTGCTCCACCTCCTCCAGGCCGATGTCCATGGAGCCGGTGACGTTGATGAGAACGCCCTTGGCACCCTGGATGCTGGTCTCCAGCAGGGGGCTGGAAATGGCCATACGAGCAGCCTCCTCGGCCTTTCCCTTGCCGGCGGCGCGGCCCACGCCCATGTGGGCCAGGCCGGCATCCTTCATCACGGCGGTGACATCGGCAAAATCCAGATTGATAAAGCCGGTATCCCGGATCAGGTCTGAAATGCTCACCACTGCCTGGCGGAGCACATCGTCTGCGATTTCAAAGGCATTGGCAAAGGTGATCTTCTGATCGGTGGCGTATTTTAGCCGCTCGTTGGGAATGATAACCAGAGAATCCACCTTATCCCGCAGCTCCTCAATGCCCTGCTCAGCCTGCGTCATGCGCTTGCGGCCCTCAAAGGCAAAGGGCTTTGTCACCACGCCCACGGTCAAAACGCCCTGCTCCTTGGCAGCCTCCGCCACCACAGGGGCGGCGCCGGTGCCGGTGCCGCCGCCCATACCGGCGGTGACAAAGACCATGTCGGTATTCTCCAGGGCCTTGGCCAGCTGATTGCGGCTCTCCTCGGCAGCCTTGCGGCCCACCTCGGGATTGGAGCCGGCGCCCTTGCCGCCGGTGAGCTTCTCGCCGATCTGAATCTTATAGCTGGCAGCAGAAGAATTCAGTGCCTGCTTATCCGTATTCACGGCCACAAAATCGACACCCTTGATGCCGTCCGTAACCATGCGGTTGACCACATTATTTCCGCCGCCGCCAACACCGATGACCTTGATGCTGACGACATTCTCTACCCCTGTATCCATTGCAAATGCCATGTCTTTTCCTCCTGCTGCAGATCATGTGAAATGGCAGTTTTATCATCCGTTTAACCATCGGGCGGCAAGAATTTGCCCACCGTTAGCTGAATGGTTTCGCTGCTGCTATACCAAAACTATTTTATTACAGTTTCCCCTGCGGGTCAAGTATTCCCCGGTATTTTCCCGAAAAGATTATCCGGGGATAAAGCGCACTTCCTTGCGCGTCAGGTCGATGGTCCCTTTTTCATTTTGCTCCAGCTTGGTATCCACCACGGCCAAAAGGCAGTCCAGCTTATATCCGAAATCATCATCCGGGGACAGGAGCACGTCAAACCGTCCGTCAAAGCGCAGGGTAATGATTGCAGCGTCGGCCACGCTGATCTGCTGGCAGCGGCCGAGGGCGTCTCTCTGCTCCAGCGCCCGGAGCAGCTGCAATAGGCTCTCCTTGGCGGATTCCTGCTCATCGGGCACCTGCAGGGGCATGCCCACCTGGGGGTCCACCGGCGTCAGCCCGACGATGCGCGTTACCTCCTCCCCCGCCGCGGCCTGCTCCACCAGCTTACCGCTGCCGCTCAAAATCCAATCGCCGCCGGATTGCTCAATGGCGCAGAGGGCAGCATTTTCCTCCACCTGGATGCAGAGGGTATCCGGCAGCTTGCGGCTAATGCGTACGCTGGAAATATAGGGCAGGCTGCGGGTGATGGCCTCCGCAGCGCTGAATTTATTGACAAGGAACAGGTTATCGCCCACATGGATGCCGCCGCTGTCGGCGATTTCCTGGGCGGTATAGCGGCTGTTGCCGGTGACCTCAATGGTATCCACCTTGAAAAATACGGCCAGGGCAGCCACAATGGCGCCGCAGATGGCAAAAAACACCAGCAGCTTATATAAAAAGGAAAAGCTTCCCTTTCTTTTTCTGCGTCTGCGTCTGTTTCGGCCGCTCATATGACACCTCTGCTTTCGTTTAGTCTTCTCTGTATATGCAGGCCCCCAGGCCCGATAGATCGCCCACTATATCGGCGTAGCCCCGCTCGATGTGATGGATCTGCTCCACCCGGGTGACGCCCCGTGCCTGCAGCCCCGCCACCACCAGGGCCGCGCCGCCCCGCAGGTCCGTGGCCTGCACAGTGGCGCCCTGCAGCCGCTGCACCCCGGTAACGATGGCCGTTTGGCCCTGAGTGCGGATCTGCGCACCCATTTTAATGAGCTGCGGCACATGGCGGAACCGGTCGGCAAACAGGTTCTCCACAAATACCGTGGAGCCGCGGCTCCTTGTAAGCGCCGCCATCAGGAGGGCCTGGCCATCGGTGGGAAAGCCCGGATAGGGCGAGGTTCGCACCGGCGGTACTCCCAGCAATCGGCCGCCGCTTTTCAGGCAGATGCCCCCGCCGTCGCTGCAGATCTCGCAGCCGCTTTTCTGCAGGATGCACAGCACCGCTGCCAGGTGGCGATAATCCGCCCGGTGCAGGTATACACAGCCGCCCGCACCGGCCGCTGCGCACAGATATGTAGCCGCCACAATGCGGTCCGGACGCACCCGATGGGTGCAGCCGTGGAGCTTTTTCCGTCCCTCCACCACCACGGTGGCGCTGCCGGCTCCCTGGACGCATGCACCCATGGCCCTTAGAAAGTCCTGCAGCTCCATGATTTCCGGCTCCCGGGCGGCGTTGGATATGACCGTCGTGCCGGAGGCGGCGCAGGCCGCCAGAATGGCGTTCTCCGTAGCTCCCACACTGGGTGTACGCAGGAATATTTCTGCCCCGTGCAGGGCAGCGCCCCGGCACCGCAGGCGGCCGCTTTTTTCCTCAATTTCCGCGCCCATGGCGCGCAGCGCATACAGATGCAGGTCGATAGGCCGGGGTCCCAGGTCGCAGCCGCCGGGCTGCGAGCACACCGCCTCCCCGCAGCGGCCCAAAATCGCCCCCAAAAACATCACCGACGAGCGCATGCGGCCCATCAGCTCCTCCGGAATCTCGCAGCCGGTAATCTGGCGGGTATCCACCACTAAATCCGGCCCCTCCCGGTGAACGGTGCCGCCCAGATGCCGGATGATCTGCACGGCCGTATCCACATCGCTGAGGGCGGGACACCCCCGCAGGCAGCAGACGCCGGGGCAGAGCACCGTGGCCGCCAGCATGGGCAGCACACTGTTTTTGGCTCCCTGCACCGTCACCGCACCGGAGAGCTTCCTGCCGCCCTCCACCAAAATGACGCTCATATTCCTCCCCCGTTTTTCATAGAATGTACGCCATCCTATGCCGGGGAAAGCCTATAGGTGCTATGAGCAAAGTGCGTACTGCCCTTTTACTTCACCAGATCCATCACAGTCTGATAGATGCGCTCTGTGGCATCCAAAATACCCAGCTCCGCCATGCCCCGGCTCATGGAGGCGCGGCGGGTGGGGCTGGCCAAAATATCCCGGGCGGTACGATAGAGCTTATCGCCGCTGGACTCCTCCTCACGGATGAGGCAGGCGCCGCCGTGCTGAGCCAGGATCCGGGCGTTTTTCACCTGGTGGTCGTTGGCCACATACGGGGACGGCACGATGATAGTAGGCAGCGCCAGGGCGGTGATCTCGCTGATGGTAGATGCGCCGGCCCGGCAGATCACCAGGTCCGCCGCCCGCATCACCACCGCCATATTATGGATATACGGACGCACATCCAGGTGGGGATCCTCCGTTAGCCCCCGCTGCTCCAGCTCCGGCTGCATCCAGGTCCAGCTTCTGTCGCCGGCGGCGTGGATATGCTGGAACGGGTAGCCGTCCGAGCGCTCTTTTTCAAAGAAATCCAGCATCTGCCGGTTCATGGTGCTGGCGCCCAGGCTGCCCCAGAAGGACACCACCAGGGGCTGCTCCGCGGGGATACCCAGCGAGGCCTTGGCCTCGTCATGAGACATGTCAAAAAAGTCGCCGCGCACCGGTGTGCCGGTGACCACGATGCGCTCGGGATGCTTGTAGTGTATGCGGCACTCCTCAAACCCCACCATAATGCGGGAGGCATGCTTTTCCAGCATCCGGGTGGTAAGGCCCGGGATCATATTCGCCTCATGCACCGCCGTGGGGATGCCCTGCAGGGCGGCATACTTTACCATAGGATAGCTGGCGTAGCCGCCGGTGCCCACCACCAGGTCCGCCGGGAACTCCCGCAAAATTGCTTGGGCCCGGCGGCGCAGAGTCAGAAGCTCCACAGCGCTTTTGGCGTTATGGCGCAGGCTGTCCAGATCCATGGACCGCTCAAAGCTGCCCACCTCGATGCCACGGTAGTCATAGCCCGCCTCGGCCACCAGGCCGCGCTCAATGCCGTTAGGGGTCCCCACAAACAAAATCTCCACCGTGGGATCCTGCTTGCGCATATAGCCGGCCAGAGCCAGGGCCGGATTTACATGGCCCGCCGTGCCGCCGCAGGTAAAAATCACTTTCATAGCTGTCCTCCTCTTATCCGCCCCGGGGTGCCGGAATCTGCCGGGATACACTGAGTACAATGCCCATTTCAAACAGCTGCAGGGCCAAAGCCGTGCCGCCGTAGCTGAAAAAGGGCAGAGAAATGCCCGTGGCCGGGACCAAGCCCGACACCACCGCAATGTTCAAAAAGGTCTGCAGGCTGATTTGGGTCATGATGCCCACCACCAGCAGCGCGCCGAAGCGGTCCCGGGCCTGGAGAGCGATCCAAAAGCCCCGCAGGATCAGCAGCGCAAAAATCAGCATCACCAGTGCGGCTCCGATGAGCCCCAGCTCCTCGCACACCACGGCAAAAATGAAGTCGTTATGCTCCTCGGGCAGGTACAAAAACTTCTGCCGTCCCTTGCCCAAGCCCACGCCCGTGAGTCCACCGGAGCCAATGGCAATGAGGCTCTGGCACATCTGATAGCCCTCGTCCAGGGCGTCGATCCACGGGTCCTCCCACATGCGGATGCGGTCCGCGCCGTAGGAGATGACCCCGGCCTCCACCAGCTTCACATAGGCAAAGCCCAGCGCAGCCACGCTGCCGATGCCGCCGATGGCCCAGCGCTTATCGATGCCGCCCACGATCATCAGCACAACGCCTGTGCCCACGATCAAAATAGTACCGGATAGGTGTGGCTCCAGCAGCATCAGGCCTGAAAAAAATGCCAGTGTCAGGAGGTAGGGCCGAACGCCGTATTTGAAGCTCTCCATGAGGTTTTTCTTTTTGGAAATGCTGTCGGCAAAGTACACGATGATGGCTAGCTTCGCGATTTCCGAGGGCTGGAACGTCAGCACGCCCACCTTGCCCAGCCAGCGGGTGGCGCCGTTTTCCTTGATGCCCACACCGGGCACCAGCACCAGGACCAGCAGGAAGATGGACACATACATCAATATCTTTGCCATGCCCCGCAGGCGATGATAGTCCATGCGGCTCATAACGACCATGGCGGCCATGCCCAGCAGGGCAAATATGGCCTGCCGCTTTAAGAAATAGGCCGGGTCGCCCTGCTTGTAGCTGGCGGAGGGGAAGCTGGCGGAAAACAGCATCACCAGGCCCAGCACCGTGAGCAAAATGGTCAAAAGCAGAAACGGGAGATCCATCCGGCCCGCCAGGGTCCGGGGAATACTCTCCGGGCGGGAAGCCTGACGCGGCAGACGCCGGGTACTCCTGCGCCCGAATGCCAGGCGCTTATGAATGGCCGATTGCTGCACAGATCTTCCCTCCCTTCCGTTGGTTTTTGCTGCCGGCTCAGTATGCGAAGCGGTTCATAACGCCCAGGTAGGCCAGGGCACAGAAAATCACGCTCACCGTGGTAAACACCGCCACAATCTTGGTCTCCTTCCAGCCGCACATCTCAAAGTGATGATGCAGCGGAGCCATCTTGAAAATACGCTTGCCGTGGGTGAGCTTGAAATAGCCCACCTGCAGGATATCCGACAGAGTCTCGCAGATATACACGATGCCCACGGGGATCAGCACCAGGGGCATGTCATAGGCAAAGGCCAAAGCCGCCACCGCGCCGCCCAAAAACAGGGAGCCGGTATCGCCCATAAAGACCTTGGCGGGATAGTGGTTATACAGCAGGAATGCCAGCAGGCCGCCTGCCATGGCGGCGGCGAAAATGCCCAGCTGGGGAAAGCCCTTCCACACTACGCCCAGCACCGCGAAGAACGCCGCCACCGGGATGGTAACGCTGGTGGACAGGCCATCCAATCCGTCGGTGATGTTTACGGCGTTCACCGTACCCACGATGATAAAGGCGGCCAGGATCATGTAGACCACCCAGTTCAGCACGACGTAGGTGTTAAAAAACGGAATATACAGGTTGGGGCTCAGATGGCCCTCCGCCCGCAGCAGGCACAGAAACGCCACCGCCGCCGCCAGCTGCAGCAGGAACTTTTGAATGGCGGTGAGGCCGGTGTTGCGGTGATGCTTTACCTTCTGATAGTCATCAATATAGCCGATGACGCCGAATACCAGGGCAAACAGGTATACATAGATATGGGTAAAGTCCCCCTGCACCATGCCCTTCCAGCCCAAAATCACCACCGTGATGCCGATGCCGATGATGAACATCAGCCCGCCCATAGTGGGGGTACCTTGCTTGGTCATGTGCCAGGTGGGGCCAATCTCCTTGATGCTCTGTCCGGCCTTGAGCTTCACCAGCTCAGGGATCAAAAGCTTCCCGGCCACAGCCGTGATGGCAAAGCAGATCACGCAGGCCAAAATCACTTGAAGGCTCATAGTTCTTGTTCCTCTTTCCGCCCCCATGGGGCCTCTTTTGTTGTGTATTTACAGCAGGGACCGCACAACCTCCCGCTCATCCAAGGGGAGCGTTTTGCTGCCGATCTCCTGATACGTCTCATGTCCTTTACCGCACAGGATGACTACATCCCCGGGCGCAGCCCAATTCATAGCCAGGGCGATAGCCGCCCGGCGGTCCGGCTCCACCACATATCGCTCCTCCGCCCCGGCAAGACCCGGGAGGATATCCCGGATGATGGCCATGGGCTCCTCGGAACGGGGATTGTCACTGGTGACGACCACTAGATCCGCCAGAGCCCCGGCGATGCGGCCCATCCGGGGCCGTTTTTCCTTTTCCCGGTCGCCGCCGCAGCCAAAGACGGCGATGACCCGACCGCCTGTAAAGCCCCGGACGGTTTTCAGCACGTTTTCCAGGGCGTCAGGGGTGTGGGCATAATCAATGAGCAGAGTATAGGGCTTTCCGGGGGTGGCCACCACCTCCATGCGGCCCTTTACGCCGGGGAAGGCGGCCAATGCGGCAGCGCTGTCCGCCAATGGGATGCCCAGCTGTCTGCAGGCAGCCATGGCCCCCAATGCATTATACACCGAAAACCGCCCCGGCACACCCAAGCGCACCGGAATACATTCCCGCGCTGTACAGGCTGCGAAGGTTACGCCCCGCTCCTGCAGGGTGATTCTCTCCGCCCACAGGTCGGCAGGGTTTTGGAGACCATAGCGCGTCACCGGGCAGGTCACGCCCCGGAGCATACGCTCTGTCCAGGGGTCGTCTGCATTGCACACCGCCCCACGGCTGGCGTGAAACAGCTTCGCCTTGGCATCGCAGTAGCGCTCCATAGTGCCGTGATAGTCCAAATGGTCCTCGGTAAGGTTGGTGAAAATGCCCTCGGCAAAGGTTATGCCCTCCACCCGGTGCTGCATTAGGGCATGGGAGGAGACCTCCATCACTGCGTGGGTGCAGCCCGCGTCCGCCATTTGGCGCAGCAGGCTTTGGATCTCCAACGCATCCGGCGTGGTGCGCCGGGCCGGGAGCATTTGCTCCTCCACCAGGTTCTGCACCGTGCCGATGAGGCCGGTCTTTATTCCCGCACTGCGCAGGATGTGGCGCAGGAGATAGGTGGTGGTGGTTTTGCCGTTGGTGCCGGTAACGCCCAGGACCGTCAGCCGGGCGGCGGGGTTTTCATACCAGGTGCAGGCAATTTTGCCCAGGGCAGCTCGCACATCCGGCACCGCCGCGCAGGGCAGGCCCGGCATCTCCTGCCGGCATAGCACGCACGCGGCGCCGCGGTCCACCGCCTGTTGGGCGTACAGGGCGCCGTCACACAGGGTACCCGGCACCGCTGCAAACAGGCTGCCTTTCCGGGCCCGGCGGGAATCCGCACACACATGGGTGATCTCCGTATCCGGTGATATCGTCAGTGCAGTGATCTCCGTTCCCTCCAGCAGCTCCCGCAAACGCATTCAGCCCGCTCCTTTCCACCGCAAACCACATGACTAATCCGTTACGCCGCTGTCGCTGAGCTGGACGGAGATCACTGTCCCCGCCTCCACCTGCGCGCCGGCGGCTTCCGATTGGTTGATGACCCGAACGCTGCCCGAGCCGCTATCTGTGGTTCCGGTGAAGCGCAGCAGGAGGCCCGCGCTGCTCACCGCCATATTCGCCTCACTGGGGGACAGGCCCACCAGGGAGGGTACTGTGCAGAGTGTATCCGGCTTTTCGGAGCCGGCATAGAGGATCACCCGGGATTTACCGGGGATCACTGTGCCGCCCTCCGGAGTCTGATCGGTGACAGTGTCACCGTCGCCGACGACCTTCACTGAAAAGCCCTTAGATTTAAGCTTTTCCTCGGCGTCCGCCACGGTCATACCGATGACATAGTTCACCGTGGTGTCAGAGCCCAGCAGCTCCTCTGCCGAGTAGGAGGGCTCCACGCCCAGATAGGGCAGTATCTCGCCCATGATCCGGCTGGCGTAGGGAGCTACCGTACCGCCGCCGCCCCGACCCTCCCCGGTGGGCGAATCCAGAGTCAGGAGCATGATATACTTAGGATCGTCCGCCGGTGCGAAGCACATGAATGACAGCACCACCTCGCCGGTGTTGCCCTTATCCGCCGTGCCGGTCTTGCCGCCGATGCGGTAGCCGTGGACCTGGCCATTGCGGCCCGTACCGGAAGAGACCACATATTCCAGGCACTGGCGCACCAGGGCGGAGGTCTCCTCGCTGACCACCTGGCGCACGGGGGTGGAGTCATGGCTGGAGAGAACGTTTCCCTCGCTGTCCACCACCCGCTCCACCACATAGGGGGTGTGGAGATAGCCGCCGTTGATACAGGCGGCCTGGGCGGAAATCAGGGCCACAGGGGTCGTGTTGAAGTTTTGGCCGAAGGCATAGCAGGCCAGATCCAGCTCCGAGGCTGTTTCCTGAGGGGCAAAAATGCCCAGGGCCTCGCCCTCCAGGTCGATGCCGCTGCCGTTTACCAGACCGAAATCCTTCATATAGCGGTAGAATTTCTCCGTACCCAGGCGCAGTCCGTAGGTGATGAAGGCCGGGTTGCAGGAGTTGCCCGCCGTTTGCTCCAGGGTCTGATGTCCGTGGCCGGCGCGATTGCTGCAATGGATGGTGGCGTCCAGCACATGGATGGAGCCCGAGCAGTCAAAGGTGGTGTTCTCGTCAATGACTCCCTCCTCCAGGGCCGCCGCCAGGGTCAGCACCTTGAAGGTAGAGCCGGGCTCATAGGTGTCGTTGATGGCCCGGTTGCGCCACTGGCGCAGCTGGGCATCCGCCAGATTCAACTGACCGTCCTTCACCAGGGATGCAAGCCTGCTCTCATAGACGGCGGAGGGATCGTTCAAATCATAGGTGGGGCTGGAGGCCATGGCCAAGACCGCCCCAGTCTCCACATCCATGACGATGCCCGTAGCCCCCTGAGCCTCGGTGGAGGTCACCATCTCGCTCAGGGCCTTCTCCACATAGTACTGCACTGTTGCATCCAGCGTCAGCACAATGTCGCTTCCGTTCTGCGCTTTATAGTATTGCTCATAGCCGTAGAGCATGTCGCTGCCCGTGGGATCCTTGGTGGACACCACCAGGCCCGTCTCGCCGTCCAATACGTCGTTATACCGGGCCTCCAGCCCATACAGGCCATAATTATCCGTGCCCACAAAGCCGATGATCTGGGAGGCCAGCGTGGCATAGGGGTAATAGCGCTTGGCATCGGTGACCATGTACACGCCCACAACGCCCTCGTCGTTGATGAAGGTGCGGATCTGATCGGCCACATCCTCCTCCACCCGGAGCTTGAGCACCTCATACTGGGAGTCCGTGCGCTCCATTTTTTTCAGGATGCCCTCCTTGTTGATCTCCAGGATCTCCGAGAGCTTCTGTGCCACGCTGTCCTTGGTCCAGGCAACGGGATTATCCTTGTCGCTGAGAGCGCGGTCCATTTCCAGCGGGGAGAGAAATACCGTTTCTGCCGTGGCGGAAATGGCCATGATGTTGCCGTTGCGGTCATAGATCGTACCCCGGGTGGCGGCAACCTCCGTGCTGCGGGTCTGCTGGTCCAGGGCCTTGGCCTCCAGCTCGTCGTGGCGAAGGATCTGCAGAGAAAAGAGCTTGATGACCAGGATCAAAAATACCAGCACACCCAAAACCGCCATAAGGATCATGGTGCGATTTTGAATAATCCGATTGGCGCGGCGCACTTTTTCGCTTTTCCGATTGATCTCACCGCCGTTTTGGGCCATGGTCTCAGCTCCTTTCGCAATTTTTTCCTATCTATTATACCAAAGGAAGGAGCAAGAAGTCACCTTCTTACTCCTTGTTGTATATCCCTACTATATGGGGCGGCTCACCGGAAATATTCCACCACGGACCCCAGAGCGCGGGAAATGCTTTCCGCGATATTCTCCAGGGCGGTGCCCGCATCGGAGCGGTACACCACCGTGCTGTCGGCGACAGGCAGCTCTAAGTACTCCACCTGACCGGCGGTGGGCTTGGTCATGCCGGCCTCCTCGGCCACGCGCTTCACAGTGGCCAGGTCAAAGGTCTTTTCATACTGGGTCAGCAGCGCTACATGGCGCTCCTCCAGCTGGCCCATCTCCGTTTTGATCTGCGAAATATCCGCAGAAACCTCTGTCAGGCGCACGTAGCCCATGAGCAGCACCACCACCAGGCCCGTCAGCACCGCCGCGCAGGCCAAAACCAGCGGGGAGAGCTTTGCCGCGGGACGGGCGACGCTCTGCCGTCTGGGGGCCGCCACCGGCTCCCGGCGCTGGGGCTCCATGCGACCGGCATCATCCAGTGCGCGCTCTCTGGCAAGGGCATCCAGATCGTATGCCAGGGAACCGTCCGTATATCCATATCTGCGCCGATCATTGCTCTGTGCCATGGTTTCCGCTTCCTTTCTTTTGTGATTTTGTCAATTTCTAAAAAGTAAATTTTTTTCGCCGGGCTTTAAAGCTTTTCCGCCACACGGAGCTTGGCGCTGCGGGCCCGGGGATTATAGACCAGCTCTGCCTCACCGGCCACGATGGGCTTGCGGCTGACAAGCTTCATTTTCGGTTTCTTGCCGCACACGCACACCGGAAAATTCGGCGGACAGGTGCAGCCGGTGGCCAGCTCCTGCAGGGTCTTTTTGATGATGCGGTCCTCCAGGGAATGAAAGCTGATGACGGCTAGGCGTCCGCCGGGATGCAAAAGCTCCGCCGCCGCTTTCAGCATGGGCGGCAGCTCCCCCAACTCATCGTTCACAGCGATGCGGATAGCCTGAAAGCTACGCTTGGCCGGGTGCTGCTTTTCCCGCAAGGCTGCCGGGGGCATGGCGCCGCGAATGATGCTCACCAGCTGGCCGGTGGTCTCGATGGGACTCTCCTGGCGGCGGCTTACAATAGCCTTGGCAATGGCCGGGGCATAGCGCTCCTCGCCATATTCAAATAGGATGCGGCGCAGGTCCTCATAGCTCCAATCATTCACCACGTCCCGGGCGGTGAGGGCCGCCGTGCGGTCCATGCGCATATCCAGGGGCGCGTCGTGCATATAGGAGAAGCCGCGGTCCGCTTCATCCAGCTGCGGAGAGGAGACGCCCAGGTCGAAAAGCATCCCGTCCACGCCGTCAATATCCATCTCCCGAAGGACATCGGCAATGCGGCTGAAGTTGCTGTGTACCAGGGTCACCCGGTCCTTATAATCCGCCAGGCGAATTTTCGCCGCCTCAATGGCGGTCTCATCCCGGTCCAGGCAGATAAGCCGGCCGGTGGTGAGCCTTTTGGCAATTTCCAGGGAGTGGCCGGCACGGCCCAGGGTGCCGTCCAAGTAAATGCCCTCCGGTTTTATATCCAGCGCGTCCAGGCACTCGTCCAGCAGGACCGGCTTGTGGCCGAAGGCCTGGTCGTCGGCGGCGTTGCGGTCAAATCCCATGGCTCACAGCCCCATTTCTTCCATAGCCTGCTCCAAAGAGCCACTGTCGAAGGCCATAGCTTCCTCTCTGGCCCAGCGCTCAGCGTTCCAGATCTCCGCCCGGTCAAAGCTGCCGATGACCACCACTTCCTTTTGCAAACCGGCGTACTCCCGCAGCTTGGTGGGGATGAGGATGCGGCCCTGTGCATCGGGCTCACAATCCACGGCGTTGGCAAACAGGGGGCGCAGGGCCTTAGCCTTGCTATAGGGCAAGGCCCGGACCTTGTCCGTAAAGGTGGCCCAGCTCTCATCGGAATAGATGGAGAGGCAGTGGTCCAGGCCCACGGTCACATGGAAGGTCTGGCCCAGCTCCTCCCGCAGGCGGGCAGGGATGAACAGCCGCCCCTTGGCGTCAATATTATGTGCATATTGTCCGGTCACGGCTGCTCCTCCTTCCATGGTTTTTATGGGAAACTGTGGGATTATACCCCACAAATATGGGCACTACCCCCACATCTCCCCACTTCATGTTTACAGTATAGTAAATCAGCCGCTAAATTGCAAGAATATTTTTCCCCATAATTGGAACATATTTCCTGCAAAAAGCGGCTGATTTTTTTAGTTTTCCCCTTAAAATAGAACACTTGTTTTTGTTTTGTGGAATACAAAAAAGCATCCGCTACTATATATAGTAGCGGATGCTTTTTTCAAATACGATATATGGGACTACAGAAAAGTCTCTCCGAAAAGCTCAGAGTCGTTTTGTGAGTTTTAACGAATTTTCAAGTCGAAATTTGTCAGTTTTCCTCATTTTCCTCCGACTTTTCTTCGCTGGAGGAGGCATTTCCGCTGCGGATCTGCTGCATCTGCTCATTGGAGGCAGCGCGGAAGCGGGTGCGGGATTGGCGCACCTCGTCCAGGGCCATTTGAATAGCCTCCTCCGTGCGGCGCAGGGCATCCTCAGTATAGGAGTTGGCCACCCGATACAGCTCATTCGTGCGCTCCTCGGCTCGGTGGATGATCTCAGCGGATTTCATCCGGGCCCGCTGCAGCGTCTCGCTCTCGGAGACGATGGTTTTCGCGTCCAGCTCGGCCTGCCGGAGCATCTTCTCCACCTCCTTTTTGGCGGAGGCGATATACTCCTCCCGGGCGCGGATCAGCTCCTGAGCCTTCTTAATCTCCAAGGGCATGCGGCTGCGGATCTCCGTGAGAATGTCCAGGGCCTCGTCACGGTTGATGGTGCATTTTTCGGCGCTGAAGGGGGCGCTCTTAGCTTCGTCGATCATGCCGTAGAGCATATCCAGCAGGCGCTGCAGATCTTTTTCTTCCATGGTATATCCTCCCCGTTTCAATTACTCCGTTTTCTGTTTGAGTTCCTCGGCTACCGCCCGGGGAACATATTTCTCCAATGGCTGTCTGTAGCGAATCATCTCCCGCACCATGGTGGAGCTGAAGTGCTGATATTCAACGCTGGCCGGCAGGAACACCGTCTCCAGCTCTGCCCAAATGCCCCGGTTGATGGCGGCCATCTGATACTCCAGATCGAAATCCGTGGCATTGCGCAGACCCTTGACAATAACGTGTCCCCCTTTCTCCCGGGCATAGTCCGCCAATAGTCCGCGGTACAGCTCCGCCTCCACATTGGGGAGCTCCTCCACGGACCGGCGCAGCATTTCCAGCCGCTTTTCCGCCGGAAACATGTGGGATTTCTTGTCGCAGTTATCCATCACGCACACAAACACCTTGTCAAAGCACAGGGCAGCGCGGCGAATGATGTCCAGATGTCCCAGCGTAATGGGGTCAAAGCTGCCGGGATAGATGGCTATTTTCATGGGGTCAATCCTCGTTTCTATGGTATACAGTGAGTTTTATTTTGCCGTAGCGATACTCTCTGTATATCGAATAGGGGCTACTGAGCGGAGGCAGGGTCTTGTCCGCCGCACTTTCCGCCACAATTATACCATGTCTGCGGCAAATGTCAAACCTTGCGATATCCTCCAGCGCCTGCTCTAAGAGGCCGGAGGCATAGGGGGGATCCAGGAAAATCAGGTCGAACTTCTCGCCGGACTTCAGGTAGCTCATGGCATCGCCGTTTACCACCCGGGCCCGGTCCGAAAAGCCGCAGGCCTCCAGGTTTTCCCGGACAGCCTGAAGGGCGTCCTTGCGCCGCTCCACGAATACGGCGCTTTCAGCGCCCCGGCTCAGGGCCTCGATGCCCAGCTGACCGGTGCCTGCAAATAGATCCAGCACCCGGCGGCCCTCAATATCGAACTGAATAACGGAGAACAGGGCCTCCTTGACCTTCCCCGTGGTAGGGCGGGTCTCCAGGCCCTCCAGCTCCCTTAGCCGTCTGCCCCGGGCAGATCCTGTGATAACTCTCATAGCTTTACAGGCGAGGATCGAAGTCCTGGAAAATCACCAGATTTCCGGCAGACTCCGCCGCGCGCATCTCCTCTTTTGTGATAATGGTCCAGTTGATCTCCTGGACATGATAGAACCACCGGCACCAGCGCAGGCAGAAATTATCCCGATCAGAAAACCGATAGGCGATGAAATCAGGCTTGGCCAGGCAATTGGTCAGCAGGTTTCCCAGGGCCCACAGCAGTGCCTTGGGCATATTGCCGCCGTCACCGTGGCGGAGAAAGTTTTCGCTGAGCTGGCCCCGGACGATCTCCGGGCGATTCTTTTTCAGCCACCGGATGCACCGGGGGTCGAAGGACTCGATGCAGTACAGCACCTTATACTTATCCAGCATGGCGCAGGTGGCGGCGGCCAGGGCATCGTGGTTCCCCCGCTCCGCCTTCAGCTCCACCACCAGGGGCAGGCCGCTCTGCTCAAACAGGGGCAGCACCTCCTCCAAAAGGGGGATTTCCTCGTCGGTGCCCTCCAGGCGGTAGGCTTTCAGCTCCCGGGCCGTCAGGTCCTCCACCAGCACATCGGCCCCGGCGGTACGCAAAAGGCTTGCATCGTGGATAACGGCCAGATTTCCGTCCTGCATCAGATGCACATCCAGCTCCACGCCGAAGCCCCGGCGGATGGCCTCCTTGTAGGCAAGGATCGAGTTTTCCGGGGCCAGATCCTTTCCGTGGTAGCCCCGGTGGGCATAGCGATACTTCCGCAGCAGCTTCCAGTGGGAATGGCCCCGGCGGCACATAGTCAGCAGGGCGAATATCTCTGCCAAGAGCAGCAGAATAATGACAATTAAAATAGCGATCCACATATCAATTATCCATATCCTCCAGTGCATCCAGGCCCTTCTTAGCCTCGGGGCGGCTGTCGCCGTGGTGGACAAAGTGCAGGGACACCAAGGCCAGCGCGGAGAACACCGCCGCATAGGGGAACAGCACCGTCATGCCCAGCTTATCCATCAGCAGGCCCGAGAGCATGGGCGTTGCCACCTGGGCCGCCATGGAGGCGGTGTAGTAAAGCCCCGTGTAACGGCCCACATCCTGCTCCGAGCACATCTCCACCACCATGGGGAAGGAGTTGACGTTGATGGTGGCCCAGGCGATGCCCGCCAGGGCGAACATAGCGTTCATAAGCACGGAGGGGCTGTTATCCCGCAGGAAGGCCGCCACGCCAAAGGCCGCGGCCAGCATGATGACGCCGGCACGGATGGTCTTTTTCCGGCCCACCTTAGAGGCGATCATTCCCACGGGCAGGTAGGAGATAATGGCCGCCGCCTGGGCGATGATCAGGGTGAGATTATAGTCCTTATGGAGAATATTACTGGCATAAACAGAGTATTTACTGGTGACGGCGTTATAGCCGAAAAACCACAGAACGATGGACAGAAGAATGAAGATCATAGACTTCTTCTCCTCCGGAGACAGGCCCTGCTTCTCCGGCCGTGCAGGCTCTGCCGCTACGGCAGGCTCTGCAACGTCCGCGTTCTCCGCCAGCTGCTCCGCTTCGGCGGGCTTGTCCTCCAGGCCATAGCGAACGGAATCCTCCACCATCTGGGCGGCCCACTCCGGCTCCCGAACGGTGAGCAGGAAGATCACCAGAGCCGTGAGCATAATGGCGGCGATAACGGCAAAATAGGCGGTGTAGCTCATAAGGGCGTTGCGCACGGAGGCCGTGGCGAACACCATGCCCAGCACCAGGACCAATATGCCGCCGGCAGAGCCCATAAGGTTGATGATGGCGTTGGCTTTACTTCGCAGGGGCTTTACGGTGACATCCGGCATCAGCGCCACCGCCGGGGAGCGGAAGGTGGCCATACTCACCAGAACCACCAGCAGCAGAATGATGAAGAACACCAGCGTGGCAGGGCTCTCCGCCGTTACCTGCCAGGCGTAGGCCTGCCGGGCGGGAACAACATAATCGGTATAGTCGGGGTTGGTGTGGGTCTTGTCGCCGTCCTGGATCTGGCTGCGGATGGCGGCGAACTCCTCCTGAGAGAACTTATCCGCCAGGGTAAACCTCACGCCGTCGGGGGTCAGGAGAGTCTCGTCCTTCTCCTTTTCATAGATGGTCACCAGGGCAGCGGGGTCGTCGATGGCAGATACATCTTTAATATTATTGAGCTGGGCCATATCCACAAAGCTCAATGCCACCAGGGCCACGGCGGCAATGAGGGTGCCCACCACAATGAAGGGAGTGCGGCGCCCTTTTTTGCTGTGGCTGCGGTCGGAAATGGCGCCAAACAGAGGCAGCAGAAACAGAGCTAAGATATTATCCAGCGCCATGATAACTCCCGACCAGGTCTGGGACATGCCGAACTTATTGGTCAGGATCAAGGGGATGGTGTTGTCATAGGCCTGCCAAAAGGCGCAGATCAAGAAAAAGGCAAAGCCCACCAGAATCGTCCGCTTATAGTTTAGTTTCATATTTTATGACCATTCCTTTCCGCTATGTTGCAAGGCACAAATGACCAACAGAAGGAATGGTCATAAAGCGCCATGTTTTTCGGTTGCCGCGAAAGCGGTGAGAAAAACAGCTTAAATAAAATGATAATTGAGTTTTTTCAATTATCCTCCAATTCCTGCAGCAAAGCCGCAATATCCCGGCGCACCCAGGTGGGCTGTACGCCGAATTTTTCTATATCCGCCTCCGTCCCCTCTCCGGAAAGGACAAACACCGTGTCGATGCCGGCGGCTGCGCCGCAGGCTATGTCCGTGTAGAGCCGGTCCCCCAAAAGCACCGTCTGCTCCGGTGCAAAGCCCGTGCGGGCCATGGCGAGAATCGCCATATCCGGCTGGGGCTTTCCCAAAAAGCGGGGGGTGCGGCCCGTGGCGGTGGTGAGCATCCGGCAGACGCTGCCGCAATCAGGCACAGAGCCGTACCAGGTGGGACAGACCCAATCCGGGTTGGTGGCCCAAAACTCCGCCCCGCGATTTAGGAGGATGCAGGCATCCTCCAGCTTTTGAAACGTCAGCTCCCGGTCAAAGCCGCACAGGAGAATGTCTACATCCGGGTCGGGCCGAGCTGTGACGGGGATGCCCGCGTCCCGGAGTTGGGAATAAAAGGAGCGAGTGCCGAAAACATAGCACTTTTTCTCAGGGCGTTCCCTCTGCAGGGCGGCGATGGTGACATCCACGGAGGTGAGGTAATCGCTTCTTTCCGTCTTGATGCCCAGGCGGCGCATTTTTTCGATGTATCCCTCCACGCCCCGGGAGGAGTTGTTGGTGAGGAACAGGTAGCGCCCACCCACCCGGCGGATATACTGCAAAAAGGGGATCACCCCGTCAAAGAGCCGGTCATCCAGATAAATGGTGCCGTCCATATCCAGCAGAAACAGGCGTTTTTCCCGCAGAGCAGCCATAGCGTCTCCCCTTCCCACACAAATTCAATGGTATCATAGCACAAAGCCGTCCTGCAGGCAAGCAAAACGGCTTTGGGGAGAGAAAAATTGTGGGGAGGCAGAGAGGAGAGGAAAGTGGAAAGTGAAAAGATGGGGCGGGACGATGGGGGCATCGTCCCCTACGGACGGGGTTGACGGGAGCTGGTGCGGTTGGTGGGGCAGATTGTCTTATGTGTTGTCCTTATGGGCCGGGCGGCGCAGGAGCAGGGAGCGCAGGGCCTTTCCGTTCCAGGGGATAAGAGGATAGAGGTAGCCCCGGCCCGCAACGGGCTTGGTGGTGGCCATAAGCGCCAGAACACCCAAAAGGCCCATGCCAAAGCCCCACCAGCGCAGGGCAAAGGCAAGCAGCACCAGTGCCATACGGCAGAGCTTGCAGGCGTAGCCCATCTCAAAGCTGTGCTGGGCAAAGTTGCTCACCGCTACAAAGGCCATATATACCAGCACCTCCGGCACCAGCCATCGGGACTGCACCGCGAAATCGCCCAGGATCAGTGCGCCCAGCATGCTGAAGGAGTTGCCCAGCACATCGGGCGTATTCAGGGACGCCAGCTTCAGCACATCGATAATCAGCTCCACCAGCAGCAGCTGTAAAACCAGCGGCACGGCGTACTCCCCCTCCACCAGCAGGAAGTCCCAGGGCTCCTGCAGGCCGCCGGGCTCCGTGGCCAGCAGATACCACAGGGGCGTAATGACCACGTTCAGCAGCATGACGAAAAAGCGGATGATACGCAGATAGGTGCCCACCAGAGGCGGGAAGTAGTAGTCGTTGATCTCCTCATTAAACCGCAGCAGTGACACCGGCAGCAGCATCACCACGGGGGTGTTGTCGATGAGCACCAGGATGTCCCCCTCCATGACGGAGGCGGTGGCTACATCCGGCCGCTCGGTATAGCGGACCTTGGGAAAGGGATTGTACCACTGCTTAGGCGCAATGGCCTCGGCAATGGTCTCCTGGCTCATGGACACCGACCGGAGATCGATCCGGCGCAGCTTTTCCCGGAGCTGGGAGAGAGTCTTTGCGTCCGCCCGCCCCTCCATATAGCATAGAGCCACGTCGCATTGGGAGCGGCCGCCCAAGCGGATCCGCTCCAATGTCAGGGCCGGATCCCGGATGCGCCGGCGCAGAAGGGCGGCGTTTTCCATAATGCTCTCCACAAAGCCGTCGTGGCTGCCCCGGAGGACCTTGCCGGCGTCCGGCTCCTGCACCGACCGGGTGGGAAAGGTCTTGGCGTCCAGGAGAATACCGCCGGAAAAGCCGTCTATTATCAGCAGAGTCTTGCCCGCAAATACGTCCGTCACTGCCTGCATCCGATCCCGGCTGGTCCCAGCGTCGCACACGGTGATATACCGGCGCAGCAGCTCATCTACGCCGGAGATACCATCCAGCGTCTCTACCTCCTGCAGCTTTTCCACGGCCCGCTCCAGGAGCATATCCTTGGCATAGCCGTTCACCACCCACATTTTGGCCCGGCGGCCGCCCACATACAGCTCCCGGCTCACCATGTCGAAGCTGCGGCCCACACCCAAAAGATCATCCAGCTGGGCGCATTTTGTGTCAAAGGGTTGGTTCATATTGCCCCTCCGCTTATTCATACTTTAACGGAAGTATGTGTAAAAAAAGAACCGGGCATACGCCCGGCGCAAGAAAATACGCAGCGGGCGGGGTTTTCCCCGCCCGGCTTTTAAAAAATCTCCTCAAATGGTTTTTTCAAAATAGAAATAGGTCTCATCCTGGCCGGTCTCCCGCATACAGGAGGAGAGCATTTTATAGGAGGGCCCATTTTCCTTGAAGCACTTGGCAACCACCCGGGCGAGACCCAGGCCGTACAGGGCCCAATCTGCCGCTGCGGCAAAGGCCTCGGTGCCGTAGCCGCGGCCGGCATAGGCCGGGGCAATGCGGCAGCCCAGCTCCATGCCGCCCTGCCAATCGGGGTTATACAGCACCGCCTCGCCGATGAAGTCCTCCCCCAGGCGCACGGCAAAATTCACGCAGCGGCGCAGGCGGAAATCCTCCCGGGCCACCGAGAGGAAATATTCCTCCATGGGGCTGCCATCGTAGTCCTTGTGCCAATCATAGCCCCACAGGCGGTTACGCTCCTCGTCCAGACACAGGGCATTATAGGGCAGCTTGTCCTTTTCCGTCAGGGCATCCAGGGTCAGGCGATCGGAGTGCAGGGTGGGTATTTCATGAAGGCGGTCCAGCTCGCTGCCCACCTCAAAGCATAGCTTGCCCCCCAGGGCCGCCGGGAGGTACTGCATCTTGGACATACGCAGCCCCTTATCCCGGGCGTCATCCTCCCGGTTCATCCACCGGACGGAATCATCACAGTGCCGGGCAAATTCCTGCACTATGGTGGGATACGCCCCGGGGTAGGAGTACAGCGCCTTTTCAATATGCACCTGCATGGTACTGCCGCACTGCTCACCCATGCTGATGGCCACCAGCCGCCCCTCATGGAGCAGGCCCCCTGCCATGAACCAATCTCCCGCCAGGTGCCGCAGCATCTCCTTGGCCAGGCGCAGCTCATTTTTGGCAATGGCACTCTCCTTGGAAAACTCCGCCCCATAGTCCTGCCAAAACCGCTCCAGCAGGGGCTCGTCTGCCGCCGTTAGGGGCACATATTCCGCATCGGGATAGAGCTTGCGGAACTTATGGATGTGGTTGCGCTGGCCGCTGTAATGCCTTCCGGCAAACTCCGCCAGATCCTCCCGGCGGTAGATATAGTCCTTCCAGGGCCGCTCATTAATGAGCCGCACTACCGGGTAGCGCAGAAACAGCCGTCCGGCCTCCCCCTCCGGCACCACGGAGACCACCGGGCGTATCCCCTGCTCCGTGCAGTATTTCTCGATGAGGGTCAGGGCCGCGTCCACATCCCCCTCCGGCCCGGGCACAGGGAAATCAAACTGATAGCGGCCGTCAATCTGATTGCGGACGATGAGGCAATTTGCCGCCTCGCAGAAGGCCGGGTGCAGCACACTCCCCCACATGAGCTTCACGCCCACAGAGTACTCGCACAGGCGATAGTTACAATTTATATAATAGGGTCTCAGTTTTTCCGCGTTCTGCGGCGTGACAGGTTCAAAAATCATATCAAATGCTCTCCAGAATTTCTTTTGTCTCCGATATAAACCGCCGGGCCATGGGCCGCAGCTCCTTCTTGGACCGCACCGCGATGCCCAGCTCCCGCGCTGCCGGCGGATCCATCGGCACCGCCACCACGTTGTCCCGGCGGCCCTTGAGCACCAGCTCGGACAGGATGCTGGCGCCCAGGCCATGCTCCACCATAGAAATGATGACGCTGTCGCTGACATGGGTCTCGCGGATATTGGGCTTTACATCCCCCAGGGCGTGCATGATGTCCAGATAAAAGCCCGGGGACGGCATGAGAAAATCCATCCCCTGCAGGGATTGTACCTTCAGGCTCTCCCGGCCCTGCATATCGTAATCCGGCGGCAGGATTACCAGCAGCGGGTCATTGCGCAGATGGGTCCAATCCAGGGTAAACCACTCCTGCCAGGAGGCAAAGCACATATCCGCCTTATCCTCCTGCACCCAGTGATACACCTCCTCCACGCTGCCCATCTGCACATCCACCGCCACATCCGGGTGGTTATCCCGGAAGCGCTGAATGATCTCCGGTAACCAGTGCATGGCGATGCTGGCATAGGAGGCCACCCGAATGGTCTCCTCCCGGCGGGTATTGATGAGGCGGATCTCCCGCTCCAAGGTTTCGTCCGCCCGGAGCAGATCCTGTATCATGGGAAAAACTCGCTGTCCGGCGGCACTGAGCCGGATCCCCGTGCGGCTGCGCACCAGCAGAGGAAAGCCAATATCCTTTTCCAGGCTGTTCATCATGTGTGTCAGGCCCGATTGCGTGTAGCCCAGCACCTCCGCCGCCCGGGTAAAGCTGCCGGTCTGCACCGCCGTGGCCAACGCCTCCAGCTTTTTGGTGTCCATACGCCGCCCTCCTAATCATGAAACTATGTCATAGTCTATGTTATACCGCATTTTTACAGAATTCGCAATGACTTTTGCAACATTTTCCATTTAATCATGACATAATATAATATAAAAATGCATACTTGTCGCTTTACAATTGATTCCCGCCGGGGTATAGTATGGCCATAGTGATTCTCAAACATGAATTGCTTTTCCTTTCTATCCTCAAACCTATAAAGGCCGCCTTGAAAAAGGCGGCCTTTATAGGTTGTTTTATAGATTTGGAGCTATCAAAAAGCTTTTGGATTTTCCGGCAAAGGGCCCACGCCTGCTGTGTGTGCCGGCTTCGCAATGCCATGACTCTTACGGAGTTTTTTCATGCTGCGGGGTAACTCCTTTGCGCGGTTTGGGCTGTCCCTCTTTTTTTACTCTTTTCCAGCCGACAGGGCCCGGGTGGCGTTGAGCACCGCCAGCACCATCACGCCCACATCCGCGCCGATGGCCAGCCACATATTGGCAATACCGATGGCGCCCAGCACCAGGCACACCGCCTTCACCGCCAGGGCAAACACGATATTCTCGTACACGATGCGCAGCGTCCGCCGGGAAATGCGCATGGCCAGGGCGATCTTGGCCGGGTCGTCATCCATGAGGACCACATCCGCCGCCTCGATGGCTGCGTCGCTGCCCAAAGCGCCCATGGCAATGCCGATGTCGGCTCGGGCCAGCACCGGGGCGTCATTGATGCCGTCGCCCACGAAGGCCAGGAGCCGGCCCTCCCTGCGCTCTTTCAGCAGCCGCTCCACCTGCCGGACCTTATCCGCCGGCAGCAGCTGGCTGTGGACCTCGTCCACGCCCAGCTGGGATGCCACCTGCCGGGCTGCCGCGTCCGCATCGCCGGTGAGCATAACGGTCTTTTCGACGCCCTCTGCCTTCAGGCCCCGGATGGCCTGGGCCGCGTGCTCCTTGACTACATCGCCCAGGAGGATCCACCCGGCATATACGCCGTCCACAGCCACATACACCACGGTGCCGGCCCTTTGGGGCTCTATAGGCTGAATACCCAGCTTCTCCATGAGCCGCCGGTTGCCCACGGCTACGGCATGGCCGTCTACCCGGCCTGTTAGGCCGAAGCCGCCCAGCTCCTCCACGTCCGTCACCCGGTCGGTATCCACCTGGCCGCCCCAGGCGGATTTAAGGCTCTGGCTGATGGGATGCTTGGAGTAGCACTCTGCCTGAGCCGCCCACCCCAGCAGGGTCTGTGCGTCCATACCCTCCGGAGCGGTCTCCAGCACCTGAAAAACGCCCTTGGTAAGGGTGCCGGTCTTGTCGAACACCACACAGCCGGTCTTAGCCAAAGCCTCCAGATAGTTGCTGCCCTTGACTAAAATTCCCTTGGCGGATGCGCCGCCGATGCCGCCGAAGAAGCTCAGGGGAATACTGATGACCAATGCGCAGGGGCAGCTGATAACTAAGAAGGTCAACGCCCTCGTAATCCAATCGCCCCACATAGGCGCATTGCCCATGATGAGCCGCACCACCGGCGGCAGCACCGCCAGGGCCACGGCGCTATAACACACGGCGGGGGTATAGATGCGAGCGAACTTGGTGATAAAATTCTCCGCCTTGGCCTTTTTCATGCTGGAGTTTTCCACCAAATCCAGGATCTTGGCCACGGTGGAGTCACCGAACTCCTTGGTAGTCCGGATATGCAGCAGACCGCTGAGGTTCACACAGCCGGAGAGCACCTCATCCCCGGCCTTCACCTGCCGGGGCAGGCTCTCGCCGGTAAGGGCACTGGTGTTCACGGCGGCTTCGCCCTCCGTCACCACGCCGTCAATGGGGATGCGCTCCCCGGGCTGCACCACGATGACGGTGCCCACGGCTACATCCTCCGGGTCCACCTTCTCCAGGGCGCCGCCGGACTCAATGTTGGCATAGTCCGGGCGGATGTCCATCAGGTCGGAGATGCTGCGGCGGCTCTTACCCACGGCGTAGCTTTGGAACAGCTCGCCGATCTGATAGAACACCATAACGGCGCAGCCCTCCCGCCAATCACCCAGGGCCATAGCGCCCACAGTGGCCACAGCCATAAGGAAATTCTCATCGAACATCTGGCCCCGGAAGATACCCTTCACAGCCTTGAGCAGGATATCGTAGCCCACGATGAAATACGGGATGAGATACAGCACGCCCTCCAGCCATCCCGTGAGGGGGGATACCCATACTCCGATCACCAGCACCGCTGACACGATGATCCGGATGAGATTGGTTTTCTGTTTCTTCGTCACGGCCTTTATGCCTCCTTCAGTGTCAGCGTGTCGAAAAAGTCTTTTCGCCCCGCTGCCTAAGTTTTTGAAGCTTTGAAAAAGCTTCAAAAACGATTGATTTCAACGGTGAGGGACACCCTTCTTGGGTTTCCCTCACACTCCGGCGCAGCAAAAATACTTTTTGCCTCGCCGTTTGCGTTTTTGAAACTTTGAAAAAGTTCCAAAAACGATTGATTTGAATGGCGAGGGACACCCTTCTTGGGTTTCCCTCAC
>DPPB01000037.1 GCA_003539495.1 Oscillibacter sp. | reverse complement strand
GAGACGGTGCCCTCCTCCATGGTCAGGCCCAACTGGGGCATACATACTTCAAAAGCCATAGTTCTCCCTCCTTACTTGTTCAGCACGCGCTTTACCGCGGCCACGATATCCTCCGGGTGGGGGAAGTTCTTGTCCTCCAGNNACGCCGTCCTGCTCGCTGGTCAGCTCGTTGGTCAGCTTGTCCGTGGTGATCTCTGCCACCACGTCGCCGGCCTTTACGGTATCGCCCTCGTGCTTGATCCACTTGGAGAGGGTGCCCTCCTCCATGGTCAGACCCAGCTGGGGCATCAATACTTCAAAAGCCATGATTCTCCCTCCTTACTTATTCAGCACGCGCTTGACCGCGGCCACGATGTCCTCCGGATGGGGGAAGTTCTTGTCCTCCAGCACGGGGCTGAAGGGGGAGCAGATGTTCAGGCCGCAGACACGCTCCACCGGAGCGTCCAGCTCGTCGAACAGCTCCTCGCCGATCTGAGCGGATAGCTCACCGGCGAAGCTGCCGCGCTTGACCTCCTCGGAGACGATGATGGCGTTGTGGGTCTTGGAAACGGTCTTGACAATGGCGTCCCAATCCAGAGGTACCAGAGTGCGCAGGTCCAGCACCTCGGCCTCAATGCCCTGCTCGGCCAGCTTGGCAGCCGCCTCCAGGGAGAAGTTTACCTCGCGGCTCCAGGTGATGATGGAAATATCCTTGCCCTCCCGCTTCACAGCGGCCTGGCCCAGAGGAATGGTGTACTCCTCCTCGGGGATCTCCTCCTTCTTGGCGTACAGCAGCTTGTGCTCCAGGAAGATAACGGGGTCATCGTCCCGAATGGCGGTTTTCAGCAGGCCCTTGGCATCCGCGGCGGAGCAGGGAGCCACTACCTTCAGGCCGGGGAAGTGGCAGAAGAAGTTCTCCAGCGACTGGGAGTGCTGGCCGGCGTTGCGGCGGCCGGCACCCATGGGGGCCCGCAGGACCATGGGCACATTGCACTGGCCGCCGGTCATGTAGCGGATCTTGGCCGCCTGGTTGAACAGGGGGTCGGCGCACTCGGTGGCGAAGTCGTCATACATCAGCTCCACCACGGGACGCAGGCCGCGCATAGCCGCGCCTACGGCCATGCCTACGAAGCCCTCCTCGGAAATGGGGGTATCAATGACCCGGTTGGGGCCGAACTCCTCCAAAAAGCCCTTGGTAATGGCAAACACATTGCCCATAACGGCCATGTCCTCGCCCATGATAAAGACATTTTTGTCCCGGAGCATCTCCTCGTGCAGGGCCTCACCGATGGCCTTGCTGACAGTAATCTTTTTCATCGTGCCACACACCTTTCATTGTCGCTCACATACATATCGTCCAGCACCGTGGCGGGATCGGGATACTCAGACTCGTCGGCAAACTTAACGGCCTCGGTCATCTCGGCATCCGCCGCTGCGGTGATCTCGTCCAGCTCCTCCTGGGTAGCACCCAAGGCCAGCAGACGCTTGCCCAGCTTCATGATGCCGTCGTTCTCCAGGGCGTGTTCCATGTACTCCTTGGGACGGTACACGGCGGGGTCGCCGCAGTAATGGCCCTGATAGCGGTACACGGTGGCCTCCACCAGATAGGGGCCCTTGCCGCTGCGGGCATGCTCCATGGCCTTCTGCATGGCCTCGTAAACCTCCGTGGGGTTGGTGCCGTCCACGATGGCATAGGGCACGCCGTAAGCCTCAGCACGGCTGGCCAGATGGGAGGTGTTGGTGACCCGGTGGATCTCGGTGGACACGCCGTAGCAGTTATTTTCAATGAACCACACCATGGGAAGCTTCCATGCGGCGGCCATATTCAGAGACTCGTGGAAGCTGCCCTCGTTGGTGGCGCCGTCGCCGAAGCAGCCCACGGTCACCGCGCCGTCGCCCAGGATCTTGGAGGCCAGGGCGCTGCCGGCGGAGATGGGCTGGCCGCCGCCTACGATGCCGTTGGCGCCCAGGTGGTTCATCTTCTCCATATCCGCAATATGCATGGAGCCGCCCTTGCCCTTGCAGTAGCCGGTCTTCTTGCCGAACAGCTCGGCCATAGCCAGCTTGGGATCAGCGCCCCGGGCAATGGCGTGGCCGTGGCCGCGGTGGGTGGAGGTAAAGTAGTCCTGGGGGCCGATGGCGGCGAAAGCGCCGGCCTCAGCGGCCTCCTGGCCGATGCTCAAATGGATGTTTCCTGCCAGCATACCCTTGGTGAAGCACTCAGCGGCCTTCTCCTCGAAGGTACGGATGCGCACCATCGTGCGGTAGAACTCCAAAAGCTGCTCCTTACTGTACATTTCCTTAGTTTTCTTTTCAGCCAATGTTCTCACACCTTTCTTTAGCTGCCCCTTACGCCTGCTTGGGCGCGAACAGGGGCACTTCCAATTCGTCGTCAAATTTTCTTCCCATGACCAGCCCGCCGATTTCGGCGATGATCACGTCCACGGTGAGCAGCACCTTGGTGCCCTCCACCAGGTGGCCGCCGTGGGCATTGCCGTAGCGGTCGCTGAGGCTCATGTGTACATGGAGGTTCGTGACCCCCTGGTCATCATGGCAGATGATGCCGCTGCCGGCGGTAAGCTCAATGGGCCCCGTCAGGTGCAGCACCTCGCCGTAGCCGTAGCCGGCCTTCTTGTCCGGCAGCTCCACGGGATTGCAGTAGGCCACACCGTCCAGACTGCCGATGGCGCTGAGGATCACACCGTTGTTGATACCCGCACGGCGGCAGGCCTCGGTGAGGCCCAGCAGCACATCCGTTCCGGGACGCAGCCGCACGGCGATGACCCGGGTAAGATTGCCCTGGGCCATTTCCAGAATGTCATTCATGATTATTCACTTCCTATTCCGTTAAAGCTCGATTTGCTGCATCGGTTCCGTCAGCGGCAGGACCCGCAGCCCGCTGTCCGCCGCCCCTCGCGGCATACGCCGCGCCATATCCTGCATATGCATCCCGTCGTCCTCCGGAAAGGGGACGTGGTAGACGCACAGCGTATCCGTGTCAAAATGTCCGTGAAACAGGCGGGTACTATAATAAGCCTGGTAAAACAAGGGATTGAGGAACACCGCGTACAGGGGTGTTCCCGCCAGCCGGGAGAAATCCTCGTGGAGATAGTCGCTGTCCGCCGTGAACAGCACCCGCCGCCCGTCAAAACTCAGCAGATAGCACACATGGGGCACGGACCGGTACTCCTCTCCCAAATGGGGCACCATAAACGCCTGCACCGAAATACCCGGCTCGATCTGTATGGCGGCCCGGTCCGTCCCGCGGCACAGCGGCACGCAGGGGATGCCCTCCTGCTGCAGCCACCGGCTGAGATTCTGCACCGCCGGGGCCTCGTCCTTCGGATAAAACAGACCCTTCACCCTTCGATGCTCCAAAAGCGCCCGGACCATCTCCGGGTCAAAGTGATCGGGATGGTAGTGGGTGAACAGCAGATAGTCCAGCCGCTCAAAGGGCGGCTCGCCCCGAAGCATGGCCTCCCGGCAGCCGGGGGGCAGGAGGCTGAAGGGATTGTCCTTCCTGCCGAACAGCCCGTCCAGGAGCAGAGCCGTGTCCCGGTATCGGATCAGCACGCCGGCGTTGGCCAGCAGGGTTACGCGGATGGGATAGCGATCCATAGGTTTATTTTTCCTCGCCCACGGTCACATCCATCTTATCCTCGTAATACTTGACCATGGCGATCTGATCCTCGTCGATATGGCCGTTGTCGTTCATCCAGTCCATGACCCGCAGCACCACGTCGGTCATGGGCGTATCCACGCCCATGTGATGGGCAAAGTGCTTGGCATTGAGGATGTCCTTACGGTGAACGGCTACCCGGGCGCCGGGCTCGAAGTCGCGCTTGATGAGCTTGGGCACCTTGTTTTCATACACAGGGCCGCCGGCAAAGCCGCCCCGGGTGGCCTCAAAGGTGGTCTGCAGGTCAATGCCCGCCTTGGCGGCGAAGGCATAGGCCTCGGCGATAACCACCATATAGGCCCCGGCCACCATGTTGTTCACCAGCTTGGTGACGCTGCCGCTGCCGCTGCCGCCGGTGTAAACGGGATGACCCATGCACTCCAGCAGGGGCTTCACGCTGTCAAACACTTCCTTGTCGCCGCCGGTCATAATGGCCAGGGTGCCGGCAATGGCCATGGGATTACCACCGCTGATGGGGGAATCCAGCAGGTACATACCCGCCTCTCTGACGGTTTTGTACAGATCCTGGATGATGTCGGGGGCGGTGGAGCTGAGGTCGATGATGATGTTGCCCCGCTTGCCGTAGTGTACGGCGTCCTCCACAGACTTGCGGATAATGGCGTGGGTGGGCAGGATCTGCATGATGATGTCACACTGCTTATAAATATCCGTCTGTTCCTTCACCGGCGTACCGCCTGCGGCGGCGAACTCGTCCAAACGGCTCTGAGCCACATCAAAGCCCAGCACCTCGCAGCCGCTCTTTTTTATCAGATTTTTCGCCATAGGCAGGCCCATGACGCCCAGGCCCAGGAAACCGATCTTCATATACATACATCTCCTTATTAAAATATATATGGAAACTCAACAAACTCCTTAGTTTTTCCGCCGCGTCCCCGCTCCCTTCAAGGGGGCGGGGATCACATTGGAAACAGAAAAGGAGTGATAATGGGGGCAATATTATGTCCTTACTTCTTCAGCAGGGACGGCAGCCAGGTGGTCAGCGGGTCCACATAGGTAATCAGCAGCAGCACCACGATGCTGATGAGCAGCAGGGGCATCAGTGCCTTCAGGGACTTGCTGAGGCTGGTCTCGCCGATCTGGTTGCTCAGCAGCAGGCACAGGCCCACAGGAGGCGTGACCAGGCCGATGCACAGGTTGAAGCTCATGACGATGCCGAACATCAGGGGGTTGATGCCGTACAGGGTCAGCAGGGGCATCAGGATGGGGGTCATCATAATGATGGCGGCATTGGCCTCCATGAGCATACCGATGATGAGGAACAGCAGGTTCAGCAGCAGCAGGATCAGCACCCGGCTCTCAGTGAGGCTGGAGAAGGTGTCCAGCAGCAGGGCCGGCAGGCCGGAGGTGACCACCACATAGCTGGAGGCCTTGGACAGGCCCACCATCACCATGATGGTGGCGGTGGAAACGGACGCCTCCACAAAGGAGGCAGGCAGCTCGCTCCACTTGGTATCCTTATAGATAAACAGGCTCACGATCAGGGCGTACACCACGGCCACGGCAGCGGCCTCGGTGGCGGTGAAGATACCGCCGAAGATACCGCCCAGAATGATAATGGGCATCAGCAGCGCCCAGATGCTGCTCTTGAAGGTCTTGGCCACCTCCCTGGCGGGCATCTTCTCGTGGGCGGGGAGGTTATTGCGCTTAGCATATACCAGGGCGTAGCCCATGAGGCACACCACCAGCAGCAGGCCGGGGATCACCGAGCCGATAAACAGCTTGGACACCGACACATTGGTGATGGAGGCGTACACGATCAGGGTAATAGACGGGGGAATGATGGGGCCCAAAATGGACGAAATGGACGACACGGCCACGGCGAAGGGAGCGGGATAGCCCTCCTTCTTCATGGCGGGAATGGTCAGGCCGCCAATGGCGGAGGCCGTGGCCACACCGGAGCCGGAGATGGCGCCGAACAGGCCGGAGGCCACCACCGTTACCAGGGCCAGGCTGCCCTTGATGCGCCCGATGAGGGCGTTGGCCACATCAATGAGCTTCCCCGTAATACTGCGGGACATAAGGTTGCCCGCCAGGATGAAGAAGGGAATGGCCAGCAGGGAGGAGGAGTTCATGCCGGCAAAGAGCTTCTGGGGCAGCACCAGCATGGGCAGGTCCGCCATGTTCAGGGCTATCAGGGTACCGATGCCCAGGGAGATAAAGATGGGAATGCCCAGGAAGGACAGAAGCAGCAGCAGAATAAATACGAGCAGTCCTGCGTTCATACGGCGGTGCCTCCTTTCTTTTCATCAGCCAGTTCCTGAATGTTTTTGAGAATGACCTCTACGGAGGTCAGCACCATCAGCGCCGTGCCGATGGGTACACAGGTATAGGGAATGGACATGGGCAGGCCCAGGCCGGCGGAGGTGTTAGGCGCGCCGCTGCGCACCAGCTCCAGGGAGAGGATGAACAGGTATACCAGGAACACCAGGCCCACCGTCGTGGCGCAGATGGTGAAGATCCGGCGCACATGGGGCTTCAGAACGTTGAGCAGAATGTCGATCTGCAGGTGGCTGTTGCGCCGCACAGCAATGGCCGCGGCCATCATCACATTGAAGATGAACAGGTAGCGCACCAGCTCCTCGCTCCAGGCCGGGGAATTGTGGAACACATACCGCATGACGACCTGGTAGAACATGATCAGCACCATGGCCGGCACGGACACGGTCAGAATGACCTTCTGGATCTTCTCCAGAATATCCAAAAATTTGGAATACGCTTTGATCACAACAATTCTCCTCCTTTCTTAGCCCTTGGCAGGATCCATGGCGGCGATGCGCTCCACCCAATCGGCAAACTGGGGATAGTTAGTGGCGGCAAAGTCCTTGAAGTGCTCGGCGAAGGCGGCGTTATCCACCTCGACGATGGTCTTGCCCTCGTCCTCCAGCTCCTGCCAGGCCACGGCATCCTTGTCCGCCTGCTGCTCACTGATGGCCCGGCCCGCAAAATCGGCGGCCTCCAGGGTGGCCTTCTGAATGTCGGCGGGCAGGCTCTCGAAGTACTTCTTGTCCATGATCACCACATTGCAGCCGTACACATGGTTGGTCTTGATCCAGTAGTTGCACACCTCGTCAAAGGCGTAGTTCACGGAGTCCACCACGGGGTTTTCCTGGCCGTCCACGGTTTTCTGCTGCAGAGCGGTGTAAACCTCGTTCATAGGCACCGGTGTGGGGTTGGCCCCCGCCCACTGCCAGGTCTTCAGATACATCTCCAGGTTGGGGGCCCGGAGCTTGAAGCCCTTGAAGTCGGCAATGGTTTTCAGCTCCTTGGTGGCGCACACCACACGGGGACCGCGGTAGGACGCACCCATGAGCTTGAAGCCAGCGTCATCGCCCACGGCGTCCTTGATCTCCTGGCCCAGGTCGCTGTACCACACATTCATAAAGTGATCGTAGCTGCTGAACATATAAGGCATCGCCTCAATGTTGGCCAGGGGGGTAAAGGTAGCCAGCGTACCGATGGATTCGCACATCACATCGGCCACACCTGCGTACATGCCCTCCAGCACCTCCGCCGTGGTGCCCAGCTGGGCGCCGCCGTACAGGTCTACCTGCACCCGGCCATCGGTCAGCTCCTTGATCTTCTGGGCGAACAGAACGCCGGTGTCATAGGCGTTATCGCCCTCGGTGGAGTTCAGCGCCATTTTCCAGCGGTATTCCACCTTCTCGTCGTTCGCGGTGCTTGCACAGCCCGATAACAGGCCCGCCAGCATCAGGCCCGCCAGCACCGCTGCCATCAGCTTTTTCATACGGTTCCTCCTAACTCTCAAAGTTTTCTCAAATTTACTCTCTAAAGATGGTAATTTGGTATTACCATCTAACCACGATACCAAAATAGCACCTTTTTCGCCCCTCGTCAATCCGCAATAAAAGCCGAATTTTGAGGGTAGGAGTTGTCTATTGTGTATAAAAAAGCTTCAATAAATTTATCGAAACGAAAAAAGAGGGGATATCCCCCTTTTCCAGGGGGTATATCCTCCTCTTTTTCTTGTCGGGAAATAAAAACTCTCAGGCCTCCTCCGGCACAGGGGCCTCCTCCTCGCCGCTGTCCCGGGCGGGATAGCACTGCGCATATTGGGAAACGATGTTCAGGTGTCGGATCATCGCCTCCTGGGCCCCTGCCGCATTGCGGCTCTTTACGGCCATATATATTTCATGGTGGGTCTGCTGGGTCAGCTCCTTGTAGCTGGGCAGGTCCCAAAACCGCATCCGCACATCGGCGATAAGATTATTCACCAGATGAATGGTGGAGGCCAGCATGGCATTGTGGCTGGCCACGGCCAGGGCATCGTGAAACTCCACATCGTGCATATAGTTGGCGGGATCCTCGTCCAGGTTGCGGATGGCCTCGTCCAGGGCGGCCATATCCTCCTCCGTAGCCCGCTCGCAGGCCAGGCCCACGATGCCCACCTCGATGACCCGGCGGAACTCATTGAATGGCTCTGTGCCGCCCATCTCATTGGAGCATTCGATCCAGCTGCGGGCCTTCTGAATATAGTCTGCGTCCCGCAGCAGCACCTTGCGGTTGCCCCGGCCGTCGATGGCGCCCAGAAATTCCAAAATAGCCAGGCACTCTCGCAGGGAGCCGCGGCCCACACCCAGCATTTCCGCCAGGTCTCTCTCTGAGGGCATATCCTCGCCTACCCGGATGTGGCCGTCCTCTATGGCCTTGACCAGCGCCTGCATGATCAGCTCCGGCACTCGCGGCGCAATGTTCTGCTGTATTTTCTCGATATGCATGGCCGTCATTCCTTACCCTTTCCGTTTTTGCCATAATGGGGCAATAATCTTCTTATCCGCTTATTCTACACGGAATTTTTACATAAATCAATGGTATGACCAAATTTTGTTTCAGTTTTTTTATGAGACTCACTTTTTTCAGCTCTGTGATGTGCCGCGCGATGATATTTTTACCTGCGCTTTGGCATCTATTTCTTTCTTTTGGAGGAGTACGCCGGCCTTAGCGAGAACAAAAAGGGAGGTGTATTTCTATGGATCTGATGCACATTTTCACAGGTCCCGGCGGATATGCCGGTTCTGTAAAAGCCGGTATGATACAGCAGCGCAGAAGGGGAATTTGTGCAATCTGCATAATTTATATAGTAGGATATTGTGCGTTATGACCTCATTTTGGCGGAATCGACTATTGACTTCAATAACAGGTTTTGTTAGAATTCACTCAACACTTTTGAAGCGAAGGAGGCGGCCAGCATGACCAACACCATGAACAGTAAGATGCATAAGACCATGACCGCCGCCTGCACCGGCGCTGCCTTCTGCTGCGCCTGTGCCGCTTTCCATACTGTCATTCTGTCCGTGCTGGGCGCCATTATTATGGCGTCCATTATTATTTGCATTCTGGTACTGGTACTGCTGGTACTGGTTCTTTCTCCACGCACGCCATTGGCACGGATCGTCGCATGACACGCTGACACGATACAGCAAAGCGGCTCCGCCAACAGGCGGGGCCGCTTTTTTGTATGCCTTCGGCATCGCCGAAGGATCATATATCTCAAAAATCAATGCAAAGGAGAACAAAAACATGAAAAAGAGAGTATTTGCAATGCTTTTGGCTATGGCCATGGTTTTTAGCCTGATGGCCTGCGGCAGCAAGGACAAGGCCGGCGGCAGCGACGGCGATACCATTCGGCTGGGCGGCGTGGGTCCCCTGACCGGCGGCTACGCCAACTATGGACTATCCGTGCAGCACGGCGCAGAGCTGGCTGCCAAGGAAATCAACGCCGCCGGCGGTGTAAACGGGAAAATGCTGGAGGTCCAGTTCCAGGATTCTCAGGGCGACCCCGAGAGCGCTGTGGCCGCTTACGGCAAGCTTATGGACTGGGGCATGAACGTGAGCCTGGGCGCAGTACTATCCGGTGAGACGGCCTCTGTGGTGGCAGCGGCCAAGGCCGACGATATGTTCATCATGGAAACCACCGGCTCCGCCGATAAGTGCATCGACGGCAATGACAAGGCCTTCCGCATCTGCTTCTACGATTCCTATCAGGGCACTGCCGCGGCGGACTACCTGAAGGACAAGGCCCTGGCCACGGAGGTGGGCGTATTCTATCAGAGCGATAACGACTACTCCGCCGGCCTGTATAATGCCTTCGCTGCCCAGTGCCAGAAGGTCGGCGTGACCATCAAGGAGACCCAGACCTTCACCACGGCCACCAACACCGACTTCTCCACCCAGGTAAACGCCCTGGTTGCCTCCGGTGTAAAGGTTGTGTTCATCCCCATCTATGCCGAGGAGGCCTCCACCTTCCTGACCCAGGCCAAGGGTAAGTTCGGCTCTGATGTCTACTTCTTCGGCGCCGACGGTCTGGACGGCATCCTGGGCAAGGTCAGCCAGGATGTGTCCATCGCGGACAATGTTCTGATGATGACCCCCTTTGCCGCCGACTCTGCCGAGCCCAAGGTGCAGGCCTTTGTCAAGGCGTATCAGGATGCCTACAACGCCACCCCTGACCAGTTTGCCGCCGACGGCTACGATGCCGTGTACGCCGTAAAGGCCGCCATCGAGGCCGCCAAGGGCAGCACCTCCGGCACAGACCTGGCCGCCGTGATGACCTCCCTGACCGTGGAGGGTGTCACCGGTACCATGACCTGGAGCGCCGACGGCAATACCAATAAGGCCGCCAGTGCTATCCTGTACAAAAACGGCGTAGGCACGCTGTTTGGCGGCCAGAAGACCGACTCCGCAGCAGAATAACCGGATTTTTACCTCTCTCACACAAGCCTCTCCATTCTCCCGGCTATCTGCCGGGAGAATGGAGAGGCAGCGCAAAGGAATGACGACTATGACGAATCTGATTCAAACCTTGATAAGCGGCCTGAGCCTGGGCAGTATCTACGCGCTGATCGCGCTGGGCTACACCATGGTCTACGGTATCGCCAAAATGCTGAACTTTGCCCACGGCGATGTAATTATGGTGGGTGCTTACAGCGGCATTGTGGCGGTGGCGCAGATGGGACTATCCCCGTGGGTAACGGTGATCGTAAGCATCGTGGTGTGCGCAGTACTGGGTGTGGTCATCGAATTCTGCGCCTATAAGCCTCTGCGCCAGGCGCCTCCGCTGAGTGTACTCATAACGGCCATCGGCGTCAGCTATCTTTTGCAGAATGCGGCGCTGCTGATCTTCGGGTCGCAGCAGATGGCCTATCCCACCCTGGTAAAGCTGCCCGGTTTTTCCGTGGGCGGCGTGCAGGTAGACGGCATTACGGTGCTGACCCTGGCGGTAACAGCCACGCTGATGGCGGCACTGACACTGTTTATCGACCGGACGAGGCTGGGCAAGGCCATGCGCGCTGTATCAGAGGATAAGGACGCCGCCACCCTCATGGGGATCAGCGTGGACAGGACCATCACCCTGACATTTGCCATCGGCTCGGCACTGGCAGCCTTTGCAAGCCTTTTCTATGGCATGACCTATGTATACATCAAGCCCACCACCGGTGCCATGCCCGGTATCAAGGCCTTTACGGCGGCGGTGTTCGGCGGCATCGGCTCCATCCCCGGGGCTATGCTGGGCGGCATACTGCTGGGCCTGATCGAGCAGATGTCCAAAACGTATATCTCCACCCTGTGGGCAGATGCCATTGTGTTCGCCGTGCTGGTGGTGGTGCTGGTGGTAAAGCCCACGGGCCTGCTGGGCAAGCCCATGCAGGAGAAGGTGTGAGGTGAAGAAAATGCAACTGACTTTACAGAAAAAGCGCCAGCGGGCCGACCTGCTGACCTTAGCAGCGGTGGCCGCACTGTTCCTTGTGCTGGCGGCCCTGCTGTACGCCGGACTTCTGAACCGGCAGATGACCAACATGCTGGTACCAACGGCGGTGTACATCGTTATGGCGGTGTCGCTGAACCTGGTGGTGGGCCTGCTGGGTGAGCTGAGCCTGGGCCATGCGGGCTTCATGTCCGTGGGCCTGTTCTCCGGGTGCCTGGTATCCATCGCCCTGTCCTCCTCTCCCCTGCCCCTGGGGCTGCGTCTGCCCCTGAGTATGCTGGCAGGGGGGCTGGTAGCGGCGGTGTTCGGTCTGCTGGTGGGCCTGCCGGCCCTGCGCCTGCGGGGGGACTATCTGGCCATCGTGACCCTGGCCTGCGGCGAGATTATCAAAAATATCATCACGAATCTGAATTTCACCGGCGGCGCGCTGGGTCTGAACACCTCGGCCATCTATGCCGGGGCCAAGGATCTGCTGCCCTATGGCGCGGTGCTGGTGCTGCTGACGGTGGCGGTGATGCTGAACCTGAAGCGCTCCAAGTATGGCCGGGCCATCATGGCCATCCGGGATAACCGCATTGCAGCGGAATCCGTGGGGCTGAATGTCACACAGTACAAGTTAGCGGTGTTCGTTATTGCGGCGTTCTTCGCCGGAAGCGCCGGTGTGCTGTACGGTCATTCCCTGGCCAACATCAAGGCAGCGGCCTTTGACTACAATATGTCCATCGAGATCCTGGTCATCGTGGTGCTGGGCGGCATGGGCAGTGTGTCCGGGTCCGTAATCTCGGCCATTGTGCTTACGGTGCTGCCCGAGGCCCTGCGCGGGGTGGACAGCTACCGTATGCTGGTGTACGCCATTGTGCTGATCCTGGTGATGCAGGCCACCAATAACCCTACTATGAAGCGCTTCTTCGACTCCGTCCGCCGGAAGCTGACCCCGAAAAGAAAGGAGTGTGCCACCCTGTGAAAACGAGAGCAAAGCTGGTAAACCGCCAATCCACCGTTCTGCTGCCGGAGCGGGACATTGACAAGTCCCCGGTGCTGGAATGCGTGGGGCTGGGCGTGACCTTCGGCGGTCTGAAGGCGGTGGAGGATTTCGACCTGACCATCGGCCGCACGGAGATCGCCGGACTCATCGGCCCCAACGGGGCGGGAAAAACCACTGTATTCAACCTGCTGACAAAGGTGTACCAGCCCACAGCGGGCGCCATTGTACTGGACGGCAAGGACACCCACAGCATGACCACAGCCCAGGTGAATAAGGCCGGCATCGCCCGGACCTTTCAGAATATCCGCCTGTTCGGCGACCTGACCGTGGCGGAAAATCTGATGGTGGCTATGAACGATTCCATGCGGTATGGCCTGGCAGGGAGCATACTGCACTTCCCCCGGTTCGCACGGGAGGAGCATATCGCCCGGGAGCGGGCGGAGGAGCTGCTGAGCATCTTCCGCATGGAGAGCCACGCCGACGAGCGGGCGGGTTCCCTGCCCTACGGCGCCCAGCGCCGATTGGAGATTCTGCGGGCCTTGGCATCCAACCCCTGCCTGCTGCTGCTGGATGAGCCGGCGGCAGGCATGAATCCCTCGGAAACAGCGGAGCTGATGGAGAACATCCGCAAGATTCGGGATACCTTTCAGATCGCCGTGCTGCTCATTGAGCATGACATGAACCTGGTCATGAACATCTGCGAGGGCATCTGCGTGCTGAACTTCGGCCATATCATCGCCAAGGGTACGCCGGAGGATATCCAGCGCAACGAGGCGGTCATTGAGGCCTATTTGGGCAAGCGAAAGGAGGCCGCGTCATGAGCAGTGTGCTGCAGGTAGAAAATATTAATGTATACTACGGCAGTATCCACGCAGTGAAGGATGTATCCTTCCATGTGGAGCTGGGGGAGGTGGTGACGCTGATCGGTGCCAACGGTGCGGGCAAATCCACCACTCTGAACACCGTGGCGGGACTGCTGCATAGCCGGACGGGCAGCGTTCGCTTTTTGGGCGAGGAGCTGCGCCATGTGCCCAGCCACAAGCTGGTGGGCCGGGGCATGGCCCTGGTGCCGGAGGGGCGGCGTATTTTCCAGCACATGACGGTGCAGGAGAATCTGGACATGGGCGGCTACTGCCGCAGCGGAGACAAGAGCGCCGATATTGAGAGTGTGTTTGAGCGCTTCCCGCGGCTGAAGGAGCGGCGCAAGCAGGTAGCCGGGACCCTGTCCGGCGGCGAGCAGCAGATGCTGGCCATGGGCCGGGCCCTGATGAGCCATCCCAAGCTGCTGATGCTGGATGAGCCGTCCATGGGACTGGCGCCGCTGCTGGTGGAGCAGATTTTCGACATTATCCGCCAGCTCCACGCCGACGGCACCACCATCCTGCTGGTGGAGCAGAACGCGCAGGCGGCGCTGGCGGTGGCCGACCGGGGCTATGTACTGGAGACGGGGCGTATTGTCACCGAGGGCGCCGGCGCGGAGCTGCTGGAGAGTGACGCCATCCGCAAGGCCTATCTGGGCGGATAAATCAGCAAAAAAGAAGCACCTAAGGGCGACTCCTCATAAGGACA
>DPPB01000031.1:145384-221213 GCA_003539495.1 Oscillibacter sp. | reverse complement strand
ACCAGAAGCCGCTCGCGCTGCGGCGGCGCGTCAGGCTCGCGCTCCACACGCCGAGCAGCGCGCCGAGCATACACAGAAGCAGCGCCGCGCCGCGTTCTTCCGCGACGGCGAACAGCTCCGGATTCCCGGCGTGCAGGTGCTTCCATGCGTCAAGCACGCCATTTGCCAGCGCGGCGACCCCGCTCACAGCCGCCCGCCAGAAAACTGCCGCAGTGACCGCGCAGGCGCCCAGCCACAGAGCCGGCGCCAGCCAGACACGCCCGCGCCAGAAGGCCATAGTAACAGCCGCCGCTGCCGCGGTCAGCACGGGAAGCAGGCAGCTCTCCTCCGGCAGGAAGGCCGCCGCCGTCAGCCAGACGAGTGCCGCGGCAAACAGCGCCGCGGCAAGGCAGGCGCGCAGGCGGGAAAGCAAATCATTACAGTGCAAGGAACACGCCTCCCTCCCGATCGAGCCGTCCGGCGCGCAGCACGGTCACCGCGCCGCCGTCCGCTGCCTGCACATCCTGCTGCTCCTGCCGCAGCGTGAGCAGGACGACATGGGCATAGTTCAAGGGGCCGCGCGTTGTAAGCCAGCGCTGCACCGTGGTCGTTTCGTCCGGAACGATCTGCGCAGCCAGCAGCTCGGCCAGCGCCTGCGTCAGCGTGTCGTCGCTCTCAGCCTGCGCCGTGGCAATGCAGTCCTCTTCGCGGTCAAACCATGCGATCTGATGCGCAAAGCCCGCAGAGCACAGCGCGGCAGAAACCGACGCGGTCAGCTCGCCCAGCGCCTCGCAGTCCTCCGGGGCGCAGGGCGCGGACACGCTGTTGTCCATGAGCAGTAAAATGGAATGATTGACCGGCAGACCGAGCTGGCGCACGATCACCTCGCCGGTCTTTTCCGTCAGCTTCCAGTGGATGCTGCGCACGCGGTCGCCGGGGACGTACTCGCGCAGGGCGAAGGTCTCGCTGGGGTCGTCGCCCGGATGGTGCATGGAGTATTCGTCACTGTCCAGCTCCACGCTGGAGCGGTCGGAGAAGGATAGCTGTACCGGGTACAATTCCGGCAGCACAAGGCTGTAGGCGCGTGCGTCACAGGAAATTTTTCTTCCGTACAGGCCAAACAGATCATAGACCCGCAGGTCGCGCAGGGAAAATTCGAGCTTGCCGCAGCGCTGCACGGAGAACGCCGCTGCGGCGCTGCGCTTCTGCTTCCCCGCGACCGAAAAGCGCAGACGGCGCTCGCCCTGCTCGCCCGTCAGGAGGTTGCGGCAGCCGACGCGCAGGCAGACCGCCGCGCAGGTCAGAACGGAGCCGTTCTCCACGGTGAGCAAGGCTTCCACCGTTTCTCCCTTCTGCGCGGAGAGCTGGGCGCACAGCGACACACGCAGGTATCTGTCGGCCAGCGCGGTCAGCGCGATCTCAAGCGCCGCAGCGCCGAGGCTTCCGGCCAGAATACAGCCCGGCATCGCGCTTTTGCTCAGCGCCCAGACGAGAAGCCACCCAAGAAGCCACAGCCCATAGGCGATTCGATGTCCGACCATGGCTCAGATGTGATCCGGGCGGCGCACCTGCTCCAGAAGCCCGGTGAGCACGTCGGCCGCGGTCGTGTCGGAGATCTTTGCCTTGGGCGCGAGGAACAGACGGTGCGCGCAGACGTCGATGAACACGCTCTGCACGTCCTCCGGGAGAACATAGTCCCGGCCGTGCATGAAGGCGCGGCTCTTTGCCATGCGGCACACAGCCAGCGCGCCGCGCGGGCTGACGCCCAGCAGCACCAGAGGATGCGCGCGCGTGGCCTCGGTCAGGCGCGTCACATATTCCAGCAGGGGGTCTGCCATATGGACGGACTGCGCCTGCCGCTGCATCTCCAGCAGAGCCTCGGCCGAGGAGACCTCCCGCACCTGCGTCAGCGGGTCGTCCTGCTGACGGTCGCGGAGGATATTGACTTGACTTTCAAAATCGGGATAGCCCATTTCCAGCCGCACCATGAAGCGGTCGAGCTGAGCCTGCGGCAGGAGCTGCGTGCCCGCCGAGCCGACGGGGTTCTGCGTGGCGATGACGGCGAAGGGCACGGGCAGAGGATGCGTCACGCCGTCCACCGTAACCTGCCGCTCCTCCATGACCTCCAGAAGCGCTGCCTGCGTCTTGCTGGAGGTACGGTTGATCTCGTCGGCCAGCAGAAGATTCGTCATGACCGCGCCGGGCTGATAGACGAAGGTCCCGCTTTCCTTGCGGTAAATGGAGAAGCCGACAATATCCGAGGGCAGCACGTCGGGCGTGAACTGGATGCGGCCGTAACGCAGGCCGAGCGCGCGGTGGAAGGCCAGCGCAGCCGTCGTTTTGCCGGTGCCGGGGACGTCGTCCAGCAGCACATGACCGCGGGAGATCAGCGTCATGAGAATCTTTTCCATCACGTCGTCCTTGCCGACGATGACTTTATGTACTTCTGCGAGGATCTGATTTACGTTGCTGTTCATGCGTTTCTCCTTTACCATTCTTTATAGTAGTTTCCGTTGCTGTTGCCGTAGTTGCCGCCGGTCGCGGGAGAGAAGCCGCCGATGTCCTTGCCGAGGGCAAGCGTGAAGCGCACGCGGATCACCGCGCCGTCCTGCGGCTTGCAGGCATTCATGCCGTAGCCGGGATAGCGGCCGTTGTAGGAGTACATCCAGCCCGACCAGCGGTAATAGTCGAATTCGCCCAGAGAGTCCATGGAGGCCGGCCTTGGGTCGTCGCCCGCGCCGAAGGCGTCCATGCCGTCTTCAATGATGATCTGCTTCAGCTCCGGGTCGATAGAATAGCCGTTGTTGATGCCGGGCTTGCCGATAGAGGCCAGATAATAGCTGCTGGCGGAGCAGGTGTAGCCGTTCTCCTCCAGAAGATCGCGGACGATCGTCAGCACGTCCGTGCCGCCCGGCACCGTGACCTGCGTCGGCGGGATCAGATAGCCCAGCCCGACGGTCGTGGCCTCGACGCTGACGGTGATGGTCACGTCTCCCTTTTCATAGTAGACCGTCCAGCTGCGCGTGACGCTGTAGCCGTCCTCGTCCGTTGCGGTCACGGTGATGGTGTTCGCGCCCTCTATGCTCAGGTAGGTGTTGTAGCCGAAGCTCGCGCCGGTCTGGCTGCAAGGCGATTCGATCCGTGTGCCGTTGATATAGACCTCGTAATTGTTCAGGTAAAGCTGCTTGTTGTTCCAGCTTCGGGCGTCGATGACCGTGATGATGTCCGGGCTTTTCAGAACCAGTCCGTCCTCCAGACCGATCACCGTATCGCCGACCTCGATGGTCGCGGCAATGCTGGGATATTTGTCCGGCGGGGTCGTACCGGGATTGCGGTGGAAGCGGACCGTCCATTTATAGCTCTGCCGCTCGCCATCGGCGTCCAGATAGCGCAGCAGCAGATATTTCGGCCTGCGCGTATCGACCTGCACGGTGTACCAGCCGTCGGCGCTGGGCTGGAGAAGGTTGTCGTCATAGCGCACCTGCGTGATCTGCTCCTTGCCCGTTTCCTGATTCAGATAGAAGCGGAAGCGGAATTCCTCGGAGTCCAGATACAGCGGCAGCTCCTCGCTGATGTGCTGCGGTTGCTTGGTGTCGTTGTCGATGACGGTGTCCGAGAAGCTCGTGGTGATCTTGAAGCCGTCCTCGCGGTAGTCGATGCGATAGGTTTCCGAGGCGCTGCCGACGCGGTCGCTGGCGCTGACCTTGATCACATTCGTGCCGAATTGCAGCGTGACGTCGAAGGTGTCGGAAGAGGACGTGACGGTCTTGCCGTTCAGCCGCACCGCCGCGCGCAGCGGCAATCCGTCGCGCAGACCGTAGGCCACGAAGCGCAGCCTGCTCTCGGCCGTGCTGTGCAGCTCGCTCAGAGGCGTGCTGTCCTGCGCGCGGTAGGCGACGATCACGGTTTCGCCCGCGGGGCTGTAGCTGACGGTGTAGGCGCGGGAAGCGATGATGTTGTCCGTGCCGTCAAAGTAGGCCACGCGCACGACGATGGTGTTCGTGCCCTCGGCCAGCCGGATCATCACGCTGGTGGACGCGGCGCGGAAGGAGAACTCCTCCCCGTTGACGATCACCGTCAGCCCGCGCACCTGCAAAAGCGGCTTTAAGTGCCGGATGGTGAAGGTATAGTCGCTGTAATCGACAGTATCGCCGTCAATGATGCTGGTTTCAAAATAGCGGTCGGGGTCGCCCACCTCGGAGCTGCCCGGCTCCTCGGACGGCTCACGCGACGGCGTCTGGCCGCCGGAGCCGCCGCCGCTGCCACTGATGTCCAGAAGGTCGCCGATGTTCGTGCGGCCCGGCGTGGTGACCGGTTCCTCCGCAGAAACGTCGCCGGGATCGTCCGGCGTGGGAATGGGATCCTCCGGCTGATCCTGCGGCGGCGCGGTCTCTTCGGGCTGCTCCGTCTGTTCCGGCTGCTCCGTCTGCGCCTCGCTCGGTTCGGTGGAGGGTTCCTCCGGTTCCGTCGACGGTTCGGTCTGCTGGTTGTCATTTGCATTGTCGAGCCGCTTCAGATTGTCGGCGTCGTACAAAAGCTCGGCATCCGACAGCAGCATCCGCGAGGCCGGCTCCTGCTCCTGCCGCTGCGGCTCGCCCTTCTGCAAATTCAGAAAGGAAAAGCCCAATGCAAGGCATAAAAGAAGAAGCAGCCCCGCTCGGAGAAACGGCTCAAATCGTTTTTTCACAGATCTCACCTCTGTTTCGGAACATCACGGGAAGGAGAAAGGCAGATTTACCCTTCTCCTTCCTGCGTTACATGACTTTATTTTTCTTTTGCGCGCTTCGCGGCCAGGAACCACTTGACCAGACCGAAGATTAGCGCGGCTGCGCCCAGAGTTCCGGCGATCAGCCAGACGATCGTCCAGTCGAAGCCCCTGTTTTCATCCTCCGGCTTCGGCTCGCCGGGCTCGGTCGGCTCCTCGGAGGGCGTCTGTCCATCGAGCAGCGCCTGATAGGCTGCGACGGCCGCGTCCAGCGCCGCCTTGTCCTCTGCGGGCAGAAGCGCCTTCTGCGCATCGGTCAGCGCATTGAATGCGTCGAGCGCCGCTTCGATCGCGTCCTTGCGTTCGAGCGTCACCTCGCCGATGGCGTGGATCAGGTCGGAAACCGCCTTGACCGCCTCGTCATCCGTTTCGGCAGGCTCTGTCGGCTTGCCGGATTCCGAAGCGCCGGGTTCCGTCGGTTTGGTATCCTCCGGCTTCTGCGGCTGCGAGGGTTCCGTCGGCTTTTCGACCTCGGCGGTGCGGTAGTATTCCTCCGCAGCCTTCAGCTCCTCCAGCCGGGTGACATACTGCTTCTGTGCATCGGTCAGCGCGTCATAGCGCTCCCGCGCGCGGCGCAGATTCCGGTTCAGCTCCGCGAGGGATTCCTCCGTCGGTTTCTCCGGAAGTGTGCCGATCTGCTCAATGAGAAGGTCGGCAACCTGCGCGCAGTAGCGGTCCATGACCTTCTGCGTGTCCTCCTGCGAGGTGCAGGCGCCAAGCTCCGCGGCGGCGGCATCTGCCAGCGCGCCGATGCGGTCGCCCAGCGCAGGATATTTTACCTGATCCTTTGCGCGCTGCGCCTTCAGATCGTCCGCCGCCTTGCGGTAATCCGCAAGCAGCTTCTCCGCAGCTTCCAGCGCCGCCGTCTTTTCTTCCGGGACGAGCGCCTTCTGTTCCTCGGTCAGCGCGTCATAGGCGGCGCGCGCCGTCTTGAGCGCATTCTCCTTCACCTCGGCCATGGTCGTTTCGCCGGAGGTAAAGGCAAGATCGTCGATCAGCGCGCCCGCGATGTTCGCGCAGTAGCGGCCCAGCGCCAGAACCGCGCCGTCCTTGTCCGTGCAGGCCAGCAGCTCGGTCTTTGCCGCCTCGGCCAGCGTCTGCACGGCTTCGGCGATCTGCGGGTAGGAGGCAGCGTCCTCCGCCGCCCATGCTTCGACCGTTTCCGCGGCCTTGCGGTAGACGGCAAGGAGTTCCTCCGCCGCCTCTAGCGTCTGTTCGCTGTTTTCCTCCAGCAGCGCCTTCTGCGTCTCGGTCAGACCGTTCAGCGCCCTGCGTGTGCGTTCGAGCTTTTCCGCAGCCTCGTCCAGCTCGCCCATGGTGGTCGTCCCGGCGGCGAAGCCGACATCCGCCAGCAGCATCCGGACGACATCCGCGCAGTAGCCGTCGAGAACGGGCGCAAGCTCTTCCTGCCTGGTGCAATTGCCCAGCTTCTCCTGCGCCTGCGCGCTCAGCCCGGCGAGCTTTTCCTCAAGGTCGGGGTAGGCTGCCTTGTCCTCGGAGGCCCACTGCTTGAGCAGATCAAGATCCTTTGCATAGAGCGCGGCCAGCGCCTGAATGTCCGTGAGCTTCGCGTAGTCCTGCACCAGCGCCTGCTGTGCCTCGGTCAGTGCGGCGTAGGCCGCTTCGATCTCCTCCGCCTTGCCCGCAAGCTCCTTCATGGGCGCGCCCTGTGCGGCAGCGACCAGAAGATCGACGACGTGCGCGGCAAAGCCGTCCACGACCGTCTCCGCCTGCGCGGCGTTTGCGCTCTTGGTAATGGCATCGCAGTCGGACGTATAGCGTTCGGTCAGCCTGGCCTCGATTGCGGGATAGGCCGTCTTTGCCGCCTCATAGGCCTCGGTCAGCTTCCGGAGCACGGCAGCGCGCGCCTCGTCCAGCAGCTTCTCCGGGTTCATGGTCTCCAGCGCCGCATGGTAAGCGTCCACGATGCTCTGCGCGTCCGCCGCCGTGCGGATGGTCTCCGCCGTTTGGCCGAGCATTGCTTCCAGCGCCGTGCGCTGCGCGGCGGAGATCAGGGATTCTACATTCGTATGGTAATATTCGTTCAGATAGGCGATCACCGCTTCGCGGTTGTTCTCCAGCAGAAGCTGCCACGGGAAGATGGGATAACCGCCGTTGAGATCGGCAATGCTCTCGATCAGGCCGTCGAAGATGTCCGCCGTCAGCATATCCACGGCGTAGATGCGGTCGCCCTGGCTGCTCTTCCAGCCCAGCGCCGCGCGCGCCGTCCCGGAGAGGACATAGAGGTTGTCGCAGTATCTGCCGTCAATGGGGAAGCCGGCGAGCGTGCCGATGTGGTCGACCTTCGTGCCGGTGTCCAGAACGCCCGCGTTGTAGCAGTTTTTCACAACGAGCTTCTTGCTGCCGGTGGAGGTGGTCTTGCCATAGCTGCCGCTCTCGCCGCCGAGGATGCCGCCGGCGATGATGCCGCCGGAGATCACGCCGGTGTTATAGCAGGTGTCGATGAGGAGGCTGCCGCCACCCACTCCGTCCGTGACGCCCACGATGCCGCCGATGCCGCCGGCAGGCCATTCGCCCGTACCGATGACAAAATTCACGTCGTTGGAGATGTGGCCGGTGTTCAGGCACTCGTGCAGTCTGGTTTCGTCATCACCGCTGGCATAGATGCGGCCCGCGATGCCGCCGACGCCGGAGGCCTTGTTGACCGTGACGTCGCCGGAGTTCACGCAGCGCTCCAGTGTTGTATACTTGACAAGGCCGATAAAGCCGCCGAGTGCGCCGCCGCTGTAGCTGCTGTAGCCACGGCCAAGGTAGCCGCTGCCGGTGTACTGGCAGGTGATGCTTCCCTCAAAGCGGCAGTCGGTGAAGGAGGTCGCACTGGCCACGCCGGTAAAGCCGCCAAGATTGGCGTTGCTGTTGGTCAGGCCGGTGATGGTGATCTTCACGTGGGAAACGCAGTTTTCAAATTCGCCGGCGGAAACTTCCGCGGCCACACCGCCCACGGAAACCTTGCCGACATCCGCGAGCGCGATCTCGCCTCTGACGGTCAGGTTGGAAACCTTCGTGCCACCGTAGGCAAGGCCGATCAGGCCGGCATAGCCGGAGCCTGCCTTGCTGATGTACAGGCCGGAAACGGTGTGGCCCTGTCCGTCAAGGCTGCCGCGATAGGCGCGGCCGCTCGTCTGTCCGATGGGCGTCCACTCGCAGTAGCCGAGGTCGATGTCCGCGGTCAGGACCGCCTTGGCGGAGGCCGAAACGGTGTTGTCGTTGATGCTCTTTGCGAGCCAGGCAAGCTCTGCCGGCGTACCGATCTGATAAACGCCGTCCTTCTGCTCAGGCTGGGTAACCGTTTCGCCGTCCCATGCGTCCGCGTTGCGCGCGGAGGCAAGGAGGTTCGTTAGCTCCCGCTGCGCGGCCTCATAGACGTCCTCCAGCTTCTGCGCGGCGGACTGCCGCAGCGCTTCCAGCTCGGCATAAGAGGTGATCTCATCCAGCGCGGGCGTCGCTGCCGTGTGCAGGTCGGACTTGCTCTCGTCCAGCACCGCCTGAATGGCCTTCTGCCACCGCTCGGCAAGCGCGGTCAGGTCGCCCGCCTGCCCGGTCAGGGCGTCTGCGTACTTCTTTTCCAGTGCGGCCAGCTCGTCGAGGATCTCCTGCCGCGCGAGCTTCAGCGCATCCTGCGCCGCCTGATCCGGATCCGGCGCGGTGTCACCCTCGGCAAAGCCCTTGACCAGCTCGGTCAGCACCTTGCGCGCTTCGGCATAGAGACGCTCGACCTCTTCGACCGTCTTTGCGCCATCCAGCTTCAGCCTCCAGCCCTCGTAGGCGCGCAGGAGCGCCGCCGCATCCTCCTGAGAATACTTCTTTCCGTAGATAAATTCGTTGTAAAGGCCATTCGCCGCCTTGGTGGGGTAGGTCTCGAGCTCCTTGAGCTTGCCGTCGATGTTCTCGCTGCCCAGATAGGTCTGGCGGACGTCCGTCACGTCGGAGAGCTTCTTCGCCGCATCCAGCGCGGCGTCGGCCTCGGCCAGAAGCCCGTCGATCGTCTGTTTATTCTCGGCATCGTAGAGATTGCCGTCCACGAAGGCGTGCATCTCCTCGCGCAGCGCGGCCTTGGCGGCCGCCAGCTCCGTGGGAACCTCGGCGAGGGTCTTTTCCGCTTCTTCCAGCGCGGCGTCGATCTCCTCGGCGGTGGTGCACAGCTCGACCTTGCGGACGCACTGCATGACGGTGTCATTGTAGAGCTTGGTCTGCGTTCCGTAGATCTTGTAGTTTTCGTCGCGGTCGCTGACGCGGATCAGTTTGCCCAGAAGGGTACGCGTTGCGGTGAGCTTCTCCCACATACCGCCCTTGACATTGACCGTCGGGGTGATCTCGCCCACGCGCATGGTGTCGGTGCCGTTCGTGCCGGTCGCCGCGGCATAGCCCCAGAGGGTGTTGTCTGCACTGCTGCTCTGGGCGTGCCGCACGTCGCCCGCGCGCCAGTTGCCGACAAGCGCACCGGTCATCGGCGCAGTCGCGGAATACTCATAGGCGGCGTTATACTGGTTGCGGTTGGTCTCGCCGTAGATCGTGCCCGCGTTGTAGGCGTATTGCAGGCAGAACGTGGTCTTCTCGTCGGCGTAGCCGACGATGCCGCCGGTGCCGTGGGTATCGGGATTAGACGCCGACGCGCCATACACATCGCCGTAGTTGGTCACATAGTCAAGCTGCGCATTGCTGTCCTGAATGACATAGCCGAGAATACCGCCGACCCTGAGCTCGCCGCGCACCTCCGCGTAGTTGACGCTTTCGCGCACCTTGGCGATGCCGGAGATCAGGCCGACGATGCCGCCCATACTGCTGCCTCTGCCGCCAAGATAACTCAGCTCGTAGCCGCGCAGCCGCATATGGTTCTCGCAGTAGCGGATCAGGCAGCCATCGCTGGGCTCACTGGCCCCGGCTGCGCCGGCGATGCCGCCGATGGAATTGACCATATTGCCGCTGTATTTGCTGTCATCCGTCGTCAGGAAAAGGCCGTAGGTGCGGCAGTTTTCGATGGAGCCGCCGGTCATGCAGCCCGCAATGCCGCCGATGGCGGAAATGCCCTTCCAGCTGCCGAGGAAAGCGGAAACCTCGCAGTTGTAGATCTCGCCCGCGTTGGAACCCGCGATGAGGCCGGAGCCGGCAGACTGCACGGCGCGGATGCGTCCGGCAGCCTTCACGTTTTTCACCGTGCCATAGTCGCTGCGGTTGGAATAGTTCCGGCCGATATAGCCGAACAGACCTTGAATGGTGTTGCTTTCGTCGGTGCTCCAGATGCCGTGGATGATATGGTTCTGGCCGTCGAAGGTGCCCATGTAGGGCTTATTCTTCGTGCCGATGGAGGTCCACTCCTGACGGTTCAGGTCGATGTCCGCCGTCAGCACGGCGCAGGCCGAAGCGCTGCCGCCGTTGACCTTTTCGGCAAACCATGCCAGCTCCGCGCCCGTGCCGATCCGGTAGGGGTCGGCCTTCGTGCCGCTGCCCGCGGGCCGGGTCTTCGTCGTGCCGTCCCACTTGTCCGCCACGCCGGAGTCGATCTTCGGCACGGTGTACTTCTCGCGCACGGCAAGGAGCTTGGCATTCCACTCCGCCTTGGCCGCGTCCAGCGCTGCCTGCGTGCGAGTGGCTTCCAGCGCGGCAAGGCCGTCTGCCAGCGTCTGCTCCAGTGCCTTTGCCATCGTTTCCAACTGCTCAGAGGCTTCCCTCGTCCCCGGCAGCTCATGCCAGACGGCCGAGAGCATCCCGCGGTCGGTGTCGAGCGCGTAGAGCTGCTTTGTGTAGGTCGTGTAGATCTCCTGCTGCGCCGTAAGCTTTTTGCCCGCAAATTCCTTCTCGGCTCTGATGGTAAGTACCCCAGCCATGTTCTTTAGCGCGGTGTCGGCGATTCCGGTCAGCAGCGCCGCCTGACGCTCGCCGTCGGCGGTGATCGCCTCCGGTTCCATGCTCTCCCAGCCCTCCGGCTCGACAAAGCCGACTTTCAGCTCCTTCTTGGCGGTATTATAGTACGCCGTCAGAAACTCCCAGTTCTCGTCGCTGTAGCGGTAGTAGCTGTTCTGATAGTCGCCGCCATGGTCACGATTCTGGCGGTAGGTATAGGTGTTGTAGCCGACATATTTCGTGCCGTCGATGGTCTTGCCGTTGTCCAGCGCGTCCAGTGCGGCAGCCCTTGCTTCGTCAAAGGCTTTTTGGGCCGAAACCAGCGCCTTTTCCTGCGGCGTATCCTGGGAAGCCGGCTTTTCCAGTTCCCATGCCAGTACCGGCCAGCCGTCGCCCATTTCGCCAGAGACCGTGTAGTAGGAGTCATCCCCGTTCAGATACGCCACGGCATCCTCGACGCTGTTGGAATAGTCCCACGCGCGGAAGATCTGCTGACCATCGCCGCACTCATAGGGATTCAGACCGTTTTCTCCCTCGATTGCCTCGGAGTAGGTCATGTTGTGCGCCAGATCGCTGCCGATCTCAGGAGCACTGCCGAAGAAATCACCCGCAGCATAGTCGGAGGTAATCGCGGCGGTGCGCTGGGCCCATTGGGGATTCAGGTAATCGTTATCATCCGTGGAGGCAGAAGTATAACAACCGACGATTGTGGGCGTACCATAGCTAAGGCCGATCAGGCCGCCTGCGTAACCGACGCCGTCCCCCCCGGACGCATGAATGGCAGCAGAGTTGTAGCAATATTCCAGCATGATATCCGAGTCTGCCCAGCCAACAATACCGCCGTAGCCGTTTGTACCTTCTTCATAGGTGCCGGTGATCTCGCCGTGGTTGGCGCAGGCAATGATCTCGTTGTCCGTATCGTAGACATAGCCCACAATGCCGCCCACGCCATTGGAGGCATCGCCAATGGAAAACGCCACATTGGAACTGCAGTTTTCGATCCGGTTCCTTCCGCCAATCGCAGCCGCAATGCCGCCATAGCAGAGGTACAAGTCTCCGCTGTCCTCCTCGGCCGTGACCTTTCCCTCCACACGGACATTTTTGACGGTTGCCCGTTCCAGCGTATCAAAAAGGCCCACATAGCTATGCGTCCAATCGGCATTGACGGTGATGTCCAGCGTCACGGTATATCCGTGACCATCAAAAGTGCCGCTGTACGGCTTATCCTTAAGGCCGCCGATGGCAGCCCAGTCATACCCCGTCAGGTCGATGCTGCTCAGAAGCTCGCCGCAGATGGAGGTTTTCCCCTCGTCAACCAGCGCGCCAAAGGCCATCAGGTCTTCGGCATCTCTGATCTGGTAAGGGCTGTCCTTGGTTCCCTCGCCCTCGAGCGTGCCGCCCGTGGCAAAGGCCGTCGCCGGGAGCGTGCCGAGAATCAGCACAAGCGTAAGAAGCAGCGCAATTCCTCTTTTCATGATGATTCACCTCATATTTTATGCTATATAACAAGGGGCAGGCGCCCCGCTGACAAGTAAGACGGCTCCCGATACGAAAAAACTCCGCACGACACCCAGCCGTGCGGAGTTGCTCCGTTTCATAAAATCGCAGCTTCCCGGTATGGGCAGGAACCGACGCGCGACCCGACGTATCTGACTTATCCGGTTTTCCCGGCATCACAGTGATCCGCTCGCGGGGCTTCTCACCCCATTCCGTCTCCGGCGAAAGCCGGAAAGCAGCGCGTTTTATATATTTCATCAAATAATCAAACTAATTATACCAGCTTCTGCAAATAAATGCAAGACAGTTTTCCGCCTTTTTCCTGTTCTTCTGCAAACTCTTCCAAAACCCGCGCGGGCTTCCTCATCCCAGTTCCTTTAAAAACTCCCGGATCGCCCGGACGAAGGCGTCCGCCCTCAGCACGGTGGATAAATGGCCGCCGGAAATATAGGTGATTTTCGGACTATGCATCAGGCGAACGAGATCCTGCTGCATTTTCCCGGAGAAAAAGTCCTGATCGGGCAGGATGAGCAGGATCCTGCCTTCCAGCGCCGCAAAATCCGCCTCCGTCACCGGCGTCTGGTTCATCACATCCGCCAGCAGACCGGAGATATGCACATCCTTCTCCTGCTTGTAATCCTTGAAGATGGTTTCGAACATATCCCGGGCGTAGGCGATCTCCTCCGCGCTTTCGTTGCGGATATGGCGCATGCTGGCCCGGATGAGCTTCGGCTTCAGCTTCTCGTAGTTGCAGTGCTTCATGTACCACAGCATGAGCGGCGCAAGACGGTACTTTTTCTCCAGTCCTTCCAGACGGAAGCGGCGCAGGCTGTCCTGCACCTTCCGGCGGCGTTCGGCCTTCGTACCGGAGCGAACGCCGCAGAGGATATTCTGCATGACGGTCATGTTCGGAAACAGCGCATACTGCTGAAAGAGGTACCCGACCCGCCGCTGCTGCGGGGTCAGGTTGACGCGCGCTTCGCTGTCAAAGAGCGTCTTGCCGTCCAGCACGATGCGGCCGCGGTCCGGTGTCATGATCCCGGTGATGCACTTGAGCGTGACGCTCTTGCCGCTGCCGGAGGCGCCGAGCAGCGCCATGATCCCGCCGGAGGTTTCAAACTGCGCGTGCAGGGTGAAGGCGCCCAGCTTCTTTTCAATATCGACCAGAAGGCTCATGCGGCTCCCCTCCTTCCGCGTCCGGCAGCCAGAAGATTTTTCTTTTCCAGCATATTCACGATCAGCAGGATCACCGCGGAAATGGCGATATTGATCAGCACCCATTTCAGCGCAAGTGCGTCGTTGTTGATCTGCCAAATCTGTTACCGTTGTTGATACCATATCAACAACGGTAATTTTTTATTTTCCGCCGTCTGAGGAGTGGTTTTTGCGAAAAGCAGGACTTTACCCGAACATTTCCGTCCATCGGCACGATGTACGCCCGGATTTGCTGCGGCCATGATGAGAAAGATAAGGTACAATAAGTTGCGCAAATTGAAAAGAGCAAAAAAGGAGACATAGCTTGCAGGCTCTGGTAGAATGAAGTCACGACACACCATTCTGAAAGGAGACAGCAAACTATGTCCGAAAAAATTGTACAGCTGAATTTGGTGGCAATTGCCGTGAATGAGGACGGCTTTCGCGAGGTTTTGGGTGCCGCTGAGGGCATGAAGGAGGACAAGGCCAGCTGGGTCAGTTTCTTCCAATGGCTTCGTGGGCGCGGCTTGGACGGCGTAAAGCTCATCGTCGGTGACAAGTGCATGGGGATGCTGGAGGCCGTGGGCGAGGTGTTCCCGGACGCCAAATACCAGCGCTGCACGGTGCATTTTTACCGCAACGTTTTCTCTGTTGTGCCCAAATCCAAGGTCAAAATTGTGGCAAAAATGCTCAAGGCGATCCACGCCCAGGAGAGCAAGAAAGCGTCCCGTGAGAAGGCAAAGGCCGTGGTCGCCGAGCTGCGCGCCATGAAGCTGAAGGAGGCCGCCAAGAAGGTTGAGGACGGCATTGAAGAAATGCTGACCTACTGCGATTTTCCCAGCGAGCACCGGACGCGCATTCGCACCAACAACGTGATCGAGCGGCTGAACCGTGAGATCCGCCGCAGAACCCGCGTGGTGGGGACATTCCCTGATGGAAATTCCGCCCTGATACTGGTCTGCGCCCGGCTCCGCCATGTGGTGGGCACCCAGTGGGGCTGCAAGAAATACATGAATATGAAGCACTTGGAGGCGGCTCTGGACGACGTCTCTATTGCCGGCTGACTTCAGGTCTGCCGGAGCCTGCAAACAAATTTGCGCATAAACCTTGACACTACCCTTTTTCAAAAATACATCGGCCAAAATATCAGCGTTTCTTTGATCGGCGGCTTCCATCACATGGGCGTAGATATTGGCTGTTGTGCTGACCTGCGCGTGGCCCAATCGCTTAGAAATGGATACGCTGTCCACGCCGTTGAAATATAGCATGGAGGCCATTGCGTGACGGAAGGCGTGGGGGTTGATGTGGGGTAGGCCGTGGCGTTTACTGAATTTGGCAAGCCAATCCGTTACGCTGTCCGGCTGCATGGGGCCGCCGGTGTTCTGGGTAAAGACATAGCCCTGGTCCTGGTAGTACTCACCAAGGCGCAAGCGCTCTGCATTTTGCCATACCCTACTGGAACAGCCGAAGCTCCGGATCCGCGATGCACTTGCGCGGCACGACCTTCACATCCACCTGCACGCGCTGACCGGGATGGGTCATCTGCTCGTAAGGCTTGGGCTTATATGTATTTTTCGGCTTTCCGGGCGGAAACAACCCCATTTTATGCATGATACGGAACAAGCTCTCCTTTTGCGGAGAAAAGGAGTGAATTCATGCTTTACAGCAGGGGCGGATTCGGCTATAATAGAAAGGCTAAGGAAAATTATCAAAGGAGAAATTGACCATGGCTGTCATTGAATACGATGCTTATAAACAAAAGCTGCTGGCCCTGGAGCCCACGCTGAAGGAGCTGGAGCAGGCACTGAATATTGAGCCCGCCCGAAAGGAACTGGCTGAGCTGCAGATCGAGACAGAGCAGGAGGGCTTTTGGAACGATGTGGAGCGCAGCCAGCGGATCGCCCAAAAGATCAAGCGCCTGGAGAATAAGATCAAAAAGTACGATCACCTGGTCACTGATTGGGAGGACACTCTGACCCTGTGCGAAATGGCCCAGGAGGAGGATGATGCCAGTCAACTGGACGAGGTGGCCTCCGGCTATGAGACCCTGGAAAAAGAGGTCGGCGACCGGCGCCTGGCGGCCCTGCTCACCGGGGAATACGATGCCAACAACGCCATCCTCACCTTTCACGCCGGGGCCGGCGGCACTGAGGCCCAGGATTGGACGGAGATGCTCTACCGCATGTACACCCGCTGGGCCGAGCGGCATGGCTTTACCTATCAGCTGCTGGACTATGAGGACGGCGATGAGGCGGGCATCAAGTCCGCATCCATCCTCATTGAGGGGGATAACGCCTATGGTTACCTCAAGAGTGAGAACGGCGTACACCGTCTGGTGCGGGTGAGTCCCTTTGATGCCAATGCCCGGCGGCAGACCAGCTTCTCAGCCCTGGAGGTCATGCCTGAGATCGAGGATGACAGTGAGATCGAGATCCGCCCCGAGGAGATTGAGATGCAGGTGTTCCGCTCCAGCGGCGCCGGCGGCCAGCACATCAATAAAACCTCCTCAGCTGTGCGGCTTATCCACATCCCCACCGGGGTGGTGGTTTCCTGCCAGACCGAGCGCAGCCAGTTCCAAAACCGGGATAACTGTATGAAGATGCTCCGTGCCAAGCTGGCGGAAATGAAGGCCCAGCAGCACGCGGAGAAGATCTCCGACATCAAGGGCGTGCAGATGAAGATCGAGTGGGGCAGCCAGATCCGCTCCTACGTGTTCATGCCCTACACCTTGGTGAAGGATACCCGCACGGGCTTTGAGACAGGCAACATTCAAAATGTGATGGACGGCGACATTGACGGGTTCATCAATGCCTATCTCACCGCCTCCGCCAATGGGACGCTGAAAAAGTAAAGAATAGGCGCGGGATAGCCCGCTGTGGCTCTAAACCCCCGCCGCTGACAATCCGGGGCGGCCCTGTTCCCGGAGAAGCTCCCCGTGGCGGTGAAAAAACCGGACAAGCATCCTGAAAAATAAAAATGGCAGACAGCACGCAAACGCTGTCTGCCATTTTGCTATGTCGTTTCGGTCTGTGTCAGCATCCGCACGGCATACTTTAAAAACATTTTCACCGCCGGGGAGGCGTCCACCCGGGAGTGCAGGGCTGCGCCCATGGTGATTTGGGCGGGCGGAGCCAGGGGAAGTTTCACAACATTACAGATATGCCCCTCGGTGATAAGCTGGTTCATGATGCTGATGCCCAGGCCCTGCTCCACCATGGACATTGCAGAAAAGTTCTCCATAGTGGTAAAGCGGATCTTGGGCACGATGCCGTAGTGTCGAAACAGGGCCTCTACGTCGTCATCACAGCCCAGGGCAGGCATGATGAAATCGTCCTTCTCACAATCCTTCAGCGGATAAGCGGATGCATCCGCCAGAGGATGGCCCTGCGGCAGCAGGGCCAGCATAGGATCCTCCGCCAGGGGGATCCACTCATAGGGCATGCCCTCCTGGTAGCTGAAAAAACCGATGTCCGCCGTGCGGTCGTCCAGCCACCCGGATACCTCCTGCCAGATGCCCTCCATGAGCCGGATAGATACGTGGGGGTAGTCTTGCTGAAAGACCCGGATCACCGCCGGCAGCCAGTGGGTGGCAATGCTGGAGTAGGCGGCGATGGTCACGCTGCCGATGAGCAGGCCGTTGATCTCTGTGGCCAGCTCAAAAAGGCGGTCCTCCTGGCGCAGAAATTCCCGCACCGTGGGCAGCAGCAACTGGCCGTTTTCCGTCAGGCTCACGCCCTTGGTACTGCGGCGAAATACGGAGAAGCCCAGCTCATTTTCAAAGGCGGTCACCAGCTGGTTCACTCCCGATGGGGTATAGCGCAGCACCTCCGCCGCCCGGGAAAAGCTTCCCGTCTCTGCCGCCGCCAGTACTGCCCGGCACCGGGCTGTTTCCATAAAAATCCCTCCTCCTTTGCTGTTAGTAATACTGATATAAGCTATAATATTCTATAGCTTTACTTTTCTTGTTATTTATTCTACTATATGACCATAGAAACTGCAAGACCCCAAAATAAAAATCTTCAAGGAGGAATCTACCATGAAAAATATCTATACTTACATTTCTGTTGCTGTTGTGATGCTTGTGATGATGGTGGCGTCCGCCTTTCTGCTGACGGCCGCCGATGCACCTGTTCGTGCGGCGGGCGGCTATGTTACCCTGATTTTCGGTGCGATCGCTACCTGGGCCACTGCCAAAGCACTGCTGGCCGAGCGGGACAACGAGGAGCGCCGTGCATCCGATCATGCGCACAATCACGCTTGATGGATCTTTTGCTACTACAGAGCAGCTATGCTTGACTCTTTCTTCCTCTCTCCATAAGAAAAAGACGCACGAAAGTGCGTCTTTTTCTTATGACGGGGAAAAATCAAAGGGATTTTCTGCCATTTTGGCGTTTCCCTGTTTCTCGGTATGGCTTCTGCACAGCATGGCAAAGCACTTATCATCCGGCCGGTCTGAGACGGTCTTAATTAAAAGGTCAGCCGCATTTGGTGCCACACAACGTTTCCGTGGGTGGATTTATCCGATACTCCCTCGTCTATAAAACCGAGCTTCCCATAGTAGTGGATCAGCTTCTCCTTACACGTCAGCACAAGGCCCTTGCGTCCCTGCTCCTTGGCCTCGTCGATGGCCTGACGGATCAGCTTCTCGGCGTACCCGTGCCTGCGGTACTGGGGCAGTGTGTTCACGCCGAAGATCATTTGCCACGCACCGTTTTCGTTGTGCATGGCGGCGTTCGCGTACATCTCGTCGGTCAGATCTGCCTCGTCCGTCACAAAGCCGTCTACAAACGCAATGAGCCGGTCCCCGTCGAACATCAGCCAGAAGTGGTTCCCGTAGTGTTGGATCCTACCGGCAAAGTCTTTTTCCGTGGCCGCTTCCGCGGGGGGAAAGCACATGGCCTCCACCGCGGCGACCGCCGCCAGGTCCTGCATGGATGCATGGGTGATTTTCATAAGGGCTCCTCCTTCAAATTATTTTAGCTCAATCTTCATCTCTGCCGTTTACAGCAGAAATTCCCTTTTTATGACTACTCCTCGCGCTGCTCAGCAAAATACAGTCCAATGCTTTTCAGGATATCTATAGCATCTGCGGCAGTGTGGCCTTCCAGCTCAATGGCAACACTCTCGCCGGGGGAGGATGGGCTAAAAAGGGACCCTCATGCAGATCAATAAAGCTGTTTATCAGGGGGAGGATGTCATCAGCATTTACATTGGCGGTCAAATACCCGTCGGATAGCATATAGGACGGGGTCAAACGCTCCGGCGTGGGGATATGGGCTCCTGTAATCATTTTCAGCATAAGCCTTTCCCTTCCTTCAAATCATCGTCGGCGTCCGCCGCCAATCACTGCCGCAGGGGAGGGGGGAGCCGGGGCATGCCAGGGCGTATACATCCGTCCGGCGGGCCTCCCGGGTGAAGAGTGCCTCTGCCGATGGGCCCAATCGGCCCACATCCGCCGCCTTGGTCAGCACCGGCACACCTGCGTCCTGCATCTGCCGCAGGAGCCTTCGCCCCGCCTCTGTGGCGGCCAGAATTCGGACATAGGGGATGTCCTCTCCGGGCGCCTCCAGGCCCAGGAATACCGCCCACAGCATCCGCCGCACCCGGGCGGTGGGGTAGCGCTTGGTGGTGGCCCGGGTCAGAATATCCCCCAGGCTGCCGCCCTCCTGTACCGCCCGATACACCCGTCGGTACAGCCCCTCGCCGCCGCTGTCGTAAGAAGCGAAGTCGTGCTCGTTCATCAGCCGCAGCCGGGCCAGCATGGCCCTCTCCAGCCGGGCTGGGTCTACCGGGGCCAGGCCCTTTTTCATCTCCCGGCCCAGGATGTCCGCTGCCTGTGGGGGCATCAGGGCGAAGGCCTTCGCCTCTTGGCCCGCTGCCAGCAGCGCCCGAATATGGGAGGCCGAGGCAGTCCCGTGGTGACCGCCGTCCTCCCGGCGCACCGTAACTGCCTCTGCGGTAAGGCCCCGTCGGCGGATGGCCTTGAGATATTCCACGGCCAGGGTGTTGTTGGGCTGAGCCAGGAGCGCGCCGAGCCCGGTTTCTCGCTCCAGCACTGCCTGCCGGGCGGCGGCGTAGGGGAGCCCTCCGCCCATTTCCAGCCGGATAGCCCGGTGAACATCCGCCCGCAGCAGTGCCTCCGCCGTGGCCCACAGGGCGTCTGTGTCCCCGCACTCACTGCCGAAATAGAGAGTTTTCACCCCACATTGGGCCAGGAGGGATACGCCGCCGTCTGCGAATTTCTCCGCCGTGGCCATGGCCCAGGGAGTGGGCAGCTCTACCACCAGATCGGCCCCGCAGCGCACGGCCATCTCCGCCCGGGCAAATTTCTCCACACAGGCTGCGCCGCCCCGCTGGGTGAAGTTGCCGCTCATGGCGCACACCAGCACCCGGCCCGATTCCCCGGCCCGGCGCAGCAGCCGCTCATGTCCCCGGTGCAGGGGGTCAAATTCACATACAACGCCCACTGCGTCCATGGCCGTCCCTCCTTGCCATTCAAAATCTGATTCCATTCTACCCTATTTTTTCGTTTCGGGCAACGGCCTGTTGCAATTCGGAGCAAAAAAAGGTATAATATGAGGCAATTTCAGATTGCAGATAAAGCGGTAGAATTTGCAAGAACCGTGAGGAAGGGTGTGTGAGGGAAACCCAACAAGGGTGTCCCTTACCATTGAAATCAGTAGCTCTTGAAGCTCTCTTAAAGCTTCAAAAGCTTAGGCGGCGGGGCGAAAAGACTTTTTCAACACGCTGAATTTGAAACCGAAAGGAGACCACTCCATGAAAATAGGCATGATGTACGCCATGGACGGCGAAATCGAGAGCCTGCTGAAAAACGAAAACGCCCACCTTATAGAAAAGGTGTCCGGTGCATCCTTTTACCAAATCCGTGAAAATATAGTGGCCTGTGCCGGAGGCGTGGGCAAGGTGAATGCCGCCATGTCCACCCAGCTTCTTATCAGCCGCTACGCCCCCGATGTGGTGCTGAATGTAGGCGTGGCGGGCTGCTTTGAAAATGTGCCCATCGGGACACTGGTGCTGGCCACAGGCTTTGTGCAGCACGATTCGGACACCTCCGCCCTGGGCGATCCTGTGGGCCTGGTGTCCACGGTGAATAAGGTGGAGTTCCCCACCGCCTGGCCGGAGAAGGCCAGATCCGCCATGGATAAAACGGGCCTGCCCTACCGCACGGGGATGGTTGCCACCGGCGACTGGTTCGCCACCGATACCCCCCGCAGCCACTGGATCTATGACACCTTCCACCCGCTGCTGTGCGAGATGGAGGGGGGCGCCGTGGCCCAGGTGTGCTGCCGGAATGACGTGCCGTTTTTGTCCTTGAAGTCCGTCAGCGACTGCGTGCTGGAGCACCACGACTTCTTCTTCAACTTCCCCGAGGCCATCCGGGAATTGAACGGCGTGGCCATGAAATTTATCGGCAACCTGGAGGCGGAATAATGGAGCGTATCGCAAGCTTTACCGTGGATCACACCGTGCTGGTGCCCGGTCTGTATCTCTCCCGGCGAGACGGGAACGTGGTGACTTTTGATCTGCGCTTTAAAAGGCCCAACACCGGCCAGCTGCTTTCAAACAGCCAGATGCACTCCGTGGAGCATCTCATTGCCACCCTCCTGCGCAATTCCGAGAGCCGGGATGCGGTGATCTACTTCGGGCCCATGGGCTGCCAGACAGGCTTTTACTTCCTCTATGACGGGGATAAGCTGACCGGCAGCCAGGCCATCGCCCTCCTGCAGGCGGTTTTCGCCCGGGCCGCCGAGTACAGCGGCCCCATGCCCGGCTGCTCCGCTGCCGAGTGCGGCAATTATAAAAACCTCAGCGTGGAGGAGGGCCGGGCCTACTGTGCCTGGTATCGTGACCTTATTGCCTCCTGGACGGAGGAAAAGCTCAAATATCCCGCAAAATAAGCTGAAAAACTTCCCCAAATCAGTTGACAGGCATCCCAAAGTCTGTTAAACTATATAAGCCGCTTTGAATGGGTCACAAGCGTCTGCCCCTTGGCAGGCCGCCCCCGACAGCGAGTCCGTAATAAAGGAAAGGTAGGTGCAACAAGTATGCAGGCAATCATCGTGACCGGTGGCAAGCAGTACAATGTTTCTGAGGGTGACACTCTGTTCATTGAGAAGCTGGATGTCAACGCCGGCGACGCCGTGGTTTTCGATCAGGTTCTGGCCATCGTGGATGGGGAGAACACCAAGTTCGGCACTCCCGTGGTGGAGGGCGCCAAGGTGGACGCCACCGTCGTCAAGAACGGCAAGGGCAAGAAGATCCGTATCTTCAAGTACACCCCCAAAAAGGGTTATCGCAAACGCCAAGGCCATCGTCAGCCTTACACCAAGGTTGAGATCGGCAAGATCACTTTCTAAGAGCGTATGACCACCGTTTCATTCCTTGTGGAGCAAGCCCGCATCGTGGGCTTTGATGTCCAGGGCCACAGCGGCTGGGGCCAGGAGGGCGAGGACATTGTCTGCGCCGCCGTCACCAGTGCCATCCGTCTGGTCGAATGTACCGTCAACGACGTGATGGGCCTGTGCGCCTCGGTAAAGGTCCGGGAGAAGGACGCGAAGATCTCCTTCCGCCTGCCCGGCGGCCTGTCCGCCCCGGCGGAGAGCACCTGTCAGAATCTGCTGACGGGGCTCATGGTCTACCTTACCCAGCTCCACGACGAATACCCCGAAAACATCGAAGTGATGGAGGAGTGACCTCCTGTTTCCCCGCAATCATCTTATCAGAAAGGATGGTACTGAATTATGCTGTATATCGGTCTGCAATTCTTCGCCCATAAAAAAGGTATGGGCTCCACCAAGAACGGCCGTGATTCCGAGTCCAAGCGCCTGGGCCCCAAGCGTGCTGACGGTCAGTTTGTTCTGTCCGGCAATATCCTGGTGCGCCAGCGCGGCACGCACATTCACCCCGGCAAGAACGTGGGCATCGGCTCCGACGATACCCTCTTTGCCAAGGCTGACGGTGTTGTCCGTTTCGAGCGCCTGGGCAAGGACCGCAAGCAGGTCTCTGTCTACCCCGCCGAGTAATTGGATCATAAAAACTCCTCCGACTATTGCCGGAGGAGTTTTTTTCGAAAAAATACTCCGTAGGGGCCGATGCCTACATCGGCCCGCCCACTGCACTCCTTGCAGCGTGTCTGTAGGGGGCGGCGTCCTCGACACCCCACTCTGCTGTTTTACTTAAAACGGACAGAAAATTTTGCGCAGGCGAACAAAATCAGGAGAAATCCTCCGGCACATTTGCAAAGTTTAAACTCTTTTGCTGTCTTATATTATGAGAAGGAAAACAGATATTCACCGCAGAGATCGGCTAAAAAGGGAAGGGCCCTTCGGCATCCGCCGGAGGGCCTTTGAGACTGTCGAAAATTCCTTTGGAATTTTCCGACAAAAAGATTGCAGCCTGCTGCGCGCATAATTTGTGCGCCGGTGGCGCACAAATTCCACACTGGCAGCCTGAGAGGTATTTTTCCCCACGCACATGTCGCGGTGAAAAATGATTCCAAATTTTTGCCGCCTGCGGGCGGCAAACTCTGCGAGGCTTTTTTGACACGCCGGAGGGCCTTTCTGCACCTATATAAACTTCAATTACTGCTCAGGCGTTCCCTTCGTCTCCTGGACAGGAGCGCTCTCCACTGGTTCCGCCTTGGCCGCCTGCTCCGCCTTCACTCCGAAGGCCTCCTTCAGGCTGCTCATATCCGGGTCAAAGATGTCAGTGCCCGCCGCGCCTTCGTTCTGGTTGCGCAGCTTACTGTTGATGGAGATGATGTTCTTCACCGCCAGCACCGCCATCATCACCAGCTCATAGCTCAGACGCACGGCGATGGGCCCCAGGATCATCAGCAGAATGCCCTTACCGCCCATCCAGCCGCTCCAATCGGAGCAGAACAGCATGAAAAAGCCCACCAGGATCACCAGCGCCGTGAAGAAAATATACAGCGCCTGCAGGATCTTCTCCACAATCAGGAACTTAAAGTTGCATGCGTCGTGAAGGAATTTGCCGAATTTGCCCATTTTCTCCCGCCGTTTGGCCGGAACGATGAAAATGAAGGCCAGCACCGTGGCGATGATGGCCAGCAGAATGGCAATAATGCCCAGGGTGCCTAAAGTGCTGATGCGGGAGCCATACAATTCGTAATCGTACATGGAAGTTCTCCTTTCAGGTTTGCTTCGCGCCGCCCTGCCAGGCGGCACTGTCAAATTTCTACGTCATCATTTTACCGTATAATAAAATCATCGTCAAGATTTTTCCCATTCCCGGCACAAGGGACTTGACAACGGCTCTTGATTTGTATAAGATAATAGGCACAAATTGGATTTCCACGTTGAGGGAGTAATTCCATCCTGCCCTGCGGGATGAGGCAGACCCGTCAGTACGGCCCCTCGGGCCCGGGCTGTCTTGAAAGAATGAGACTCATACATAGGCCGCGCGCCTGTGTAGGGTCTTTTTTGTTTTGCCTATAGGGCAGAAAAGGAGGATATTATGAAACCGGATTATTTGCAAACCACTGAAGAAGTGCTTTCCACTCAGGGCAGCTCATCCCGGGGCCTTACCGGGGAGGAGGCAGCTGCCCGCCTGTCGAAGCACGGCCCCAACCGCCTGCAGGAGGCCAAGAAAATCACCAATTTCCAGCGCTTCGTGCAGCAGCTGAAGGACCCTATGCTGCTGATTCTGCTGGCTGCCGCCGCCGTGTCCGCCGTCACCAGCATTCTCTCCCACGAGAGCCTTACGGAGGTGTTCATCATCCTGGTGGTGGTGCTGCTCAACGCCGTATTGGGCGTGGTGCAGGAGAGCAAGGCTGAGGCCGCCATCGAGGCCCTCCAGACCATGACTGCCGCCACCAGCAAAGTGCTGCGGGACGGCAAGATTACCGTGCTCCACAGTGCCGACCTGGTGCCCGGGGATGTGGTGATTCTGGAGGCTGGAGATGCCGTGCCCGCCGATGGCCGATTGCTGGAGTCCGCATCCCTGAAGATCGAGGAGGCCGCCCTCACCGGCGAGAGCGTCCCGGTGAATAAGACCGCCGAGCCTATTGCGGCTGAGGGTGATGTGCCTTTGGGTGACCGGAAAAACATGTGCTACATGGGCTCCACTGTGGTCTATGGCCGCGGCAGCGCCGTCATTACCGCCACCGGCATGGACACCGAAATGGGTAAGATCGCCGGCGTACTGGCCCGGACGGAGCAGGAGGAGACCCCCCTCCAGCGCAAGCTGACCCAGCTGGGCAAGACTCTGTCCTACCTGGTGCTGGCCATCTGCGTGTTCATCTTCGTTTTTGATCTGCTGGTGGAGGGTGATTACTCCCTGGAGGCCATTCTGAAAACCTTTATGGTGGCCGTTTCCCTGGCCGTGGCCGCTATTCCCGAGGGCCTGGCCACGGTGGTGACGGTGGTGCTGTCTATCGGCGTTACCAACATGAGCAAGCGCGGCGCGGTGATCCGCCGCCTGACGGCGGTAGAGACCTTGGGCTGCACCCAGGTTATTTGCTCCGATAAGACCGGCACCCTTACCCAGAACAAGATGACCGTGGTGGACCACACGGGCCCCCAGCGGCTTTTGGCCACAGCCATGGCCCTTTGCAGCGATGCTGCCTGGGCAGAGGAGGGCGCTCAGGGCGAGCCCACGGAGGCGGCCCTGGTGAATTTCGCCGCCAAGGCGGGGCTGAAAAAGCCCCTGCTGGAGGAGCAGCAGCCCCGGGTGGCCGAGGCGCCCTTCGATTCCTCCCGAAAGATGATGTCCACCGTGCACCAAATCGACGGCGGCTTTATCCAGTATACCAAGGGTGCGCCGGACGAGGTGCTGCGCCTTTGCACCAGCTATATAGACAGCGGCGAAAAGCATCCCATGACCGAGGAAAAGCGCCGGGCCATTCTGCTGGAGAATAAGGCCATGGCCGACCGGGCCCTGCGTGTTTTGGCTGCCGCCCAGCGCAGCTGGGGCGACACCTTGCCTGAAGACATCAGTCCCGAGACTCTGGAACAGGATCTGTGCTTCATCGGCCTTGCGGGCATGATCGACCCCGTGCGTCCGGAGGTGAAGGACGCCATCCACCAGTGCCGCAAGGCGGGCATCCGCCCGGTGATGATCACCGGTGACCATAAGGACACCGCCGTGGCAATCGCCAAGGAGCTGGATATTCTCGACAGCGCTGACCAAGCCATCACCGGCAGCGAGCTCAACGCCTTTACGGATGAGGAGCTGGCGGAAATCGTGCCCCGCTACAGCGTCTATGCCCGGGTTCAGCCGGAGCACAAGGTGCGCATCGTCACTGCCTGGAAAAAGCGCGGCGCCATCACCGCCATGACCGGCGACGGTGTCAACGATGCCCCCAGCATCAAGACCGCCGACATCGGCGTGGGTATGGGCATCACCGGCACCGACGTCACCAAGAACGTGGCGGATATGGTCCTCTCCGATGATAACTTCGCCACCATCGTGGGCGCCGTGGGTGAGGGCCGCCGCATCTATGATAATATCCGCAAGACCATCCAGTTCCTCCTGGCCTCCAATATGAGCGAGGTGCTGGGTGTGTTCACCGCCACCCTCCTGGGCTTCACCCTCTTGGGGCCGGTGCATCTGCTGTTCATCAACCTTATTACCGATTGCTTCCCGGCCCTGGCCCTGGGCCTGGAGAAGGCGGAGCCGGATGTTATGGACCGTCCGCCCCGGGATAGCCACGACGGCATCTTCTCCGGTGGCCTGGGCTTTGATGTGGTGTATCAGGGCGTGCTTATCACCGTCATCACTTTGGCCTCCTATATCATCGGCCACTGTGTGGAGGTGGGATACTTCGAGATGCCTTCCGGTGTTTCACCCCACGGCATGACCATGGCCTTTTTGACCATGAGCATGTGCGAGATTTTCCACAGCTTCAATATGCGCTTTCAGCGGCGCAGCATTTTCTCCAGCCGCAGCCATAACAAGGTCCTGTGGGTGGCTATGCTGGGCAGCCTCCTCATAACCACGCTGGTTTTGGAGGTAGGGCCCATTGCCGATGCCTTCGGCTTCACCCCCGTGGGTTGGGCCGAATACGGTATCGCCCTGGCCTTGGCCGTGCTGGTGATCCCTGTGGTGGAACTGGTGAAATTCTTCCAGCGCCGGGCCGCTAAGAGAAAGAAGCGGTAAATCTGTATTCCCGAAACAAAGAGCCACCCCGGGCGCCCTCCATAAGGAAGGGCCCGGGGTGGCTTCTTGCATCTTGGCTTAGTCGGCTCTCGAAAACGGTGCGGCCCTAATGGCTGCGCCGTTTCCTCGGTGCTGCTTGCGGGCGGCAAGCGCTGCAAGTCTTTTTAGCAAGCTGAAGCAAGGGCATCACAGCAAAGCCGCAATGCCCTTGTTTTCTGCATATTTTACAGGTAGCTGCGCATGCCCTCGGTGGCCATGGACTCGTCCAGGCTCAGGGTAACAGTGAACTTGACGCAATTCTCCTCGCTGAAGCGGTCCAGCCAGTGGAGGAATTTTTCCGCCTCCGCCAGATCGCTGCTGGCGGCAATTTTGGCTAGGTTGTCCACAAATACGTGAGAAATATCATAATTGCCGGCGTAGAGACCGCTGATGAAGCCGCGCAGGCATTCAAATGAATTCAAGCTATACTCCTTGGCATTGACCAGGCGAACGCTGGATTTAATGTCAAAGGTCATGTCCGCACCGGGCTCGATGCAGACCACGCTGCCGTTCTCGGACTCCACGGCACTGTGAATCAGGTCGATGAGCTGCTTTGTCTTGCCGGCACCGTTTGCGCCCATAATCAGTCTAACCATAAGAAATCACTCCTTTGTCTTTTTGTGGTTAACTTGCATTTAATATACCATACTTCTTTTCAAATGGCAATGGAGAAAGCAAAATTCATCATTTCTTCACGATTGCTTTTCCAGCTTTTCCCGCAGGGCCGCGCCCAGGTCCTCATAGCCGGGTTTACCCAGGAGGGCGAACATGTTCTTCTTATATGCCTCCACGCCGGGCTGGTCAAAGGGGTTAACATCCAGCAGATAGCCGGACAGACCGCAGGCATAGCAGAAGAAATAGATCAGCTCGCCCAGGGTGAAGGCATTGCGCTCGCCGCAGCACACGCGGATATTGGGGACGCCCCCCTCCACATGGGCCAGGAGCGTGCCATCCATGGCCTGCTGCTTCAGGTCGCTCATGGCCTTGCCCGCCAGGAAGTTCAGCCCATCGCCGTTTTCTGCGTCATAGGGCACTGTCAGCTCGCCGGAATGGGGGGTAAAGCGTACCACGGTCTCAAACAGATTCCGGCGGCCCTCCTGGAGATACTGTCCCATGGAGTGCAGGTCCGCAGTATACTCTACGCTGGCCGGGAACAGGCCCTTGCCCTCCTTGCCCTCGGACTCGCCGTACAGCTGCTTCCACCACTCCGCCATAAAGCGGAAGAAGGGGTCAAAGCAGGCCAGGACCTCGATCTCCATGCCCCGGTGCTGCAGCTCATACCGGGCTGCGGCATACTGCCAGGCGGGATTTTGCTCCATGCCTGCCTGGGCGCAGACATCCATCATGGACGCCGCACCGGCCATGAGCTGTCCCACATCAATACCTGCCACGGCAATGGGCAGCAAACCCACCGCCGTGAGGACGCTGTAGCGTCCGCCGATGTCATCCGGAACCACAAAGCTCTCATAGCCCTCGGCCGCGGCAAGGGATTTCAGGGCGCCCTTTTGCCGGTCGGTGGTGGCATAGATGCGCTTGGCGGCGGCCTCGTGGCCGTACTTTTTCTCCAGAAGCTGGCGGAAAAAGCGGAAGGCCACCGCCGGCTCTGTGGTGGTGCCGGACTTGGAGATGACATTCACGGAGAAGTCTACCCCCTCCAGCAGCTCCTCCACCTCTGCCAGCTGGTCGTTATCCAGGCCGTTGCCCACAAAGTAGATATTGGGCGTATTCTTCTTTTTCAGGTTATAGTTGGGGGAGCACAGGCACTCGATAACACCCCGGGCCCCTAAGTAAGAGCCGCCGATGCCGATGACCACCAGAGCCTGAGAATCGGCCTGTATCCTCCGCGCTGCCGCCTGGATGCGTTCAAACTCCTCCCGGTCATACCCTTCGGGCAGGCGCACCCAGCCGGTGAACTCACCCCCGGCGCCGGTTCCGGCGCGCAGGTGGTCATGGGCCAGGCGCAGACGGGGCGTCAGCGCCGCCTCATAGGGCAGGGGGATGAACTGCCGCATATTGTGAAGATCTACAGAGATCATAGAAAATGCCTCCTCTTTTGTTCTTTCCCCTATGTTACATCCAACCGGTGGAAAATACAAGAGAAAACCGCCTGATTTCTTATCCGAAAACCGCGGCGCGGAGCAGGCGGGTAAACAGGTCCCCCCAGGTCATGCGTTCCACGGCCGCTGCTGCCGTCAGAGGAAGCTCTGCCAGGGTGGTATCCCCACTCTGCACCGTGAGAATGCCTACGGCCTGCCACTTTTCCACAGGAGCCGACAGATCCTCCTGCAGCTTCACCGTCCGGGTAAGGCCGCCCGCCTGGCCCTTGCCCACCAGGAGCTTGCTTTGGGCGAGCGATGCCGCCACGGAGGGGGTGCGGCCCAGCCTTACGGGAGCCACCGGCGTTTCCTCCGGGGTGACATCCGCCAGGACGTAGGTGGAGAAGCCGTAGTTCAGCATAGTCTTGGCGTCCTCAAAGCGCTGCTGGCTGGTCTCGCTCCCCAGCACCACGGCGATGAGCTCCATGCCCTCCCGCTCCGCCGTGGCGGAGATGCAGTAGCCCGCAGCATCGGTGGAGCCGGTCTTCAGCCCCGTGGCCCCGTCATAGAAGCGGATGAGCTTATTGGTATTGGAAAGGCCGAACTCGCCGCCCCGGATGGTATCCATCCAGATGGTGGTGAAGCGGCGGATGTCCGGGTGATGCAGGATCAGCTCGCGGCTCATGAGGGCAATGTCCCAGGCGCTGGTTACATGGCCCTCCGCCGGCAGGCCCGTGGGATTTACAAAGTGGGTGTCCCCCATACCCAGCTCCATGGCACGGTTGTTCATCTGCTGGACAAACAGCTCTGTGACCCCGGCCACCTGCTCCGCCAGGGCCACGGCGGCGTCGTTGCCGCTGGAGACGCATACGGCCTTCAAAAGCTCCTCCACGCTGATTTGCTCTCCCTCGGACAGGTACACCTGGCTGCCGCCCATAGAGGCGGCATTGGCGCTGACGGTGACCATATCCGCATAGTTTAGCTCCCCTCGGTCCATGGCCTCCATGACCAGCAGGAGCGTCATGATCTTGGTGACGCTGGCAGGCTCCAGCTTCTCATGCTCATTTTGGGCAAAAAGCACCTGGCCGGTCTCCTTTTCCATGAGCAGTGCGGCCCTGGCCTTCACGGGCAGCTCCACGGCATGGGCCGGCAGCGACAGGCACAGTAGCGCCGAAAGCACCATCAGCAGCGCAAAAAACCTCTTTTTCATGACTCGCCCTCCCCATAAATTGCTGGGCTATCCTATGCGCCCGAAAGAAAAATCATGCCGGACGGCAATTTTCGGTTGCATTGGACGAAATTCTCTGCTATAATAGCTATCGCGATGCAGGGTTAGTACATCGGTAGTACATCGGCTTCCCAAGCCGAGGAGGCGGGTTCGATTCCCGTACCCTGCTCCAAAAAGAAAGACACCCCTACGGGTGTCTTTCTTTTTGGAGCAGCACTTTTGCTCCGCAAAAGTGGTCGCCTGCGGGCGGGTAATTTAACATGCAAGGGAAACCCGACTAAGGTTTCCCTTGCATACATTCCTTTCCTTGCGATATACAGGAGTGCGCACGGACAACAAAACCTGTGGACAGCCACAAAAATAAAAGGCCGCCTTTGGCGGCCTTTTATTTTTGGATTCCGCTCCCCTTGGCCGCTCCGCCCCAGGGGGGGTAAAGCTGCTCGGCGGAGATGAATCCTGCCTGCGCCAAGGCTTTGCCTCCTGCAGGCGGCAAACTCTGATCATCTTTAAACAGGCGCCCTTTTGGGGCGCCTGTTTGACATCTGATTTTATTCTGCTCTATGGGCAAGATTACAGCGCGGCCATTTCCGCAGTGACGCTCTCCTCACAGGAGCGCATGGCCTCCAAGGTCTTTTCCATCAGCGCATCCAGCTCCCAACCCAGGCGCTCGGCGCCGGTGATAATCACATCCCGGGAGCAGCCGGCAGCGAACTTCTTGTCCTTGAACTTTTTCTTAATGCTCTTGAGCTCCATGTCCTGCACACTCTTGCTGGGACGCATGAGGGCGGCTGCCCCGATGAGCCCCGTGAGCTCGTCGGCGGCAAAGAGCACCTTTTCCATTTCGTGGGTGGGCTCCACATCGCAGCAGATGCCGTAGCCATGGCTGCACACAGCGTGGATGAATTCCTCGCTGCAGCCGGCCTCCTTCAAAAGCTCCGGGGCCTTGACACAGTGCTGCTCCGGCCACTGCTCAAAGTCGATGTCGTGGAGCAGACCCACGGTGGCCCAGAAGTCTGCATCCTCCCCGTAGCCCAGCTGGTTGGCATACCAGCGCATGACGCCCTCTACGGTCAGGCTGTGCTGGATGTGAAACGGCTCCTTGTTATATTTTTTCAGTGCGGCGAGAGCCGCATCCCTGCTGATACACTCTTTCATAAAGGGCGTCCTCCTTATATTGATTTTGCCCTATTGTAGCAGCAAATTGTGTGTATTGCAAGACCTATCTTTTAAATCGACATTTGTTTTTCCAAAAGTGTCAGGATCTGTCGGGCGTGGCGGTATTCATCCCGGGACAGCTCCTGAAAGATCTCCGCCAGGCACTCGTCGGTGGTCTCCTCCGAGGCCCGCCGGTAATTCAGGCCCCCGCAGCTCTCCTCATGGTATCGCAGACGTAAAACTTCCCGCCAGGAGGAAACGCATCCCTCCCCCGGCTGCGGCACCGCCGGGCAATAGACCTGGCCGGTGATAAGATAGTATACACCCAGGAGCCGCCGGGCATGGCCTCCCTCCTCCGCTGCCAGGCGGCGCATAAGCTGCCGGGCCATGGGGGACGGTGCCATGGCGGCGTAGGTCAGGTAGCCCCGCCGGTCCGACAGCTCCTCCTCAATAAAGCCCCGGATCACGTCTGCATCCTGCTGGGCGTTTACCCCCATACAGCACACATTCACCGCGTCCTGGGCCGCATCCGCCGGATACGGCTGCAGGGCAGGATTCACCCGCTGCCAGACAGCCCTCTTTTGCTCCATAGTCTGATGATTTTCCATGCCAGCACCCCTTTCTCTGCCATCCATTGTATGCACCAGGGGACGGACGCTTTACTTTTTAGAAATAATCCGATACACTAAGGAAAAGGAGTGTGTTTTTATGACCCTGCAGCAACTGAAATACGCCGTGACGGTGGCCGAGTGCGGCACCATCAGCGCCGCCGCCGAAAAGCTGTTTATCTCCCAACCCAGCCTTACCACTGCCATACGGGAGCTGGAATCGGAGATGGGTGTGACCATATTCTCCCGGACCAACCGGGGTGTTATCGTGTCACGGGAGGGGGAGGAATTCTTGGGCTACGCCCGGCAGATCCTCTCCCAGGCCCAGCTGCTGCAGGAGCGGTTCAGCGGTCGGGAGCAGGGGGAGAAGCGCTTTGCTGTGTCCAGCCAGCACTTTAACTTTACGGTGCTGGCATTTTCCCGGTTGGTGCAGAATTTTCGGGGGCCCCGGTACAGCTTCCATTTTCGGGAGACCACTACCTATGAGGTGCTGGAGGATGTAAGCCAGCTGCGCAGCGAGGTGGGCATTCTGGCGCTGAATGAGGATAACGAGCGATTCCTGCGGCGGATGTTCGGCAAGCTGGGCTTGGAATTCACAGAGCTGAAGCGGGTACAGGCGGAGCTGTTCGTCTCTGCGGAGCACCCCCTGGCCGGTCGCAGGTTCGTGACGGTGGAGGACGTGAGTCCCTATCCCTGCATCACCTTTGAGCAGGGGGAGCACAACGGACAGTTCTTTTTTGAGGGCCTGTCTGCCGTGGCTGCGCAGTCCCACAAAACCATCTGTGTGCGGGAACGGGCCACGGAGTATCAGCTTCTGCGGGCCCTCAATGGCTTCAGCCCGGATGTGGGAGTATCCGCCATGTACCGGGAGGAGTTTGTGAGCCTGCCTTTGGAGCCGAAGCAGTTCCACACCATTGGATATATCCTGCGCCGGGATGTGACTCCCTCCCCCATGACCTTGGAGTACATACAGGCCCTGCGGGAGGCAGCGCTGATATAGTCTATAGCTATACGCAGCTTAGTTTTTCTGTATTTTACAAATACCAGATCTATCCTTATACTGAGGACAACAAAGCAAAACAGAATAAAATGCTGAAAGGAGATCTGAAATTATGAAAAGCAAAGCTGCAGCCCGTGTGGTGGTCGCCGTGGCTCTCATGGCCGTGATTGTGCTGGCCCTGTTTTTTATCATGACCGGCAATTTTAACCTCTTCACCCAGATTGCCTGCTTCCCCCTGGGCTTTCTGTTCTTCGTTGAACTGAGCCTCATCTGTTCCCTGGTCTGATCCGGTTTTTCCTTCTGCGCTTCCTCTCTCCATCCCGCCCGGTGAGCCTCTCAGCTCGCCGGGCCTTTTTGCGCCCATTTTTCCTTGCAGCCCTCTGCAGGAGACGGCGACTATGTCGCTCCATCCCCACCGCACGCCAAGGCGCCCTGCAGCCGGCACATGGGATATGCCCTGATGGGGGTGTATTCTGTGTAAAATTTTCCTGAGCAGGGAAAAATAAGGCGGGGCGGATTGCTTTTGCCCGGCGATTCTGCTACAATAAAAAACGTATGAGTCGAAATATGTCTTTTGGTGCAATTGCAACATTCTTAAGGGACAAGATTTGGTATAGTACGGATGAAAAGACCTCAGAAGGAGGAAGGATTCATGTTAGAGCTGAAAAACATCTGTTACCGCGTCTCCACCCCGGAGGGCCCGGTGGACATCCTCAACCACATCGACCTAACCATTCCCGACCATAAGCTGGTAGTTTTCACCGGCCCCAACGGCGGCGGCAAGACTACCCTGGCCAAGGTGATCATGGGCCTGGTGCAGCCCACGGAGGGGCAGATCCTCTACAACGGCCAGGATGTGACGGGCCTTTCTATCACTGAACGTGCCCGCCTGGGCATTAGCTACGGCTTCCAGCAGCCCCCCCGCTTCAAGGGGATCACCGTCCATGATCTGCTTCTTTTGGCGGCGGGCAGCGAAGAGCTCTCCAAGGACCGTTGCTGCCAGTATCTAACGAAGGTGGGCCTGTGCGCCAACGATTATCTGGATCGGGAGGTGGATGTATCCCTCTCCGGCGGCGAGGTCAAGCGCATTGAGATTGCCACCATCCTGGCCCGCGGCAGTGAGCTGATGATCTTTGACGAGCCCGAGGCCGGCATCGACCTGTGGAGCTTCGCCCGCCTCACCGAGACCTTTGAACAGATCCATCAGGAGGGGCACTCCACCATGATTATCATCTCCCACCAGGAGCGTATCATCCAGCTGGCGGATGAAATAATCGTCGTCTCCGGCGGCACCATCGCCCACCGGGGCACCACGGAGGAGGTATTCCCTCTGATCCTGGCGGACACCCTGGGCGGCTGCCCGGTACTGGAGAAAAAGGAGGTCAAGCTATGATTACCGACATTGACGCCAAGCTGCTGGAAAAGATCGCCGATCTCACCGGCAAGCCCGTAGGCGCCTTTAATATCCGCAAAGACAGCGGCTGTGAGGCCCGCCAATCCACCGAGCACATCGAGATCACTCCCAAGACCGATGGCAAGCAGGGCATTGACATCCGTATCAAGGCCGGCACCAAGGGCGAGCAGTGCCACATCCCCGTCATCATCAGCAAGACTGGGCTTTCCGAGCTGGTGTATAACGATTTTTATGTGGGCGATGATTGCGATGTAGAGATCGTCGCCGGCTGCGGCATCCACAATTCCGGCTGTAATGAGAGCCGCCACGACGGTGTACACACCTTCTACATCGGCAAAAACAGCCGGGTCCACTATTCTGAAAAGCACTACGGCGAGGACGCCCCCGGCGAGACCGGCCGCAATGTAATGAACCCCCAGACCATCGTCCACCTGGGGGAAAACTCCACCATGCAGATGGACACCGTCCAAATTCGCGGCATCGACTCCACCAAGCGCGACACCCGTTTTTACTGTGAGAAGGGCAGCGAGGTGGTGGTCACCGAGCGCCTGCTGACCCACGGCAAGCAGGAGGCCGAGAGCGATATGCATATCGAGCTTAACGGCGAGGATGCCAAGGGCCGCGTCATTTCCCGCTCCGTTGCTCAGGATGATTCCAAGCAGGTGTTCCACCCGGTGATGGTGGGCAACAGCCAGTGCTTCGGCCATGTCCAGTGCGACTCTATCATCATGGGCCACGCCCACATCGAGTCCATCCCCGCCATCACTGCCAACTGCCCCGACGCACAGCTGATCCACGAGGCCGCCATCGGCAAGATCGCCGGTGACCAGCTGCTGAAGCTGGAGACCCTGGGGCTCACCCCGGAGGAGGCCGAGGAGACCATCCTCAAGGGATTTTTGGAGTAAACTGCTATCCGCCAACGCAAAAAAGAAGACTACACGCGGGTAGTCTTCTTCGTTTTTCAAGAAATTCTGCAAAGTTTGCCGCCTGCAGCGGGAAAATAATATACGTAGCAGACTCAGGGCATTTTTCCGGAAAACAGGAGCTTTTTCGGCGGTCTCAGGCAGGGCATCGCGGCTCTGCCGCGATGCCCTTGCCTTTTTTCAAATCCGGTACACCAGTGCATCAAAATCCCGCACGATCTCGTCGCGCTTGGTGTCCTGCACATAGACATTGTTCGTCTCGTCAAAGGCCAGGCGCATGGCAAAGTCCTTGGCCTCGTCGATGCTGTCGGTTTCAAAAAAGACCCGATACTCCTCTGCAGCCTGATTGATTTTTTTGTGCATAATGTGAAAGCGCATAAAAGCCTCCCGAAAAATAGTGGTTTCATAAGGACCCGGCAGAGCTTACCGCTCGTAGGCGGTAAAAAACTTTGCGCAGACCATGCAGCGAGTGCGCAGGGCGGTCTGCACGCCCAATAGCGGAGAAAACGGAGATTTTTCGCCGGCAAAAATAGGGGTGTATTTTTCAGTATACCCCATAATATCAAGAAAAACAAGCCGCCCTACCACCAAATTTTTCACAAATTTTGCCTCCGAAATTTGGCTCCCGGAAAAAGGGAAAACCCCTTTCCACCGGCCTCCCGGGGATGTATAATTGCAATGTTATTTTGAAAATGTGATGCGTAAAGAAGAGGTACTGCACATGAAGATCGGATTTGACAACGACAAGTATTTGGCCCTGCAGGCCGAGCACATCAAGGAGCGCCGCAGCCAGTTCGGCGATAAGCTGTATCTGGAGTTCGGCGGCAAGCTCTTTGACGACTACCATGCCTCCCGGGTGCTGCCCGGCTTCCAGCCCGACAGCAAGATCCGCATGCTGGCAACGATGAAGGATGATGTGGAGATCGTCATTGCCATCTGTGCCGGGGATATTGAAAAGAGCAAAATGCGCGGCGATTTGGGCATCAGCTATGACGACGATGTCCTCCGCCTGACGGACGTGTTCCGGGGCCTGGGCTTTTATGTAGGCTCCGTGGTTATCACCCAGTATGCCGGCCAGCCCGCCGCCGATGCCTTTATCAAGCGTCTCACCGCCCTGGGCGTTAAGAGCTATAAGCACTATCCCATTGCCGGCTATCCCTCGGATGTGGCGCACATCGTCTCCGATAACGGCTTAGGCAAGAACGACTATATCGAGACCAGCCGCTCCATCGTGGTGGTCACGGCCCCGGGCCCCGGCAGCGGTAAAATGGCCACCTGCCTGAGCCAGCTCTATCATGAGAATAAGCGCGGCATCCGGGCAGGCTACGCCAAGTATGAGACCTTCCCCATCTGGAACCTGCCCCTGAAACACCCGGTGAATCTGGCCTATGAGGCCGCCACTGCCGACCTCAACGATGTGAATATGATCGATCCCTTCCACCTGGAGGCCTACGGCAAGACCACCGTAAACTACAACCGGGATGTGGAGATTTTTCCGGTGCTCAACGCTATGTTTGAGAAGATTCAGGGTACCTCCCCCTATAGATCCCCCACGGACATGGGCGTGAATATGGCGGGCTTTGCCATTGTGGACGATGCCGCCTGCCAGGCGGCCAGCCGCATGGAGATCCTCCGCCGCTATTATACGGGCCTGGTGGACCGGGTCAAGGGCAAGTGCGACGAGTGCGTGGTGCGCAAGCTGGAGATCGTTATGCAGCAGGCGGGTGTAACCCCGGATATTTGTCCGGCGGTCCGGGCCTCTTTGGATAAGGCTCAGGCCACCGGCGCCCCTGCCGGAGCTATGGTGCTGCCCGATGGCCGCGTGGTCACCGGCAAGACCAGCTCTCTCCTGGGCCCCTCTGCGGCCATGCTTCTTAACGCGGTAAAGCTCCTGGCGGGCATTGACAAGGATCTGGACCTGCTGCCTGCCTCCATCATCGCGCCCATCAGCGACATGAAGCTCCGGCACCTGGGCCACCATAACCCCCGTCTGCACTCCGACGAGGTGCTCATTGCCCTGTCCATCTCCGCCGTCACCAACCCCTTGGCGGAGCGGGTGCTGAAAAAGCTGGATGATCTGCGGGGCAGCGAGGCACACTTCTCCGTCATCCTCTCTGAGGAGGACGCCAAGCTCTACAAGCGCCTGGGCATCCACGTCAGCTGCGAGCCGAGGTACGAGGTCAAGAAGCTGTATCACAAGTAAATGCGAACACATCCGCCGGACCTTAAAGTCCGGCGGATGTGTTTTTGTCAGCTACCCTTATATTTTCTCCTGGTGGCCAAGCCGCCCCGGATGTGCCGCTGCGCCTTGTTTTCCTCCAAAACCGCCTTTACCTGCAGGTAAAGGGATCGGTTGAACAGGGGCAGCCGCTGGGAAATGTCCTTGTGTACCGTGGATTTACTGATGCCGAACTTCCGGGCGGCGTCCCGGACGGTCCCCCGGCACTCTATGATGTAAACGGCCTCATCGCAGGCCCGTTGTTCCATGTTTCCCTTCATCGGCAACACTCCCAAGCTTGAATGATACATTTCATCCTATGCTGAGGGGTGTGCCGATATGAAAAAATCAAGGGAACAGGCGGAGCATTGGCTCCGCCTGTTCCCTTGAAAAAGAAAAAGAGAAAGAGAAATGAAAAAGATGAGACCGGCAAGGTAAGCTGTTTCCCTTACCGTGGTTACAGTATGCCCCTCTTTCCTTAAAATACTCCTAAAAAAATGTTAATAAATTTTGAAGCCGGGGCGCACACTGACATGCAATCTATAATATCCTTGCGCCGCATCCGCTATAAAGCTATTGCCCTTTACTTCTTCCGCCACGCTGCCGGCACAAACAGCAGCAGCATCGGGTAGATCTCCAGCCGCCCCAGCAGCATCCCGGCACACAGAAACAGCTTGATGGCCGGGGAATAGGGGGAGTAGTTCCCCAGGGGCCCCACCATACCGAAGCCGGGGCCCACGTTGTTAAAGCAGGAGATAGAGGCAAATAGGTTCGTTTCCAAGTCAAAAGGAGAGAAGGACAGGGCCACCAGCAGCCCCGCAACGCACAGCATATACAGGGCAAAATACACTACGATGCTGTGGGCGGTCTGCTCACTCAGCTGGTGCCCATCCACCTTGATGACGTCCACCATCCGTGGGCGCAGGGTGTGGCGCAGCTCCCGCCGGATCATCTTGCACAGGATGGTCAGCCTGGATACCTTCAGGCCGCCGGCGGTGCTGCCGGCACAGCCGCCCACAAACATCAGCATCAGCAGCACCATCTTGCTCAGAGGGGACCACACGGTAAAGTCTGCGGTGATAAAGCCTGTGGTGCTCAAGATGGAGGTCACCTGGAACGCCGCCTGCCGCAGCGAAACGGAGAAGGACTGGTACAGGGGCAAAATGTCGATGGTAATGGCCGCCACGGACACCAGAACGATGCCTGCATACACCTTGAGCTCCGTGTTGCGCAGAAGCTCGGTCCCGCGTTTGAGCAGGAGCAGGTAGTAAAGGTTGAAGTTCACGCCGAACAGGAACATGAATACCGTCAGCACCCACTGGATGTAGGGGCTAAAGTTGGCAGCGCTGGCGTTGTATGCGCCAAAGCCGCCGGTGCCTGCGGTGCTCAAGGCGTGCACCACGCTGTCAAACAGGCTCATGCCGCCGAGCAGGAGGAACACGATCTCCAGCACGGTTAGTGCCATGTACAGCAGATAGAGGATTCTGGCCGTGTCCTTGGATTTAGGGGCCAGCTTGTCCACGGTGGGGCCGGGCATTTCCGCCTTGAGGATGTTGATGGATCGGTCCGGGGTCTTCAGCAGCATGACCACAAACACCAGGATCCCCATGCCGCCGATCCAGTGGGTGAAGCTCCGCCAAAAGAGCATCCCCCGGCTCAGAGCCTCCACATCGGGCAGGATGGTGGCGCCGGTGGTGGTAAAGCCGCTGACCGTCTCAAAAAACGCATCCACATAGAGCGGGATCTCCCGGGAGAATACAAATGGCAGCGCGCCGATGGCGGAGAGCATGATCCAGGTCAGGGCCACGATCATGAACCCGTCCTTGATGGAGCTGCTGCCGTGCTCACCCCGGCACAGCTTCGTCAGAAGGAAGCCCACGGCCAGGGCCACTAAAATAGTCAGGGCAAAGCTCAGAGCGCACTTTTCCCCATACAGCAGGGAAACCGCCATAGGCAGCACCAGCAGCGCTGCCTCCAGCAGCACCACCCGTCCCATGGTGAATAAAACCATCTTATAATTCATGGGGCTTCACGCCCTCCTTTCCCCATTGCCTTGTCGGCACAGGCATTATACCACTGCGGCGGCCATTCGTCCACAGGAAAAACTACTTTTCCGTCAGCTCTTTCAGATAAAGGATGGCCTCCCGGTAGCCGGCCAGCCCTTTTCCCTTGATGACCTTGCGGCAGGCCATGCCGGTGTAGGAAATGTGGCGGTAGGGTTCCCGCTTTTCCGGGTCGGAGATATGCACCTCCACGGCAGGGAGATCCACTGCCCGCAGGGCGTCGGCTATGGCGATGCTGGTGTGGGAGTATCCGGCGGGATTGATGACGATGCCGCCGCAGCCGTCCCGGGCCTTTTGAATTTCGTCGATGAGCACGCCCTCGTGGTTGGATTGTACGCAGATGCATTCCAGCCCTGCCTCCCGGCAGGTCTGCTCCGCCAGGGATACCAGATCCTCGTAGGTCTCCCGGCCATAGATTTCCGGCTCCCGCAAACCCAGCAGGTTCATATTCGGGCCGTTCAACACCAGAATTTTCATACCATGCACTCCTTTAGCCGCCGGAGAGCATCCTCCGGGGTGCCGTTATTCAAAATAGCCTCATCGCTGAAGTGCTCATACAGGGCGCATCTCTGCCGGTATAGCTCCGAAAGGCCGCTCTCGCGCAGCAAGGGCCTGCCGGGAGCCTCCAGCTTGCAGATGTCCCGCTGCAGCCAAATGACTTTTCCGTTCTGCCGCAGCAGGCACCGATTCTCCGGCCGGGTTACACAGCCGCCGCCGGTGGCCAGGATGCCGCCCCAGTGCCTGCCCAGGTCCGCCAGGACCTCCGTCTCCAGGGCTCGGAATTTTTTTTCGCCCCAGCGGTCAAAAACATCCTGGATGGACAGTCCTGTCCGCCGGACGATCTCCTCGTCACTGTCCCAAACCGGTCGGCCTGTGGCCGCCCCCAGCAGCCGGGCCAGGGTAGTCTTTCCGCTGCCGGGCATACCGATGAGAATCAGATTCTCCGTTTGCCGCCGCAGGACACCTTCCACCTGGGAAATCTTGGAAATATCCATGGCCTCACCTAAAAACAGAGCGGCAGAGGCGGCGGCCTGTGCCGCCAGCATACTCAGGCCCCCGGAGCAGGGGATGCCCAGATCTTCTGCCTGGAGCAGCAGGGCTGTCCGGGCGGGGTTATAGATGAGGTCAGCCACAAGACATAGATGGGGAAATATTTCCAAATCCACAGCGGCCTCCCCGTTGTGGGGATACATGCCCACCGGGGTGGCATTTACTATGATTTGTGCGTCCTTATACTGGGATATATGGCGGTATGTGCTATACAGTATCCCATTGTTTTTTCCATAAAAATCATCGGGCTTTTCCGTGCGGGATAGCACGGTGACGGCGGCACCCATCTGCCGCAGAACGGCGCATGCGGTGCCGCCGGCTCCGCCGGCGCCCAGTACCAGGGCCCGCTTCCCGGCCACGGGGACCCCGGCCTTTTCCAGCAGATACCGAAAGCCGAAGGCGTCGGTATTGTCCCCAAAAATGCTGCCGTCCCGCCGCCGCAAAAGGGTGTTTACATTGCCGGTTTCCCGGGCGATGGGGGAGAGGGAATCGCAGAGGGCATAGGCCGTTTTTTTGTAGGGAATGGTCACGTTCAGCCCATCCCAGGAACCGTTTTTCAGAAAGTCCTCTACCTGGTCGGGAGCCTTTTCAAAGAGGGCGTAGGCATAGTCCCCCAGCAGGCTGTGCAGCAGCGGAGAGTGGCTGTGTGCAAGGGTTTGCCCCAATAATCCGCAGCGCATCACTCTACCTCGCCGGAGAGGATATTCTCCTGATAAGTGCGGCTCTGAGCCATAAGCAGACGGTAAAGGTCCCGGGCATATTCGGCCAATTCCGGAGGTACGGATTCGGCCGCCTGGTGCAGCTTTTCCTCCTCCCGCTGGGGATCGAGGATCGGCAGGTGCGCCCCCTGCTTGACTCGGGCGATGGCCCCGGACAGGGCCATCCGCCGGGCGAAAAGAGCCAGCAGTGCCCGGTCGGTCTTGTCCATTTCCCGGCGTAAATCAATGAGATTCATGTTCCGTTTCCTTTCTGTCAGAGAGCATAGCGTCATATATGGCAAACGCCGCCGCTGCCTCCACACAGGGCACCGCCCGGGGCACGATGCATGGATCGTGCCGACCGGAAACCTGCAGGGTCACCGGCTGCATTTTTTTCAGGTCCACGCTTCGCTGGGGCAGGGCAATGGAGGGGGTGGGCTTGATAGCCACACGGAAATCGATGCACATTCCGGTGGAAATACCCCCTAAAATACCGCCGCAATGATTGGTTTCTGTAACGATTTTACCGTTATCATCCAAAACAAAAGGGTCGTTGTTTTCGCTGCCCCGGAGCCGGGCGGAGGCAAAGCCGCTGCCGAAGGCGATGCCCTTCACAGCGGGGATGCCGAACATGGCGGCGCTGAGCCGGGACTCCAGCCCGTCAAAAAGCGGGCCGCCTAACCCGGCGGGCACGCCCAGGATCCGACATTCGATGACGCCGCCCAGGCTGTCGCCGGCGGCCTTTGCCTCCAGGATGGCCTGGGCCATGGCCTCGCCTTGGGCCTCATCCACCACAGGGAAAGGCTTATCCGCCGTGGAGGAGAGCAGCTGGCCCCGGTCGTTCACAGGGCCGATGGAGCGGATGCGGGAGAGAACGGAAATACCCGCCTGCTCCAGCAGCTGCAGACAGATGCCCCCGGCTATGCACAGCGCCGCCGTCATCCGCCCGGAAAACGGGCCGCCGCCGGGCTCGATGCGGCCATATTTCACATAGGCGGTGTAATCCGCGTGTCCCGGCCGGGGTACGGCGGAAAGTATCTCATAATCGGCGGAGCGGACGTCGGTATTTTCGATGACGGCGGTGATGTCCTCTCCGGTGGTAACGCTGCCGTTCAGGCCCGAGAGAAATCGGGGAACATCCGCCTCCCGCCGGGCCGTGGAGAGAGGGCTGCGGCCCGGAGCCCGGCGGTCCAAAAACGCCTGCAGCGCCGCCGGGGACAGGGCCTTTCCGGCGGGGATGCCAGCCAGGGTCATGCCGATGACCGGGCCGTGGGAGCGGCCGAACAGGGTCAGACGGAGGGTGTCTCCGATGGTGCTGGACATGGCGCTTCTCCTTTCAAGGATTGAAAATCTGCCCAAAAGGCGGGGTAGGATTTGCTTACGCAATCGGCATCCCGAACCGTGACGGGTGCGTCTGCCGACAGGGCCGCCAGGGCGGCGGACATGGCCAGGCGGTGATCGCCCATGGGATCAACTGTGCCGCCCTGCAGATGGGAAACGCCGTGAATGAGCAGACCGTCGCCGTCTACGGTGAGGCACCCGCCCAAGCTGTTTAATAGCTCGGCAATGCCCTGCAGCCGGTCGGATTCCTTATAGCGCAGGCGGCGGGCATTTTGAATATGGCTCCCCCCCTCCGCTGCGGCGGCCAAAACGCTCAGGGGGGGAATGAGATCGGGAATGGGCCGGGCGTCTATATCTGTGGCCCGGAGTCGCCCCTTCCGGATGGTGATGCAGCCGGAGGAGAGATTTACCACCGCCCCCATCTGCCGCAGCAGGGGCAGCAAGGCACTGTCGCCCTGCCGGGTGGGCAGGGACAGCCCATCCACAGCAATGCCCTCCCGGCTCATGGCCCCGGCGCAGAGGAAAAAGGCAGCGGCGGACCAATCCCCCTCCACTGTGAGATGGGAGGGGAGCCGGTAGCGCTGGCCGCCGGGGATCCGATAGCGGCTGCCTGTCCGGTACAGGGAGATGCCCGCTGCAGCCAGGACCTCCTCGGTCATGGCGATATATGGGGCGGACTCCGGCGCGGAGGTGAGGGTGAGGGTACTGTCTCCCGGCAGCAGAGGTAAGGCCAGCAGCAGGGCGGAGACGAACTGAGAGGAGACATCCCCCGGGAGGACATAGTCCCCGGATCGCAGCTGCCCCTGACAATGGAGGTCACAGCCGTCTGCCGTGGCGGACATGCCGTGGCGGACCAGCTCCGCTAAAAGGGGCTCTAAGGGTCGTTGGGGCAGGCGGCCCTCCCGGTGGAACACGGCATTTATGCCCAAAGCGCCCACCAGGGGCAGGAGAAAGCGCAGGGTGGCGCCGCTCTCCCGGCAGGGCAGGATGCAAGGCTTTCGCCGTGGGGCGAGGAGGGGAGCGACCTCATAGGTCTCCGGCGCGATTTCCCGGATATCGGCGCCCAGAGCCTGCAGACAGGACAGGGTGGCGCGGATATCCCCACAGACGCCCCGGCAATGAATGGTGACCGGGGCCCGGCTCAAAGCGGCGGCGATGAAAAACCGGTGGGCATAGGACTTGGAGGCGGGAACGGTGACCCGGCCTGTGCGGGGGCCGGGGAGAATGGTTTGATTCATGATAGACCTCCGTCCCGAAGCCAGGAAACAAAGTCCTGGGCCGGGATCGCCTCCACCCGGCAGCGGCCTACAGCCTCCGGCAGGATGAGAGGCAAGCGGTCTCCCCGGCGCTTCTTGTCGGACAGGGCGGCCCGGGCGATGGCCTGGGCGGAAAAGTCCGTGTGGGTAGGGAGGTCATAGGAGGCCAAAAGACGCTCCAGGTCGGAAAGGGCCTCCGGAGTGCAAAGACCCCGGTGGCAGGCGGCCCGGGTGATGACGGCCATGCCTATGGCCACTGCTTGGCCGTGGGAAACGGCATAGTGAGAGCAGCTCTCGATGGCGTGGCCCACCGTGTGGCCGAAGTTCAGGAGCCGACGGCAGCCGGTGTCCCATTCGTCGGATTGGACAAAGTCTCTTTTAATCTCTACGCAGGCGGAGATCACCTGCTCCGGCAGCCGGGAGACCGGCTCCGAGAGCAGGGCGGAGTAGAGGGGGTCGCCGGAGAGCATGGCGTATTTGACAAGCTCCCCACAGCCGTTTTGGTATTCCTGCGGAGGGAGCGAGTGCAGCAGGTCCGGATCGCACAGCACCAGGGCGGGCTGATGAAACGCACCCACCTGATTCTTGCCCCCGGGGAGGTTCACAGCGGTCTTGCCGCCCACGGAGGAGTCCACCGCCGAGAGCAGGGTGGTGGGCACCTGCACATAGGGGATGCCGCGCTGATAGGTGGCGGCGGCAAAGCCCGCCAGGTCTCCTGCTACGCCGCCGCCCAGGGCAACGATCAGGTCGCTGCGGGTGAAGCCTGCGGTCAGGAGGGCCTGCTGCAGGGCGGCATAGGTCGAAAGAGTTTTGGAGCGCTCCCCGTGGGGAAAGACAAAGCGCTCCGGGCAGAAGCCCGCGTCCCGGAGGGAGCGCTCCGCCGCCGGGCCATAGAGGGCGGACACCGTGTCATCCGACACCACCATCACGGACCGGGGGGCGGCGAAAAGGCCCCGCAGCTGCGCGCCCAGGTCGGACAGCAGGCCGCTGCCGATACGAACCTCATAGGGGCGGGAGGCGCTGATGGAAACGGCCCTCATAGCTCCGAGCTCCTGCGCACCGCCGACACCTGGCGGCTCAAACGGGCAAACTGCTCCGGCAGCAGGGCCTGGCCCCCGTCGCACAGGGCGTGGAGGGGGTCGTTGTGGACCTCAATGAGCAGACCGTCACACCCGCAGGCGGCGGCGGCCAGGGCCATGGGCGGCACCAGGGAGGCACGGCCCACGGCATGGCTGGGATCTACGATGACGGGCAGGTGGGTCAGCTCGTGGAGCAGGGGAACGGCGGAGAGATCCAAGGTGCTGCGGGTGCCGCCGCTGAAGGTGCGGATGCCCCGCTCGCAGAGAATGACGTTTTCGTTGCCGCCGGAGAGAATGTACTCGGCACTGAGAAGCAGCTCCTGCACCGTGGCGGCAGGGCCGCGCTTGAGCAGCACCGGCTTGCAGCAGCGGCCTAGGGCACGCAGAAGATCGTAATTCTGCATATTCCGGGCGCCTACCTGGAGGATATCCACGTCCTCAAACAGAGGCAGGTCAGTGGCGCTCATAATCTCGGAGACAACGGGCAGGCCCGTTTCCCGGCGGGCGGTGCGCAGAAGCGCCAGCCCCTCTTCCCGCAGGCCGGAGAAGCTGTAGGGGGAGGTACGGGGCTTATAGGCGCCGCCCCGGAGAAGCTGCGCCCCGGCAGCCTGGACGCTGCGGGCGATGGAAAGGAGCTGCTCCTCTGACTCCACGGTACAGGGGCCGGCCATGAGACAGAAATGGCCGCCGCCGATGAATACATCTCCCACCTGCACCACGGTGTCTGCCGGGTGCGAGCGGCGGGAGGCCAGGGGGAGTGGATCCGCCAGGGGCAGGACGCTCTCCACCATAGGGAGAGAGGAAAGAATGCCGGTGTCCGCCCGGTCCGTTTGCCCTGAGAGCAGCAGGATGGTCTTGCCCTGACAGAGCTGCCTGGTGGCGGTCAGGCCCAGGCCCTCCAGGTAGGCGGTGAGCCGGGCATCCTGCTGGGGTGAGATGTCTTTATTCAGCACAAGGATCATGGTTTTCCTCCTCCGGGTTTGCAATAAAAAAACGCACAGGTAACACCTGCGCGGCAAGGTCGGACAGCGGTGGCCGGCCAAAAAAGTCGTTACAGGCCATGGCTGTATATTCTTGATTTAGTATAAATGATTTTATCACGGTTCGGAGAGTGTGTCAACCTTTTCCGGCCAAAAGGGAAGGGTGTCTGCAGGTTTGTCAAGCGTATTGCATATGGAACAGGGAGCTCTGCGGGCGACAGCCGGGCATGCATACCATGCGGTCAAGCTGCGATGAAAATCTCGGGGGAATAGGCGGATTACTCGGGCCTTCAGCGAGAAATAGGGGGATTTAGCCTTACCTTATGAGACCATAATCTGCAAGTCTCTTTTACCCGATCCAATAATACTGTTCTTCTATGCCAATGGCATTTTTTTCGCAAAGCTATTGACAAGTTGAAGGACATGTTGTATCCTTTCCTCAGATGTCCGAACATTATTACATTATTGGAGGCTATGATGAAAGGTAAAACATATGCTGAGATCAAACACCAGTATGAAGCGCTTAGAGCCACATCTGCCCTCATCGCTGAGCGCAGAGAGGCGCTGTGCGACTTTTGGAAAGCGGCTGCACCGGCACACATTGTGGTGCTCGGGTGCGGGTCGAGCTTTCAACTGAGCACAGCGCTGGCCAGCAGCTTAAATCTCTCCCAGGATATTCCTGCAGTAAGCATCCCCGCAGGTGATTTTTTGGTTCATCCACAGTGGTACACCCACGTGATGACCGGGGCCCTTGTCATCACCCTTTCCCGCTCCGGTGAAACCAGCGAGCTTATTTATTCGCTCCAAAAAATCCGGAAGGATTTCCCGGCCAACAAGGTCCTGTCCGTCACCTGTGTGTGCGATTCCCAGGTGAAGAATTACACGGATATGCTCCTGGAGCTTCCCTGGGCCTTTGATGCCAGTGTTTGCCAAACCAGCTCCGTTGTAAACCTGTATGCCGCGCTGGAGCTTATCATTGGATATGTTACCGGGGACGAGCAAAAGGTGGCCGATATTCATTGGCTTGCCGAAAACGGAGACGCATATCTGTCCGGTGTAGAGCCCGCCGTGAAGGAGCTGGCGGCAAAGCCTTGGAATAATGTCACCGTGCTTTGCGACGGTGAGGCAAACGGTCTGGCTGAGGAAGGCGCCCTTGCCTTCAACGAGATCGCATACAGACCCTCCATGTGCAAGCATATACTGGACCTACGGCACGGCCCTATCGTGCTGATAGATTCTGAAACCCTTGTCCTGGCCTGCCTGAATAATGACAATTTTGAGTATCAGCGTGGGCTTATTGCCGATGTTGCCAAAAAAGGCGCTCTCATCGTTGCCTTCAGTGCAGAAACGCTGCCTGCGTTGGATGGCGTATCTGCCCAATTCAGTGTGAAGCAAGAGCTGCACCCTGTGGCTGCCGCCCTTGCTATGATGCCCATTGCGCAGCTCCTTTCCGTCTACAAGGCTGCCGAGATAGGCGTCGACCCGGACAATCCGGATGGTCTCGACGCCTGGATAAAACTCAACTGACACATAGTAAGGCGCGTCCCGCGTCTGCGCAGGAGGATTTCCAGCGCATGAAATCTCCCTCCCCATGCCGCTCCTCCCTGCAAAAAATCGAGGCAGAATCTCTGCCTCGATTTTTATTCACAAATCGCCTTGCAACCCATGCTTCTTAGCTATATCGGCCGGGAAAGCCCGCTCATTTACCAATCCGATTTTTTCCGGGCAAAGGCTGCAATGACGCTCTCTATGCCGAAAAGTACCAGATATACTGCCACCAAATAGCTGATGACACGGATGGTCAAGAACGAGAGCATGGGGCTAAAGAGCATCATAAAGCCCAAAATCAGGCCCAGAATGTTGAGGAACAGGGAGAAATAATAGTAAAACGAGTTGCCGATCAGTCGGACCAGATTCACCCGGGTTAGGCCGGAAATGCAGTGGGCAATGAACCAGATAGGCATCAGGATGGTCAGCGCCCACTTGCCCACGTTGGGATTAGCCAGCAGCATAATGCCGCACATAACGCTCAGAATCCCCGCAATCAGCGACAGCATGGGCCCAAACCCGGTGAACCGGGACAGACGCACATACACCACAATGTCCTCAATGCCCAGGGCAATGGCGATGATGCCATAGACTACCACCAAGCCTGAGAGCATGCTCTCGGGCCTTGCAAAGGTGAACACGCCCAACAGGATCAGCAGGATGCCTGCGATCAGCTCGCTCCAGCCGAAGCCGCCTTCCCTTTTCATTTCGCAGCCCCCTCCTTATCCTGCAGGATCTTCATGAATTCACTTCCGGTGATGGTTTCCTTTTCATACAGGTATTTGGCCAGCTCATCCAGCTTGCTCCGATGCTCTGCCAGCAGGCGGCGCGCCTTTTCGTGTTGAGCCTTCACGGTCTCCACCACTTTTTTGTCGATCTCCTTCTGGGTGTCCGCCGAGCAAGCCAGGGAGGTATCTCCACCCAGATACTGGTTGGTCACCGTCTCCATAGCTACCATGTCAAATTCATCCGTCATGCCGTATCGGGTGACCATAGCCCGGGCCAGCTTGGTGGCCTGCTCAATGTCGTTGGAGGCGCCGGTGGTGATCTGACCGAACACCAGTTCCTCCGCCGCCCGCCCGCCGGTAAGGGTGGCAATCTTATTTTCCAGCTCCTCCTTGGTCATCAGGACCTTGTCAGTCTGCTCCACCTGCATGGTGTAGCCCAGGGCGCCGGAGGTGCGGGGAATAATAGTGATCTTCTGCACCGGGGCGGATTCCGTCTGCAGCGCCGCCACCAGGGCGTGGCCGATCTCGTGGTAGGCTACCACCTTCTTTTCCGCATCGGTCATGATGGCATTTTTCTTTTGATACCCGGCGATGACCACCTCGATGCTTTCCTCCAGGTCCGCCTCCTTTACCACCGTGCGCCCGTCGCGCACGGCCCGCAGTGCCGCTTCGTTGATGATGTTGGCCAGCTCCGCGCCGGAGGTGCCCGCCGCCATCCGGGCAATGGTGTGGAAATCCACGTCCTCCGCCGCCTTGATCTTCTTGGCATGGACCTTCAGGATCGCCTCACGGCCGGCCAGATCCGGCAGCTCCACCGGCACCCGCCGGTCGAAACGGCCCGGGCGGGTCAGGGCCGGATCCAGGGACTCCGGGCGGTTGGTGGCTGCCAGAATAATCACGCCGTTGTTGCCATCAAATCCGTCCATCTCGGTGAGCAGCTGGTTTAGAGTCTGCTCCCGCTCATCGTTGCCGCCGATCTGCCCATCACGCTTTTTGCCGATGGCGTCAATTTCGTCGATAAACACGATGCACGGCGCCTTCTCCTTGGCCTGCTTGAACAGGTCCCGGACCTTGGAGGCACCCATGCCCACAAACATCTCTACAAATTCAGACCCGGACATGGAGAAAAACGGCACCCCGGCCTCGCCGGCCACCGCCTTGGCCAGCATGGTCTTGCCGGTGCCCGGAGGGCCCACCAGCAGCACGCCCTTGGGCATGGAGGCGCCCACGTCGGAATACTTTGCGGGATTGTGCAGATAGTCCACGATCTCCGCCAAGTTCTCCTTAGCCTCGTCCTCGCCGGCCACGTCGGCAAAGCGGATGCCGTCGGAGGAGGGCACATAGACCTTGGCATTGCTCTTGCCCATGCCGAAGGACATAGCGTTGGGCCCGCCGGCCTGGGACATCATCTTCTTCGCCATGTACTGCCCCAGCGCCGCAAAAATAGCAATGGGCAGGATCACGCTGAGGAAAAAGCTCAGCAGCGGCGACGTCTCGCCGGTGATATTCCGGGTAAAGGTGGCCCCGGCATCATAGAGCCGCTGCGTCAGCGTGGGGTCGTCCATCTTCCCGGTCTTGTAGATCTGCTGCTCACTCTTGTCCGTGAACACGATCTCCGAGTCGTCCACCTCCACGCTGTCAACGTTCTTCTCCTCGATCATTTTCATGAAGGTGCCGTAGTCTACCTCCTTCACCTGGTGAGTCTCCAGCAGCGGTGCAACGACCATATTAAAAATCAGTATGACCAGCAGAACGATGCCGTAGTAGTAGATCAAAGGCTTTTTTGGTGATTTGACCTCTTTCATAGGGTTACCTCCTTACGTCGTGTGTATCTCGCCCCTGCGGTGCAGCTGCCGGGGTGCGGTAAAACAATAAAGGAAAATCCTACACGAATGTGCAGGATTTTGGCGGAGCGGATGATTTTTTCGTCGAACTGCTCCAGGGTTCGACCTGCAATCAAATTGGTGGAGGCGAGGGGAGTCGAACCCCTGTCCGAAAGCGCTTTAACAGGACCTTCTCCGGGCGCAGTTATGTTTCAGCATTCCCTCCTCGCGCAGGCACATAACAGACTGCGCGATTCAGTAGAGTCATGATGCGTGGGCGGGGCAACTCTTACCCGCCGCACGGACGCCACATAAACGACGCCTTCCCCGGCCTGTGGCCTCTCCGGTTCAGACGGTCACAGCTTAAGCTGCGACGGCAACAGTATTAGTGTTGTCAGTTCATTTTTAATTGCCCGTTTTATGGTGGCCAGGCGCCACCGCCCGCTTATCCTGCCTCCACACCCCCGTCGAAACCGGTACGCCCCCATATAGAGTTGCCGAAAATCCCTATGGGATTTTCCGGCAGAGAGGCTGCAGTCTCCTGGGTGCATCATTTTGGGCCTGTGGCGCAGAATGATGCACTGGAAGCCTGAGAGGTGTTTTTCCCCACGCATATGCCGCGGTGAAAAACGATTTCCATTTTTTGCCGCCTGTGGGCGGCAAGCTCTGCGAGACTCTATGCTTTGCAGAGCTATATTTTCCGCCGGGTACCGGGAAATATTCCCGGCACCCGGGCAGAATACGATGATTTTACCGCCCGTAGGGATCCGGCAGCTTCTCCGGCTCCGGATACTCCACGCCCTTGGTGTCCACGGTGACGGAGGCCATCACCTGGGGCTTTTTGGGCTTGTTGGTCATCATGTTCCGGGGAGCCGAGGCGATAGCGTCCACCACGTCCATGCCATCGATGACCATGCCGAAGGCGGCATATTCCCCGTCCAGATGGGGGCTGTCCTTGTGCATGATGAAGAACTGGCTCCCGGCAGAGTCCGGAGCCTGGGCCCGGGCCATGCTCAGAACGCCCCGAGAGTGGCGCAGATCGTTGTTAAAGCCATTTGCCTTGAATTCACCCTTGATGCAGTAGCCGGGGCCGCCCATGCCGGTGCCGTCGGGGCATCCGCCCTGGATCATGAACCCGTAAATGCACCGGTGGAAAATGAGCCCGTTATAAAACCCCTTTTTTATGAGAGAGATGAAGTTATACACGCTCTGCGGCGCCACATCGGGGTATAGCTCCGCCACGATCTTGCCGCCGTCCTCCATGGTTATGGTCACAATAGGATTGTTTTCCATGCTCTGTCTCCTTTATCTGTTTTTCTCGCGCATGGCCCGGTCCATCTCGCGCTTGGCGTCCCGCTTGGCCACGGCTTCCCGTTTGTCGTAGGTTTTCTTACCCTTGCACAGGCCCAGCTCAATTTTCACCCGGCTGTCCTTGAAATACACAGACAGGGGGATCAGCGCGTAGCCCTGCTGCTTTTGCAGGTCGTGCAGCTTGCGGATCTCCCGCTTGTGCAGCAGCAGCCGCTTGGGCCGGTCCGGATCCTTGTTGAAGATGCTGCCCTTGTCATAGGGGGAGATGTGTACGCCATAGGCAAACACCTCTCCATCCTTGGCCTGGCAATAGGAATCCTTCAGATTCAGCGTGCCGGCCCGGATGCTCTTGACCTCCGTGCCGAACAGCTCCACCCCGGCCTCATAGCGATCCTCCACGAAATAGTCATGGAACGCCTTGCGGTTTTGGGCGGCGATCTTAATGCCTTTTTTCTCCATGGAGGACCTCCTTTCTCCGGATGGAACAGTATAACACACTTTTCTGACTATTGCAAGAGCGAAGACCCTCACCTTTGGTCGGTATTTGTTGCCCTACAACACATCTTGGACAAGTGAATAAAAAGCTATGAAGGATATGGTCCCGTGGGGTATAGCTAAGCTGCCACACCAAACCAGCCCGAAGAGCGGAACGCATCCACCGCAAAAATCAGGAGCGGTTCCGATCTGTTCATTCCTACCAGTCACCTGCAGGCTCTGCAAAGCAGCTTGCTGTTTATGCTTGCAGAGCCAATAACCCGTCCATGAGAGCCCTCCGCCGGATGCCTCGGGCGGAGAGTGTTCTGCTGTTATTTTACTTCATAAACGCCCTGTGGAAGATCTTCTTGCCCTTCTTGATGATAACGCCCTCGCCGGCCAGGCTGTCTGCGTCAAAGGAGGCATCAATGGACTCTACCTTTGCGTCATTGATGCTGACGCCGCCCTGCTGCACCAGCCGCCGGGCCTCGCTGTTGGAGGCACACAGGCCGCACTCCACCAGCAGCGCCATGACGCCGATCTTGCCGTCTGTCAGCTTGTCGGCTGCAAGCTCTGTGGCGGGCATATGGGTGGCATCTCCCTTGCCGGAGAACAGCGCACGGGATGCCTCCCGGGCCTTATTGGCCTCCGCCTCGCTATGGACCAGCTTCGTCAGCTCATAGGCCAGGATATCCTTGGCCTCGTTGAGCTTGGCATCCTTCCAATCGGCCATGGCGTTAATTTCCTCCAGCGGCAGGAAGGTCAGCATCCGCAGGCACTTGATGACATCCGCATCATCCACATTGCGCCAGTACTGATAGAACTCGAAGGGACTGGTCTTGTTGGGATCCAGCCACACGGCGCCGGAGGCGGTTTTGCCCATCTTCTTGCCCTCGGAATTCAGCAGCAGGTTGATGGTCATGGCATGGGCATCCTTGCCCAGCTTGCGGCGGATCAGCTCTGTGCCGCCCAGCATATTGCTCCACTGGTCGTTGCCGCCAAACTGCATATTGCAGCCGTAATGCTGGAACATGTAGTAGAAGTCATAGCTCTGCATGATCATGTAGTTGAACTCCAGGAAGCTCAGGCCCTTCTCCATGCGCTGCTTATAGCACTCGGCCCGCAGCATGTTATTCACAGAGAAGCAGGCGCCAACCTCCCGCAGCAGCTCAATATAGTTCAGCGGCATCAGCCACTCGGAGTTATAGAGCATCAGCGCCTTCCCATCAGAGAAATCAATGAATTTCTCCATCTGGCGCTTGAAGCACTCGGCATTGTGAACGATATCCTCCCGGGTGAGCATTTTGCGCATATCCGTCCGGCCGGAGGGATCGCCGATCATCGTTGTGCCGTCGCCAATGAGGGCGATGGGCTTATTGCCGGCCATCTGCAGGCGCTTCATCAGGCACAGAGCCATGAAGTGCCCCACATGCAGGGAGTCCGCTGTGCAGTCAAAGCCAATGTAGAAGGTTGCCTTGCCGTTGTTGACCATCTCCCGGATTTCGTCCTCATTGGTCACCTGTGCGATCAGCCCGCGGGCGATCAATTCTTCATAAATTCCCATTTTTTTCGTTCCTTTCTTTTATTGCAAATCAGACAGGAGAAAAAATCGCCCCCTGTCTCCTTGGACAGAGGGCGACATATGTCACGGTACCACCTCATATTCGCCGCAGCCTCGCGGTCTGCAGCCTCACGGAGTGCGCCGCACCCCTGCGCTGTAACGGGCGAACCCGACGCATCCCTACTAAGGCTCCCGCCCGTTCGGAAGGCAGCTCCGGGATGTATTCACAGCCGCTCTCCTCTCCCCCTTGCACCCAACGGAGGCTCTCTTGGCAGGCAGAACCGGCGTTACTTTTTCCCATCATAGCTGTAGGAATATGAACTTACCAAATATTATAGAGAGCGATTCGTTTTTTGTCAACAGCCCTTGCCAATGTTTTTTCAAAAACGTTTGCAGGACTACAATACATCACATCAAAAACAAGTAAAAGGGGCAGAGAATCGGAAACGGCTCGATGCCGCTTATTCCTTCTGCCCGCTTAGAGATCATATGCTATGCGTACTTGCCGCTCTAACGGCTGCCTGTGGAGTTCTCCGCCGGGCGTCTGCCCCGGAGTCCGCTGCCCGATATGCTTGACAAAGCTGCGTTTGCGCAAATACTGCCATTGGACGCCGGGAATAAGGAGGGAGGGGCGTCGGGGATGTAAAGGACAGCTTTATCGGGGGATGGAAAAAACGCTGCGGCAAAGCCTTTGGCAGCTTACCGCAGCGGTAGGTATACTGGATGCAATATCCGGCCCGGATCAGGAGTGGAGGGCCACGGTGTACTGATACCGGTCCCCCAGCACGATGCTTTCGCATATCTCCACAATGACACCGTCTGACGATGTAACGCGGCTTACACTTAGGCCCGGGGCCGGGCGGTCGACGTTCAAAAGCTTTGCATCCGCCTTGGATATAAGGATGGCCTGGAAGGTTTCCACCGCTGTGTCCGGCTGAAAGCTGCTGTTTTGACGCATGGTCTGGTACAGGCCCTTCTCGCGGATCATCTCCTCAGTCATGAATGGGTAGAGCGCCGCGGGGATGTACGAGGTCTCCAGCGCGAAGGGCTTGCCATCGGCAAGGCGGAGCCTGCGCAGGGAGAATATTTCGGAGTTAGGCTCTATAGAAAGCCGGGCCGCCATATTGGCATCGGCCGGGAGCTTTCGAAAGGAGACAATGCTGCTGGACGGCGTGTAGCCCATGCGCTTGATCTCCTCACTAAAGCTATAGAACTTCACCAGATTCTGCTCCAGCTTCGGCATGGCCACAAAGGTTCCGCGCCCCTGCTTGCGCGTAACCAACCCGTTTCGGACAAGGACATCCATGGCCTGGCGTACCGTGGAGCGGCTGACATTATACTCCCGGCACAGCTGCATTTCACCGGGCAGCATGCACCCCACCGGCCAAGCATTGTTCCTGATCTTAGCGGTAAACTCCCGCACCAGCTGCTGATACAGGGCGATGGGTAGGTTGTCATTCAGCATAGCAAACCTCCGAAAAACAACGGTTTATTCATTAAACCGCATAGTTCTAAATTATTTTACACCATTGTGTCGCATTATCCAAGGCGAATTGTATAACATGAGGAAAAACTTGTCAAGTTGAATAAAAAGCAACAAATCATTTTGTGGAATCTTCCGTTTCCCCCCTATATTGACACGCCATCATCATAATGATATAATGTTCGTACATTTAGAGACGGAGGAAGACTATGTCGGGTAATGCGATTCTCAAGGAGCTGGTGACGGCCTCCAAGGCCGGCCGGCCGGCGGGTATATGCTCTGTATGCAGTGCAAACGAGTATGTGATCGAAGCGGCCATGGAGGAGACTCTCACCTCGGGCGGGGTGTGTCTGATCGAGGCAACGGCAAACCAGGTCAACCAGTTTGGCGGCTATACCGGAATGACACCGGCTGATTTTGTGAGCTTCTGCAGAAAAATCGCATCCCGCACGGGATTGGATGAGGAACGGCTGATCTTCGGCGGTGACCACCTGGGTCCCCTGGTGTGGAGCGCTGAGGAGGAAGAGGCCGCCATGGAAAAGGCGGAGGCGCTGGTTCGCGCCTATGCGGCCGCCGGAGTCCAAAAGATCCATATAGATGCAAGCATGCGCCTGGGAAGCGATGACCCCCAGGCGCCCCTGGACCCCGCCGTTGTTGCCCGGCGCGCCGCCCGCCTGTGCCGGGCGGCGGAGGAAGCACGGCCCGAGGGCGAGCTGCCCCTGTATGTGGTGGGCAGTGAGGTGCCCATTCCGGGCGGCGCAACGGAGGCGGAGGACGGCATCTCCGTCACGCGCGGCGAGGATCTGCGGAATGAGTATGAGCTGTTCAAAAGCGCTTTTCTCCGCCAGGGGCTGGATGATGCGTGGACGCGCGTTATTGCTGTTGTGGTGCAGCCGGGGGTGGAATTCGGCGACGACCAGGTATTTCTATACAACAGAAGCGATGCGGCTGAATTGATCGCCTGCGCACGGACACTGGATGGGATCGTGCTGGAGGGACATTCCACCGATTACCAATCCGCCCGGGCTCTGCGGGAAATGCGGGAGGATGGCATTGCGATCCTGAAGGTCGGGCCCGCGCTGACCTATGCGTTCCGGGAGGCGCTTTTTGCCCTGGAACGGATCGAGCGCGAAATGAATCCCTGCGCACCGGCAGGAGGATACTCCGATTTTTCAGCTGTTTTAGATCGCGTCATGTGCCAGAATCCCGGGAACTGGATCAAGCACTACCACGGAGAGCCGTACAGAGTTGCCTTGATGCGCAAGTACAGCCTTTCCGACCGCTCCCGGTATTATCTCGACAACCCCGAGGTGCAGGATGCCACCCGGCGCCTTTTCAGAAATTTCAACGCCGCACCGTGTCCCACCGGCCTTTTGGCACAGTTTCTGCCGCGCCAGGCGGAGGCTATCATTGCCGGGACACTGGATACTGCCGCAGAGGCTATTGTGAAGGAAAATATTAAGTACGTTCTGCGGTCCTACCGATGAAACACTACTGCATGCTCATGCCGGAAAGGAAAGCTTTCACTATGAAAACAAACGACATTGTCACCATCTCGGATGTCTGCGCGGATCTGCTCCTTTTCGGCGATGACATTATGCCTGAATTCGGGCAAAAGGAAAAGCTGGGCAGCCGCTACTATCTCACCATGGGCGGCTCGTGCGGCATTTTTGCGTGCCAGGCGGCAAAGCTGGGACTAAAGACCGCCGTGGTGGGGACCCTTGCCGATGATGTGATCGGCCGTATGCTGCTGGAAAAATACAGCGAATCCGGCGTTATAACGGAGCATCTTAGATTCGCGGACAGCTATACGGCCATGAGCGTGGCGCACTGCAGGGGCTCGGACCGCGCGATCCTTACGCTGCCGGGCTGTATAGATTCTATTGCGGCGGAGGATGTCCCGCCGGTGCTTTTGACACAGACACGGCACCTGCATATTGCCAGCTTCTACATTCTAAAAAAGATGTGGACCGGCTGGCGCAGCGTGATCTCCGCCGTCAAGGCATCGGGGGGAACGGTGAGCCTGGACACGAACTATGATCCGGAGGAGCGATGGGACATTCCGGAGCTGATGGATATCCTTCCGATGGTGGACATCTTCTTCCCCAATGAAACGGAGCTATGCAGCATTATGCATGAGTCTGATCCCATGACAGCGCTGGAGAGGGCCTCCGGAATCGTGCCTGTATGTGTTATGAAATGCGGCGGCAGAGGTGCTGTTGCCGCCGCCGATGGCAAGCGATACCACTGGCAGGCGGAAAAGGTCCGGGTCACCGATACCGTCGGCGCAGGAGACACGTTTGACGCGGGTTTCCTGTTTGGATATCTCAATGACCTGGGCATACAGCGGAGCGGGGAGATCGCAACGTTCTGCAGCGCAGGAAATGTAGGCAGGCTGGGCGGTGTGGACGGCCAGCCGACGCTCCGGGAGGTCGTGGAGCGATTTGAGCTGTAGCACAGCGGGCAAAGTCCGCCTTGCGATACAAAAAAACGATAAAGAGAGGATAAACCAATGAAAAAAATGCTGGCACTTGTGTTGTCACTGGTCATGGTATTCGGACTCGTTGGCTGCGGCAAGAACGCAGGCGGCTCTGATAATGACGGCAGCACAAAGCTCACCGTATGGTATTGGGGTGAGCAGGAGATCCCGGGCTACAAGCAGTACATGGAAGAAATGGCACAGAAGTACAGCAGCGAAACGGACGGCATCAACGTTGAGGTCGTGCTGCAGGAGAGCGACACGCTGTATTCTGCGCTGCGCACGGCTGAGCAGGCCGGCGAGGGCCCGGATCTTGCGTTCCTCTGGGGCGGAACACAGGCTCTGGACGATGTCTGGCTGGGGAACCTGGCGCCTATCTCCGACTATATGACGGAGGAGGAGCTGTCCTGCATGACAGCCAGCGCCCTGTCCGAAACCAACTGGGACGGCAAGCAGTGGGGCTTCCCCGCATACAGCGTCTGCTTCGGCATTGCCTATAACAAGCAGATGTTTGCCGCTGCGGGGCTGGATCCGGAGAATCCGCCCACGACCTGGCAGGATTTTATCGCCGCCTGTGATGCCCTCAAGGCGGCCGGCTATACCCCCATTGGCAGCGGACTGAAGGACGGCTATCTGCCCGGCTGGCTGGCTGTTTATTTCGGCGCCCAGAATTATGACGACCCCAACGAGGCCATCAAGCCCTTCCGCCTGGAGGAATCCTATACGGACAAGGAATGCTCCCAGTGGATCTATCTGATCGAGGAGCTTATTAAGGGCGGGTACTTCAACGAGGATATTCAGTCCCTGGATCTGTATCAGGGCCAGCAGCTGCTGGAGACCTCTAACTGCGCCATGACCTTCCAGTGCGGCCCCTACACCGCCAGCATTGCGGAGAAGATGGGCGAGGATGTTATCGGCTTTATGCAGGCGCCGGTATACGGCAGCGGTGAGCTGGCCAAGTCCGTGTGCGTGGGCCAGCAGGTATTTGTGATGCCCAAGAGCGCCAAGCACAAGGATCAGGCAGCGGACTTCCTGCTGTTCCTGGCCAAGAAGGAAAACCTCAGCCGCATGTATGAGCTGACGAACGCGTGGATGCCCACGGTGGATTTCGATGCGTCCTCCCTGGACAATGAGATCTGCAAAAATGTTGCTACCTGGATGCAGGCTCAGCGCCTGTATGACTATCAGTACACCTATCCCATCGGCTGGGAGAACGAGAGCCTGTGCCCCGTGATGCAGAAGATGTTCACGGAGGGACTGAGCGCCGCAGATGCAGTCAACGAGCTGCAGGACGGCATCAACAAATGGGCGGAGCAAAACGCCAATGTGCTGGAGGCCTATAAGATCTGGGTCGTCAAATAACGGCACTGCATCAAAACGGCCCGGAGGGGCATTTGCCCCTCCGGGCATTTCTGAAGGACACGGGAGTCGGAGGTATTTATGCGAAAAAGAATGGAGAAAACTGCGCCATATTTGTATATTCTCCCGATGATTCTTGTTGTCGGGATTGTAATAATTTACCCGATCATCGAGCTGTTTATCGGGAGCCTTACTTCTACGAGCTATGACGGAAAAACCATCTTTGTGGGCCTCAGCAATTTTAAGCTGGTGGTGGCCGACCCGCTGTTCAAAACAGCGATCATCAACAATCTCAAGCTGTTTCTGATGGTTCCGGTGCTGACGCTTGTCTCACTGGTGCTGGCCACGCTGCTGTCAAACCGGATACGCGGCTGGCAGTTCTACCGGGCCATTGTTTTTATCCCTTACATTCTATCCATCACCGCCGTGGGCATTATTTTTAGCTATATCATGCAGTATAACGGCATTTTCAACACGGTTTTGCGGGCCATGGGGCTGGATGCATGGGCTCTGGATTGGCTGGGCAGCCCCAAATATGCCATGGGCGCTGTGGCATTTGTGATCTTCTGGAAGCAGGTGGGCTTTGGCGTAATATTGTTCCTGGCGCGGATCCAATCCATTGATTCGACCCTTTATGAAGCGGCTGCCCTGGATGGTGCGTCGGGATTGCAGCAGTTTATATACGTCACGATCCCGCAGACGGTTGCTATCATTGAGTTCTACGTTGTGATAACCTTGATCGAAATGCTCAGCTGGGTCTTTAACTACGTCTATGTTATGACGGCAGGAGGACCTGCGAGCTCTACATATGTGCTGGAATTCCTGATCTACAAGAAGGCATTCGGCGGCGGAAACTACAATATCGCCCAGGCGGTCAGCGTCACGGTGTTGCTGTTTGCCGTAATCATTATTATCTTCCGCCAGATACTGGCCGCGAAAGGAGATGGGACGGATGAATAAGAAATCGATAGCGCGCAATTCGCTGGCGCAGATCATTATGATCCTTACATCCGTGATGATTATTTTCCCGCTGTATTTCATGACCATCAACTCCTTTAAGACCCGGGAGCAGTATCTGGTCGACCCTGTGGGGCTGCCAAACCCGTTTACCCTGCAGAACTATGTGGACGCCTTCGCCGGAAAGGATTTTCTGCTGTGGTTTGCCAATAGCCTCATCCTTTCCCTGGGTGCTGTTGCACTGACGATGATTGTCGGCCTCTTTGCCGGATACGCCTTTGCCAAGATGAAGTTTAGGGGGCGTGATGCACTGTTCAGCCTGATTATCCCGCTGATGTCCGTGCCGCCGGTGGCAATGCTCATCCCGCTGTTTCGCACGGTGGTCAAGCTGGGCATGGTCAACACCCTTGGGTCCGTAATATTCATCTACTGTGGCCTGTGCCTGCCGATGACCGTGTACATGATCCGCAATTTTCTTTTGTCGGTGCCGGATGCCATCCTGGAGGCGGCGCGTATTGACGGCTGCAGCCGCTTCCGGTCGCTGTTCAGCATCGTACTGCCCCTTTCCGTGCCGGCGATCATTACCTCGGGGCTTGTGAACCTGGTTTGGGCATGGAATGAGCTGATGGTGGCGCTGGTGTTTCTCCAAAAGGAGCATCTGCGCACACTCATCGTGGGCACGACGATATTCAAGAGCCGCTACAGCCTGAATGTTCCCGTGATTATGGCGGGATTAGTGGTAGTGACACTCCCGATGATTATCGTATATATTTTCGGGCAGAAGAAGCTGGTGCAGGGACTCATGTCCGGCGCCGTCAAGGAGTGACCGGCGGGAGACATATGCCGGGAGAGGAGTTATCATGCACAAAGAAGAATTGAAGCAGCTTTCGGAATATTACCTCCGCCATATACTGGACGATGTCATGCCGTTTTGGGATGCGCGCTGTGTGGACGAGGCGTGCGGCGGCTTTTTTACCTGCTTTGACCGGCAGGGCAAGCTGACGGATGACAACAAGTATATCTGGTTCCAGGGGCGGCAGACCTATACATATGCGCTGCTGTACAACCATATCGAGAAACGGCGGGATTGGCTCGACAAGGCGCGCCACGGCTTCCGCTTCCTGGCAGACAAGGCCTACGCAGGCGGTGGCCGCTGGAATTACAAGCTGGATCGGCAAGGCCATGTGCTGGTGGGGACGACGTCCGTGTTTGCGGATATGCATGTGCTGCAGGCCCTGGGGGAATACAACACGGCCCTGGGCGGACAGGACGCCGAGGCAATGGCGATTATGCGTGCCACATATGATACCCTGGAGCGGAATTTTGCCGACAGATATTTCAAGGATATCTATGAGAACACCTGGCAGGAAAACCACATCTGGCACGATATGTACATGACGGCGCTGAGCGCGATCATGACATGCATCCCGGTGCTGGGGGAGGAGTATACGCGGCCCTTTATTGACGAGTGCCTGGATAAGATATGCAACTGGTTTGCAAGGGACGACTACCGGGCCATATTTGAGACCGTGTCGTGGGATAACAAGCTCTTCCTGGAGGAGCCGGCGGACCGATTCACAAACCCCGGCCATTCCTCGGAGGCGGTATGGTTCATTCTGGAGTATGCGCGCAGCAGCGGCCGGGAGAACCTGCTGCATCGCGCGGTGGAATTTGAGGATTGGGTGTATGAACGAGGGTATGACAAGGTGTACGGCGGCCTGAATTCCTACCTGGATGTGAACGGAACGGAGCCTGTGGCCGTGGATTGGTTTTTGGCCACAAACTCCCTCTGGGATGACAAGGTGTGGTGGGCAAATGCGGAGCAGCTGTGCGCCCTGGCTATGACCTATGAGGCGGGGAAAAACGAGCTGTATTGGGAGCGATTCCTGCGCCACCATCAGTATTGCCGCAGCAATTTCTTTGACCCGGAATATGGCGAGTGGTTCGAGCGGCTGAACGCAGACGGATCGGTCAAGGTGGATGCCAAGGGGACAGAGTGGAAATGCGCATTTCATCTTGTGCGGGCGCTGGTGTACACCCTGGAGGCTCTGCGGCGCATGGAGGCTGCACAGGACGAGTGAGCCCAGTGACCGGAGAAACCGGAAAATGAAGAATATGCCTATAGGAGGCAGGAACGTTCATAATAAAGCCGCAGCGGACCATTTATGGCCCGCTGCGGCTTTGAATAATTATCCGGGGGATAAGTTTTGCGATCAGGCAGGGAGCTTGACCAGCATCAGCAGCGTTCCGGCGACAATCAGCCCAAGGCCCAGAGCTGCCTTATTGGACAGGCGCTCCTTGAACACCAGGGCCGAAAAGCCGATGGACACCAGAAGGCTCAGCTTGTCAATGGGCACCACCACGCTGGCGAGCCCATCCTGCAGGGCCTTATAGTAGCACAGCCAGGAGGCGCCGGTGGCCAGGCCCGAGAGAATAAGGAAGATCCACGTCTTGGCACTGAGAGACATGATGGTGGGCCCGGAGCCCACGATCCACACCATCAGCCATGAAAAGAGCAGCTCCACAATGGTGCGGATGGCTGTGGCGGCGTCTGAATCCGTTTTCCGGATGCCGCACTTGGCAAGGATCGCCGTCAGCCCGGCGAACAGTGCGGAATCTGCCTCCATATTTTAACGCTGAATGTCGGATCCGTCTACCCCAAAAGAAGCTTTTTGGCGGTGCGCTGCCGGGTAACCTGGGGTTGAGAGGAGAGAAGATCTGTGGTAAAATCGAGAAAAACAAAGTGTGTGGAGGGACAGATATGGAGCCAAGAATACTATTGGAGACGCTGGCTGTAGCGGAGCGGCTGAAGGACACCACCCGGCACTGCTACACCCGGAAGGGCCGGCACGAGAGCGTGGCAGAGCACTGCTGGATGATTACGCTGATGGCCTACTTCGTGCGGGATGAGTTTCCGGAGGCGGACATGGATAAGGTGATCCGGATGTGCCTGATACATGACCTGGGAGAGGCATTCACCGGGGATATCCCATCCTTTGACAAGACGGCGGAGAACGAGAAAACAGAGGAGAGACTCCTGCGGGATTGGGTGGACACGCTGCCGGAATTCTACCGGGAGGAAATGACGGCTCTGTATGGCGAGATGGAAAAGCGGGAGACCCTGGAGGCTAAAATCTACAAAGCCATAGATAACCTGGAGGCAGTGATCCAGCACAACATCTCGGACTTGGCTACATGGATCCCCAAGGAGTACGAGCTGAATAAGACCTACGGCGACGACAAGGTGGCCTTCTCCGAATATCTCAGGGACCTGCGGGCGGAAGTCCGCAGGGACACGGAGAGGAAGCTGGGGGAGCGATGAATGACAGGTGATAAAAGGAAACGCGCTTACGAACGTAAGCGCGTTTTTTGGCGCAGTGGGAGGGATTCGAACCCTCGTGCCGCTTTTGACGACAACACGATTTCCAGTCGTGCTCGTTATGACCTCTTCGATACCACTGCGTATTCTCTTTTTGCTGTGAACAGCAAAATTTATTATACCAAATTTTTGGCGCTTGTCAACACATATTTCCCAAAATCTGAAAGAATTTATGAGCAGGATGTTCCGGAAAACACCCTGCCCATAAATTTCCTTTAATCCAGCTTCTTCGCCACGGTCACCATCACCGTGTCCAGAGCGTTACCCATCCGCTGCATGGCCTGGCCCACAGCGGTTTTCCGGCACTTGGGACGGGGACAGACGATCATCTCTGCGGTGACACCCACCATAATTCCGGCGGCCATGCCCCAGAGAAACGGACTTTTACACATTTGCAATTCACTCCTTTGTCCACGAGGATAGTATCTCCCATTTGCCCGGAAAAAACCGTCAGGGCGGTTGCCAAATTTCGCCGCGTGGCGTATAATATCCATAAAAAAATCGGACAGATAAGAAAAGGAGCTTTTTATGTCTGCTGAACGTCTGCAGGCGGCCATCCGCCGCACAAAGACGCCGGTGGCCCTGGTGTTGGATCCCCGGGAGGACCGGCTGGAGAAAAAATATTTGAAGAATTTTACCGATCTGTACGGGGATTGCCCCATGGCCCATGCCGAGGCCCTGCGCTACCATGGCAGCCAATCCATCTCTCAGGCGGCGGGGAAGCTGCCGGCGGTGATGCTGCGGGCGGAGCCGTATCTCCGACAGGGCTTCATGGGGATGGATGTGCTCTCAAACCTGGTGAACATGGCCAAAAATCAAGGGCTGTACACCATTGTGGACGCCCGGTGCGCCGGGACGGAGCCGTGGCTCCAGGGGGGCGTGAACGCCGACGCCGTGACCATCCTGCCCTATGGCGGGGCGGAGAGCTGCCGGGTAGCGGAGGACAAGCTGGTCATCGCCGTGCTGCGCACCAGGGAGGCCGGGGTGGCCTCCGTGCAGAATCTTATGGCCGGGGACCGGCAGGTGTTTCAGGCGGCCGGGGAGCAGATGGCCCGCTTCGGCGCTGCCTGCATGGTAGAAACGGGCTTTAGCCTGGACATCAAGGACCTGCGCAGGCGGCTGAAGGACGCCTTTCTGATCCTGGCCTGCTGCGACGGAGACAACGCCTATCCCGCCTTTGACGAATATGGCCGCGGCGCCCTGGTGGCGGACGGAGAGCTGCAGTATGCAGAGGATCTGTCCGCGGCCATAGACGCGGCGGTGGCCGACATGAAGAAAATCATTCAAGTACTGTAAGGAGAACGCCATGACCCGCATTTATTTAGTCAGACACGCCGAGGCAGAGGGGAATCTCTACCGCATTGCTCACGGCCATTATAACGGACTCATTACCGCCCGGGGGTATAAGCAGATCGCAGCCCTGCAGCAGCGGTTTGAGCACATACATATCGACGCCGTATACAGCAGCGACCTGTTCCGCACCCGCACCACGGCCAGGGCCGTATATCTGCCCAAGGGCCTGCCCCTGCACACCGACCCGAACCTGCGGGAGGTGAATATGGGTGTGTGGGAAGGCCACACCTGGCAGCAGCTGCGCATGGAGGACGAGGAGCGCATTGTGGACTTTAACCGCCATCTGGACCGCTGGCAGGTGCCCGGCGGCGAGACGGCTCAGCAGGTGCTGGATCGGTTTATCCCGGCGCTGACGAAGATCGCCCTGGAAAACGACGGCAAAACCGTGGCGGTATTCAGCCATGGGGCGGCGCTGCGGATGGTGCTGGGTACTTTGGAGGGCAGGCCCCTCAGCGAGCTGGGCAGCACGCCCCATGGGGACAACACGGCTATCTCTTTGGTAGAGTATGACGAGGATGGCTTTACCGTGCTGTACCGGGATGACAACCACCATTTGATCGATGCGAACCTGTCCACCTTTGCCAAGCAGAGGTGGTGGAAGGATGAGCGGATGCTGGAGAGCGATATGTATTATCTGCCCATGACCGATGCCCAGCGGAAGGAGCTGGGCATCGGCCCGGAGGGAGAGGCCATTGCCGTGCTGCATGGGGGTGAGCTGGCCGGCGGCGTGCAGCTGCTGCCCCAAAAGGAGCCCGGGGTGGGCTGGATTGGCTGGTACGGTCTGCTCCCCACCTGGCGGGGCCTGAACCGGGGCATCGGCCCCCTGGGACAGGCGGTGCAGTATTACCGGGAAAAGGGCGCACAGCATATCCGCCTGCACTGCCAGGATGCGGAGACGGAGAGTTTCTTCCGCCATTACGGATTTGAGAAAACTCCCCAGGGCGACATGGATCTCTACATAGGATACGGAGAAAAGGCATGAGAGGAACGGAATTCCTTCCGGTGAGCCGGGAGGAGATGCGGGCCCGGGACTGGTACTACTATGATTTCCTGGTGGTGATGGCTGATGCCTACATCGACCACCCCAGCTTCGGCAGCACGCTTATCGCCCGGCTTTTGGAGGCAGAGGGCTATCGGGTGGCAGTGCTTGCCCAGCCGGATTGGCACGACTACACGGCCTTTGCCGAAATGGGAAAGCCCCGGTTTGGCGTGTTCATCGGAGGGGGAAACCTGGACAGTATGGTGGCCCACTACACCGTGGCGAAGCGGCGGCGGGACAAGGATCTCTACTCCCCGGGGGGTAAGATGGGTTATCGCCCCGACCGGGCTACCATTGTGTATGCCAACCGGGCCCGGGAGGCCTTCGGAAGCGGCACACCCATTATCATCGGCGGGCTGGAGGCGTCGCTGCGGCGCTTTGCCCACTACGACTATTGGGACGATAAGGTGCGCCGGCCCATTCTCTTTGATGCACCGGCGGACCTGCTGGTGTACGGCATGGGGGAGACGGCCACGAGAGAAATCGCCCGTCGGCTTTCCCGAAAGACGCCGGTGAAGGATATTACCGACGTCCGGGGCACGGCATTTTTGAGCCAAAGTCCGGAAAAGTGCATTTACCGGCCGGTGACGGCGCCCTCCTACGAGAGCGTCCGGGAGGATAAAAAACAGTATGCCATAGCCACTAAGCTGCAATACGACGAAAACGACCCCATCCGGGGCTGCGGCGTGGTGCAGCCCTGTGAGGGCCGGTTCCTCATTGTGAACCCGCCCCAGCGCCCCCTGCCCCGGGAGGAGCTGGACAGGCTCTACGACCTGCCCTTTGTGCGGGAGGTGCATCCCATGTACAAAGAGCCCGTACCGGCTATTGAGGAGGTGCGCTTTTCCATTGCCCACAACCGGGGGTGCTTCGGCGGGTGCAATTTCTGTGCGCTGACCTTTCACCAGGGGCGGATGGTCACCTCCCGGAGCATTGAATCCGTCCTGCGGGAGGCGGAAATACTCACCAAGGACCCGCAGTTTAAGGGATACATCCACGATGTGGGCGGGCCTACGGCCAACTTCCGCCACACCTCCTGCCCGGGGCAGAAAAAGCACGGCTGCTGCAAAAATCGCAGCTGCCTGGCCCCGGAGCCGTGCAAAAATCTGGATGCAGACCACACGGAATACACGGAGCTTTTGCGGCGCCTGCGCCGGCTGCCGGGGGTAAAAAAGGTGTTCGTCCGCAGCGGCATCCGCTACGACTACATGCTGCTGGACAAGAAGGGAGACTTTTTCCGGGAGCTGGTGGACTACCACATCAGCGGCCAGCTGAAGGTGGCTCCGGAGCACTGCGTGTCCTCGGTGCTGGACTACATGGGAAAGCCCCATTTCGATGTATTCGAGAAGTTCTGGCGCAGGTATCAGAGGCTTAATGAGGCGGATCACAAGGAGCAGTACCTGGTGCCGTACCTCATGTCGTCTCACCCGGGCTGCACCCTCCGGGACAGTGTGCGCCTGGCGGAGTTCCTGCATAAAACCGGGCATCTGCCGGAGCAGGTGCAGGACTTTTACCCCACGCCGGGGACCATCTCCACCTGCATGTACTACACGGGCATCGACCCCCGGGATATGACGGAGGTCTATGTAGCCCGGAGTCCCCACGAGAAGGCCCTGCAGCGGGCGCTGCTGCAGTGGGGACGCAAGGATCTGCGGCCCCTGGTCATAGAGGCCCTGGAGAAGGCGGAGCGGACGGATTTGATCGGGTATGAGGAAAAGTGCCTGATTCGCCCCCAGAAGGGGGAGAAATACTTTGGCAAGAAGCCGGAGGAGCCGACAAGGCCTGACCGGCGGGAAAAGCCCCGGGGCGGCAACTTCCGCCACAAGCGGCCGGAGAATCCGGGCCAAAAGGGGAAAATGCCCCAGCGGAAGAAGGAGGCCTTCGCCAAGCGAAGAAAAGGGAAATGAGCAAAGCCCGGCGATTTTCAAGAGCGGCGGCCGGGCGGGGATATTACTGCCCCATAATTAAGTAAAAATTTTGATGAAGCAATCCTCGGCATGACCGCTGTTCGGTCATGCCGAGGATTGCTTCTTTTTTGCTGTGTATTTGGGCCCATGCGGCTGCGTCATGGGCAGCCGCTATATCACATAGTCATACCCGCCGGGGTCACTGTGGGTCAGATCCGCCAGGGTGATATTCTCAAAGTATTCCGTAATAAGCTTATCCAGGCCCCGCCACATGGGAAGCGTGCGGCATTCGGCGGAGTGAGGGCAAGCATCCGCGTCGGGATCCAAGCAGGAAACAGGGGCGATAGAATCCTCCGTAACGCGCAGGATGCTCTCCACCGTGTACTGCTCGGGCGCCTTTGCCAGCTGATAGCCGCCGCCCTTTCCCCGCACGCCGGTCAGCAGCTTTGCTTTTACCAGGAGCTTTATAATGTTCTCCAGATATTTTTCAGATATTTCCTGCCGCTGGGCAATGACCTTCAGCGGGATAAAACCGTCTGCCTGATGCTCGGCCAGGTCGATCATGACCCGAAGCGCGTACCGGCCTTTGGTTGAAATCAGCATTTCTGCGCCCTCCTTTTAAGAACAAGCCTATTATACAGCGGGAAAGTGGGTAAATCAATAAAAAATTGAAAAGTCTATTGACAAATGGGGGAGGCGGCATTATAATCCATATAAACCAACAGGAAAGGTTGGTTATTAAATGAGTTTTATATGGAGATACCGATGTTGCCGCTGTCAGTGAGCAGGCATATAGATAACCGGGAGCAGAATACTAAATAAAACAATAACTACTTAGGAGGAAAATACGATGAGTAAGGTATATACATCCGCCGATCAGCTGGTCGGCAAGACCCCGCTGCTGGAGCTGGTTCACATTGAGAAGGCCGAGGGGCTGGAGGCCAAGGTCCTGGGCAAGCTGGAGTATTTCAACCCCGCCGGCAGCGTGAAGGACCGTATCGCCAAGGCTATGATCGACGATGCGGAGCAAAAGGGGCTGCTGAAGGACGGCTCCGTCATTATTGAGCCCACCTCCGGCAATACAGGCATCGGCCTGGCTTCTGTGGCGGCCGCCCGTGGCTATCGCATCATCATTGTCATGCCCGAGACCATGAGCGTGGAGCGCCGCCAGCTGATGAAGGCCTACGGTGCGGAGCTGGTGCTCACCGAGGGTGCCAAGGGCATGAAGGGCGCTATTGCCAAGGCAGATGAGCTGGCCAAGGAAATTCCGGGCAGCTTTATTCCCGGGCAGTTTGTGAATCCCGCCAATCCCGCTGTCCACAAGGCCACCACAGGCCCCGAAATTTGGGAGGATACCGACGGCAAGGTGGACATCTTTGTGGCAGGTGTGGGCACCGGCGGTACGGTTACCGGTGTTGGCGAATACCTCAAGAGCCAAAATCCCAATGTAAAGGTGGTGGCCGTGGAGCCTGCGTCCTCTCCGGTGCTGAGTAAGGGTGTGGCCGGCAGCCATAAGATCCAGGGCATCGGCGCAGGGTTTGTTCCTGATGTGCTGGACACCAAGGTCTATGATGAGATCATTCCTGTGGAAAACGAGGATGCCTTTGCCACCGGCAAGCTGATTGGCAAGAAGGAGGGCGTTCTGGTAGGCATTTCCTCCGGCGCAGCCGTATGGGCCGCCATCCAGCTGGCAAAGCGGCCGGAGAACAAGGGCAAGACCATTGTGGCCCTGCTGCCGGATACCGGCGACCGTTATCTATCCACCCCGCTGTTCGCAGATTGAGGGAAATTCAAAGGGAGGCTGAGCAGCCCCTCCGGCATGAGCCGGAGGGGCTGCTTTTTGCTTAGGAAACAGGGATCAGGAATGGGGACAAACGGATTTCCCGGCTTGCTTGTTTTCTGAAAATGCCGCCGCTTGGGAAGCAAAAAAGCACCTGCTTTCAGTATCGAAAACAGGTGCTTGGAGAGTTGCTCGGCTTTGGAAGCGGAGCGTTACCATTTTCCCTTTTTAATCCTTCCGCCAATCAGGATAGCAGAAAGCAACGCAAAATAACATTGTCCCCAATCAGGCTCTTTTGACGGTATTATAGCAGAAATTTATAAAATTTTCTACCGCTGGCTATCTGTCCCGCCTTTTTCGCAGCTTTTCGCAAGTTGCACTTGAAAGGATCACAATTCTATAGTATACTAATCGTAAACGAACGGTCGGTTTGTCTTGGAGGCGTGATCTATATGAAAACAACAGAGCAACCGCACAACCAGAGAAAATGGAGGTCTTAAAGCAGGGGGTCGCCCTGTATGCGGATAAGTACAAGGAAAACCAAGCATAAGTCGGTCGGCCGCCGCCTGTTCACGGCGTGGGCGTCGGTGCAAAACTCCGCCGTAATAATTCCGAACGGAGGGAAGAAGATGAAAACAGAAAGGAAACTACTCACAGGTACACTTTTGGCACTTTGCGGAGCTCTTTTGGCGCTTTGCATCGTGCTTGCCGCAGGATGGAGCAAGGCGGCAAAAACCGACGCTGCACTGCCGGAGGTGCGGAATAGCGGCACGGCGATCCAGTGGAAATACAGCGACGAAGCCGATTGGCGCGACCTGGTGGCGCTTTCCGAGCTGCGGGGCGCTGCCGGAGAAAACGGCAAGGATGGAGCCAACGGCAAAGACGGCAAGGACGGAGTCAACGGCGAGAATGGCACCGACGGTAAGAACGGAATAAACGGCACAAACGGAAAAGACGGCGTTGACGGAAAAGACGGAGCCGATGGAAAAAACGGCAAGGATGGAATTGACGGAGCCGACGGCAAAGACGGTATAAACGGAAAAGACGGCATGAACGCCAAAAACATAGAGGTGCAGCGAGCCGAAACCCACATACAGTGGCGTTACGAGGGCGGCGAGTGGCAGAATCTTGTGGCGATAGCCGATATTACAGGTCCTACCGGGCAGAAAGGCGCAGACGGAGCAAACGGGAAAACACCGGAGTTCCGCGTAAATGAAAACACCCTGCAGTGGCGCTACACCGGCGACGAAATCTGGCTGAATCTTTACGACCTTACCGCATTAAAAGGTGCGGATGGCAAGGACGGCGCCGCCGGTAAGGACGGAACAAACGGCATAAACGGGCAAGACGGTAGGGACGGTGCGGACGGAAACACCCCCTTCATCGGCGAGAACGGCAACTGGTGGATCGGAGAAATCGACACCGGGGTAAAGGCTGCGGGAATTGACGGCACAGACGGCGAAAAGGGAGACAAGGGCGACAAAGGTGACCCCGGCGAAAAAGGCGACAAGGGCGATAAAGGAGATAAAGGCGACAAGGGCGATGCCGGTCAGAACGGCGGAAGCTCCGGGTATTTTTATGCAAAAGCGTCAACAGGGGTGGCTACTCTTCAAAACCATCCTGCAAGAATTGAATTTAATGAAAAAATAAACAGAGGCGGCTTGATTTCAGCTTCCGGAAATGAAATTACGCTGAAAAAGGGGCATATATACAATATCGTCATAAGCGGCTCTCTCGGAGTCAGCTCGAATGCTTCCGGCAACACCGGTTATTATTGCATCCAAATGACAGACAGCAGTGAGGATGCGGATTTTTGCAGGAAGATCACACGCATAAAACGAGATGGAACGAGTGCAAGGCTTCCGTACACTCACGACTATCATTCCTTTAACTTCAACAGAATGTATGACGCATCAGCCCGAGATATAACATTGAAATTTTTATTTGAGCAATCGGAATACAATACACTTCTTGTGGAGTTCAGCGGCACCATTACAATAACCGCTCTTGACTGAGCCGACATACACGAAAACGGAGGTAGCAAGAAATGAAGAAACGAATACTCAGTATCCTACTTACCCTTTGTATGGTGCTATGCCTTGTGCCGATAACGGTTTTTGCCGCAGGCGGTGCAAAAGCCATTCTGCCCGGTACGAGCGCCCAAAGCATATTAAAGATCGACAAAAGCAGGCTGTCCTTTGCGGGGCATGAATGGTGGGTGATCGGCCAAAAGACCGACAAAAGCAATAATGCGCCCATCATTACCCTGCTTGCGGTAAACAATGATTTCGGAGATGTCCCGTTCCGCACGGGGAGCGCCGTGCCGTTTGAAAATGCAAGACGCTACAGCGAGGACAACGGTTATTATGCCAACAACCCGTCCGATATGTCGCAATGGAGAAAGCCCAATGAGTATGCGGGAAGCACCTTGCAGCAGAAAATGGTTTCCCTGGCCGAGGCGATCCCCGAAAAGGAGCAGGCGGTCATCCGCCCCAAGGACATCACCGAGGGAATCACCGGGCAGGAGGTCAAAGCGCAGAAGCTCTGGGCCTTCTCGCAAGAGGATAGTATTTATTTGTACAGAAATTCGTGCAAGTACGCTGCAAAGTGGTGGACGCGTTCTTCCAATGAGGTTTACGGCTACGGATCGTGGGCGATTCATCCCGATGGCAGAAGCGGCAGCGCCCTCAACGTGGACTACGATGCTGCCGTGCGGCCTGCCATGGAGATGGATCTGTCCTCCGTTCTCTTTATATCTGCTGCCGAGCACGGAAAAGTTGCAGATTTAACGACCCCGATCGCCGAATACGCCGGAGATGAATGGAAGCTGACCTTGCATGACAGCGACCGCGACGATTTTACGGCAAAGACGGTGCTGGTCAACGGTAGTGTGCTGGAGGTCGAATACAAGAACGCAAAAGTGGGCGATAATGAATATATATCTGCCGTTATTAAGGATGCGGACGGGAGCATTTCCCGCTATACACGCGTTGTGCAGCTGGACGGCACGACAAACGGTACACGCGGCAGGGCAGCGATTGACCTGACCGGCATAGACATGACCGGCAAGACGCTCTGCGTGTTCAACGAGCAGTTTAACGGCGATCATAAGACCGACTATGCCGGCGCACTTCGGGAAGTGAAGCTGACGGACGAGATCGACGAGCAGTTTACCCTCACCCCCGGCGGCAGATACTATTTTGACCTTTCGGCAATGGATATTCCCGGAACGGCAAACAGCAATCTGCCGGACAAAACGCTGCATTATGTGCCTTTTACTTATGTGGGCACGGTGAATACCTATTCGATGGAAAATGAAACCGATACCGCCAAGCAGCCCTACGAGCACAGCCTTTTTATTGCGGACTATAACGTGAAATGTTCTTTGCAGCGGGAGACGTTGGCAGAAATGAACCTGATTTATGGCCAGACCTATACAGCGAGTAACGTGAACTATACGCTCCGCGCCCCATCTGTTGGAGACCATCACCGTAATGAAGGAGAAGGCTCTGGTCTTGCACCAATTGACAATGAATGGGATACGATCTATCAGAAGTCAGCCGATTATATCAAAAACTGGTATAAAATGCGCTCTTTCGGCCAGGATATAGGTACTGGGAATGTCGAGGGAATGTATCTATCTCGTGGTGGACACTTCGCTGCACAGGCTACATTTTGGGCAAGGCCAACCCTTCCGGTGCGGGACATTGGATTCCGTCCCGTCCTTGAGCTGCCGACAGATCTTGCCGCCGACAGCCTGAAAATAGTAGAGCTGCTAACGGGTGAATTTATGCCCGGCGAACAGCAGAAATGGATCAACATTATCGTGAAAAACGGCGAGAGCTTCACTGCGCCCTCTGCCGAGGGACTGCCCCGCCCGGACGGCATTTCGGCAGATGCACAGCTGTGGTGGGTAGACGAAAACCTAAACTTCTATAAGCCCGGCGATACCGTTCCCGCAGATGTTTCGGCACTTACCGCTTTATGGGGCGGCTTCGGTCTGTTTTTGGATCGCGGCGACGGCGAGGTCGAGGTCACACCGGACAATTATACCGATATTTTCGGCGACGGAACTGCGTCCTTTGTTCTGCCTAAGGGCAAGACCCTTGCTGAGCTTGGGGAATTAGGGAAGCTGACAGGCAATGATATTTTGGGAATTTATTCGACCGGCAGGCTTGAAAAGTACGGCTGTGTTTTCCCGAATCTGAAACTCAAGAATGCCGACCTGACCTCTGTGAGGCTGAGCGAAGAGTATATCGGAGATCAAAGTCCGCTCTTTGTCACGCTGGACGGAAAGAATACCGTCGGAAGCCTGAACGGAATTATCGAGAGCAATAACACCCTTTCCGTTCTCGGCAACGGCTCGCTGACGCTGAATAACAATCTTTCGGTTTTCCAATACACTCAATACGGCGGCAGCAGCGTCACCATGACGGACGGGTTGACAGCGTACTATCTTTCTATAGACAGCGGCTCGCTTACCGTAACGGGCGATACGCAGGCCATTACGCTGCGGAATCAAGCTCTCGGCGATCTGCAAATGGGCGACGGTGTGCGGCTGTTCACGGGCTCTTCGGCGCAGGATGCCGCAGAGGCTGCCGTGCCACAGCTTTCCGCTGAAATGCAGGAAGTGTATCAGCGCTATCTGGCGGAGGACAGCACGCTGACATATGAAGAGATTTCCGCGCTGAGCAACGCACTCAGAGAGCAGTTTGACGCCATCTTCCGTCAGCTTTCGGGCAAGGCCTATGTGCGCTTCACAAACGCTTGGGATGTTACCTATCAGCCCGGAGAAAACGGCTCGGGCAATGCGGTAACGGATATTAAGTTCTATAACGATGCTCTCACGCTGCGAGGCGCTTTGTTCACACGCACGGGGCACACGCAAGTAGGCTGGGCGACCGTGGACGGCGGCGAAAAGGTGTACGGTCTTGATGATATTTATACCAAAAACGAGACGCTGACACTCTATCCCGTTTGGAACACGAATCAATACACAATCACTTTTGATACCGCAGGCGGCAGCGAAATCGCACCCATTACGCAGGACTACGGCACGGCGATTGTCTCCCCTGCCGACCCGACAAGAGAGGGCTACACCTTTATCGGTTGGGACAGGGAAATTCCCACAACCATGCCTGCCGAGAATATAACGCTTAAAGCGAAATGGAAAGACATTGAAAAGCCCACGGGCGAAATTATCATAGGCACCGATAAATGGCACGAATTCTTAAACACGCTCACCTTCGGTCTGTTCTTTAAGGAAACGCAGACGGTGACGATAAACGCCGCCGACAACAGCGGAACCGTGTTTGTCTCTTATCTGGTGACCGATCGGGAGCTCTCCGAGGCTGAGCTGAAATCCCTCGTATTCGGCGGGTATGAGGAGCCGTTCCGCATAGACCCCAACGGAGAATATATTGTTTATGCAATGCTCGTTGATGAGAGCCTGAACATAACATACCTCCGTTCCGACCGCGTAACGCTTGACAATGTTCAGCCGGTCATCGGCGGCATAGAAAACGGCAAGACCTACTGCGAGGCGCAGACGGTCACCGTTGACGAAAAGTATGTGGATACCGTCACCGTAAACGGCACGGCGGTCGAGCTTGACGAAAACAACAGCTTTACCCTCGCTCCCGCAGACGGCGGTCAGAAGATTATTGTTACAGATAAGGCGGGCAACACCGCCGAGATGACCGTGACGGTCAACGACGGGCATACCTTCGGCGAATGGGTATCAAACGGCGACGGCACGCACACCCGCAAATGCACGGTGGGCGGCTGCACTGGCTCTGAAACCAAAGACTGCTCCGGCGGCAAGGCGACTTGCAAGGACAAGGCGGTTTGCGAGGTCTGCGGCAAGGCTTACGGCGAGCTTGACCCGAAGAATCACACCGACTTAAAGTATATCCCCGCAAAGGCGGCGACCGAGGATGCCGAGGGCAATATCGAGTATTGGTACTGCGAAGGCTGTGATCAGTATTACAGTGACAAAGACGGCACCAAGGAAATCAAAAAGGCCGACACCGTAACGGCGAAGCTGCCGAAGTCTCCCCCGACCGGCGACAACAGCAGCTTCATGCTGTGGATCGCATTGCTGCTTGCCAGCGGCGGGGCAGTTATCGGCACAGCTGTTGTCAGCAAAAAGAAAAAGCACTCTGCCGAATAACAGAGTGCAGGATAATGTGAAGCGGCAGGCTTAGCTTCATAAGAAGCCTGCCGCTTTTCTTTTTGCTATAGTTCCGATGACGGCTTTCAGGAGGCCCCGTCAGGATTTATGCGCAAAATTATTTGCAGGCTCCGACAGACCTGAGGTAAGCCGGCAATGAAGGCGTTGCCCGGAGCCGCCTCCAGGTGCTTTCCGGGAAAGCATTACCGTTACAGGCGTCGACGATCCCAGCTTTAGCGCGGGCTATTTGACGGGTGATGCTGCGGCGATCGCTCAGAAGCTTTCGGAGCTTACCGCGGACGATCCCGGTTTTACGATTTTACTTTCCCATAGACCGGAACTGTTTGATTCCTATGTCGATCATGACATGGATTTGGCCCTCAGTGGGTACGCGCATGGTGGCCAATTCCGGCGTTTTTTGACTGCATCTTGGAGGTCTGCGTCCCCATCATGTTTGGCGGTGACAGCTTCCGCAAAAGCACCGCTGCCGACAATCTGAAAACGGCGGCTCAACTTCTCGGCTGATGAACCCGGGAAAGGAGCTTTTACATGGAGAATTACATCGGCATCAACAAGATCGGCAGCATGCTGAGAGCGCCCAGCTGCCCCTTCATGTTGTCCGTCGGGACGAAAAAGCCGGACAAGCGCCGGGAGTTTGAAGAGTACATCAGCCGCACAATGGCAATTTGAAGGCAAGTTCACTATTGAGAAAAGAAAGCCCTTGTGCTACAATTATAAAATGCATAGGGGCCTTTTCTCATAGTGAGAAAGGAGTTTCCAAATGGGTAAGAGTTTACGAGGCAAAGAATAATGATTCCATGTTAAAAGCCGTATTACAATTTGAAAAAGTGCAGCAAAATCAAAATGGTACAGTAATGGTACAGTAAGCGCCGTTCAAGTGCCGAAAACCCTTGAAAAATAAGGAGATAGAGAAAACTATGAAATTAGGTATCG
>DPPB01000031.1:112050-145185 GCA_003539495.1 Oscillibacter sp. | reverse complement strand
TATGAAATTAGGTATCGTAGGACTGCCCAATGTGGGCAAGAGCACCCTGTTTAACGCCATCACCAATGCCGGGGCAGAGAGCGCTAACTACCCCTTCTGCACCATCGAGCCCAATGTGGGCGTGGTGGCGGTGCCGGATGCAAGGCTGGACAAGCTGGCTGAGATGTACCAGCCGGACAAAAAGACTCCGGCGGTCATCGAATTCGTGGACATTGCGGGCCTTGTCAAGGGCGCCAGCCAGGGCGCGGGCTTGGGCAACAAATTTTTGGAGAACATCCGCCGCACGGACGCCATCGTCCATGTAGTCCGCTGTTTTGACGACGAGAACATCATGCATGTGGTGGCCGATGCCGGCACCAACGTTCCGGTGGACCCCCTGGGGGATATTGAGACCATCGATTTAGAGCTCATCATGGCCGACCTGGAGATGGTGAATCGCCGGGTGGAAAAGGCCGCCAAGGCTGCCAAGGGCGACAAGAAGTTCCTCCACGAGGCGGAGGTGTTCAAGGCCCTGGCGGAGCATCTGGACGGAGGGAAATCCGCCCGCACCTTCGATTGTGACAAGGATGACCGCGCCATTATCGAGACGGCGGACCTGCTGAGCCTGAAGCCCATTATCTATGCCGCCAACATGGACGAGGCCGGCTTTGCCGATTGCGATTCGAATTCCTATTATAACGATGTGAAGGCCTTGGCCGAGAAGGAGCAAGCCCAGGTGCTGCCCATCTGCGCCAAGCTGGAGCAGGACATCGCCGAGCTGGACGACCCCGAGGAGCGGGCTATGTTCCTGGAGGAGCTGGGAGTGGAAAGGTCAGGCCTGGATCGGCTGATCCAGTGCTCCTATGACCTGCTGGGGCTCATCTCCTTCCTTACCTATGGCAAGGACGAGTGTCGGGCCTGGACCATCAAAAAGGGCACCAAGGCTCCCCAGGCCGCAGGCAAGATCCACTCCGATATTGAGCGGGGCTTCATTCGGGCAGAGACTATCAATTTCGACGAGATGATGGCCTGCGGCGGCAGCGTGGCTGCGGCCAAGGAAAAGGGCTTGCTGCGCTCTGAGGGCAAGGACTATGTGGTCAAGGACGGCGACATGATCTATTTCCGCTTCAACGTGTAAAGGGAAAGGCCTTTGCGGAATTAGCATATAAAAAAAGACGCACCCCGGTGCGTCTTTTTTTATTCGATTTTGACTTATTCCGATAAGAGGATACGGTCATTGTCCAGGGCCTTTCCGGCACCGCTTTTGAACTTGGCCAGCAGGTCCTCCACGGTCATGCCTGCCCGTTCCGCTCCGGCAACATCCAGGATGATATGACCCCTGTCCATCATCAACGTGCGGTTGCCAAGCTCCAGGGCCTGGTGCATATTGTGGGTGACCATGAGAGTGGTGATATGGTTTTCCGAGACGGTCTGACGGGTGATTTCCAGCACCTTTTCTGCCGTGGCGGGGTCCAGAGCGGCGGTATGCTCGTCCAGCAGCAGGAGCTTCGGCGGCTTGAAGGTGGCCATCATCAGCGTCAGCGCCTGGCGCTGGCCGCCGGAAAGCAGACCCACAGGCTGCTTCATCCGATCCTCCAGGCCCATGTCCAGTTGAGCCAGCTTTTCCCGGAAGGCGGCCTTTTCCGCCCGGGTAACATGGCTGAGCCAGCCGCCGGAGGCCGCCGCCAAAGAGAGGTTTTCCTCAATGGTCATGTGGGGTGCGCTGCCGCGCATAGGATCCTGGAACAGACGGCCGATTTGGCGGGAGCGCTGATATTCCGGCAGGAAGGTGATATTTCTTCCGTCCAGATAAATGCTGCCGCTGTCGGTGAAAAAGCTGCCGCAGATGGCGTTAAAGAGAGTGGATTTTCCTGCGCCGTTGGAGCCGATGATGGTGACGAAATCCCCGGGGAGCAGGTGCAGGCTCAGGCCCTGCAGGGCTGCCTTTTCATTGATGGTGCCGGGGTTGAAGGTTTTGGATATATTTTCAATCTTCAGCATAGTGGCTGGCCTCCTTTCTCGCAGCCATGCGGCGGCGCAGCATGGGCAGCTGCTTTTTGAAATAGGGGGTGGCGATGGCCAGCACCACGATCACCGAGGATACCAGCTTCAGCATGAAGGCGGGCATATCCAGCCGCAGGGCGATGGTATACACCAGGCGGAAGGTGAAGGCGCCCACTACCATGCCGATGGCCCGCTTGAGGATGCTGCCCTTGCCCAGCAGCACCTGGCCCATGAGCAGGGAGGCCAGGGCAATGGTCACCATGCCGGTGCCGATGTCAATGCTGACGGATTTTTGACTTTGGGCCAGCAGGCAGCCGGACAGACCCGTGAAGGCGTTGGCTACGCACAGGCCCACGATGGTGGTAAAGGTGGGATTGATAGAGGAGGAGCGGACCATATCGGGATTGTCGCCGGTGGCGCGGATGGCCAGACCCAAGCGGGTGCGCAGAAACAGGGCCAAAAAAGCTACCACGGCAATAACGGCGATGACCGCCACCAGCAGCTTATACTGCTCAGAAAGGACGGTGCCCTGCAGCAGAGCCCGGGCCTTGGTGAACACGGTCTCGGTTTTGTTCATGTTCAGCAGGGAGGAGCCGCCCATGACGGCGATATTGATGGAATAGAGCCCGGTGTTGACAATGATGCCCGCCAGGAGGCTGTCAATGCCCATTTTCGTTTGCAGCAGGGCGGTGATGAAGCCGGAGAGGACCCCGGCGGCCATGGCGGCCAGGATGGCCAGGTAGGGATGCCCGGCAATAGCCACCGTAGCACCTACGGCGGCACCCAGAGTGAAGCAGCCGTCGGTGGACAGGTCGCACACATTGAGCATGGAGTAGCTCAGAAACAGTGCCAGCACCGTCAGCGAGCAGATGAGGCCCAGCTCCAGGGCGGTTTGGACCAGAGATAAAATGTTCATGAGGGTCTCCTTTGATGAAGAGTGATGGGGATTTGTGGGGGGGCGTGGGAACGGGGGATGCGGATTGCCACAGCCAGTGTGCGCACTGGCTTCGCAATGACAGTTTTTTGCAAGAAATGCGGTGGGACGAGCCGATGTAGGCATCGGCCCCCACGGATGGTTGCAAGAAGTGCCTGCGTGCGGGCCGATGTGGGCATCGGCCCCTACAGACTGTTTACCGATAGAATTTCGTAGGGGGCGATGCCCACATCGCCCCGGTGGCACCAGCTTTCATGTTATGCGTAGGGCGGGGTGAGGGCACCCCACCCTACATTATATTATGTTACTTTGTGGTGCGTGGGGGAGGGGCTGCAAGCACACCGCCCTGTTGGATCATTTTTCGGATTTTACTTGTTCAGATCGCCGAAGCTCTCGGCGGTGACGATGGATTGGACCTTGGTGCACAGGGGGGCGAAGGTCTTGGCCAGGTCGTCGTAGTTCAGGCCCAGCTCCTTGCAGATGTCGGTGTTGATGGTGGCGGTGCCGTTGTCGAAGGTCAGCACGGGGGTGGTGGCGGGCTTGTTGCCGTCCAGGAGAATGCCGGAGACCATGTTGGCGGTTTCCACGCCCAGGTTGGCATAGTCCACGCCGTAGCCCAGGAACGCACCGTTCAGGGCGAAGGAGTCAGCGCCGGTGTAGTGGGGGATGCCGGCCTTGGCCAGGGTTTCGTAAATGGCCAGCTCCGCGGTCATCACGGTGTTGTCGGTGGGGGTGAACACGGCGTCGGCCTTGTCGGCCACGATGCTGCTGACGGCCAGGCTGATCTCGTCGGTGGTGGTGCCGTTATACTCCTTGTAGGACACGCCCTTCTTATCCAGGTACGCCTTGGCGTTTTTGATGGGGGTGGTGGAGGAGTCCTGGCCCTGGTCATACAGCAGGGCGATGTTCTTGGCGTCGGGGTTGGCGGCGAAGATCAGGTCCAGGATGGCGTCGGTGTCTAAATAGTCGGAGGTGCCGGTGATGTTGGCGCCGGGAGCCTCCAGGCTCTCCACCAGGCCGGCGCTGACGGGGTCAGACACGGCGGCAAAGACCACGGGGATGTCGGTGCCCTCGGTGGCGGCCTGCATGGCCACGGCCACGGGGGTGGCTACGCCGATCATCAGGTCCACCTTGTCGGCGATGAAGTTGGCAATGATCTGGTTCAGCACGGCGGAATCGGCGTTGCAGTTATCATAGCTGATCTCAAAGGTGACGCCCTTCTCCTGGCCGATGGCAGCCAGCTGGGTTTTGATGTTGTCCACGATCTGATTCAGGGATGCGTCATCCACATAGTTGCAGATGCCAACCTTGTAGGATGTGGCGCCGGAGGTGCTGGTGGAATTGTCGTTGTTTTTTTTGCCGCAGGCGAAGAGGGACAGGGCCAGCAGGGCGGCCAGGGCCAGGGTCAGCGCACGCTTCAGAATGTTCTTTTTCATTTTTGTTTCCTCCAAATTTTATATAGGTTTTTTGGGTGGCGGATGGAGGGACCGTTGCCGGCGGCCTGGATTTTAAAAACAAAAAAGACCTCTGCCCCACATGGGACAAAAGCCTTTGCTTCTGCGATACCACCCAAATTGACATCTTGCGATGCCCACTCGCTTTTACGCACCATCATGCGTACCCCACGGATAACGGGAGGGTTCCCGTCGGACCCTACTTAGGAATGCTCCTGTTCAAGCCGCCCTCGGAAGGCCATTCACACCGCCGCGCACCGCTTCGATCTCACCACCCGAAGCTCTCTTAGGATGCCCTGTGCTGTGCTACTCTTCTTCCTCACAGGTTTGCCGTTTGAAATTAAGCGCATTATAATCGCATTTTGGGCCCTTGTCAAGAGGGGAATTGATTTATTTGAAAAAATTTTACGGGCGGCGGGGTGAGGGCGCCCCGCCCTACGGGGGGTTACAAGAGGTGCGGCAAAACGGGCCGATGTAGGCATCGGCCCCTACGAGGGGTACAAGGGGTATGGCGCAAGACCGGGACGGCGGGTTAATCTTCCCCTGCGAAAAATTTTGCCAGGGCGGCCTGGACTTCCTTTTTGTCTCGGAGCTGCTGAATATTGCCCCGCTCGTCGCAGGTAAATATATGCTTGAATACCTCCGGCAAGGCGGCGTATTGTGCTTCCAACTGCGCGTTAAACGCCCGGAAGCAGGGGTAGCTGTATTTTTCCAGCAGGTAGGGCATCAGGTATTGAGAGCGCATGACCTCATACTCCTGGTAATCGTAGGGCGTGCGCTCCGGCCTTTTCAGCAGCAGGGCCAGCAGCTTCTCCATCAGGGGCACCACTTCGTCCTCGGAGGCGTAAAAGGCGTAGCCCCGGACGGCGGTGAGCTTCAGGTCCAGATACCGCTCTTTTTGAAAAGCCCGGCGAAAAAATTCCTTGCCCTCGGGTGGGCAGGCGAATACCAGCTCCCGGAGCAGGGCGCTGCGCCGGGCCACATTTTTCTCTGCGAAATAGCGCTGCATTGCTTCGTCCATAAGCGTTTTTCTCCTCGCTAGCTCACTCCGTCATTTTCCGCAGCAGCTCTGCCCGGTAGGGGAGCTTTTGAGCCAGCTCTATGGGGGTATAGCCCCAGGCATTTTTTATGGATAGGTCCAGGCGGCACCGGGTGAAGAGCAGGTCATACAGCGGGGCCAAGTCCCGGTCCGTCAGCTTGGGGTGGCTGATAAGATGCTGGAGTGCCACCCGGCCTTTCGCATCCGGCTGGTTTATGTCCGCCCCGGCGTCAATCAGCAGCTTTGTCAGCTCCACCGTCTGCGCCATATTGTGCTTCGGGCGCGAGAACAGGATGTGAAACAGGGTTTCGTTTTCGCCGTTCGTGCCCGTCAATTTCGCGCCCTGGGCGATGAGAAACCGAACAATATCATATCGGTCTTGGGGCGACTGGTGGGCCATGGCGTCAAATAGGATGGTAGAGCCGCCGTGTATCTCATGAAGCCGCTGCTGGTCATAGACCTCCATAAACTGCGCAAGGGTCTGCCGTTTGGCCGAAAAATACATATCCATTTGCTGGGAAGCCTCCTTTTTGTTGGCGTTTCGCAGCAGCCGCAGCGTCAGCTTCGACAGGGCGCTGATGGTGTGTGCCGCGTCAAATCCTATGATTTTCCCCTTCCTGACTGCTCATTCCTCCATCGGCTTCTTCTTTTTAAGAAACGGCAGGCCCGCCTCCATGGTCACCAGGGCCAGCATCATCAGGGCCGCCCCCACATAGCCCCGGGGCGCCAGCCGCTCCCCGGCGAGGAAGAAGGCCACAATAGCCGAAAACAGCGGCTCCAATGTGAAAATCAACCCCACATGGACCGCGGAGGTGTGCTTTTGCTGCACGGCGGTGATGGCGAAGGCGATGCCGGTGCAGAAAACGGACAGAAACAGGACGCTGCCCCAGCCTGTGGGGGTTCGGGGGAGACAGGGGGTCTCAAACAGCAGCGACAGCACCAGCATGGCCGCACCTGTCACCAGCTGCTGGAACACGCCCAGCTGCAGGGCGTCCACCTCCGGCTGGCGCACCGCATGCTCCACCACCAGGAGGTTGATGCCGTAGCCCAGGGCGCACAGCAGGCAGATAAGATCCCCCGGCGCCGGGCGAAAATCGTTTCCCAGGGTCAGCAGCCCAAGGCCTACCGTGCAAAGAACCAGGCACAGCAGCATCCGCCGCTCCGGCTTTTTCCGGTACAGCAAAAAGGTCAAAAGGGGTGTGGTCACCGCCGGCAGGGAGCAGATGAACCCTGCATTGGAGATGGAGGTATACAGCAGACCCACGGTGGCACCGATATAAGTGAGGGTAAGGGAAAGCCCCGCCGGGACCGCCCACAGCAGGGTCTTGCGGTTTACATGCCGCAGCTTGGGAAACAGAGCAATGCCCAGCAGCGCAAAGGCCAGCAAAAACCGCATGGCACACAGGGCAAAGGGCGGCATCTCCCCCAGGGCCAGGTCGGACAGATAGTAGGAGCAGCCCCAAAAGCCGGTGATCAGCACCAGCAGCAGGTCGGCCTTTCTCTGTGTCGTCATGGGCGGGGCCTCCTATCATAGCAAAGCTGGAAGGCAGGCTCGACCTGCCTTCCAGCTTATCATATACTATTTTTATCCCAAGTGCAAGGGACGGCTTTCCGCCCCCTGGGGGCGGTGAGCTGCGCTTACACACATAAAAAATCGAGTGGTCATAAGGGATTTCCCTTATGACCACTCGATATGGTGCCGGTGACCGGACTCGAACCGGTACGCTGTCGCCAGCGGTGGATTTTGAGTCCACTTCGTCTACCAATTCCAACACACCGGCAGGTGCTTGCTTATTATAGCGTACTTTCCGCCGCATTTCAAGAGGAAATTTTGCGCCATGCCCTATTTTGTACCGGAGAAAATGCAAAACTGGGACTACCCAAGGAGAGAGAAATGTGGTATAGTATATTCTGAATAAAAATCGGAACCGGGGAGGGAGTGCCGTGAAACGTTCTGCGAGGAAAATACTGATCGTGCTGGCCTATTTGGCGCTGGCACTGGGACTTTGCGGCTGCTCGCTGGAGACTTCTGCGGAGAACCTGTTCACCCTGCCCCAGGTGCCGGTGGAATACACGGGCCTGGCCAACACACTCAACACCTATTTGGAAAGCGGCTATGAGTACATCACCCCCTCCAGCGGCAATAATATCCAATCCCTGCAGATGATCGACATGGACGGTGACGGGGAGAAGGAGGCGGTGGCCTTTTTCCGCCACACCGCAGACGACAACCCCCTGAAGATCCTGTTTTTCCGGGAGGAAAATGGAACCTTCTCCCTGTACAGCACCATAGAATCCGGCGGCAGCTCCATCGACTCCGTGTCCTTCCGGGATTTTAACGGAGACGGACGGCTGGAGGTGGTCGTGGGCTGGCGGGTCAGCACGGAGGTGCAGACCGTAGCCGTATACGAGCTGGTGCCGAACCAGGTCAATATGCTGATGCAGAGCGGCTACCTGCGCTATGTTGTGGACGACCTGGACAGCGACGGGTGGTTCGACCTGCTGCTCATCCGGTCGGAAGCGGAGGGAGGCTGCCTGGCCGAGCACTATGTGTGGCAGGATGGGGAGATGCGCGTGGAAGGCACCTGCCAGCTGCACTGCACACCGGCGGAGCTGAGCAGAGGAAGCATCGTGTGCGGCAAGCTGGACAGCCAAAAGACAGCGGCCTTTGTCACCGCCGTGAGTGCGGAAAACACGGCCATGACGAATATCCTGCTCTGCCGCGGCGGGCAGCTGCTGAATACGGGCGCGGACAGAAAAACCGGCATTACGGAGGTGCAGTATCCCTCCAGCCAGCTCCGGCCGCAGGACATTAATAATGATGGCATTATCGAAATTCCGTACTCCGAGAAAAGCAATACCCGGCAGGCAAGTGCGTTTTTCGCCTGGTACCGGTTTGACGACCGGGGCAACAGCGCCTGGGTCATGGATACCTACCATGACCTGACGGATGGCTGGTATCTGGTGCTCAATGACGACTGGCACGGCAAAATGAGCGGCACACGTCTGGACGCCATGGAAAACGGCACCTGCGTGACACTGCAGGTGGATGGCAGGCCGGTGCTGTACCTGTACAGCCTCAGCGGTGAGGAACGGGAGCGGGATGCCCAAACAGGCGGCCGGACACTGGTGCTGCAGCGGGCCAATGTGGCCTATGCCATGCGCATCACAGAAGACGGCGGTGAGCTGGGCATCAGCAGCGGCTGGGTCAGCAGCCATTTCAATCTGATTTCCACGGCGTGGAATGCCAGGAACTGAGAGAGGGGAGACAACCATGAAAAAGGTATTGGTATTAGAGGACGAGAGCAGCATCCGCAGCTTTATCGTTATTAATCTGCGCAGGGCCGGCTACGACGTTATCGAGGCCGAGAGCGGCGAGGAGGCGCTGGAAAAGCTCCAGGAAAACCCCGACACCCGGGTGGCGCTGCTGGACATCATGCTGCCGGGCATCGACGGCTTTGAGGTCTGCCGCCGCATTCGGGCCACCAATTTGCGCATCGGTATCATTATGCTTACGGCCCGGTCCCAGGAGATGGATAAGGTCACGGGCCTTATGACCGGGGCGGATGACTATGTAACCAAGCCCTTCTCCCCGGCGGAGCTTACCGCCCGGGTAGATGCCCTCATGCGCCGCAGCGGTGTGGCGGACGAGGTGGCCGACCAGATCGACCAGCCGCCCTTCCTGCTCAACACCCGCAACCGTACCCTGGAGAAAAATGGCCGGCGCATCAAGCTTACCCAGATGGAGTACGCCATCATGAAGATGTTTATGGAGAACCCGGGCAAGGCTCTGTCCCGGGAGGAGATATTGGACCTTGTGTGGGGGAGGGACTATTTCGGCGAGCTGAAGATCGTGGATGTGAACATCCGCCGCCTGCGGCTGAAGATCGAGGACAACGCCACCAATCCCACTTACATCACTACGGTTTGGGGGTACGGATATAAGTGGGAAGCATAATGCTGGACAAGGCGGAGGAGGCAAGCAGGTCTGCCCCAAAACGGAAACGCCGGGTGGTTGGTATGCGCCGGCGATGGATCATGGGGAGTGTTCTGCCCGTTATTGTCATTTTGCTGCTCATTGCTGCGCTGACCTCGGTGATCCTGGTGACCAATTTTTACAGCAACGCCCGCTCCGCCTTGGAGAGTAAGGCCCGCTCCGGCGTGAGCTATTTCAACACCTATGTCATGGTCAGCTACAACGAGTATTACCGCAACGCAGTGCTCTACGCCAAGGATTTTGAGGACGCAGACACCATTGAGCTGCAGTTTCTGGATAAAAACGGGCGCATCGACATTTCCAGCCGGGGCCAGACCATTGGCCTGACGCCGGAAACCACGGAGGTCCGCCGGGCGCTGGACGGCGGGAGGATGGAGAGCTTTTCCGGCAAGGATCCTCTTACCGGGGAGAACATCCTGGCGGTGTCGGCACCACTGGTATTTGACGGCAGCGTGGTGGGGGTACTGCGCCTGGTTACGGCCACAAGAGAGCTGGATAAGCAGGTAGCCCTGCTGACCCTGGCATTCATGGGCATCGCCGTGGTTATCAGCGGCGTGGTGCTGGCGGTGAATTTGACCTTCATGCGAAGGATCGCTCTCCCTGTGGCGGAGGTGACGGAGGCTGCCAAGCGAATTTCCGACGGCAGCTACGGCATCCAGATCCCCAATAAATACGACGATGAAATGGGCCAGCTGGTGGATAATATCAATCAGATGTCCCTGCAGATCAGCCAAAGCGAAAAGATGCAGACAGAGTTCATCTCCTCTGTGTCTCATGAGCTGCGTACCCCCCTCACGGCCATTACCGGCTGGGGAGAGACACTGCTGGCTGACGACAGCGGCGACATCGGGCAGCTGCACAGGGGTGTGCGGATCATTCTCCGGGAGTCCCGCAGACTCACCAACATGGTGGAGGAGCTGCTGGAGTTTTCCAAGATAGAGGATGGTCGATTCACGCTTCGGGTGGAGCAGATGGATCTCCAGGCTGAGGTGGAGGACGCCATCTACACCTACCGGGAGCTTTTCCGCCAGGACGGCATCGACCTGGAATATTCGAATGCCGGCGAGATGTTTGAGCGGCCTATCACCGGTGACCCGGAGCGGCTGAAGCAGGTGCTGTGCAATGTGCTGGACAATGCCGCCAAGCATGGCGGCTCCGGCAAACGCATTACCGTGTCCATGGAGCAAGATGGGGAGTGGTATGTGGTGCAGGTCCGGGACTACGGCCCCGGCATCCCGGAGGCGGAGCTGCCCTATGTGAAGCAGAAATTCTACAAAGGCAGCTCCAAGGCGCGAGGCAGCGGCATAGGCCTGGCGGTGTGTGATGAGATCATCCGCCGCCATGAGGGTACCTTCGACATCGGCAACGCCCCCGGCGGGGGCTGCGTGGTCACCATTCGCCTGCCGATTTCCCATGAAGAAGAATAAATATAATAGAACAAATGTTGCATTTCCTCCGCGGCTGTGCTATACTGTGGGGGAGCAGAGAGGACTTACTGACACATGGCAAAACGCGAGAAAAAAGAAACCTTCCGTACCTCCATCGGCGGCCAGGCACTTATTGAGGGCATCTTAATGCGTGGGCCGGAAAAGCAGGCCATTGTGGTCCGGGCCCCGGAGGGCCTGGTGACCAAGGTGGAGGAGCTGAAGCTGGTGCGGGACAAGTACCCCATTCTGGGCTTGCCCATTATCCGGGGCGTGGTGACCTTTTTGGATTCCATGGTCAAGGGGATCAAGGCGCTGATGTTCTCGGCGGATTATTTCCCGGATGACGAGGCCGCCCAGCCCTCCAAATTCGACCTGTGGCTGGAAAAGCATGTCCCGGCGGAGAAGTTCCAGGGCATACTGGTCACATTTTCCCTGCTGCTGTCCCTGGCACTGTGCCTGGGTCTGTTCATGCTGCTGCCCACGTTTGTGGCGGGGCTGTTCCACGCGCAGAGCGCTTTGGTACATAATCTTATCGAGGGCGCCATCAAGATACTGATCTTTATCGGCTACCTGTTCCTCTGCTCCAGGCAGAAGGATGTACACCGGGTGTTTCAGTATCACGGCGCGGAGCATAAGACCATCTTCTGCTATGAGGCGGGGCTGCCGCTGACGGTGGAAAACGCCCGCATCCAGCCCCGGCATCACCCTCGCTGCGGCACCAGCTTTCTGTTTGTGGTGATCGTGGTGTCCATTCTGTTCTCCTCCGTGGCCTTCACCTATGTGGAGTGGCAGAATCTGTGGGTGCGCATCGGGATGCACCTGCTGCTGCTGGTGCCGGTGGTGGGCCTGACCTATGAGTTCAACCGCTTCGTGGGCCGCCATGACAATGCCTTCACCCGAGCGCTGTCTGCGCCGGGGATGTGGCTGCAGAATTTTACCACCTTTGAGCCCGACGACTCCATGCTGGAGGTGGCCATTGAGGCGCTGACATTGGTTTTGCCCGAGGAAAAGGGCAAGGATAAGTGGTAATATTGCTGGCGAAAAAACTTCGTTTTTTCGCCAAAAGGATTGCAGTCTGCTGCGCGCATAATTTGTTCGCCGCAGGCGAACAAATTCCACACTGGCAGCCTGAGAGGTATTTTTCCCCACGCACATGTCGCGGTGAAAAATGATTTCAATTTTTTGCGTCTGCGGACGCAAACTCTGCGAGGCTTTTTTAGACTCTGCAAGCCAAAAATTCTCAAAATCCCACAGAAAGTGACAACAAATCGTATTATGGCCATCACATATAACAATTTGTATATGGATATTCGACAGCAGCTGCGTCGGGCCGGGGTGGAAGCATCTACCTTGGAGGCCCGGGAGCTGGTATGCTTTGCTGCCGGCAAGACCCGCCAGCAGCTTCAACGGGACGGGCAGCTCTATGTGCCGCCCCCGGTGGAGGAGCAGGCCCGGGCACTGGTGCAGCGGCATCTGGCCGGAGAGCCGGTGGCCTACCTCATCGGGGAGTGGGAGTTTTATGGTCTGCCCCTGGATATTGATCGGCAGGTGCTTATTCCCCGGGCGGACACGGAGACCCTGGTGGATTGTGCTCTGCCGTTTCTGCGGCAGAATCCCGGCAGCCGGGTGCTGGACCTGTGCGCCGGGTCCGGGTGCATCGGGCTGGCGGTGGCCAGCCAGGTAGAGGATTGCCGGGTGACGTTGGGCGATCTATCCGAGGGGGCCCTGCGCATCTGCCGGCAGAATATCCGGCGCAACGGCCTTACAGACCGGGTGGCGCCCATGCAGGTGGACGCCAGGAAGGCGCCGCCCCGGCAGCTGGGAACCTATGATTGTATTCTCTGCAATCCGCCCTACATTCCCTCCGGGGATATTCCGGGGCTGGACGTCTCCGTAAAGGATTTTGAGCCCCACGGCGCCCTGGACGGCGGCGAGGATGGGTTGGATTTTTATCGCTCCGTCACCACCCTGTGGCGGGAAGCTCTGCGCACAGGGGGGATGCTGTTTTTTGAGGTGGGTATCGGCCAGGCGGACGATGTGCTGCGGCTTATGCGCTCCGTGGGCTTCGGAGACCTGGAGATCACGACGGACCCGGCGGGCATACCCCGGGTGGTATATGGCCGACTGTACGACGAGATATAACTGGCGAAAAGTCTTCGATTTTTCTGCCAAAGGGCTTGCAGTCTGCTGCGCGCATAATTTTGAGCCATAGGCTCAAAATTCCACACTTGCAGCCTGAGAGGTATTTTTCCCCACGCACATGTCGCGGGGAAAAATGATTGGAGTTTTCGCGTCTGCGGACGCGAACTCTGCGAGGCTAATTAAGCGAAAACTTGTATTTATAATGAAATTATGACGTAGGAGGATTGGATCATGGCAGCAAAGAAAGACACGGCGGCCGCCCCGGCGGCGGGCAATTCCGACAAGAAAAAAGCTATTGAGACCGCCATGCAGCAAATAGAGAAGCTGTACGGCAAGGGCTCTATCATGCGCTACGGCGATAACGCCGAGCCCAATGTGGAGGCGATCCCCACGGGCTCCCTGGCCCTGGATGTGGCGCTGGGCATTGGCGGCGTTCCCAAGGGGCGCATCATCGAGATCTACGGTCCGGAATCCTCCGGTAAGACTACCCTGGCCCTGCATATCCTGGCCCAGGCCCAAAAAAAGGGGGGCGAGGTGGCCTTTGTGGACGCTGAGCACGCCCTGGACCCCACCTATGCCCGGGCGCTGGGCGTGAAGATCGAGGACATGCTCATTTCCCAGCCGGACACCGGCGAGCAGGCCCTGGAAATCACCGAGGCGCTGGTGCGCTCCGGCGCCATCGACGTGGTGGTGGTGGACTCCGTGGCAGCTCTGGTGCCCCGGGCGGAGATCGAGGGCGAGATGGGCGACAGCTTTGTGGGCCTCCACGCCCGGCTCATGAGCCAGGCTCTGCGCAAGCTCACCGGCGTCATCGCCAAGACCAATACCGTGGTGATTTTCATCAATCAGCTGCGCGAGAAGGTGGGCGTCATGTACGGCAATCCCGAGGTTACCACCGGCGGCCGGGCGCTGAAGTTCTATGCCTCTGTGCGCATTGATGTGCGCCGGATAGAGACACTGAAGGCGAACGGAGAGATGATTGGCAACCGCACCCGGGCCAAGGTGGTGAAAAACAAGGTGGCGCCTCCCTTCCGTGAGGCGGAGTTTGACATCATGTACGGCGAGGGTATCAGCCGCACAGGAGAGATTCTGGACCTGGGCGTGAAGCTGGACATCATACAGAAGAGCGGCTCCTGGTTCAGCCTGGGCGAGGTGCGCATGGGACAGGGCCGGGACGCTGCCAAGCAGTATCTGGTGGACCACCCCGACCAGTGCGACGCCGTGGAGCAGGAGATCCGCAAGAATTTCCACAAGCTCATGAGCAACCAGTCTAAGGTGGCCGCCCGGGCTGCCGGACGGGCTGTGGATGTGTCCGCCGACGATTTCGACGATGCGGATTGAGCGCATGGAGCCGTCCAAGCATAAAAAGAACCGGATACTGGTCTTTTTAGAGGGCGGCCAGCTGCTGAAAATAACCGAAAATGAGCTCCTGCACCATGACCTGCGCCCGGGCGCAGACCTCCCGGAGGAGACGGTGGAGGAGCTGAAAAAGTCCGCCCAGGCTTCCCAAATGAAGGCCCGGGGTGCCCAGCTTACCGGCAGCCGTATGCTGTCAAAAAAGCAGGTGGTGGAGCATCTTACCCGCCGGGGCGGCGACAGGGCGGCGGCAGAGGATACCGCCCGCTGGCTGGAGGAGCTGGGTGCGGTGGACGAGGCGGCCTACGGCGCGGCTATCGTCCGGCACTACAGCGCCGCCGGCTACGGCCCCGGCCGCATCCGCCAGGAGCTGAGCCACCGGGGTATCCCCCGGGACCTGTGGGAGGAGCTTCTTTCTCAAATGCCCCCGGCGGAGGAAGCGGCGGAGCGTTATCTCCGCGCCCGGTGCCGGAATAAAACCGTGGACGAGGCGCTTCTTCGCAAGCTCTCCGCCGCCCTGCAGCGGCGGGGCTTTTCGTGGCAGGATATCCAGGCCTCCCTTCGCCGGCTGGAATCCGAGATTCAGGAATAAAGGAAGATAAAACCGTGATCGTATCATTTATATCCCTGGGATGTGACAAAAACCGTGTAAACACCGAGCAGATGATGGCCCTGTGCCTGCAATCAGGCATGACGGTGCAGGAGGATTGCGCCGGAAGCGATGTGGTGGTGGTGAACACCTGCGGCTTCATCGACAGCGCCAAGCTGGAGGCTATTGAGACCATTCTCTCCGTGGCGGAGCTGAAGGCAACGGGCCGGGTGGGCAAGATTCTGGTCACCGGCTGCCTGAGCCAGCGCTATCAGGCGGAGCTTTTAGAGGAGCTGCCGGAGGTGGACGGCATCATGGGCACCGGCAGCTACGGCGACATCGTTTCCGCCGTGGAGCAGGTGGCCGCCGGGCAGAAATTCAGCCGCTTTACCGACATCAGCGGCCCAGTGGAGGAGCTGCCCCGGGTCATTTCCACCCCCATGCACTATGCCTACCTGCGCATTGCCGAGGGGTGCAGCAACCGCTGCGCCTACTGCATTATCCCGGCCCTGCGGGGCAAGTACCGCAGCCGCCGGATGGAGGACATCCTCACCGAGGCCAGGGCCCTCTCTGACAGCGGCGTAAAGGAGTGCATCGTCATCGCCCAGGACATCACCCGCTACGGCATCGACCTGTATAAAGAGAAGAAGCTGCCGGAGCTGCTGCGGGCGCTTTGCCAGCTGGATTTCCATTGGATCCGCCTGCACTACCTCTACCCCGACAGCATTACCGATGAGCTGATAGATACCATCGCCGCTGAGCCGAAAATTTGCAATTATATGGACATCCCCATCCAGCACTGCAACGACGACATCCTCCGGGCCATGCGCCGCCGGGAGACCAAGGCGGGGCTGCACCAGCTGTTCAAAAAGCTCCGCAGCCGTATTCCCGGCCTGGTGCTGCGCACCAGCATCATCACGGGCCTGCCCTATGAGGACGAGGCTGCCTTTGAGGAGCTGTGTGGCTTTTTGCAGGAGGAGAAAATCCAGCGGGCCGGCGCCTTCCCCTATTCCCCGGAGGAGGGGACCCCGGCGGCCAAAATGCTCAACCGGGTGGATAGCGAACAGGCCCAGAGCCGGGCGGAGCTTATCATGCAGCTGCAGAGTCAGGTGATGGACCAGTTCAACGAAAGCCGCCTGGGCACCACCCTGGAGGTGCTGTGCGACGGTTTTGACCCCCAGGCCATGGCCTACGCGGGCCGCAGCTGGGCCGAAAGCCCCGGCATCGACGGCGTGATTTATTTTACAGCGGACCGGGATGTTCAGCCCGGCCAATTCGTGCCCGTGCGCATCACGGGCATTATGGACGGCGATCTCACCGGCGAAGTGACAGAGGAGGAATAAGGTCATGAAAATGAACACAGCCAACAAATTGACCCTGCTGCGGGTGTTTCTCATCCCGGTGTTCCTGGTGATATACTACTGGGGCTTCGCCGGGAGCCGGTATATAGCCCTGGGCATCTATGCCGTGGCCTGCCTGACGGACCTGCTGGACGGCTACATTGCCCGGCACTATAACCAGGTGTCCGACTTCGGCAAGTTCGCCGATCCCCTGGCGGACAAGTGCCTGGTCATGGCGGCCCTGTGCTGCTTTGTAGAGAACGGCGAGTTTTTCGGCTGGGTCCTGGCCGTGGTGCTGCTGCGGGAGTTCGCCGTCAGTGGTATGCGCCTGGTGGCCGTGGAGAAGGGCCGGGTCATCGCAGCCGGGTGGTCCGGCAAGGTCAAGACCGCCAGCACCATGATCTGCATCTGCCTGATCCTCTTCGGCATCCCCCAGTGGCTGAACTATGTCTGCCAGGGGATCATCCTGGTGACCACGGTATATTCCGGCGTGGAATATTTCGCAAAAAACTGGGACGTGTTCAAGGAAAACTGAGAAAAAATACCCTCTGCAACGCTCCATTGCGCAAATGCAACGCCCCGGCGGTGGTGTGCAACGGGAAAAACTGCTACTCTTTATCTACCCCAAGACACCGTTTAACACAAAAAGGCGGATGCTTTGGGCTGACAACACGATTACAATGCATTTGTAAAGGGGGAGATATCCAATATGGCCGATAAGACGTTTGGAGACAATCTATCCAAGTCGCGCAAGAAGGCGGGCCTGTCCCAGGAGGAGCTGGCGGAAAAGATGGGCCTTACTCGGCAAACCATCTCCAAGTGGGAGACGGGGGCCTCCGTGCCGGATGTGGAGGAATTACAGCGGCTGTGCGCGGCTCTGTCGGCCAGTGCGGAGGAGCTGATCTGCGGGGAAGCGGGCCGGAAGCCCAAACGGGAGCACCTGGACTTATTTCAGTGCTTTTTCTATGGCTTCCTGGTGGTGATGTTTATTACGGGCGCCTGTGTCCGCATGGCGAATCAAATCAGCATAGAGACATACCATACAAGTATTACAACCGCAGCACGGGTGATGATGCTGGTCCCGGTGGTGGTGTTTTTCTCTATCGCCCTGTTCCGTCTACTGCGCAAGAAAAAGCCCAAGGAGAACTGACCGGATACCTCTCTCTGCCGCGCCTTGACAAGGACCGGGAAAACTGCTATGATAAGGGTAATTTCATAGCGCGTTGATCGGAAAGAGTACGTGCCACAGCTTTTCTGAGAGAGGGGCGGTCACCGGCTGCAAGCCGCCCTGTGAAGCGGCGCGGAAAGTGCGTCCGGGAGCGCGGGGGATGCAGATGCCCTCCGCCCGGCCTTGCGGAAAAGGCCCCATTGAGTGACAAACGAGAGTGGAACCGCGAATTTTTTCGCCTCTCATGCCTGCGGGCATGGGAGGCGTTTTTAGTTGGAGTCAACTCGTAGGGGCGGACGCCTCTGTCCGCCCGCCCGGGCTTGTGCCGCATTTCCTGTTACAATCCCGTAGGGGACGATGCCCACATCGTCCCGCCCCACCGCACCACTTGTAATGTGTCATTGCCAGACCAGTGACCGAAGTCACTGGTTGTGGCGATCCACATCCCCCGTCCCCAATAAAAAGGCTCCCCTGCGTAAGGAGAGCTGGCACGGCGCAGCCGTGACTGAGCGGGCGTCACCCCCGCAAAATCGTCTATATAATAAAACTGCAACCATAAAGGAGACCTGACCATGTATCTGTATAATTCCGCCACCCACAAGAAAGAGGAGTTCAAGACCCACACCCCCGGCCATGTGGAGATGTACACCTGCGGCCCCACGGTGTATCACTTTGCCCACATCGGAAACCTCCGCAGCTACATCATGGAGGACGTGCTGGAGAAGTACCTGCGCTATGCCGGGTATGATGTGAACCGCGTCATGAACATCACCGATGTGGGCCACCTGACCTCCGATGCCGACGAGGGCGAGGACAAGATGCTCAAGGGCGCCAAGCGTGAGCATAAGACCGTCATGGAGATCGCCAAGTTCTACACCGATGCCTTTTTCGAGGATTGCCGCAAGCTGAACATCAAGCGCCCGGATGTGGTCCAGCCCGCCACCGGCCTCATTGACGATTATATCAAGATCATCACCAAGCTTCTGGACACCGGCTACGCGTATCTCGCCGGCGGCAATGTGTACTTCGACACCTCCAAGCTGGAGCGGTACTATATCTTCAACGAGCACAATGAGGAGGACCTGGCCGTGGGCGTCCGGGAGGGCGTGGAGGAGGACACCAACAAGCGCAATAAAAACGACTTTGTGCTGTGGTTTACTAAGTCCAAGTTCGAGGATCAGGCCCTAAAATGGGACTCCCCCTGGGGTGTGGGCTACCCCGGCTGGCACATTGAATGCTCCGGCATATCTATGAAGTATAATGGCGAATATTTGGACCTCCACTGCGGCGGCGTGGATAACGCCTTCCCCCACCACACCAATGAGATCGCCCAATCTGAGAGCTACCTGGGCCACCCCTGGTGCCCCCACTGGTGCCATGTGGCCCACCTGAATACCGAGGGCGGTAAGATGAGCAAGTCAAAGGGCGAGTTCCTCACCGTCTCCCTGCTGGAGGAAAAGGGCTACGACCCTCTGGCCTACCGCTTCTTCTGCCTGCAGAGCCACTACCGCAAGAGCCTGGTGTTCTCCTGGGAAAATTTGGATAACGCCACCGTGGCCTTTAACAAGCTCATTGCCAAAATCGCGGCTCTGGACCCGGGCGACGGCCCCGTGGACGAAGCCGCTGCGGCGGAGCTGAAGGAGAAATTCTCCAAGGCCATGGATAACGACCTGAATACCTCTATGGCCGTTACGGTGCTGTATGATGTGCTCAAGACCAAGACCAATGGCGCCACCAAGTGCGCCGTGCTGGCGGATTTCGACAGCGTATTGGGCCTGAAGCTGCTGGAAAAGGCAGCTGACCAGCGCAAAAAGCAGGCCCAGATGGCGGCCCAGCCCGCACTCTTCACCGTGGTCAGTGAGAGCGGCGAGGAGGATGCCAATGTGGAGGCGCTGATCCGCCGGCGTCAGGATGCCAAAAAGGCCAAGAGCTTTGCCGAGGCTGACCGCATCCGTGATGAGCTGAAGGCCCAGGGCGTGGAGGTCATCGACGTGCCCGGCGGCGCTAAGTGGAAGCGCATTTGATGGCAGGGAATCTATTAAAAACATATTAATTCAAAAAAACACATCCGCTTGGCGGATGTGTTTTTTTGAAATTGCCTGAAAAACAGAGGCTTCTCTGATTACAGATACTCCATGGAGGTGTGCTGACAGACCTGGAGGATCTTGGCCTGCAGAGCCTTGAGATCCAGAAAGGTCTCCGGCTTTTTGCTGCTGTCCCGGAGCAGGGCGGCGGGGTGATACAGCGCCGTCATCTGCACGCCGCGTTTCTCAAAGAACTGCCCGTGCTCCTGGGTGATCTTGAAATCGGGCTTTATCAGCTCTGCGGCGGCAATGCGACCCAAACACACAATGATTTTCGGACGCATCATGGCTACCTGGCGGCGCAGATAACAGATGCAGGCGTCCTTCTCCGTGTTCAGCGGATCCCGGTTCTGAGGCGGGCGGCATTTGACAATGTTGGTGATGTACACCGCCTCTCGCTTCAGACCGATCATGGCCAGCATATCATCCAGCAGCTTTCCGGCGGCCCCCACAAAGGGCAGGCCCTGCTCGTCCTCGTTGGCGCCGGGGCCCTCACCGATGAACAGGACCTCCGCCTCCGTATTCCCTACGCCGAACACCACATTTTTCCGGGTTGCCGATAGGGCACAGGCACGACACCGGCTACATTCATTTTGCAATTCTTCCCAGGGCGTCATGAACTAAACCTCCCAAGTTTAAATTTTTCCATGGGCATAACCTACCTGCTTCGGTGAAACACTGATGGGTGAGGTGAGCGGATATGCAGTGGTTTTGGTTTTTCTTTTTTTACAGCCTTGGGGGGTACGGGCTGGAAAAGGCGTATGCCTTTATTACCCGGCCCCGGCATCGGGTGCGCAAGTGCTTTTTGCTGCTGCCCCTTTGCCCGGTGTACGGCCTGGCTATGACGGCGGTGCTGCGCCTGGCCGGGGGAGAGGAGAGCTTCTGGCGGCTGGCCCTTTATGGGGGCATCCTGTGTACGGCGGTAGAATATGCGGTGCATTTCCTGTATGAAAAGTGCCTGGGGGTGCTGTTTTGGGATTACAGCGGCACCCATTTGGATCTGAATCGCCGGATATGCTTTCCCTTCAGTGTGGCCTGGGGGGTGCTGTCGGCCCTGGCGGTGCGGTATGTGCAGCCCAAGCTGGCACCTATAGCTGCAGCCATAGCGCCGGAGGTCACCCTGGCCGCCCTGCTGCTTCTGACAGCGGACAGCTTTTTCGCCGTCCGCCTGCTGCGGCGCAGCCATAACATTGACCTGCTGGGACTAAAAAACCTGTGGCGGGAGCTGCACCGGGCCTGATACGCCGGGTCAGACTGCATTTTTCAAACCGGGTCAGACATAGCGCGACAGCCAATCGTGGATGTCACCGTACACCGTATTCTGCATAGCCTTTTCATTGAGAATCTCGTGCCGCAGCCCCGGATAGAGCTTCAGCGTCACATCCTTCACCCCGGCAGAGCGGAAAGCGTCACAGGAGCGCTGTACGCCCTTGCCCATGGCCCCCACGGGATCATCCTGACCGGAGATAAACAACACCGGAGTATTGGGGTCCATCTTCACCAGATTCACATTCTTTTGGTTGAAACGGATACCTCCCAGCATATCCCGGAACAGGCCCACGGTGGCGTCCGCCCCGCACATGGGATCGGCGATGTAGCGGTCTACATTTTCCGTGTCCGCAGAGAGCCAATCGAAGCCCGTGCGGTTGGGGGCGAAGGCCCGGTTGTAGCCGCCAAAGGCCAGCTCGGTGATGAAATTGCTGGTGGAGGCGCCGCCGTTTTTATAGAAGAAGCGCTTGGCTACCAAATTGCCGCCGGTGAGCATATAGCCCGGCTGCCAGCCGGTGCCCATGAGGATGGCGGCCTGCTTTTCCCCGGGATAGCGGATAAGGTACGAGCGGGTGAGAAACGACCCCATGCTGTGGCCCATAATGAGCTGGGGCAGTCGCTTATAGCGCTTGGAGAGGATCAGGTGCAGGCCGTGAATGTCATCCACTGCGTGCTTCCAGCCGTCCTTTTCACCGAAATATACCGGCGTGCCGCCCTCAGGGAGGGATTGGCCGTGGCCCAGATGGTCGTGGCCCGCCACCACGATGCCCTGCTCGTTGAGATACCGGGCAAAATCGTCATAGCGCTCAATGTGCTCTGCCACGCCGTGGGCGATTTGCAAAACGGCCCGGAATTTGATTTTCTCATCCGGGATCCACAGGCAGGCGTGGAGCTGCGTTTTCCCATCCGAGGAGAGAAAACGGAAATGTTCACAATTTGTCATAGAATCGGCGCTCCTTCCGTGGTATACTTGCATCCATGAGGATGCCATTGATTTACCGGTAGTATACCACGCCGGTGCGAAAAAGAAAAGAGGAGAGACCCATGGAGCAGTATATTTTAGCCCTGGACCAGGGAACCACCAGCTCCCGCGCCATTCTGTTTGACCGCCGGGGGCAGATCGCCTCGGTGGGGCAGTATGACTTCCCCCAGATCTATCCCCAAACCGGCTGGGTGGAGCACGACCCGGGGGACATTTGGAGCTCGGAGAGCCGGGCGGCGGCAGACGCCTTGCGTCCGCTGCGGCCGGGCCAGGTGATGGGCATCGGCGTTACCAACCAGCGGGAGACGACGGTGCTGTGGGACAAAAATTCCGGCGAGCCGGTGTATAACGCCATCGTCTGGCAGTGCCGCCGGACGGCAGAGCTGTGTGAGGAGCTGAAAAAGCAGGGCCTTACGGAGCGGATTCAGTCCACCACCGGCCTGCTGCTGGACGCCTATTTCTCCGCCACCAAGGTCCGCTGGATACTGGATCATGTGCCCGGCGTCCGGGAACGGGCACAGCGGGGAGAGATCCTGTTCGGCACGGTGGAGACGTATCTCATCTGGAAGCTGACGGGTGAGCATGTAACGGACTTTTCCAACGCCTCCCGGACCATGCTCTTTGACATACATAAGCTGCAGTGGGACGAGGAGCTGTGCGCTCTGCTGGGCATCCCTATGTCCATCCTGCCCCGGCCCGTTTCCAACAGCGAGACCTATGGCTATGTAAAGCCCGGTATCCCGGGCTTTGAAAAGGTGGCGGGCGTACCGGTGTGCGGCGCAGCGGGAGACCAGCAGGCGGCCCTGTTCGGCCAGGGCTGCTTCACCCCCGGAGAGGCCAAAAATACCTACGGCACAGGCTGCTTTACCCTGATGAACGTGGGTGCGGAGCCTGTGCGCAGCCGGGCAGGGCTGGTGACTTCGGTAGCGTGGCAGGTAAACGGCGAGACGAATTACGCCCTGGAGGGCAGCGTTTTTAACGGTGGCAGCACCATCCAGTGGCTGCGGGACGAATTGAGGATCATTGACTCCGCCCCCCAGATCAACGACCTGGCGGCCACGGTGCCCTCCTCCGGGGGCGTTGTGGTGGTGCCGGCCTTTACGGGCTTGGGTGCTCCCTATTGGGATATGTACGCCCGGGGGACTATTCTGGGCTTGACCCGGGGGACCGGGCGGGCGCACATTGCCCGGGCGGTGCTGGAATGCATAGCCTTCCAGGTGACGGATCTGATGCTGGCCATGCGCCAGGATGCCGGTTGTGACATCGCCCGCCTGCGGGTGGACGGCGGCGCCAGCGTCAGCGATCTGCTTATGCAGATGCAGGCCGACAGCCTGCGCATCCCCGTGGACCGGCCCGCCATGGTGGAGACCACGGCCTTCGGCGCGGCAGCTCTGGCGGGGCTGGCCTGCGGTATGTGGAGCAGCCTGGAGGAGCTGCAGGCCCTGCGCTGCAGTGACAGGGTGTTCCTGCCCCAAAGGGTCCAGAGCGAGTGCGACGAGGAGTACCGCCTGTGGAAGCGGGCGGTGAGCCGGGCGGCGGATTGGATCGAGCATTAAAGTGCCGCAAAAACTCTCGGGACCGTCCCTATGAAATCCTTGCAAAGCAAATATAAATTGTGTATAATAGACAAAACTGCAAAATATGAAAGGAGATATTTACTATGGCATTTTTTGATGAACTGGGTAAGAAGGCACAGGCTTACGCCGGCGTAGCCGTGGATAAGGCAAAGGATTTGGCGGGCACCGCCAGTGAAAAGGCAAAGACCGCCGCAGAGACAGCCAAGGTCAACATGGCTATCATGATGGAGCAGCGGGAGCTGGACAAGAACTATAAGGCCATCGGCGAGTGGTTCGTGTCCGAATACGCAGAGGAGATCCCCGAGGCGGTGAAGGACGTGGTGGAGGCGGTGAACGCATCCAAGGCCAAGATTGCCGAGCTGGAGGCCTCCAAGCCCCAGAAGGAGGAGCCCATTGCAGAGGAGGAGCCGGCAGAGCGCGTATGCCCCGTGTGCGGCGTGGCCGCCAACAGTAAGTTCTGCCCCGAGTGCGGCGCACCCATGGGCGAGCCCAAGGAGTAAGCGGCACAATCAGCTAAAACAAAAAAGGGCGGCGCCTTGCGCCGCCCTTTTCAAGGCCTAAAATAGCTGCAGGGACAACCCTGCATTTACCGAAACCCGGCAAAGGGGGCCGCCGGGGACGCCGGCCTCTACAGGCGCGATGCTGGATGGACCCGGCGCGGCGGGGTGATGTGGGCATCACCCCCTACGCAAGACTGAAAGTTTGATTCCGTAGGGCTGCCTTTCACGGCCGCCCGCCACCTGGGTAACGGGGCGTCGAGGACGCCGCCCCCTACAAACAGATTCGTAGGGGCCGATGCCTACATCGCCCCGACCGCAGGTGCGTCTTATTTCCATCCATCGGGGCCAGCGCCTTCGGTGGCCCGTCTGGCCTTGCGCTGTCCGGATACGACTACTATAACGGGGTGTTACTTCGGAAAAGCCAAGGAGAACTGCCCGCCGTCCGCACCCAGGAGCATCACATCCCCGGCGATAACGGCAGAGCCGCACAGGAGGAGGTTGGCCTGGGCGTCCGTGCGCCCCCCGGGATAATTGGTCAGGCGGAAGGTATAGCGGCATACGGTCTGTCCGCCGTAGTCGGCAAAGGGCAGCCCCTGGGCCTTTTGCAGGGCGACGTAGTCGGCGCAGCTGGCCTTCAGATCCTCCGGCAGGCGCAGCTGCAGGGTCTCGATGGGATCGGGAGCCACCTCCCAGCCCAGCCCTTCCAGATAGGCGGCGCACCCGGCACTATCGGGCACGGGGACACTGTTGGGCCTGTGGGACGATGTGCGCAGGACGAAAAACAGCACTGCGGCCAATGCGGCCGGCACAAGCAGCAGCGCCGGCAGCAGCCGCCGGCGGGACAGATGGAGCACGCGCATGGTATCACCTCGCAAAAGCCTATGTCCCCGGCGGGAGAAATATGCATGGGAGAGAAAAATGGAACGATTGGATAAAGCTTTAAGCGGCACCGGCCGCTGGTCCCGGCGGGAGGTAAAGGAGCTGGTGCGCCGGGGACGGGTGCTGCTGGACGGCGTGCCCGCCGCGTCACCGGAGCAGAAGATCGACCCGGAGACGGCGGACATCCGGGTGGACGGGGAGACAGTGAGCTACCGGCGGTTTACCTATGTGCTGCTGCACAAGCCGGCGGGGGTCCTGTCGGCGGTGGAGGACAGCCGGCAGAGGACCGTGCTGGACCTGCTGCCCCAAGAACTGAAAAGACAGGGGCTGTCCCCGGTGGGACGGCTGGACAAGGACACGGAGGGCCTGCTGCTGCTGACCAATGACGGAGCCTTGACCCACCGGTTACTCTCGCCGAAAAGCCATGTGGATAAGGTCTACTACGCTCGCACAGAGGGCACTCCTACGGAGGCGGACGCGGCCCGGCTGGCGCAGGGGATCACCCTGGCAGACGGCCTGCGCTGCCTGCCGGCGGAGCTGAAGATCTGCGGGGAGGGGCAGGTACTGCTGACCCTGCGGGAGGGAAAGTTCCATCAGGCCAAGCGGATGCTGGCCTTCTGCGGCACACCGGTGGTGTATCTCAAACGCCTGTCCATGGGGCCGCTGCGCCTGGGGGAGGACCTGCGGCCGGGGGAATTTCGTCATCTTACCCAGGAAGAAATTGACAAATTGCAGCAGGCGGTGGGGCTTGTAGCGGCAGATTGCCAAAAAAATGACAACAATTTTTGTAAGATTCATAAAAAACCCCTTGCAAATCCGTGATTCTGACGGTATAATACAGAAAACGGATAAACAGATTGCACAAATTCATCCTATCTAAGGATGTCCGGGAGGAATATCATGTCGGGACGGATCTTTCAAAATGTAGTGCTGCAGTTTAAGGAGACCACGGATCGGGTCATTGGCGTTATGGATGCCGAAGGCAGCGTCATCGCCTGCAGCGAGCTCACCGGGATTGGCAAGAAGTGGACTAAGTATGTGGAGGCTATCGAGCTGGCTGATGGCAACTGTGTGGCCATCGAGGGCAAGACCTTCAAGGCGCTGCCCGGCTGGGGTAGTCACTTTGACTACGCCGTGTTTGCCAGTGGGGACGACAGCGTGGGCCGCACTGTGTGCTCCATGGCCTGCGTGGCCCTGAACTCTGCCAAGGCCTACTATGAGGAAAAGCACGACAAGGGCTCTTTTATTAAGAATATTATTTCTGACAATATCCTCATCAGCGATATTTATATGCGTGCCAAGGAGCTGCATGTGCCGGTGGAGGTGAGCCGGGGTGTATTTGTCGTCCGGCCTATTGATGAGCGGCTGGAATCCGTGCCTATGGATGTGATCCAGGGCCTGTTCCCTGACCGGCAGAACGACTTTGTTCTCAGCGTGGGCGAGTCGGATGTGGCGCTGATCCATCAGCTGCCGGACAACGCTGATGGACGCGACCTGGACAAGGTGGCACAATCCATCGGTGAGGCGCTGAAGGTGGACGGCGAGAGCACCGTGTTTGTGGGCGTGGGCACCGTGGCCACCCATCTGCGGGATTTGGCCAAGTCCTATAAGGAGGCGCAGATAGCCATCGAGGTGGGAAAGGTTTTCGATACCGAGCGCTATATTGTGAACTACGAGAACCTGGGCATCGGTCGGCTGATCTATCAGCTGCCCACCACCCTGTGCGAGATGTTCCTGCAGGAGGTTTTTAAGAAGAACCCCATTGATGCCCTGGACCAGGAGACCCTGTTCACCATTTATAAGTTCTTTGAAAATAACCTAAATGTGTCCGAGACCGCCCGGAAGCTCTTTGTACACCGCAACACCCTGGTGTATCGGCTGGAGAAGATCAAAAAGCTCACAGGGCTGGATCTGCGGGAGTTTGATGATGCCATTACCTTCAAGGTTGCTCTAATGGTCAAGAAATACCTCACCAGCCGCGGGATCGACGCATAAAAAGCATAAAAGACCCTGTCAGGGAGACACCATAGCCCGGTGCCTCCCTGTTTTCACGCCATAGGGACAATTGCCCGGGAGGGCATCCGTAGGGGCTGCTTCCTTGGGGGTGGGACTGACGGGCTTCGACTAACTTCCCTACAGTTCACACTTTTTTCATATTTTTCCTGTTGCAAAATACGGGAAAAAACCGTATAATGAAGCATGTAACCATTTTGTAACTTTTTCCGCGGATAGCATCCGCGTTTCTGAGAATTGCGAGGAATATATGATTCGGCTTATTGATGTTAAAAAAGTATATGACAACGGCACAGAGGCATTAAAGGGTATTTCGTTTACTATAGAGGATGGGGACTTTGTCTTTTTGGTGGGCCCCTCCGGGTCCGGCAAATCCACCATTATCAAGCTGCTCACCGGGGAGATTGTACCTACCGCCGGGCGGGTCATGGTCAACGGCTTTTCCATGGGCCGCATCTCCGATAAGCAGATCCCCTACATGCGCCGCACCATCGGCGTGATCTTTCAGGATTTCCGGCTTATCACGGGCAAGACCGTGAGAGAAAACCTCAGCTTGGCCATGTGCGCCGTGGGCGCCGGGCCACGGGAGATTAAAAACCGTATTCCCTATGTGCTGGAGCTGGTGGGCCTGAAGGGCAAGGAGGGGAGCTTTCCCGATCAGCTCTCCGGCGGTGAGCAGCAGCGGGTGGCCATTGCCCGGGCGCTGGTCAATAATCCCAGCACTATCGTAGCCGATGAGCCTACCGGTAACCTGGATCCCGCCCGCTCCCTGGAGATCATGACCCTGTTGGAGCGGATCAATGCCCTGGGCACCACCGTGGTGGTGGTCACTCACGAAAAGGGCCTGGTGAACCACTTTGATAAGCGCGTAATCACCATTAACGACGGTATGGTGGCCGGCGACGGTATGGGACGGTATGAGGTGGTCAAATGAAGGGTAATTTCGGATATTTTTTCCGGGAGGGCAGCCGGAATATGTTCTCCCACGGGTTCATGTCCTTTGCAGCCATCGGCATCACCGTGGCGTGTCTGCTCATTATGGGCACATTCTCCTTGGTGGCCTACAATGCGGATTATAACCTGAAAAACCTGCAGAAGGAGAATGCCATTTTGGCGTTTATTGACGAGACACTGTCTGATGAGGACGCTCGGGCGCTGCAGAGCAAGGTGGAGGCGGTGCCCAATGTGGCCGACGCCACCTTTGTGTCCCGGGAGCAGGCCCGGGATAGCTATGTGGCCCAGTACGATGAAAACGATCTCTACGCAAACCTGGATCCGAGCATCTTCCGCCACCGCTTTGTCATTCATTTGCAGGACGATGCTCTGTTGTCCGAAACCGTGGAGGCCCTGCGCCAGGTGGACGGCATTGCCAAGGTCCGGGCGGACGAGGCTATCTCCGCCGGATTTATCACAGCCCGCAATGTGGCCAGCGTTATCAGCGTGACTCTCATTGTTATTCTGCTGATCGTGTCCGTGTTCATCATTTCCAATACCATCAAGCTCACCACCTTTGACCGGCGGGACGAAATCGCCATTATGAAGATGGTGGGCGCCACCAACGGGTTTATCCGATGGCCCTTCGTATTTGAGGGGCTGCTTATCGGCGTGTTCGGCGCCGTGATCGGCTTTGGCCTGCAGTGGCTGCTGTATAACGCCATTGCCAACGGCATTGCCGGGTCTGACACCCTGCAGCTGCTGCGGGTGGTCAGCTTCGCAAAGATCTGGTGGCCCGTAGCGGGTGTATTCCTGCTGGCGGGTGTTCTGGTGGGAGTGGGTGGCAGCCTGACAGCTATCCGGAAATTCCTACAGGTGTAAAGGAGGTACCTATGTCTTTTCGCAAACGAGTGGCATCTTTTTTGTGCGCCGCGTGCATGCTGGTGTCCATCCTGTCCGTATCCCGGCCGGCGACGGTGTATGCCGGCAGCCTGGACGATCAGCTTCAGGAGGCCAGGGACGCCCAGGCAGAGCTGGAAAAGCAGATCGAGGCTGTTCAGGCTGACAAAAGCAAGGCCATTGAGGAAAAGGCCCTGCTGGATCAGCGCAACGAAATGCTGCGCACAGAGGTAAACCTCATCCAGCAGCAGGCCGACGAGACCGAGGCTCGCATTACCGAGCTGACCGAGAAGGAAAAGGAGCAGTACGAGCTGTTCTGCAAGCAGGTGCGACAGGAGGAGGAGCGGGGCACGGTTTCCTATTGGTCGGTGATTTTCAAGGCTACCGACTTTACCGACCTCCTGGCCCGGATGGATTTTGTAAACGAAGTGATGGACTATGACCGCCAGGTCATAGCCGACCTTCAGGAGACCCGCCAACAGCTTTCCGAGGACAAAGCAGCCCTGGACCAGCAAAGGACGGAGCTGTCCAGCTCCCAAAAGAAGCTGCAGCAGCAGATTGACGAGGCCAACGCACTGATTCGGGAGTATGAAAACACGGAGGCCGGCCACCAGGCGCTGCTGGATGAGGCGGAGGCGGACGAGGCCCGCATTCAGGAGCTGATCCGCAAGCAGCAGCAACAGAACAATAACAGCGGCAGCAGTGGTGGGAATAATAGCGGCAGCACAGGCGGCTACATCTGGCCCACTAATAATACCCGCGTGATCACCAGCCCCTATGGCAATCGCTGGTGCCCCTATCACGGCTGGGAGTGGCACAACGGCGCGGACATTGACGCAGCCTACGGCTCTCCGGTGCTGGCGGCTAACTCCGGTACGGTGATCCAGGCCGGGTGGAATGGGGGCTACGGCATCAGTGTGATGATCTCTCACAGCGACGGCATCACCACCCTGTATGGCCACATGAGCGATTGGAATGTGACCGCAGGGCAGACGGTTTCCCAGGGCGATATCATCGGTTGGTGCGGCAGCACCGGCAATTCTACCGGGGCACACATCCATTACACTATGTATAAGGACGGACAGACCATCGATGTTATGAACTACCTCCCAGGCTATATTGCCTACGATTGGTAAACAGAACAGGCTTTTCCGAAGGGCGGACACAGAAGGTGTCCGCCCTTTTGCAATCTGCCCCTTGCCGTCACTGCGGCCAGCCGTAGTGTTCCTGCACTGCGCGCGCAGGGAGGACATGCGCGGCTGCCAAATACCCGGGCTGCGGGGCGTCGAGGACGCCGCCCCCTACGGGGTCCTGTGCGCTATACCTTTTCACTTTTCCGCCCGCATATTCCTCCGCCTGCCTTCATACACTGCCACGGGAGGGGATTATCATGCTTGGATGGATCGATTGGAAGCCCCAGGGACTGCCCCTGATCCGGAAACGGGTGGAGCTGCTGTGCGGCATGCCTTTGTGCCGGGTGGAGATTTCCGGAAAAGCTATGCCGCTGCTGCGGCCTTTTCTGCGCCGGGAGGAGAGGATTCTGCGTCAGGCAGGCGTGCGGGAGGGGGCCTGGCAGGACAATCTGCCGGAGTGTCTACACCTGGGCCTTGTACCGGTGGAGACGGCGCCCTTGCGCCGGGCTGTGCTGCCGGCCCTGCTGGAGCAGGCCTTCCGGCAAAAGCGCCTGTCCGATAAAAATGCCTCCGTGCGCCTGACGGCGGATGGGACGAGCCTGCCGGTGTACTGGGCGGCGCAGCTGCTGGTGCAGCGGGTACGGTATCTGCACCTGGATACGGGATATGGCCAGGGGGCCCTGGAGCAGTGGCTGCTGCAACGCTACGGCCTGGCCTGCGGCGGGGCGGAGCCGGAGCTGGAGGTGACTCTGCGGCGGGATGGGGTCCCATCGGCCCTGCTGCTGGGAGAAAACTGCATGCGCCAGGAGATCGACTACATATTGCCGCCTGCCTTGCGCGGCGAGATTCCCGGCGGCGGCGAGGGGGAGCGGCTGCTGGCGGCTCTGTATCGGCAGGATCGGCTGCACCTAACGGAGCTGGCGGTGGCAAGAATTCATTTCGATGCTTGACACCGGGGCGGAAACTCACTATAATGCAGTATGACTTATTATAAAATCGGTGTAGAATTGCAATAGGGGATACACCGAATCATCGAAAGGAAGCATAACCATGGTTAAAGAGTTCAAAATGAGCCAGGAGCGATATGACGAGCTGAAAGCGGAGCTGGACTACAGCAAAACCACCCGGGCCGACGAGATCGCCGAGCTTATCAAGGAAGCCCGCGGCTTTGGCGACCTGAGTGAAAACAGCGAGTACGACGAGGCCAAAAACGAGCAGGGCAAGCTCTACTCCCGCATTGCTGAGCTGGAGGAGATTCTGCTCCACGCCAAGATCGTCAATGAGTCCGAAGCTGATTCCAATAAAATTTCCATCGGCTGCAAGGTCACGGTTACCAACCTTTCCACCGGCAAAAAGCTGCCCGTCTACAAGATCGTCGGTTCCCAGGAGGCGGACGTGATGAACCACGCCGTGTCCGAGGATTCTCCCTTTGGCAAGGCGCTCATGGGTCGGAGCGCCGGGGAGGAGATCGCCGTGGAGGCCCCCCGGGGCGTGATCCGTTATCACATTGATTCCATCGAGAGATAAACTATAATTTTCACAAAAGGAGGATGCCCGCCATGGCAGAGCAAGTAAACCGAATCAACGAACAGGAGCAGGATCTCAAGCAGATCCTAAAGGTGCGCCGTGACAAACTCAAGGCCCTGCAGGATGCGGGAATGGACCCTTTTACCATTACCAAGTATGATGTCACCCACCACGCCCAGGAAATTAAGGATAATTTTGACGCCCTGGAGGGGCAGACCGTCTCCGTAGGCGGCCGCCTCATGTCCAAGCGCGGCATGGGCAAGGTCTCCTTCTGCGATCTGCAGGATAAGTCCGGCCGCATCCAGCTCTACGCCCGCCGGGACGAGATGGACCCGGACGAATATAACCGCTTCAAGAAGTACGACATCGGCGACATCGTCGGTGTTGAGGGCACCGTGTTCCGCACGGAAAAGGGCGAGATGAGTGTCCGGGCCAAGCACATCACCCTGCTGAGTAAATCCCTGCGGCCCCTGCCCGAGAAGTTCCACGGCCTTACCGATAAGGAAATGCGCTATCGCCAGCGCTATGTGGACCTCATTATGAACCCCGAGTCTAAGCGCAATTTTGAGATCCGCAGCAAGTTTGTGGCCTATCTGCGCCGCTATTTGGACGGCCTGGGCTTCATGGAGGTGGAGACTCCCGTTCTCAGCCCCATCGCCGGCGGCGCCAACGCCCGGCCCTTCATCACCCACCACAATGCCCAGGATATTGATATGTATATGCGCATCGCCACAGAGCTGCACCTGAAGCGGCTTATCGTCGGCGGTATGGAGCGGGTGTATGAGGTGGGCCGCATCTTCCGCAACGAGGGCATGGACACCAAGCACAATCCCGAGTTCACCACTTGTGAGCTGTATCAGGCGTTCACCAACCTGGACGGCATGATGGATATTCTGGAGGGCATCCTCTCCGGCGCCGCCAAGGAGATTTTGGGCACCTACCAGGTCACCTGGCTGGGTCATGAAATCGACCTGACCCCCTCCTGGAGACGCATCACCATGGCTGACGCCGTGAAGAACGTCACCGGTGCCGACTTTATGGCCTGTATCGGCGATGCTGACAGGGGCGTGGAGCTGGCTAAGAGCGTGGGCGTGGATATGGATGGCGTGGCGCATACCTGGGGCAACGCCCTCTATGAGACCTTTGACCAGAAGGTGGAGGAGACTCTGGTGCAGCCCACCTTCATCACCATGTATCCTGTGGAGGTCAGCCCCCTGGCCAAGCGCAGCCCCCAGCAGCCTGCCCTTACAGAGCGGTATGAGATGTTCATCTGCGGCTGCGAGATGGGCAACGCCTTCTCCGAGCTCAATGACCCCATTGACCAATACCAGCGCTTCAAGGCCCAGGCGGAAAAGCGCGCTCAGGGCGACGAGGAGGCCGACATGATGGACGAGGATTTCGTCCTGGCTCTGGAATACGGCATGCCCCCCACCGGCGGCCTGGGCTTCGGCATCGACCGCTGCAGCATGATGCTCTGCGGCACCGATTCTATTCGGGATGTGATTTTGTTCCCTACAATGAAGCCGCTTGACTCTGACAAGAAGGTTTCCAAGGAAGCTTCGGCTCCTGCGGAGGCTGCTCAGGCAGCTCCGGTCGTGGAGGAAAAAATCGATTTTTCCAATGTGGAGATCGAGCCGCTGTTCCAGGATCAGGTGAATTTTGACACCTTCTCCAGGAGTGATTTCCGGGCCGTGAAGGTCAAGGAATGCGAAGCTGTGAAGAAGTCCAAAAAGCTCTTAAAGTTCGTTTTGGACGACGGAACCGGCGTAGATCGGGTGATTCTGAGTGGTATTCACGAGTATTATGAGCCGGAAGAGCTGGTGGGCAAGACCTGCATCGCCATCACCAATCTCCCGCCCCGCCCCATGATGGGCATCGACTCCTGCGGTATGCTCATCTCCGCCGTGCA
>DPPB01000031.1:0-111817 GCA_003539495.1 Oscillibacter sp. | reverse complement strand
GATCCTCACATTCCGGCAGGCGCAAAGCTCTATTGATTGACCTAAAATTGTCGGTGCTTACGCCACAACTTACGCCAATTTACTCCGAGCTTACGCCAAAAATGCGTCCCCAATTCTGCGATTGCAGACAAGTTCCGATAGCATACGATAAGTTCATATGATTTAAGCCCGCTGATTTCGGTCAGCGGGCTTTTTCTATTCTGCCCCTATTACATCCTCGTGATGTGATAGGGGCTTTTTTTGTCCCTGAAAGGCGGTCAGAAAAATTTTTTTGAAAAATCTGAAATTCACTACATCCAGTATGAACTCCCAGGTATGCTTTAGGTTCAGTATCTCCTGCACGTCAGAAGCAGATATGCCAGACACTTAGCCATAGCAGACTGCGTTCCGTTTATCAATTCTGCGGCGGCATTTGCCCTGCGAAAAAAGATAAAGTTCATTCGGCTTGGTCAAACCGTTTCAAACCCGGTGAAACCATTTTTTCGTGGCTTTTATTCATTTTTTATGCAGGGGTAATTTCGCTTCGATGACCGCCTAAGCGACCCGAAAATTAACCTATCCGTTAACAGTTTCGGGGTCAAAAACGGCATTTAGCCCATCGTTAACATGAAAAAATCGCGTCAAACCGGGTCAAATCCCATCAGATTTTTTGAAAGCTGAACAAACGAAACGGATATAAGAAAACCCCGGAAAACCTTGATTTTCCGGGGTTTTTGAGCCTTTTTGGTTGTAAAATTGCGTCCGATCAGCGCTTGCTGAACTGAGGTGCGCGACGAGCGGCCTTCAGACCGTACTTCTTACGCTCCTTCATGCGAGGATCGCGGGTCAGGAAGCCGGCCTTCTTCAGGATGGGACGGAACTCGGGGTTCACCTGCAGCAGGGCCCGGGAGATGCCGTGGCGCAGAGCGCCGGCCTGGCCGGACACGCCGCCGCCCTCGACGGTGGCAACGATGTCCACCTTGCCCAGGGTATCGGTGGAGTTCAGGGGCTGACGGACGACCATCTTCAGGGTCTCCAAGCCGAAATAATCGTTGATATCGCGGCCATTGATGGTGATGGCGCCGGTGCCGTTCTCAAACAGGTGGACGCGGGCCACGGAGGACTTACGACGGCCAGTACCGTACTTATAGGGATTCTTGGACTGATACATTCTTCTTTTCCTCCTTACTTGACCAGCTCGGGCTTCTGAGCCTGATGCTCATGCTGCTCACCGGCATAAATGTGAAGACGCTTCAGGGAGTCCTTGGTGACGATGTTGCGGGGCATCATGCCGCGCACGGCCACACGGACGGCTACCTCGGGCTTTTCCTGCATGAGGATGCGGTACTTGGTCTCCTTCAGGCCGCCCACCCAGCCGGAGTGGGTGCGATAGTACTTCTGCTCCATTTTGTTGCCGGTGAGGATGGCCTTGCCGGCGTTGATGACGATGACGTTGTCGCCGCAGTCAGCGTGGGGAGTATAGGTGGGCTTGCCCTTGCCGCGCAGCAGGTCAGCCACGATGACGGCGGTCTTGCCCAGGGGCTTGCCGGCGGCATCAACGACGTACCACTTGCGGACGATATTGCCCTTGTTTGCCATAAAAGTGGACATGGTGTTTTTCCTCCAGTATAATAATGTATTGCTTTACTTTTTCGTGCTCCCTTGGTAAAATCGGGAGAGAGAAAACAGAAACCAATGCGCTTAACGCGCAAGAATATTTATAGCACTTTATCCGTTGCTTGTCAACACGAAATTGATTTACGGCAACAACATCTGCGATTATCTCTTGTTTTCTTCGATTATCTTCTGTTTTCTCGCATTGCATTTTACATTTTTGGAGGGATGACCCTATGCAGCATATTTTGGGCCTGGTGCGCCGTTGCGTGGAGGACTATCACATGATCGATCCCGAGGAGACCGTGGCCGTGGGCGTGTCCGGCGGCAAGGATAGTCTTCTGACCCTTGCAGCCCTGGCACAGCTGCGGCGGTTTTACCCGGTGCCTTTTAACGTCCACGCCATCACCCTGGAAACTGGCACCCCGGGTATGAGCTTTGACGCCGTGGCGGACCTGTGCCGGGACCTGGAGGTGCCCTACACCCGCATCTCCGTACCGGTGTACCAGATCGTTTTTGAGGAGCGGAAGGAAAAAAACCCCTGCTCTCTGTGCGCCAAGCTCCGCCGGGGGAGCTTAAACACCGCCCTTAAAGATTTGGGCATCTCAAAAATTGCCCTGGGCCACCACTTTGACGACGCGGTGGAGACCATGCTCATGAACCTGCTCTTTGAGGGGCGTATCGGGTGCTTTCAGCCGGTGACGTACCTGGACCGCAGCGGCATCACCCAGATCCGGCCCCTGCTCTACTGCCACGAGGACGAGGTGCGCCGGGCGGCGGCAAAGCTGAAGCTCCCGGTGGTACAGAATCCCTGTCCGGCCAACGGCTCCACCCGGCGGCAGGAGGTGAAGGAGCTGCTTATGCAGCTGGAGCAGCGGTACCCCAACCTGCGGCAGAAGATCTTCGGCGCCATGCAGCGCTATCCCCTGTATGGGTGGAATCTGGAGGAGATGGAGAAGTAAGCGGAGGGTTAAAAAGAGAATGCGGATTGCCACGGGCGCTTTGCGCCCGCGCAATAATACATTACGAGAAGTGCCTGCGTGCGGGCCGATGTGGGCATCGGCCCCTACGGAGAAGTTACAAGTAGCGCGGTAGGGCGGGACGATGTGGGCATCGTCCCCTACGAAAAATCCTCCCTTGGGGGAAGGGAGGATGACACTGTTATATACATTTTTTATGTAAGCACCCACTGCACCAACAGCAGCAGGCCGAAGCCCGGAACCCCCAGAATGCCGATGACGATGGCATTGAACCAGCTCAGCCCCAGAGATAGCCCCGTGACGGAGGTGGTGAGATTCAGCAGCCACAGCGCGCCGAAGCCCAGGGCGGAGTTGAACGCCACCTTCAGCGCCAGCTTCAGCGGCGCGGCGAACAGCCGCAGGCACACCACCACTAAAAATAGCAGCGTCAGCCCCAGGGCGATTTTTTCTATGACAGACATGACTTTCCCCCATTCATGTTCCCCGCGGGCATGCAGGCGGGCTCCGCCGGCAACGGGGATGATTTGCGCTGCTCCAGGGGGCGGCCCTGCAGGGCCTTCATCTTGCGCAGCAGGAAGTCGTACCGGGATTTCAGGGCGTTGATGTCATAGATCCCTGCGTCAATAAGCCCCGGATCCGTGATAAAGTTGAACCGGGCATAGGCATAGCGCAGCTCCCGGGCGGTGTCCCACAGCTCTTGCCGCAGCTCCAGCATACGCGTATCGGAATTTGTGGTGGCAGTTTGTTTTTTCATAGCGATCCTCCCGGCACAAGCCTTTGTTTCAGTTTACTGTCAGTTTGGCCATTTATGCAGGGGTTTAGTCGGTGCGGCGTAATTTTTTTAAAGAAGGAGAACCTGTATGGATCACGAAGGCTATATGCGCCAGGCCCTGGCTTTGGCCCGGGAGGCGGCGGAGTGCGGCGAGGTGCCCGTGGGCTGCGTCATCGTGCGGGATGGGCAGGTAATAGGCCGGGGCCGCAACCGCCGGGAGGAGAAGCAGCACACCGGCTCCCATGCGGAGATGGAGGCCATCTGCCAGGCAAATGAAGCCCTGGGCACCTGGCGGCTGGACGATTGCACCCTGTATGTGACCTTAGAGCCATGCCCCATGTGCGCCGGGGCCATCCTCAATGCCCGGATCCCCCGGGTGTATTACGGCGCCCGGGACCGAGAGATGGGCGCCTGCGGCGGTGTGCTGAACCTGTTCATGGAGGATTTCCCCCAGCACCCGGCCCTGGTGGGAGGCGTGCTGGCGGAGGAGTGCCGGGCCGTGCTGACGGATTTTTTTCGGCAGCTGCGGAGGATTTAATACTTTTTTAACAATCTGTTCTGAACTTTTTTAATAACCGGCGGCTATACTGGGTACTGTCAAAAGAACTTTTTCATTAATCTTCCTACCAAATAAGGCAGAGGACTTCGTTTGCAGGTCCCCTGCCTTTTGGTTTTTTGTGGGGGTGAAACGCAGGGGGATGCGGACGGCTTCCCTATAAAAATCCCCGTAGGTCGGATACCCTTACCCCACTCTACGCTTAGCGAGAGGGTTTGCGCAGATTCGGTCCGGGGCGTCGGGGGCGCCGCAGACATTTTTTCTCCTCCCGGCGCATAGAGATACGCCAAAGGAGATGGTACAGATGAAACAAGCCTTGACGGCGGGGATACTATGGGTACTTTTGCTGTTTGGCGGTGCGTGGATACTGGCACCCCGGCCGGGGGCAGCGGAGCCGGAAAAAACAGATACACCTATCCGGCAGACGGAGCAGGCGGACAGCATGGACAGCCGATCGGTGCTGCAGGTCTATGACGGGGAAAAGACCGTGTCCATGACCATGGCGGAGTATCTGCCCGGGGTGGTGCGGGGGGAGATGCCCGCCTCCTTTGAGCCCGAGGCCCTAAAGGCCCAGGCGGTGGCAGAGCGTACCTTCATTTATTACCACATGCTGGGCGGGCGCAAGGCGGCGCACCCCGATGCCGACGTGTGCATGGACTACCGCTGCTGCAATGCCTGGGTGTCCCGGGAGCAGGCAAAAAGCAACTGGGGCGATAACTATGAGGAATATGATCGAAAAATACAACGATCTGTAGAGGAAACGGACGGCCAGGTCATGCTCTATGAGGGCAAACCCATTCTGGCGGCCTTTCACTCCTCCTCGGCGGGAGTCACCGCTAAAAGCAGCGATGCCTGGGTGTCGGACCGGCCCTACCTGGTCAGTGTGGAGAGCCCCGAGAATGGGGACAGTGTCCCAAACTATTACAGCGTGAACACCTTCACCCCGGAGGAATTCCGGGAGAAGATCCTGGCGGCGGAGCCCACCGCCGTGCTGGAGGGCTCTCCGGAGGGCTGGGTCACGGACCTGCAGACCAACAGCTCCAACCGGGTGGAATCCGTCACCATCGGCGGCGTGTCCTTCCGGGGTACGGAGGTGCGCAGCATCCTGGGCCTGCGCTCGGCCTGCTTCACGGTGGAGTGCGGGGCCGATGGCATTACCTTCCATGTGACCGGCTATGGCCACGGAGTAGGCATGAGCCAGTACGGGGCCAATGCCCTGGCCCGGGAGGGCAAGACCTGGCGGGAGATTCTGCAGTGGTATTACCGGGGCGTATCTATTGAAACCTGGAAATAGTTGTGCTATAATACATTGATTAAAACAGATGTTCACAAAATGTTTAGGAAAGCGGACGTTTTCCCGGTATAATAGAAAAAAAGACCGCCCCGGCGGAAGCAAAGGAGGAGCCTTCATGGCACGCAACATTTTGGTGGTAGAGGATGACCGTAACATATCGGATCTGATCCGTATGTATATGGAAAAGGAGGGCTTTGAGGTGCGCAGCGCCTATGACGGCGGCAAGGCCATCGAGGAGTTTGAAAAGCAGGCGCCGGATCTGGTGCTGCTGGATATCATGCTGCCTGTGATGGACGGCTGGGCTGTGTGCCGCAAGATCCGGGAGACCAGCAAGGTGCCCATCATCATGCTCACCGCCAAGGGCGAGGTGAACGACCGCATCACGGGCCTGGAGATGGGGGCGGATGACTATATTGTCAAGCCCTTTGAGATGAAGGAGCTTATGGCCCGCATCAACGCCGTGCTCCGCCGCAGCGAGATTCCCGATGACACCAAGAAAAAGCTGGTGTTTGACAAGCTTATCATCAACCTGGACAGCTATGAGCTCATTGTGGACGGCAAGAAGGTGGACACGCCCCCCAAGGAGCTGGAGCTGCTGTATCACCTGGCCTCCACCCCTAATCGTGTCTACACCCGCAACCAGCTGCTGGACGAGGTGTGGGGCTTTGACTACTTCGGCGACAGCCGCACCGTGGACGTGCATATCAAGCGCCTGCGGGAAAAGGTGGAGAACGTGTCCGACCAGTGGGCCCTGAAGACCGTGTGGGGCGTTGGCTATAAGTTTGAAGTGAAGTGATGAAGAAGGAAACCAAAACTCGCTTCAGCAGCATCTACTGGCAGCAGTTCAGCCTTATCGCAGGCGTGGTGCTGCTGACGCTGCTGCTGCTGGGTGCGTCGTTTTACGCCCTGAGCTATAACTACCTGGTGGGTGAAAAACGGGATGAGATGAAGATGCGCGCCCAGCTCATCGTGCAGCTGACGTCGGACTACATTATGGCGAACGGGGAGGACGAGGCCCAGAACAGCGGCCTCAGCCGCATGGCCGGGGTGGCCAGCATGATGACGGAGGTGAACTTCCTCATCTGCGATGAAAACGGACAGGCCCTGCTCACCACCGATGACACCCTGGCCGGCAGGAGCATCCGCCTGCCGGGGGAGATAACCGATAAGATTCTCAATAGCGCCGATGGCTTCGAGGGATATACTACCCTGTCGGGCCTATATAAGCTGCGCCAGTTTGCCGTAGGCTTACCGGTGAAAACGTCGGATGGGCAGGTGGCCGGCATGGTTTTGGCCATGATCGACGGCAGCCAGCTCATGCGGCTGTGGCGGTCCTTCACGGGATTGTTTTTCATGATTTCGGCCATTGTGCTGCTCATCGCCTTCGTGGCCAGCTCCTTCATGTCCATGCGGCAGATTCAGCCTATCAAGGAGATGCTCAAGGGAACCCGGGCCTATGCCGCCGGGAACTTTGACATGCGCATTGAGGACGAGGGCCGCTCCGATGAGATCGGTGAGCTGGCTCGGTCGTTCAATATGATGGCCGACTCACTGCTGGAGACGGAGCGCCAGCGCCGAGACTTTATCGCCAATATCTCCCATGAGCTGAAAACGCCCATGACGTCCATTGCCGGCTATACCGATGGAATCCTGGACGGAACTATCCCCCAAAAGGACGAGCGCAAATATCTGCAAATTATCTCCGACGAAAGCCACCGGCTCAGCCGTCTGGTGCGGCGGATGCTGGACATCTCACAGATCCAATCCCAGGAGATGCATAAGGAGGATTTTGACCTGTGCGAGAGTATGCGTATCGCCCTGCTGAGCATGGAGCAGAAGATCAACCAGCGGGGCCTGGATGTGGAGGCGGACATTCCGGAGGATTCTGTCATGGTCCGAGGGGACAATGAGCTCATCACACAGGTGGTGTATAATCTGCTGGAGAACGCCACAAAATTTGCCGCAGATAAGTCCACGCTGTACCTGGGCCTTACCTGTCAGGGGGAGAAAGCCATTGTTACTGTGCGCAACACCGGCAATACCATTCCCGCCCAGGAGATCCCCCTGCTTTTCGAGCGGTTCCACAAGTCGGATAAATCCCGCAGCGTGGATAAGGATGGCTACGGTCTGGGCTTATATGTAGTAAAGACCATTCTCAACCAGCATAAGGAAAAAATCACCGTCACCAGTGAAAACGGCGTAACGGCCTTCAGCTTTACCGTGCAGATGGCAGACGGCGCTCGCAATTACGGGGAGGAGCAGCAATGACAGACGAGAAGAACATCACGCCGCAGCCATCGGGGGAGGGCCGGGAGGTCATCTCCTGGTATGTGCCGCCGGAGCGGGGGAACGAGGTGGTGCGCTGCTATGTACAGCCCCAGCCGCTGCCCCAGGGTGTGCGGCCCCAGCCGCCGCAGATGGCACCGCAGCGGGGGAGAAAGCGCGGCTGGATCATTTTTGTGATCCTGGCGGCGGTGCTGGCGGCCATCGTTGGTGTGACCACCTTGGTGGTGTCGCTGACCGACGATGGGGATTCATCTACGCCTGACGACGGCAATGCCGGCAGCATTGTGGATATTTCCGGCAATGAGGAATGCTATATTCCCAAGGCGCCGACGGCGGATGGCCAGCAGATGGAGCTGCTGGCCCCGGCAGACACGGAGCTGACCCCGGCGGAGGTTTATCAGAAGATGAGCGCCTCCACCGTGACCGTCCTGGCCACCGATGACCGGGGCAACACCTCTATGGGCACCGGCGTCCTGCTGACGGCGGACGGGTACATCGTCACCAACGCCCATGTGGTCTCCGAGGCCAGCAGCAGCGTTGTGGCGCTGGATACCGGCCGGACCTATGAGGCGGAGCTGGTGGGCTACGCGCCCGGCCGGGATATTGCTGTACTCAAGGCGGTGGACGCTGAGGGCTTGACCCCGGCAGAGTTTTGCGACTCCGATTATTGTATGGTAGGGGAGACGGTGTACGTTATCGGCAATCCCCTGAATCTGAATCTCCGGGGGACCTTTACCAACGGCATCCTCTCCGGCCTGGAGCGGGAGATGGAGCTGGATGGCAAGACGCTGACCATGCTCCAGACAAACGCCGCCGTGAATAACGGCAACTCCGGCGGCCCGCTCATCAACGCCTACGGCCAGGTCATCGGCATCGTCACCATGAAAATGAGCCAAAGCGAAAGCCAGGCCGAGGCTACGGTAGAGGGCTTGGGCTTTGCCCTGCCTACCTCTCAGGTGGCCTATGTAGTCAATGACATCTTGGCCCATGGAGAATTCCATGGCATCCCGACCTTCGGCTTTACCATCGAAACGGTGTATGGCGAGGATGGCAGCAGCCGGTTGACGGTTCGCTCCGTGGAGGAGAATACGGGCGCGGCGGAGGCCGGCGTGGAGCCCGGGGATGTAATCCTGGCGGCAGACGGCCAGCCCATCCGCGACAATTGGGAGCTGCTGGATTTCCGCCGTACGGTCCATGTGGGGGATACTGTGGATCTGACCATCCTCCGGGATGGACAGGAGATTCACTGCTATGTGACCCTGACGGCGACCATGTAAGGCAAAGAGTATAATGATTATAAGCGAAAAGGACGGACCTCGTGTCCGTCCTTTTTGCCTGCCAAAAAGCGCTGCTGCGTCACCTGCTTTGTGCGTACCATCGGCGGCTCCCTTTTCCCCTGCTCTAATTCCCCTTGGGTGCTCTGCTGAAAACAGTGTAAAGCCCGGCAACCAAAAGAAACACCCCAAAGGGCTTTTTTAGTGCCGCCACATCCGCCGCTGTAGCCAAGAGCGCCCCCAGCGCCGCCGCCGGCAGCCCCCAGGGGATAGCGCCGCCCAAGACCGGCGCATCCAGCAGCCCGTTTTTCCGGTGCTGCACCAGAGCCATAGCCGCTGTGGGGAGGAAGTACAGCAGGTTGACGCCCTGAGCGGTAATCTGATCTACCCCTAAAAACAGGGACATTACCAACAGCAGCAGCGTCCCGCCGCCGATGCCCCAGGCGGATAGGATTCCCGTAAAAAACCCGGCCAGCGCCGGGAGCACATACTCCCTCACAGCAGGTATCGCACCCCGCCGTATACCAAGAATACGCCGAAAATCCGCCGCAGCCAAGGCCCGGGTACCCTGCGAAACAGCTTGCCGCCCAAGAGCCCTCCCGCCAGGCCGCCCATTAGGTATGGCAGGGCTGTCAGCAGGTGCAATCCTGAGCGCAGCAGGTAGATAACGGCGGACAGGGCACACAGGGGCAAAATTACGGCCACGCAGCTGGCCATGGCCCGTTTCTGGCCCATCTTGCACCAGGCAGTCAGCAGCGGCACCAGCACCGTGCCGCCGCCTCCGCCGAACAGGCCGCTTACCAGCCCCGCTGCCGCCCCGCTTATGCGATATTTCCACTTGACGTTCATGACCGCACCTCCCTATGTAGCCCCTTCGGCAGAAGGGGCCTTTCGTCAGATCTTGCGGAAGCTCTTACAATCGGTGCACTGATCCATGGAGGGATGGCTCTCATGGGTACCGATTTGAATGGAGCTCAGGCCGCAGTTATTCACATCACTGCAGTGATGGGCGCAGCTGGTGACGGTACACTTGATGGCGGAGTTGGGGGTGCAGGCGCACCCATCGTTGGTACAATTAGGCATAGATTTCTTCCTCCATAAAAAATAAACTCAGGCCACAGGCCTGAGCTTATTTTGCGCCGTATGAAAAAAACTATGCGAAGAAAATTTTGATAGGTGGATGCGGGCCGGAGTTACGGATTGTCACACCGGTGACATTGGTCACTGGTTCGCAATGACACATTATAAGAAGTGTAGGTGGGTTTGAAGAAAACTATATGGTGTGCAACGCTGGGATCAGGGCGGAGGCCAGGGCAAAATAGATCAGCAGGCTGGTGGCGTCCACAATGGTGCTGATAAAGGGGGAGGCCATCACCGCCGGGTCCAGCCCCACTTTTTCTGCCAGCAGCGGCAGGCAGCAGCCCACACACTTGGCAAAGATGACCACGAACAGAATGGTCAGGCACACCACGGTGCAGATGGTGAAATTTACGGTATCGTTTCCCAGGAGCATCCGGTCCACCAGCAGCATCTTCACAAAATTTGCCGCCGCCAGGCACACGCCGCACAAAAACGATACCCGCAGCTCCTTCCACAGCACCTGGAAAAGGTCGGAAAAGTCCACCTCATCCAGGCTCAGGGCGCGGATCACCGCCACGCTTGCCTGGGTGCCGGAGTTACCGCCGGTACCCGAGAGCATGGGGATGTAGGAGTTGAGCACCAGGCAGGCCGCCAGCTTGCTCTCATAGTGATTGAGGATCATCCCCGTGAAGGTAGCCGACAGCATCAGCACCATCAGCCAGGGGATGCGGGCTTTCCAGGTGGAGAAAATGGAGGTTTTCAGATACGGCTTGTCCGAGGGCAGCATAGCTGCCATCTTTTCAAAGTCCTCCGTGGTCTCTTCTTCAATAACATCCATAGCATCGTCCACGGTGACGATACCGATGAGGCGGTTCTCCTGGTCCACCACGGGCATGGCAAGATAGTCGTACTTGCCCATAGCCTGGGCCACGTCTTCCTTATCGTCCAGAGTCATTACAGACACCACGTTGGGGTCCATGATGTCCTCAATACGGTCATCCTCGTCGGCCAGAAGCAGGTCCCGGACGGACAGCACGCCCTGCAGATGGCGGGTGGGATCGGTGACATACAGGATGTTGATGGTCTCCAGCTCGCCGCCGATACGGCGGATGCGCTTGAAGGCGTCCGCCACGGTCATGTCCTTTTTCAGGCTCAGGTACTCCACATTCATAATGGAACCGGCAGAGTCCTCGGGATACTGCAGCATTTCGTTGATGGACTTGCGCATTTCCGGGGTAGCCTTGTCCAGAATACGGATGACAACGCTGGCGGGCATCTCCTCCACAATGTCCACGGCATCGTCCAGATACAGCTCGTCCAGCACCTCCTTCAGCTCCGTGTTGGAGAAGCCGTTGATGAGCATTTCCTGGCTGTCGGACTCCAGCTCCACGAATACCTCCGCCGCCAGCTCCTTGGGCAGCAATCGGTACAGCAGGGGCATGAACTCCTCACCGGATTCCTCCAAAAGCATGGCGATATCCGGCGGCTCCAGAGGGAGGAGCAGGTCCCGGACGGCGGCGTACTGCTTTCGTCGCAGCATGTCCTTAATTTCGTCCAAATAGCGGTCCATTTCTTCTTCGCGGTCAAACATGGTTAGCTCCTCCTTTTCTGCAAAAATAAAAGCCGCAGCCGGGCTCCGGGTGTGGCGGGCCGCTGCGGAAAAGTGCGCGCCATACAGAGTGCGACGCGGGCTATTGTCCACCGTAACAAGCTTTAGCATCGCGGGGCAATGAAACTGCGTTAGATGATACCTTGGTTTCGATATCGCCTGTTCAAACCATCTTATGGTGTCTCCACCACTTCGCGGCAGCAGTCCGTATCCCTGCGGTAGCCTTACCTACCGGAACATTATAACTGGCGAAAAAACTTCGTTTTTTCTGCCAAAAGGCCCCAGGTCTGCTGCGCGCATAATTTTGGAGCGGAGCACCAAAATTTCACACCGGCAGCCTGAGAGGTATTTTTCCCCACGCACATGTCGCGGTGAAAAATGATCTCAATTTTTGCCGCCTGCGGGCGGCAAACTCTGCGAGGCCTTTAATATGTTAATAGTATGCCAAAAAAATACCGCTGTCAACCCCTTTTGCGGGAAGAATGGGGGAGAAAATGTTGCGGGGATGATATTGCAGAGGGCGGGGAAGAACACAGCCCTCTGCAATCTGACATAATAAATACTTCGTGTAGGGGGCGGCGTCCTCGACGCCCCGTTTCACCGCAGCTCTTGTTGCATTGCCGTAGGGGACGATGCCCCTGTTGCGGTGCCCAAAATTTCCGCGCTGCCTTGCGGCGGACGCCCCCAATTTTGACCGCGGCTACTCGCTCACTTCGCTTCTTCTGCCACTGGCAGCGCTCAGTTTGCTCCCCACATCGTCCCGCCCCACCGCAGCTTCCTGTTGCGCGTAGGGCGGCGTACCCTCACGCCGCCGTGATGGTGTGGCGGTTGTCGGGCGGTGGGCTGAGGGCGGATCGCCCTACGGATGGGTTATGAAACCGCGTGTAGGGGTGTACGAGGGGTTTATCCCGGGAGGTATGCTTACTTCCGTGTAATAACCGTGCCGTCGTTTTTGTGAATGCTGTTTTCGGCCAGCACACCCCGGACGCAGGAGGTGGGATAGATGATGCTGTGGCGCCCGATAACGGTGCCGGGGTTCAGGACGCTGTTGCAGCCCACCTCCACAAAGTCGCCCAGCATGGCGCCTACCTTTTTGCGGCCGGTGTCCATGCGCTCCTGACCGCAGCGGACCACCACCGGCAGCTTGTCGCTTTTCACGTTGGAGGTAATGGAGCCGGCGCCCATGTGAGACTTATAGCCCAGGATGGAATCGCCCACGTAGTTATAGTGGGGGGTCTGCACGCCGTCAAAGAGGATGACGTTTTTCAGCTCCACGGAGTTGCCCACCACGCAGCCGGCACCCACCAGGGCGCTGCCCCGGATGAAGGCGCAGTGGCGCACCTCCGTCTCCGGGCCGATGATACAGGGGCTGCCCAGGTAGGCAGTGGGGGCCACGGTGGCGGTTTTATGCACCCAAACCTGGGGGGAAACCTCGTCGTAGCCCTCCAGAGTGGGGCCTACGGAGAGGATGAAGTCCTTTATGCCCGCCAGGGCCTCCCAAGGGTAGGTGAATTGGGCAAGATAGTCCTTGGCGATGGTGTGATCCAGGTCAAACAGGTCTTTTATAGTCAGCATAATGGTCTCCTTACTTCATAAATAGTTCAGCCGGATCTTACTCCGGGATAGATTCAAGCTGGGACAGGGATAGCCCCTTGACGAGGACACTGTCATCCTTAGCGTCCAAAATGTATGGCGCCAGCTTTTTCAGCGCCAGGGAATACTCACAGTCCCCCAGGACCGCGTCCTTCGTGGTGCTGATAAGCACCATGCGCCACCGGGATACCGGCTTCCCGTCCACGGCGTATTTCGTTTGTGGGGCTGTGAGCAGGATGGTTTCTGTGCCCTCGGTCAAAGCGATGGCGCCGAAGGGCACACCGTCGGGCCCGCTATAAAGCTTCGGCTCTGCCGCATGGGCCCGTGACCAATCGACAGAAGCTTTTTCTCTTTTGAATTTACTGAATAAGCTCATATTTGTCTCCTTAGTGTGCGATGAATTTGAAAGAAAAAATACGGATTGCTACGGGCACAATGCCATGGGGTTTTGCATGGTGCCATTGTAGCACCGCCGCCGGATTTTGTAAATAAGTTAAAAGATTGTTTACACGGCGGGGATTTACATTTGCCGCCCGGTGCGCTACAATATGGTCAATAATGGTCAATTGGGATGCGTGGGCATCTTTTTTTACACGAAGGGAGCGTTATATATGCGCAAAAAGCAATTCAAGGCCGAGTCCAAGCGGCTGCTGGACCTGATGGTGAACTCCATCTACACCCATAAGGAGATCTTCCTGCGGGAGATCATTTCCAACGCCTCAGACGCCATTGACAAGCTCTGCTATCTGTCCCTGACAGACGACAAAGTAGGGCTGAACCGGGGTGACTTTGCCATTACCATTTCCATCGACAAGGGCGCCCGTACCCTCACCGTCAGCGACAACGGCATCGGTATGAGCGCGGATGAGCTGGAGAACAACCTGGGTGTCATCGCCTCCAGCGGCAGCTTTAAGTTCCGCCAGGAGCAGGGGGAAGAGGCCGCCGGAGATACTGACATCATCGGCCAGTTCGGCGTGGGCTTTTACTCGGCCTTCATGGTGGCCGACCACATCACCGTGGTGACCCGGAAGTACGGCGAGACCCAGGCCTGGAAATGGGAGTCCTCCGGCGCGGAGGGCTACACCGTTACCGAGGCGGAGCGGGACGCTGTGGGCACGGACATCATCATGCACATCAAGCCCGATGGTGAGGAGCCGGGCGAGTTCAGCCGGTATTTGGAGGATTGGACCATCAAGTCTCTGGTGAAAAAATACTCTGACTATATCCGCTTCCCCATCAAGATGCTCCTGCCCCACTCGGTGAAAAAGCCCGACAGCCCCGACGATAAGCCCGAGTATGACACGGTGTACGAATGGGAGACCCTCAACAGCATGGTGCCCCTATGGCAGCGGAAAAAGAGCGAGGTCACCAAGGAGGAGTACGACGAATTTTATCAGCAGCGCTTCGGCGAGATGGCTCCGCCCCAGAGCGTCATCTCCGTGTCCGCCGAGGGGGCGGTGACCTATAAGGCCCTGCTGTTCATCCCCTCCAAGGTGCCGAATCTGTACTACACCCAGGACTTTAAGCCGGGCCTGCAGCTGTATTCCGCAGGGGTCATGATCATGGACCACTGCCAGGAGCTGCTGCCGGAGTATTTCAGCTTCGTCCGGGGCGTGGTAGACTCTCCGGATCTGAGCCTGAATATCTCCCGGGAGCTTTTACAGCACGATAGGCAGCTGAAAATCATTTCCGGCAACCTGGAAAAGAAGATCATCGCTGAGCTGAAGAAGATGCTCACGGACGACCGGGCGGGCTATGAAAAGTTCTATGAGAACTTCGGCCGGGCCCTGAAGGTGGGCGTGCTGAACCAGTTCGGCGAAAAGCGGGAGAGCCTCCAGGAACTGCTGCTGTTCTACTCCTCCACGGAGAAAAAGCTGGTGACCCTCCGGGAGTATGCGGACCGTATGCCCGAGAGCCAAAAGTATATTTATTACGCCGCCGGGGACACTGTGGCATCCATCGACAGCCTGCCCCAGACGGAGCTTTTGAAGGAACGGGGCATGGAGATCCTCTACTGCACCGACCGGGCGGATGAGTTCCTGGCGGACAGCCTGCGCACCTACAATGGTAAGGAGTTCCGCTCCGCCGTGGACGGCGACCTGGGGCTGGAGGACGAGCCCAAGCCTCAGGAGAGCGAGAGTGACAAGGAATGCCTGGCCTTTATCAAGGAGACCCTGGGAGACCGGGTGGACGAGGTGAAGGCGTCCCAAAAGCTCAAGAGCCACCCGGTGTGCATGACCAGCGGCGAGGGCCTGACCTTTGAAATGGAGAAGTATTTCCAGGCCGTGCAGCCGGAGCTATCCATGAAGGCCAAGCGCATTTTGGAGGTGAATGTGGCCCACCCGGCATTCCTGAAGCTGGAGAGCGTCCGGGCTACCGACCCGGAGCTTGCGAAGAAGTACGCAGAGGTGCTGTATAACCAGGCGCTGCTTATTGCGGGCCTGCCCCTGGCGGACCCGTCCGGGTATACAGACCTGGTATGCTCACTGTGGAGCTGAAATGGTCGGTGGAAAACCGGATCCTGTCATTTTGAAGGGGTGGAGCAGCTGCGAAAACCCGCACCCTTGGCTAAGGAGTAGGGCGGCTTGCCAAAGCCGGTGTGCGCACCGGATGCGCGATGCGTGATGATAGTCCCCAGCCTAAGTCTCAAAAGCACCACAGGCACCTCTGTGCCTGTGGTGCTTTGCGCATTGAAAAAGGCTTTTGCCACGATGGTTAGGATATGGAAGCTTGGAACACTCTAATATCCATTGGATTTAATGGCCCGGGACACCTTCCTTGATTTTTCCGCACACACCATTTCTTGCCGTTATCGTATTTCTTTATTATATTGATGACCGATACAACACAAAAAATTTACGGTTCAGTTTTCCTGCAGTTTGCATACCGGTCTGATGGAAACAGTTTTCAGCTTTCATAGATAAAATTGTATAATTTTCTGTTGCGTTTTGCGCAGTATTCGTGTAAAATAGAAAAAGCAATCAGAATTGGTAGCTGTAAGGAAGTGCTTCGCGCACGGGCTGCAACTATCACTCGGCGCTGCGCTTGAGTGTTTCAGATCCTCTCGGGAGGGTTTGGAACATTTTTCATTATATGCGGCAGTGTCGAATATAGGGAGAAAGGTCTTGACTCAAAACCGTAACAGCGAGAAAACAGCAAGGAGGAAAAAAGAATGTATTTAGTCACCAATGGCAGACTCATCACCCGTGACCCCGATGGAAAGGGGTACTATGAGCACGGCGCTGTGGCCTACGAGGGCAGCCGGATCGTGGAGGTGGGCGAGGAAAGCGCCCTGCGCGCCAAGTATGCGGACGCCCAGATCATCGATGCCAAGGGCGGCGTCATCATGCCCGCCTTCATCAACGCCCACACCCACATCTACTCCGCATTGGCAAGGGGCCTGTCCATTGTAGGCAACAACCCCACCAATTTCTACGAGGTGCTGGACGGCACCTGGTGGGCTATCGACCGCCACCTGATGATGGACGGTACCCGCGCCAGCGCCACCGCCCTCTATATGGACTCCATTAAGCAGGGCGTCACCACCATCTTTGACCACCATGCCTCCTACGGCGAGATCCCCGGCACCCTGCACACCATCGCCCAGGAGTCGAAGCGTCTGGGCCTGCGCTCCTGCCTGTGCTACGAGGTCTCCGACCGGGACGGCGAGGAAAAGTGCCTCCAGGCCATTCAGGAGAATGCCGACTTCATCACCGAGTGCGAGAGGAGCAAGGATCCCATGCTGGCCGCCATGTTCGGCGGACACGCCCTGTTCACCATCTCCGACAAGACCTTTGATCGCATGGTGGCGGCCAACAATGGCCGCACAGGCTATCACATCCATGTGTCCGAGGGCATGAACGATGTGTATGACTCCCTGCAGAACTATGGCCGCCGCCCCGTGCAGCGCCTGCAGGACCACGGCATTCTGGGAGAAAAGACCATCCTGGGCCACTGCATCCATGTAAACACCGCCGAAATGGAGATCATCAAGGAGACCGGCACCATGGTGGTGAATAACCCCGAGAGCAATATGGGCAACGCCATCGGCATCTGCCCGGTGCTCCAGCTGCACAAGCGCGGCATCCTCCTGGGCATGGGCACCGATGCCTATACCAACGACATGCTGGAGTCCCTGAAGGTGGCCCTGTGCTCCCAGCGCAGCCAGAACTGCCTGCCCAACGTGGGCTGGTGCGAGGTCACGGATATGCTGTTCAAAAACAACGCCAAGATCGGCGAGAAGTATTTCCCCGCCACCCTGGGCGTGCTGAAATCCGGCGCCGCCGCTGACATCATCGTCATGGACTACAAGCCCTTCACCCCCTTCTCCGACGAGAATATTGACGGCCACATGATCTTCGGCATGACCGGCCGCCAGTGCCAGACCACCATCGCAAACGGCAAGGTCCTTATGCAGGATCGCGTGCTGGTGGGTATCGATGAGGAGGCCGAGAACGCCCATATCCTGGAGGCCGCCAAGAAGCTTTGGGGAGATTTGAATCACCGGGTGTATTGATGTTACCGAAGCGTAAGAGCCTGCGATTGCCTAACCACGATTACGCCTGTGGTTGGTATTTTGTAACCATATGTACAAAAGATAAGCGCCCCAGTCTTGGTACTGTCGTAGGGGGCGATGCCCACATCGCCCCGCATGTGGCACTTTCAAATATAGGCTCTGTCGCAGAGATGTATCTCAAGCGCATCCCCGGCATAGACACATATGTTGTTATGCCAAATCATGTGCATTTCGTCGTATCCATTGCCGCGGAGGGCGGGCCGATGTGGGCATCGGCCCCTACGCAAGCATTGGGAAGTCTGGTGCGTTCTTTCAAAACCCTTTCAACGAAAGCGGTTGGACAAAAACTTTGGCAGCGGGGCTATTACGACCATGTGATCCGCAACGAGGCGGATTATCTCCGCATTTGGCAATATATGGATGAAAACCCCGTCCGGTGGACGGAGGACGAGTATTATGAAGGGTAGGTAATTCGATGCAGCAAAATGAGAAAATGTTTGAGGAAATTTACCAGGCTTTCCTTCGCACCTATCGAAATCAAGCAACCCGAAAAGATACCGCAAATTATTTATCTTCCGTATACGCCATGTATAAGCCCAGCACATATATGCGCTACTTAGATTCTTTCCTGCATATGATGGATGGCACTCAGTTTGCATCTGTTGTTCCAATCAATTTGTCAGTCTATTTATTGCAGTGTATTGAACGAGATTTTGGCGTATCCGCCCTCCAGCAAGCCTTGCTTGCAGAGAAGCAGCACATTCAATATTACTACGATGTATGCGGCTCTGCCTCAAACGGTTTGCGCACTGCTCTGCAAGCCTTAGCTTCACAACATGATTTGCAGATTGATTTTTCTGCGCCGTATTAAATTCTAATTCCATTATAAAGGAGAAATGGTTATGTCTGAAAAAATGTATCCCATTCCTTTTAAGTCTCTTATGAACTGGGTGGTCACCGAGTACGCCATGAGCGGCGAGATCTTCGGCGTGCACAAGGCCTACAAGGCCAGCGGCAAGAGCCTGCCCATTTTCGGCGAGCGCATCGAGACTCCCTTCGGGCCCGCCGCCGGTCCCAACAGCCAGCTGGCCCAGAACATCATCGCCGCCTACTTCGCCGGGGCCCGCTTCTTTGAGGTCAAGACCGTGCAGAAGATGGACGGCGCCGACCTGGCCGCCTGCGTGCCCCGCCCCTGCATCCTGGCCAATGACGAGGGCTACAACCAGGAGTGGTCCACGGAGCTGACCGTGCCCCAGGCTATGGACGAATACATTAAGGCCTGGTGCGCCCTGAAGGTCCTCTCCAAGGTCTACGGCCTGGGCGACCCCAATGGCTTCGTGTTCAATATGTCCGTGGGCTATGACCTGGAGGGCATCAAGGGCGAGAAGGTGGACACCTACCTCAACGGCATGATGGACGCCACCAGGACCGCCATTTTCGGCGAGTGCAAGGCAGTGCTCAAGGAGCTGTTCCCCCAGGAGAGCGACTACATTGACGCCATCTCTCCCCGCGTCTCCCGCAGCGTCACCGTGTCCACCCTCCACGGCTGCCCCCCGGATGAGATCGAGCGCATTGCCTCCTACCTCATCTCCGAAAAGCATCTGCACACCTTCGTGAAGTGCAACCCCACCATCCTGGGCTATGAGACCGCCCGGACCATTCTGGACGGTATGGGCTATGACTATATCGTGTTTGACGACCACCACTTCCGGGAAGACCTCCAGTGGGCCGACGCCGTTCCTATGTTTGAGCGCCTGCAGGCACTGGCCGATAAAAACGGCCTGGAGTTTGGTCTGAAGCTCTCCAACACCTTCCCTGTGGACACCACCCGGGGCGAGCTGCCCAATGACGAGATGTATATGTCCGGCCGCAGCCTGTTCCCCCTGACCATTGAGATGTGCCATCGGATTTCCCGCCAGTTCAAGGGAAAGATGCGCATTTCCTTCGCCGGCGGCGCAGAATACTTCAACTGCGACAAGCTCTTTGCCGCCGGTATCTGGCCCATCACCGTGGCCACCACCATCCTCAAGCCCGGTGGATACAACCGCCTGCTGCAGATGGTGGAAAAGGTGGAGCCCATGCCCTACAAGGCCTTTGACGGTACCTGCACCGAGGCCATTTGTGAGATGTCCGCCGCTTCTCACACAGACTATCACCATGTCAAGCCCATCAAGCCCCTGCCCAAGCGCAAGAGCGAGAAGAATGTGCCCTGGATGGACTGCTTCACTGCCCCCTGCAAGGGCGGCTGCCCCATCGAGCAGGACATTCCCGAGTATGTGGAGCTGTGCCGCAAGGAGCTGTACGGCCCGGCCCTGAAGCTTATCACTGAGAAGAACCCTCTGCCCTTCCTCACAGGCACCATCTGCGCACACCGCTGCCAGAATAAATGTACCCGCAACTTCTATGAGGAGTCCGTGCAGATCCGTGACACCAAGCTGGTGGCGGCCTACCATGGCTACGATGCTCTCATGGCCTCCATCAAGAAGCCTGCTAAGGTTTCCGGCAAGAAGGCTGCTATTATCGGCGGCGGCCCCACCGGTATCGCCGCGGCCTATTTCCTGGGCCGGGCCGGTATCGAGACCACTATCTTTGAGCGCGAGGCTTGCCTCGGCGGTGTGCCCCGGCATGTGATCCCCTCCTTCCGCATCGCCAACGAGACCATCGAGAAGGACATCGCCCTGATGCAGAAGTACGATGTGGAGGTCAAGTGCGGCGCCCCCGCCCCCTCTGTGGACGAGCTGAAGAAGATGGGCTACACCCATATCCTCTTCGCTGTAGGCGCGTGGAAGCCCGGCAAGCTGGATATCCCCGGCGATGTGGCCGGTGCCATCCAGTGGATGAAGGGCGTAAAGGCCGGCAACATCGCCGTAGGCGGCAATGTGGTGGTGGTGGGCGGCGGCAATACCGCTATGGACGCGGCCCGTCTCGCCAAGCGCAGCGGCGCCAAGAACGTGACCCTGGTGTATCGCCGCACCAAGAAGTATATGCCTGCCGACGAGCATGAGCTGGCCCTGGCCCTTCAAGATGGCGTAGCCTTCGCCGAGCTGGCCGCCCCCGTGGCCCAAGCGGACGGCGTGCTCAAGTGCGAGCAGATGAAGCTGGGCGAGGCTGATGCCTCCGGCCGCCGCAGCCCTGTGGGCACCGGCGAATTCTTCACCGTGCCCTGCGACCTGGTCATCTCCGCTGTGGGTGAGCAGGTGGACGACGCGCTCATGAGCGCCAACGGTATTGAGCTGGATAAGAAGGGCCGTCCCGCCTTTAAGACCAATGTGGCCGGCGTGTATGCCGCCGGTGATGCCACCCGGGGCCCCGCTACCGTGGTCGAGGGCATTGCCGACGCTGCCCGGTTTGCAGAGGAAGTCATCGGCGCGGCTCACACCTATGAGATCCCCGCTGCGGCCTATGTGACCAAGGCCGATGCCATCGCCAAGAAGGGCACCCTGCTCATGAGCAAGGACGCCTGCTGCGAGGGCAAGCGCTGCCTGCAGTGCCATACCGTCTGCGAAAACTGCGTGGACTCCTGCCCCAACCGGGCCAATGTCGCTATCGCCATGGCCGACGGCAGCCACCAGATCGTCCATGTGGACAAGATGTGCAACGAGTGCGGCAACTGCACCCAGTTCTGCCCCTACGCCTCCGAGCCCTGCCACGACAAGTTCACCCTGTTCCAGACCGCGGAGGATATGGTGGACTCCAAGAACGCCGGCGTGCTGTTCCTGGGCGGCGACATGGTTCGCGTGCGCACCTTCGGCGAGCCTAAGGACTATGACCTGTCCAAGTCCAACGACCTGCCCGCCGACCTGGAGAAGCTGATCGTCACCCTCCGTGACAAGTACAGCTACCTGTTCGCCTAACTCATGCCCTAAAAAACACATCCGCCTATAGGCGGATGTGTTTTTATCATTTTGTTATCTCACGCCCCAATCAAAAACCGCAGCTGCTGCACCGCCTCCCACACCCGGCTGCGGGCCTCGGCCACGTTCTCCTGGGCTCGGACGATCTGATCCTGTACCATCCAGTCCACGAAAAAGCTGTCGCAGAACATGTCCACGAAGCGTGTCAGCCCGTCAAAATTCACCTGGACATCCACATACATCTGCACATCCGCCAGCTCCCGGCTGAAATCCTGCAGCTCCTGCTGGGCGTACTGCATGGCCTGCTGAGCATCGTCCATTTTGGAGTGCTTCAGCAGGCTGCTGAGAAAGCCGCCTCCCAGCATGTCCCACACGCCCAGGCCCCGGGCGGTCTTCAGATGGCCCATGGCCTCATCCAAGGCGTCCAGCGCCCGGTTCCCGGCCTCAATGGCTTCCCGAATCTCGGTGTTTCTGTCCTTCATGGTCGGTCCTTCCTTTCTCTTCCACCACAGCCGTTGCCAAACGGCCCTTCCTCTGTTATACTGGTCAAAAATACTGCAAAGGAGAATTTGCTATGTTTTTAGATTTTTCTTCCATCCCCGAAGTGGCCGTGTCCCATTTCAAGGGCGGCCAGGGCCAGGCCCTGGTGCGCAGGTTTGAAGACGAGCAGGGGAAAATTCTGATTCTGACCCTGCCCGCAGGCAGCACCATCGGCCATCACGTCCATGAGGATAGCTTTGAGGTGATGCACTTTCTCTCCGGGGAAGGCGTATGCACCGACGACGGCGAAGCCGTGGCCGTCCGCCCCGGCATGACCCACTACTGTCCCCCGGGCCATAGCCACAGCGTTGTGAATACCGGCGCCGAACCCATGGTGATCCTGGGCGTGGTTCCCAATGTAAAGTGAATAGACCTTTTGCCCGGAAAAACCGCAGAACTTTCCGGCAATCTCAAAAGGCTTGCCATCTCTCAAACAAAAGATGGCAAGCCCTTTCTGTTTTACAGACGCTTTTCCAGGTTCTCCCGGATGGCGGCAATAAACTCCTCGCTGGTGACGGCGTGGGCAGGCGCACCCTCATCCACCAGACCCACCAGATCCTTGGTCATGGTGCCCCGGTTTAGGGTGTCAAAGCAGGCCCCCTCCAGCTGCCCGGCGAAATTCTCCAGGTCATTAAGCCCGTCCAGCTGGCCCCGCTTACGCAATGCGCCGGTCCAGGCAAAGATGGTAGCCATGGGGTTGGTGGAGGTCTTTTCCCCCTTCAGATACTTGTAGTAGTGCTTGGTGACAGTGCCGTGGGCGGCCTCATATTCGGTGGTGCCGTCCGGGGCCACCAGCACGGAGGTCATCATGGCAAGGCTTCCGAAGGCGGTGGAGACCATGTCGCTCATAACGTCGCCGTCGTAGTTTTTGCAGGCCCAGATAAACCCGCCCTCAGAGCGGATGACCCGGGCCACAGCGTCATCGATGAGGGTGTAAAAGTAGGTGATGCCCAGCTTCTCGAAGTCCGCCTTGTAGCCTTCAAACTCCTCCTCAAACACCCGCTTAAACTCGCCGTCATAGACCTTGGCGATGGTGTCCTTGGTGGAAAACCACAGGTCCTGCCGGGTGTCGATGGCGTACTGGAAGCAGGAGCGGGCAAAGGAGCGGATGCTCGACTCCTTGTTGTGCTGGCCCTGCCACACGGCGGGGCCGTCTACCTTTTGGACGGAAACGGTCTGCTCCGCGCCGCTCTGACCCTTAAAGGTCATGGTACACTCGCCGGGCTCGGTGGTGTACAGATCCACGCTCTTATACACATCCCCGTAGGCGTGCCGGGCGATGGTGATAGGCTTTTTCCAGTTCTTCACCACAGGGTGAATGGAGTCGATGAGGATGGGGGCGCGGAACACCGTGCCGTCCAGGATGGAGCGGATGGTGCCGTTGGGGCTCTTCCACATTTGAGTCAGCTGGGGGTACTCCTCCATGCGCTGCTTGTTGGGGGTGATGGTGGCGCATTTCACCGCCACACCCAGGCGGCGGGTGGCATTGGCCGCCTCCACCGTCACCCGGTCCTCCGTCTCGTTCCGGTGCAGCAGGCCCAGGTCATAGTACTCCGTTTTCAGATCCACAAAGGGCAAAATCAGCTGCTCCTTTATCATGGCCCAGAGGATGCGGGTCATCTCGTCGCCGTCCATCTCCACCAGGGGGGTGGTCATTTTGATTTTCTCCATGGTCTCACTCCTTATTCCGGGCGGCGTAGTAGTTCATCAGGCAGCCGCGCAGCAAGATTTCCTTTTCGTCCGCCGTCAGGCCCTTTACATGCAGCAGAAGGTCGTGTACACTGCCGTCTTGGCAGATAACCTTGGCGGGGATGTCCTCCCGGCCCTGCTCCACCGCCTGGCGGATGTGGGGCACGAACACGCAGTCACCGCTCTCATAGTCGAAGGGCGTGCCCTCGTCCAGAGTGAAGGGCAGGATGCCCCAGTTGATGCAGTTGCTGCGGTAGCGCTTGGTGGCGAACTGATAGCAGATATTGGCAAAGCCGCCCAGCACCTTTTGGCAGGAGGCTGCCTGCTCCCGGGCGGAGCCGTCGCCGGGCTTGTTGGCAAACACGGCAGAGCCGAACTGGGTGCTTCCCGCCAGCTGGTCGGCGTCACCCACCCGGGAAAGCACCTGGCGCAGGCGGTCGCTGACGGCACCCTCCCGCCGGGCCTTTTCCTGCTGTGCCACAGCCTTAGACCGCTCCACATACTCCGGCACCCGGCGACTGAGGGTGAACTCGGCCAGACGCAGGGGATTGCTGCGGTAGGAGGAGGTCTCTCCGGAGGGAATCAGCTCGTCGGTGGTGGTCACCGGGTCGTGGATCACCGCTGCCAGTTCCACCAGCAGATTCTCGCTCAGCTGGTACATCTTGGGCCAGTCGGTGATATTGGGGCCCATCTGCAGCTCCACAGAGGGGTCCGCCTTGCCGAAGCCGTAGTATACGCGGTTTTTATATACCGTGTCATCAAAATGATATTCGTGGTGTACGGGGGTGTAGTCCAGGTCCGTGGCCGGGGTGATGCGTCCGCCGTTTGCGGCGGTGGCGGCAATGGACCGGGCATCCATCAGGCACACGCCGGCAAACTGCCCCTCTCCGGGCTTGCTGCCCTCCCGGTTGGGGAAGTTCCGGGTGGTGTGGCGCAGAGACAGGCCGTTGTTGGCGGGTACATCTCCCGCACCGAAGCAGGGGCCGCAGAAGCTGGGCTTGATAATGGCCCCGGACTCCAGCAGGTCCGCCGTGGCACCCAGCTTCATCAGCTCCAGGGAAACCGGCACCGAGGTGGGGTACACATCAAAGCTGAAGGCTCCGGACCCGGTAAACTTGCCCCGGAGGATGTCCGCCGCCTCTGCAATATTGTCAAACAGACCTCCTGCGCAGCCGGCGATGACGCCCTGGTCGGCCCACACGCCGCCGTCGTGGATCTTATCCGTCAGGTGGGGATCCGCCTTGGGGAAGCGCCGCCGGGCGTCGGCCTCCACGCCCTTGAGGATTTCCTCGGCGTTGGCCAAGAATTCTTTAATAGTGTAGGCATTGGAGGGGTGGAAGGGCAGGGCGATCATAGGCTCCACCTTGTCCAGCTCGATGGTAATGTACTTGTCATACCAGGCAGCCTCTCCCGGGTGCAGGGGCTTATAGTCCTCGGGGCGGCCATGGGTTCGGAAGAAGCCCTCCGTCACCTCATCCGTCTCCCAGATGGAGGAGAGGCAGGTGGTCTCGGTGGTCATCACGTCAATGCCGTTGCGGTAGTCAATGGGCAGATCTTTGATGCCCGGGCCGCAGAACTCCAGCACGCAGTTGTTCACAAATCCCGTCTCAAAGGTGGCCTTCACCAGGGCGATGGCCACATCGTGGGGGCCCACGCCCTTTTTGGGCTTTCCGGTGAGATACACCAGCACCACCTTGGGCATGGGTACATCCCAGGTGTTCCTCAAGAGCTGCTTGGCAAGCTCCGGGCCGCCCTCGCCCACGGCCATGGTGCCCAGGGCGCCGTAGCGGGTGTGGGAGTCGGAGCCCAGGATCATCTTGCCGCACCCGGCCAGCTCCTCCCGGGCGTAGGAGTGGATGACGCTCTGGTTGGCGGGCACATAGATGCCGCCATACTTTTTGGCGGCGGAGAGGCCGAACATGTGGTCATCCTCGTTGATGGTGCCACCCACGGCGCACAGGCTGTTGTGGCAGTTGGTCAGGGCATAGGGGAGGGGAAATTCCTTCATACCCGAGGCCTTCGCCTGCTGGATGATACCCACATAGGTGATGTCGTGAGACACCATGGCGTCAAAGCGCACCTGCAGCCGCTCCGGATCACCGCTAATATTGTGGGCCTGCAGGATCTGCCAGGCCATGGTGTTTTCCCGGGCCTGCTCCGCCGAAAGTGCGGCGGTCGCGGACAGCTGACCCTTATTCAGAAAAACGCCCTTTTCAAAGCATTGGATCATAGTATTTCCTCCTTGCGCATGCCAAATCAAAAATCATAGCAAGTATACCACACTTCTCAGCCTTTGTGAATCCCTTCATTTCCACCAAAATATAGCTCCAAGTGCAGCAGAGCCCCATTCCCGGTGATCCGGAAACGGAGCTCTTTAACCATCGGTTAACAAGGGCAAACACGCCTGCCAGCGCGCCTTTGCGGCGCTTTTTGTCCTTCTCGCCTTGGCGGGCGCCAGCCCGCCTGCGGCTCAAAAGCCAAAAATCCCTCGGAAATCCATCGCTGGCAGGTGCGAAGCAGTTTTACTGCGCAGAAATGTGTCCAGGCAAGGAAGGACCTGCAGGGAATACTTGCCGTATTTCCAAGGGGCGTGACGCGGCATGGGCGCATTTCTGCCCGGCAAAACCGTGTCTGCCCTTGTTAACCGATGGTAATGCGGTCCGCAATGGCGTCGTAAAAGCCCTGCAGACGCCGGGGATCTGGCCCGCCGGTCTGCCCAAGATGCACGGCCTTGTTGGTGCCGTGATAGTCACTGCCGGCGGTGACCAGTAGAGAAAACTTCTCCGCCAGGTTTAGCATAATCTCCCTCTGTCGGGGCGTAAAGGCGGAGTAATAGCACTCCAGCCCCAGGAGCCCGGCCGCCCGGAACCGCTCCACCCGGGCCGTGATCTCCTCCTCCGTCAGCGCCCCCGACCCGTCGGCCAGGATGCCGTGGGCCAGCACCGGGATGCCCCCGGAGCGGAGAATGGCACTTATGGCGTCCTCCGGCGGGAGGGCCGGCTCCGTGTCCCGATAGTTTGCAAACACCTCGAATCCCTCATTCTTGGTTTTTACATACCCTTTTTTTAACATCATGGCCGCAAAGTGCGGCTTGCCGGGGTTTTTTAGTCCCATGAGCTCTGCCTGCTCCTCCGGGGTAAAGGTAAACCCGTACTGCTGCCGCAGATAGCCGAAGCGATTTTGCATTTTCAGGATGCGGCTGTGGTGGGCATAGGCCACCGTCTCCCGGATGGCAGGCCGGTCCGCGTCGAAGCCGTAGCCCAGCACATGGTACTTGCCCCTCCCATCCCGGCAGGAGAACTCCACCCCGCCGATAAACGCCGGGTCCCCGGGCCGCAGCAGAGCTCTTACGGCGGCACAGCCCTCGGCGGTGTCATGGTCGGTGAGGGCGAACAGGTCCAGCCCGGCGGCGCGGACGTTTTGCAGCAGGCTCTCCGGGGTGTCCGTCCCGTCGGAATATACGGAGTGCATGTGCAGATCCGGTTTTTGAAAGCTGATTCGTTCCATAACTACGGCGCTCACTCCTTCTTTATCCATCCTATCATACCCCTGGCTTCCGCGCAACAAAAAAGTCCGCTTAATGGAGCAATAATTCGGCATGGCCGAACAAATTGTGTTGTTTCTTTTCCGAAAACAGTGTAGAATAAGTGTCAGCTATGCACAAACAAAAGGGGTGATCTGCACGCAGACGATCTTTGCAAAATTGCTGTATGAAATGGAAAAGGGCCGTGACACCGTTTTGGCGACCATCGTTTGGGAATCCGGCTCCGCTCCCCGGGGTGCCGGCGCACAGATGCTGGTGGATGCCCAGGGGCCCCAGGCGGGCACCATCGGCGGCGGCAATGTGGAAAATCTTTCCATCCTTCACGCCCGGGAGCTTCTGAAAGCCGGTCACGGCGACATCCGGGACTACAAGCTCCACCGCAGCGACACGGACGACATCGGCATGATCTGCGGCGGCGATGTGCGGGTGCTGTTCACCTACATTTCCGCAGAGGACCAGCTGTGGCACGTCCTGGCCGCCACGCTTCTGGATTGCATCGCCAAATATCAGCCGGGCTACCTGGCGCTGCCCCTGTCCGGGGCGAAGGGATATCTCGCAAGGGAGCGGCCGCAGGCGGCGGAGGTATTTGCCCTGCCCATTGCCGTGGGGGAGCGGGCCATTCTCTTCGGGGCGGGGCACTGCTCGCTGGCCCTGTGCCCGGTACTCAAATCCATCGGCTTCCGGGTGACGGTGTTTGACGACCGGGCTGATCTGGTGACGGCGGAACGGTTTCCGGATGCGGAGCGGCTTATCTATGGAGACTTTGCCTCCATCAGCCGCTATATCACGGTGGAGCCGGAGGACTATGCGGTGGTTATGACCAACGGCCACACCCACGACTTCACCGTGCAGGAGCAGATTCTGCGGCAGCCCACTGCCTATGTAGGCGTTATCGGCTCTCGGACCAAGACGGCCTCGGTAAACCAGCGGCTTCGGGCTGCCGGCGTCAGCCAGGAGGCCATCTCCTCCATCCACGCCCCCGTGGGTGTGGCCATCAAGGCCGTGACTCCGGCAGAGATTGCCGTGTCTATAGCCGGGGAGATGATCTATGAGCGGGCCCTGCGCCGGGAGCGGGCGGGCATGCAGACCCACGGCTGCCCCATGCACTGATTACACCTTAGCACCGACAAATTATTCTGTCAGGAGGATCCTATACTATGAAAAAAATCGCTGTGGTTACCGGAGCATCCTCCGGTATGGGCCGGGACTTTGTGCGGGCCGTGGATCGGGAATTCAGTCCCCAAGAGATCTGGGTCATCGCCCGGCGGGAGGACAGGCTTCTGGCCCTGCAGGAGCAGGTGCACGCAACCATTGTCCCCTTTGCCATGGACCTGTCCCGGGACGAAGCCTTCCGCCGCTATCAGGAGGCTCTGGAGCGGGAGCAGCCGGAGATCGTGGCCCTGGTAAACGCTGCCGGGTACGGCAAGTTCACTCCCTTTGCGGAGATGGACATGGCCTCTCAGCTGGGCATTGTGGAGCTGAACGACCGGGCCCTCACCGCCATGTGCCACATGAGCCTGCCCTACATGCATCCGGGCAGCAAGATCATCAACCTGGGCTCCAACTCCGCTTGGCAGCCGGTGCCCTATATGAGCGTGTACGGCGCCAGCAAGGCCTATGTGCTCAGCTTCTCCCGGGCCCTGGGCCGGGAGCTGAAGGGGCGGGATATCCAGGTGCTGTGCGTATGCCCCGGGTGGGTGAAAACGGAGTTCATGGACCGGGCCGTTCATGACAGCACAGTCTCCTTCTTCGACCGGTGGTATGAATCCGAGGATGTGGTGGAAAAAGCTATGAGGGATCTGCGCAAGGGTAAGACCGTGTCCATTCTGGGATTTCCCGTGCGGATGCAGGTGCGCCTGGTAAAGCTGCTGCCGGTGCGCATGATCATGAACATCTGGTGCAAGCAGCAGAAAAAGCCGTAAAATCCTAATAAAACAGGCAAAAGGGCGGGAAGCACAGCTTCTCGCCCCTTTTTGATAGCTTTATGGGAGTTGCCGCCTGTGGGTGCAAAGAATGGGGAGCATTTTTCGCACCCACAGTAGCAGAGAAAAATTATCTCTCAGGCTGCCGGCATGGAATTATTGCGTAGCACACAAAAACATGCGCACTGCAGCCAGCCCCTTCGCCGGGATCACTTGGTGCCGAAGATACGGTCACCGGCGTCACCCAGGCCGGGGACGATGTAGCCGTTCTTGTCCAGATGATCGTCCAGAGCGGCGCAGTAAATCTCCACGTCGGGGTGGCGGTCATAGATGTACTGTACGCCCTCGGGAGCGGCTACCAGAATCATGAGCTTGATGCTCTTGCAGCCCAGCTCCTTCATTTTGGTGATGGCCATGTCAGCGCTGCCGCCGGTGGCCAGCATGGGGTCAACGATGAGCACATCCCGGTCCGTAATATCCTTGGGGTACTTCAAAAAGTAGAAGTGAGGCACCAGAGTCTCCTCGTCCCGGTACATGCCGATGTGGGCCACACGGGCGGAGGGCACCAGTGTCAGAATACCATCCTCAAAGCCAAGGCCCGCCCGCAGAATGGGCACGATGGCCATTTTTTTGCCGGCCAGCACGGGAGCTTCATAAGAGCACAGGGGGGTCTCAATGGTCTTAGTGGTCATGGGCAGATCCCGGGTGGCCTCATAGGTCAGCAGCATGGCGATCTCACCCACCAGGGTGCGGAAATCCTTTACGCTGGTGTTCTTGTCGCGCATCACTGACAGCTTGTGCTGCACCAGGGGGTGGTTTACAATGTGCAGGGTGGGGAATTTTGTGCTCATAGAAGTATCCTCCGTATATAAAAAAATTAAAAACGAAATGATAGGGCCTGTCAATCCAATGTGATCTTCAAGCCCTTTTCAAGCCTCTCCCGCTCCGCCTGAGAAAGGCGCAGATAGGTGGGCGCCAGATCCCGGCCGCTGACGGTCTCGCCCCGGCGGGCCATGTCCTCTGCCACCAGGGCCACCCCCACAGCGGATTGGTATAGTCCATTCTCCGGCGCCAGGCGACAGGGGATACCGTGGCTATTGAGGTAGTCCCGGCACAGGTGGGCGCCGTCGCCCACGGCCAGCTTGGGATTTTCGTCCTCCTTCAGCTCCTGCGCCAGTTCCTCCAGACCGATGGCTCGATCCGGGCACAGGCGGGTCAATTGGCCGTCCTCACAGCGGAACAGGGCGTTATATACCTGGCTGCGCCGGGCGTCCATGGCACAGATGACGGTGCCCTCAAACAGCCGCCCGTTCTGGGCCATGGCCTCCAGGGTGGACACGCCGCAGCAGGGCTTATCCTCTGCCCAGGCCAGGCCCTTCAGAGCCGAAACGCCGATGCGCAGGCCTGTAAAGCTGCCCGGCCCTGCCGCCACGGCTAAAAGATCCATGTCTGAAAGAGCCAGCCCCGCGTTTTGCAGCATCCCGTCCAGCAGCGGCATCAATGTCACACTGTGGGTCAGACCGATATTTTGGTAGGAGGAGGCCAGCACCCTGCCGTCCTCCGTCACGGCCACGGACACGCTCTTGGCCGAGGTCTCCAGCGCCAGGGTTTTCACAGTGCGTCGCCTCCTGTAATGGTAATTTTTCGGGTATTTTCGCCCTCCGGAGAGCGCTGGATGGTCACATACACCGTGCCGTCAGGCATGGCATCGGCTACGTTCTCGCTCCATTCCACAGCGCACACGCCGCCCCGGTCCAGATAGTCCTCCCAGCCGATGTCAAAGAGGGCATCGGAGCTGTCCAGCCGGTACATATCGAAGTGAAACAGGGGAATATTCCCCCGGTATTCGTTGACTATGGTAAAGGTAGGGCTTGTGACCCGGCCTGTGCAGCCCAGGCCCTGGGCCAGACCCCGGGTAAAAGCGGTCTTGCCCATGCCCAGGCCGCCCCGAAAGGCCACTACACTGCCCGGACGCAGCCTCGCACCTAATTCCCGGCCTAAGGCCTCCGTCTGCGCCGCACTCTCCGTCCGATAGACCATGCTTCTCACCCTCTTTGCCTGCAATCAGCTTATTATAGCACGACAAAAAACAAAAGAAAAGAGCGGAGGAGGCGTTTACAGAAAAAACTTCTTGTGGTAAACTATATACTGTCGTGGTATTTTCTGCGGACAAAACTGCACCTCTTGCAAAAACCCATGTCATTGCGAAACCAGTGACCGATGTCACTGGTTGTGGCAATCCGCACCCCCGTCCCCAAGGCCCCCTTGCCTAAAGGGGGCTGGCACGGCAAAGCCGAGACTGGGGGATTCCTTTCCCGCACCCACGGCAGGGCACACGGGCCCTGCCCTACAAAAGTTCTTGTAGGGTGGCACGCGCGTGTATCACCGCCCCACCGCACCTCTTGTAACCCACCCGTAGGACGGGCTGCCCTCAGCCCGCCGCCCGATAACCACCGCACCATCACGGCGGCGTGAGGGCACGCCGCCCTACGAAATCCTATCGGTAAACACTTCGTAGGGGACGATGCCCGCATCGTTCCGTCCCACCGCATTTCCTATACTGTGTCATTGCCAGACCGGCCCGCAGGCTGGTTGTGGCAATCCGTAAACCCCGTTTTCAAAAAAACTTTCACTTTTTTCTTTTGTATGCTCTCTCCCCACGAAAGGAGGCCGGCCATATGCTGCGCAAAATATGGGAAATTTTTGTCGGCTGCTTCCGCCAGGTAGACCTGGTGCTGCTTGCCCTCTGCACGGGCACAACCCTTTTCGGCTGCCTGATGATTGCCAGCGCCACCCACTATACGGGTTCTTATAAAAATGTCGTTGTCCAGCTGGCGGCTCTGTGCCTGGGCATTGTAGCCTATGTGCTCATGAGCATGCTGGACCTGGCAGAGATCAGCAAGTACTGGAAATGGCTCCTGGGCGGTAGTCTGGTCCTGATTCTGCTGCTGAAGACCCCCTTGGGCATGGAATCCGGCGGCAACCGAGCCTGGTTGGGCGTGGAGGGCATCCCGGTGAGCCTGCAGCCGGCGGAGATCGTGAAAATCACCTTCATCCTTCTGCTGGCCCGGCAGCTTGTATATCTGCAGGAAAACCGTGATCTCAAGTCCGTTCCTTCCATCGCCATGCTGGGTGGACACCTGATCCTCATAGTTGGGGTCTATGCCGCGGTGTCCGGCGACATGGGCAGCGCCCTGGTGTTTGTTTTTGTCTTCGCCTGCATGTGCTTTGTGGCGGGAGTGGCCAAACGGTGGTTTGTTATCGGTATTCTGGGCGGCAGCTTCGCCTTTTATGTCCTGTGGGAGACAGATAAGATCAACCCCTATATGAAGGAGCGGTTCATGACCCTCTTTGACCACGATCTGGATATTAGGGGCGTGGGCTGGCAGCAGACCCGCAGCCTCCTGGCTCTGGGCGGCGGCAAGCTCACGGGCCAGGGCCTGTTCCACGGCACCCAGACCCAGGCCAAGGACGCCTGGAGCCTGCCGGCCCGGCACACGGACTTCATTTTTTCCGTCATCGGCGAGGAGTTGGGTATGCTGGGGTGCCTGTTTACCATTGCGCTTTTGGCGGCCATCATCTTCCGCTGCGTGCTCATCGCGCGCCATACCCAGCAGAAAATGGATATGTATATCTGTGTAGGAGTGGCGGCGATGCTGATCTTCCAGGTGATTTGCAACATCGGCATGTGCCTGTTTGTGATGCCCGTCATCGGCCTGACCCTGCCGTTCGTCAGCTACGGCGGCACCTCCATCGTCACGCTGTTTGCTGCCATGGGAATGGCCTCCGGCATACAGAAGCGCACCCGACCCGAGTGGCTGCGGTGAGAATAAAATAGAAAAAAAGAGAGAGTAGGCCGGGTGCGGAGTAAGACTGCACCCGGCTTTTGTACCCATCAAAATCTTCCTGTATATCCGTTGTAATCTGCGGCCGGATATGCTATACTATACTATCTATTGGTATATTAATTGACTATTGGTATATTATCTTGCCGGTTGGCAGAATCGAGGTTTGCTTTATGAAGATCATTGTTTTGGCAGGAGGTCTCAGCACCGAGCGCAATGTGGCGCTCACCAGCGGCACCGGCATCTGCCGCGCCCTGCGCCGCCGGGGACACCGGGCGGTGCTGGTGGATATGTTTCTGGGTCTGGAGAGCTATACCGGGAAAATAGAGGATATTTTTGATGCGCCGGACGGCCTGTGCGCCGACCACAGCGTGTCCTCCGACGCCCCGGATCTGGAGGCGGTGCGCCGCTCCCGGAGGGATCAGAGCCCCTCCATGCTGGGCCAAGGCGTTTTGCAGGTGTGCGCCATGGCGGACCTGGTGTTCCTGGCCCTCCATGGCTCCTGCGGCGAGGATGGGCGTATCCAGGCCACATTGGACCTGCTGGGCGTACCCTACACCGGCAGCAACTATGTCTCCAGCGGCATGGCTATGGACAAGGCCATCACCAAGCGCTTTATGGACGCCGAGGGCATCCGCACCGCTCCCTGGCACGACGTGCGCTACACCGAGGCGGATATCCCCGCTTTGGTGGAGAAGCTGGAGACGCCCTGCGCCGTGAAGATCGTCAACGGCGGCAGCTCCATCGGCGTGGAGCTGCCGGACACCAAGGAGGAGCTGGCGGGTGCCCTGCGCCGTATGCTCCAATATGGCGACCATGTGGTGGTGGAAAAGAAAATCAAGGGCCGGGAGATCCAGGTGGCTGTTTTGGGTGATGACTATCTCCCTGCTGTGGAGATTATCCCCAAGAATGCGTATTTCGACTATGAATCCAAGTATCAGAAGGGCGGCGCCGTGGAAATTTGCCCCGCCCCTATCACGGACGACGAGTGGAAGCAGGTGGGCCAGGCGGCGCTGAAGCTGCATAAGGCCCTGGGCCTTTCCGTCTACTCCCGGACAGACTTTATTCTGGACGAGGAGGGCCGGGCCTGGTGCCTGGAGGTGAACACCCTCCCGGGCATGACCCCCACCAGCCTGGTGCCTCAGGAGGCGGCAGCCGCAGGCATGGACTACGACACCCTGTGTGAAAAGATCGCGGAGGAGTCTCTGCGCGTGAGAAAGGCGGAGCGGCTATGAGGATCCCCTGTACGGCCCGGGAGATTGCCGCTGCCGTAGACGGAAAGCTCCTGCAGGACGGCGATACCGCCCGGCGCGTCAGCACCGATAGCCGGGATATCCTGACCGGGGACCTGTTCGTGCCCCTGGTGGGCGAGCGGTTCGACGGCCACGCCTACATAGACATGGCCCTTCAGAAGGGCGCGGCGGGCTGCCTGTGCGCCCAAATGCCCGAGGTACTGCTGCCCGGAAAATTCTACATCGCCGTGGATGACACCGAGGCGGCGCTGGGAAGACTTGCGGCCTGGTATCGGGGCAAGTTTGACATCCCTATGGTGCAGGTCACCGGCTCCGCGGGCAAAACCACCACCAAGGAGATGCTGGCGGCGGTGCTGAGCCAGCACTTTCATACCCTCAAGACCTTGGCAAATTTCAATAACTTCGTGGGCACGCCACAGACCCTCCTGCGGCTGGAAAAAGAGCATCAGGCGGCGGTCATCGAGACGGGCATGGACCACTTCGGCGAAATTCGCCGCATGGGCACCATGGTGCGGCCTACCATCGCCGTCATCACCAACATAGGCGACGCCCATATCGGCAACCTGGACGGCACCCGTCAGGGCGTCCTCCGGGCCAAGAGCGAGATCTTCGAGAATTTGCAGGCGGGCGGCCTCGCCGTGCTCAACGGGGACGACCCCCTGCTAAGCACCCTGCATTTACCCTTTAAGACCCTGCGCTGCGGCGAGAGTGAAAACTGCGATGTCCGGGTGACGGACATCTGTGAGCGCGGCATTGAGGGCCTAAGCTGCACTGTGACCACGGAAAAAGACAGCTATTCGCTGCGCATTCCCTCACCGGGACGGTTTATGATCTATTCCGCCGCCATGGGCGTGGCCATTGGGGAATACCTGGGCCTTAGCAAGGAGGAAATCATCCGTGGCGTGGCGGCCTACACCCCCACCGGGTCCCGGATGCGGCTGATCCACTGTCCCGGGGAGCGGATCATCATTGACGATTGCTACAACGCCAATCCCCAGGCTATGGCCGAGACCCTGCGGCTGCTGGCGGGCACCCGCCGGCCCCGGCGCATGGCCGTACTGGGGGATATGTTTGACTTGGGCGATTTAGCGGCCGAGGCCCATGAGCAGATCGGGCTGCTGCTAAATGAGCTGAAGCTGGAGTGCGTGGTAGCTATCGGCCAGTGGATGAAGTATCTGACGGAGACGGCCCGGGGAAATGTATATCACTTTGACACTGTGGAGCAGGCCTGTGAGACGCTCCACCGGGAGTTCACCCCCGGCACCGCAGTGCTGGTGAAGGCCTCTCATGCCATGCATTTCGAAAAAATCGTTGAGGAACTGGAAAAAGCATGATCGACATTGGCGTCACGGGACTTGTGAAGTCCTTCGACCTGGAAAAGAAAATATTGGACGGCCTCACCTTTCAGATCGATACCGGTGAGCGGGTGGGCATTTTGGGCCGCAATGGGGCGGGGAAGACCACCCTTTTTAAGATCCTCACCGGAGAGCTGGACTATGACGAGGGCGAGGTGTTCATTGCTCCCGGTAAGCGCCTGGGCCTCATCTCCCAGATCCCCGTCTACCCGGCGGAATACACTGTGGAGGATGTGCTGCGCACGGCCTTTTCCCGGATGGAGCGGCTGAAAGGGGAGATGGATGCCTTGGCGGAAAAAATGGCCGCTGGGGACAGCAGCGCCGCTACCTTAAAGCGCTACGGCGACCTCTCTGCCCGGTTCGAGGGATTGGGAGGCTGGGACACCGATACCGCCGTCAGCAAGGTGGCAAATGGCCTTACCATCGATGACTCCATGCGCAGCCGGCTTTTCTCTGAGCTTTCCGGCGGCGAAAAGACCCGGGTGAACCTGGGCCGCCTGATCCTGGAGGATACGGATATCCTCCTGCTGGATGAGCCCACCAACCACCTGGACCTTCAGGCCACCATGTGGCTGGAGGAGTATATTTCCAAGTTTCGGGGCACCGTCCTCACCATCTCCCACGACCGCTATTTTTTAGACCGCACCGTTACCCGCATCATCGAAATTGCCGACGGCAAGGCGGCGTTTTACAGCGGGAATTACAGCTTCTACGCCGTGGAAAAGGAGCGGCGCTACCAGGAGCGCATGAAGCAGTATCTTAAGGAGCAGGCCAAGATCCGGCAGCTGGAAAAGGCCGCCGATCAGATGCACCTGTGGGCCTTCATGGGTAACGATGCCCTTCATAAGCGGGCCTTCTCCATGGAAAAGCGTATTGAGCGTATGCGCACTACGGAAAAGCCCACCAAGGCCAAGAAGATGAATGCCCAGTTTGCCAGCCGGGAGTTTCGGGGCGACGAGGTGCTGCAGCTCCGGGGCCTTACCAAGTCCTTTGGGGACAGAACACTGCTTTCGGATGTCTATCTCCGGGTGGAGCCGGGGGAGCGCATCGCCCTCTTGGGTGAAAACGGCACCGGGAAAACCACACTGCTGAATATGATCGTGGGCCAGGAGCGACCGGACAGCGGCTCCATCCGCCTTGGGCCTGCAGTGGTCACGGCATACCTGCCACAGATCATTCGCTTTGCCCACCCGGAGCGGAGCCTCCTGGACACCATGCTCTACGAGAAAAAGGGCATGACCGCTCAGAGCGCCCGCAACCGCCTGGCCCAGTACCAGTTTCAGGGGGAGGACGTGTTCAAGAGTGTTTCCGCCCTCTCCGGCGGCGAGCTTTCTCGCCTGCGGCTGTGTATGCTCATGGACGAGCAGACCAGCTTTCTCATTTTGGACGAGCCCACCAACCATCTGGATATTGCCGCCCGGGAGTGGGTGGAGGAGGCAGTGGAGGCCTTTGACGGCACATTGCTGTTTGTCAGCCATGACCGATACTTTATAAACCGCTTTGCCACCCGCATCTGGGAGCTGGCCGATGGCACTATTACGGACTATCCTATGGGCTTTACCCAGTATCAGGCCGTGAAGGCCCAGGAAAAGCAGGAGCGTACGCCTGCGCCCGTCCGGGAAAAGAAGGGAGACACCCGCCCTGCCAAGGGAAACCGCTCCCAGCAGGCAGCCCGGCGGCAGCTGACCATCTGCGAGAACACCATATCTAAATTGGAGACGGAGATCGCCGACCTGGACGGCCAGATGCAGCAGGTGGGGCGGGATCCGGATAAGCTGGCGGAGGTCTACGCAAAAAAAATGGAAACGGAAAACACCCTGCAGGAGCAGATGGCCCGCTGGGAGGAGCTGAGCCTGCAGCTGGAGGAGTAAACAAGATAACGAAGGATGACAGAAAGGAGCGCACAGCAGTGAGCGACATTTTGTGTGTATATTATTCCCGCACCGGGAGAACGGAGAAGGCTATGGGCGAGATCGCCCAGGCTCTGGGTGCGGAGCTGGTGAAAATTGAGGATGGCCAGGATCGCAGCAAGCTTCGGGGCTATCTGCGCTCAGGCCTGGAGGCTATGAGCAAAAAGCTATGCCCCATTGCCCCCGTGCAGACGGAGCGGCCGCTCCAGGAATATCGCCTGGTCATCATCGGCACTCCTGCCTGGGCGGGCCGGTGCGCCAGCCCCGTCAAGAGCTTTTTGGCCCAAAATGCCGGGAAGCTGCCCCAGGTTTCCTGCGTGGTCACCCGCGGCGGCGCCGACCGCTGCGATGATGTGCTGGCCCACATGGCCACCTTCCTAAAGCGTATGCGTCTGACGGATGTGTCTCTGCGGCCGGACGATGCGGGCTACGAGTTCTGGCGGGATAAGTTCATCCAGGACACCAAAAACGCCCTGGGGCTGTGAGCATGGAGGAAAAGCTGAAGCGGGCGGCCCTGCGCCTGCAGGAGGTGGAGCTGCTCCTGTCCCAGCCGGAGGTGTATGCCGACCCTGCCCGTCTGCGGGATCTGACAAGAGAGCAGAAGGAGCTTGAACCGGTGGTGATAGCCTTTCGGGAGCTGGAAGCGGCCCGGGACATGCAGCGGGAGGCGGAGGGGATGCTTGCCGACCCGGAGCTGCGGGACCTGGCCCGGGAGGAGCTGCTGGAGGCCCGGGAGCGGCAGAATCGGCTCACACAGGAGCTGAAGCTGCTGCTTTTGCCCAAGGATCCCGACGACGGACGCAGCGTGATTTTGGAGCTGCGGGCCGGGGTCGGCGGCGAGGAGGGGGCCTTGTTTGCCGCAGACCTTCTTCGTATGTACTTGCTTTATGCCGATAGCTGCGGCTGGCAGGCTGATGTGGTCCACCGCAGCGACACGGAGCTAAGCGGTGTGAAGGAGGCCACCCTCACCGTAGAGGGGGCCGGGGTCTATGCCCGGCTGAAGTTTGAGGGAGGTACCCACTGTGTCAAGCGTGTTCCGGAGACGGAGAGCGCCGGGCGAATCCACACCTCCACCGCCACTGTGGCGGTGCTGCCTGAGGCGGAGGAGACGGAGCTTTACATCGCCCCGGAGGACCTGCGCATAGACACCTACCGCTCCGGCGGCGCCGGAGGCCAGCATGTGAATAAAACCGAGAGCGCCATCCGCATTACGCACCTGCCTACGGGTCTGGTGGCAGAGTGTCAGGACGAGCGCAGCCAGTATAAAAACAAGGACAGGGCTATGAAAATCCTGCGCTCCCGCCTCTACGCCCGGCAGCGGGCGGAGGAGGACGCCGCCCAGGCGGCCCTGCGCAGAAGTCAGATCGGCGGGGCCGAACGGGCCGAGAGGATCCGAACCTACCGGTTCCACGAGAAGATTGTGGTGGATCACCGTCTGTCCGGCGAAAGCAAAAGCTTTCCCCTTGGCCCGGTGCTGGATGGAAATCTGGACGGGATTATTGACGCCCTCACTGCCCAGCAGCAGGCTGAGAAATTACTACAGCAGGCCAACAACTAATCAGATAAGGAGGAAAAGATGATGTTGAAACCCAGAAAAATGCAGTATGATAAGGCTGGACCCAAGGTGGCCGAGGCTTTGAACAAGCGGTATTTTGAGGCATATTACTGCCCTGACCGAGACGCCGCTGTGCAAAAGGTGCTGGAGCTGATCTCTGCAGACGATACGGTCTCTTGGGGCGGCACCCTTACGGTGGACGAGCTGGGGATCAAGGACCTTCTTCGGGCCCGGGGCCAGAGACTTATCGACCGGGACTCCGCCCAATCCAATGAGGAACGGGTGGAGCTGATGCGCCAGGGCCTCTTGGCAGATACCTTCCTGACCTCCTCCAATGCTGTCACCGCCGATGGCCAGCTTTTCAACATTGACGGCAACGGAAATCGTGTAGCCGCCTTCTGCTATGGCCCCAAGCAGGTCATTGTGGTGGCGGGCATGAACAAGGTGGTGCCGGACATGGATGCGGCTTACAGCCGTGTGCGCGGCTATACCGCCCCCGGCGTGGTGCAGCGCTTCCCGGCGGCCAAGACCCCCTGTAATGTCACGGGCCTGTGCGCCGATTGCATGAGTCCTGACAGCTGCTGCTGCCACTTTGTACATACCCGCCTGTGCCGCCCGGCCAAGCGCATCAAGGTGGTTCTGGTGGGCGAGGATCTGGGCCTGTAACAGTAGGCGAGAATTGCTGCGGAGCTTGCGCCTGCGGACGCAAACACTGCGAGGATTTTTACGAGAAGCTTTATTTGTTAATGATATATTATAAAGAGGAAATTCAGTTTGAAAACAAGGGTATTTCACCCAGAAAATGGGGAAAATGAAATCAAGGAAGCGGCACAGATCCTCCGGGAGGGGGGCCTCTTGGGCATCCCCACGGAAACGGTCTACGGCTTGGGCGCCAACGCCTTGAATGAGGATGCGGTGGGGCACATATTCCAGGCCAAGGGTCGTCCCCAGGATAATCCCCTGATCCTCCATGTGCCGGAGGCCGGCTGGCTGGAGCGGTTCTGCGCAGTTGTGCCGGATACGGCCTACCGCCTGGCCCGGGAGTTTTGGCCGGGGCCTCTGACCATGATCCTGCCCCGCAAAGCCATCGTGCCCCTGCGCACCACCGGGGGCTTAGAGACCGTGGGCGTCCGCTGCCCGGATCACGCCGTTACACGGGCTATTATCCGGGCGGCGGGAGTGCCTGTGGCCGCCCCCAGCGGCAATACCTCCGGCCGGCCCAGCCCTACCAGCGCCGCCGACATGCTGGAGGATATGGACGGCAAGATAGACGGCATCGTGGACGGCGGGCCCTGCCGGGTGGGGGTGGAATCCACCATTATCGACCTCACCGTCAGCCCGCCCCGACTCCTGCGTCCCGGCGGCCTGCCGCTGGAGGACCTGCGCCGTATTCTGGGCGAGGTGGCCGTGGACAAGGCCGTTACACAGAAGGTAACGGGCAGCGAGCCGCCCCGGGCTCCGGGTATGAAGTATCGCCACTATGCCCCCCACGCCCCGGTGACGGTGGTCACCGGCCGGCCCGAACGCAGCGCTGCATTTATACAGGCTGCGCTGCAGGAGAGGGAGGGTGTCATCTGCTTTGAGGAGTTCCGGCAGCGGTTTGCCGGCCGGGCGCTGCAATCCCTGGGAGCGGCGGAGGATACCGCCCAGCAGGCCCACCGGGTCTTTGACGCCCTGCGCCGGTTTGACAGCACGGATGTTACACATATCTATGCCCAGTGTCCGGATGATACCGGCCTGGGCCTGGCGGTGGGCAACCGGCTGAAGAAGGCGGCGGGCTTTCACATTGTGGACGCGGACCGTCTGCCGGAGCTTGTCATCGGCATCACCGGCGGCACCGGCAGCGGTAAGACCAGCGCCCTGCATGCGCTGGAGACCCTGGGGGGACGGATCATCGATTGCGACGCCGTGTATCACCGGGAGCTGGCTGCGAATTCCGCCCTGCGCCGGGATATTACCCGGGCCTTCGGCGAGGTGTTCGACGGGGAGAAGCTGGACCGGCAGAAGCTGGGCGGCATCGTTTTCTCCGACCCGGACGCCCTGCAGAGACTCAACGATATCGTGAATTTCCACCTGCTGCCGGTGATCCGCCGGGAGGCAGAGGGGCAGCTGATTGTGGGGCTGGACGCCATCAACCTGTTTGAGAGCGGGCTGGCGGCCTACTGCCGGGAGACGGTGGCGGTGCTGGCACCCAGAGAGCAGCGGGTGCAGCGTATCATGCTCCGGGACGGCATATCCGAGGACTATGCCCGGCTGCGCATCGGCGCCCAGCGACCGGAGGAGTACTATGAAAGCCGCTGTGGGCGGCTGCTGTATAACCGGGCGGATAGCGCCGGAGAATTTGAGGCCCAGGCACGGACATTTTTCAGAAAATTGATTTGGGAGGTATTTGACCATGAGTGAGGAAAGAGAGGCCCTGCGGGAAAAGCTGCTTTCTCCGCGGAAGAACGGCTATGACCGCATCAAGGCGGAGGAGCTGCAGGCCATGGAGCGCTACTGCGGCCTGTATAAGACCTTTCTGCAGCAGGGCAAAACCGAGCGCGAGTGCGCCCGGGTGGCCGTGGAGCTGGCGGAAAAGGCGGGCTTCAAGCCCTATGAGCGGGGCGCGGCCCTGGCCGCCGGGGACAAAATCTATCGGGTGAATCGGGACAAGAGCGTCATGCTGGCGGTGATAGGCCGGGAGAGCCTGGCCCAGGGCGCACACATCGTGGCCGCCCATATCGACTCTCCCCGGCTGGACCTGAAGCCTAATCCTCTGTATGAGGACAGCGAGATGGCCTTTTTCAAGACCCATTACTACGGCGGCATCCGCAAGTACCAGTGGGTGACCATCCCCCTGGAGCTCCACGGCGTGGTGGCCAAGAAGGACGGCACCGTGGTGCCCGTGAGGCTGGGTGAGGGGGACGAGGCCAAGTTTGTCATCACCGATCTGCTGCCCCATTTGGGCGGTGAGCAGGGGAAAAAGCCTCTCAACGAGGCTGTACCCGGCGAGAGCCTGAATATTCTCCTGGGCTCCTGCCCCTCCGGTGAGGAGGACGAAAAGGACCGGGTGAAGATGCATATTCTGGAGAAGCTGTTTGAAAAGTACGGCATCACCGAGGACGATTTCACCTCCGCCGAACTGGAGGCCGTCCCTGCGGCCCAGCCCACGGACATCGGCCTGGACGCCAGCCTCATCGGTGCCTACGGCCACGATGACCGGGTGTGCGGCTACGCCGGCCTGCAGGCGATCCTGGAGCTTGCTGATCCCACCAAGACCGCCGTGTGTATGCTGGCGGACAAGGAGGAGATCGGCTCTATGGGCGTTACGGGTATGCAGTCCGCCGCCTTTGATACCTTTATGCACGACCTGTGCGACGGGCAGGGTGTGCCTCTGCGGGCGTGCTATGAAAACTCCTTCTGCCTCTCCTGCGATGTGACGGCGGCCTACGACCCCAACTTCCCGGAGGTATTTGAAAAGCGCAACGCCGCCTTTGTCAACTACGGCATCGGCCTATGCAAGTATACCGGCGCCCGGGGCAAGTCCGGCGCCTCCGATGCTTCGGCGGAGACGGTGGCCTATGTCCGCCGGGTGCTGGACGAGGCAGATGTTCTCTGGCACATTTCGGAGCTGGGCAAGGTGGATGCCGGCGGCGGCGGCACCGTGGCCATGTATATGGCCAACCGCAACATTGCCACCCTGGACGCGGGCGTCCCTGTGCTGAGCATGCACGCCCCCTTTGAGACCGTGGCCAAGCTGGACTGCTATATGACCTATAAGGGCTGCAAGGCTATCTACGAGGCGGAGTGAAACGACCTGACCCGAAAAACCGCCGCCTATGCAGGCGGCGGTTTTTATTGACAATGCGGCAGATTTTGGTATAATAGATTTGTTTACATAATATAGCATATCATTAATGAAAAAGGAGATGGAGGGAAATGAACAGCCAGTTTACGCTTTCCTGCTGCTCCACGGTAGACCTCCCTTATGCGCATCTGGTGCAGCGGCAGGTTCCGGTTCTGTTTTACACCTATGTAGTGGACGGGCAGGAATATGTGGACGACATGGGCCGGGATCCGGAGGCCCTGCCCCGGTTTTACCGGTTTTTACAGGAGGGGAAGCTCCCCCAGACCTCCCAGGTCAACGTGGCTACCTATGTGGAGTTTTTCGAGCAGCAGCTGCAAAAGGGCGACCTGCTGCACATTGCCTTCACCTCCGGTCAGTCCGGCTCGGTGAACAACGCCTACATCGCCGCCGAGACGCTGCGGGAGAAGTATCCGGAGCGGAAGATCCAGGTCATCGACTCCCTGTGCTCCTCCTCGGGCTATGGCCTGCTGGTGGACGAGGCAGCGGACCTGCGGGACGCGGGGAGATCCCTGGAGGAGACCGCCCAGTGGGTGCTGGCGAACCGCAACAAGGTACACCATCAGTTCTTCTCCTCCGACATGACCCAGTTCCGGCGGACGGGCCGGGTATCCGGCGCGGCGGCCATGGTGGCCACGGTGCTGAATATCTGCCCCATCATGCGCCTGAACGACGAGGGGCGCATCATCGCCTACGACAAGGTCCGGGGCAAGAAAAAGGCCGTGGCCGTGACGGTGGAAAACATGCTGCAGCACGCCCAAAACGGCGCAGATTACGCCGGACGGTGCTATATCTGCAACTCTGATTGCCCGGAGGACGCCAAACTGCTGACGGACGCCATCGGGGAGAAGTTTCCCAACCTAAGGGGCAAAATCGTTCAGTGCGACATCGGCACCATCATCGGCTCTCACGCAGGCAAGGGCACCGTGGCGGTGTTCTTCATGGGTGATGAGCGGCCGCATATGGAATGAACATTGCCGGAAAACCTTTGGTTTTCCGGCAGGGGGCTTGCAGCAAAATATTGAACGGGAAAGACGGTATAGGAGAGACAACACCATGGAGAATTTTTTGAAGGAAAGCATGGACTATCTGGCCCGGGAGGATGGAGAGGTGTCCGCGTGGCTGCGGCGGGAGTATCAGCGGCAGCAGGAGAATATTGAGCTCATCGCTTCGGAGAACATCACCTCCCCGGCGGTGATGGCCGCCATGGGCAGTTGCCTGACCAACAAGTACGCCGAGGGCTATCCCGGGCGGCGGTATTACGGCGGATGCGAATATGTGGACGAGATTGAGCGGCTGGCCATTGACCGGGCCAAGGCGCTTTTCGGTGCAGAGCACGCCAATGTGCAGCCCCATTCCGGGGCCCAGGCAAATTTGGCGGCCTATGCGGCTCTGCTGCAGCCGGGGGACACCCTTGTGGGCATGGACCTCTCCGGCGGGGGACATCTGACCCATGGGGCGTCGGTGAACCAATCGGGGAAGCTATATCGGGCTGTCAGCTATGGGGTGGATCCCCGGACCGGGCGCATCGACTATGACCGGGTGGAGGACATCGTGAAAGAGGCCCGACCCAAGCTGCTGGTGGCCGGAGCCTCGGCCTATCCCCGGGCGCTGGATTTTAAGGCATTTGCGGACATTGCCCACCGCTACGGGGCACTGCTGATGGTGGATATGGCCCACATTGCCGGGCTGGTGGCCGGCGGACAGCATGAGAGCCCCGTGCCCTATGCCGACGTGGTGACCACTACCACCCACAAGACTCTCCGGGGCCCCCGGGGCGGTGTGATCCTGGCCAAGGCGGAGTGGGCCAAGAGAATTGACAGCGCCGTGTTCCCCGGTATGCAGGGCGGCCCGCTGCTGCATATCATCGCAGGGAAGGCCGTGTGCTTTCGAGAGGCTATGGAGCCGGCATTCCGGGATTACGCCCGGCGGACGGTGGAAAACGCCGCTGCCCTGGCAAATGCCCTGCGGGACAGCGGCTTCGACCTGGTATCCGGCGGCACGGACAACCACCTGATGCTGGTGGATTTGCGCAGCCATGGCATTACCGGCCGGGATTTGCAGGAGCGGCTGGATGGGCTGCACATTACCCTGAACAAAAACGCCATTCCCGGCGACCCGGAAAAGCCCATGGTCACCAGCGGCGTGCGCATAGGCACTCCCTGTGTCACCACCCGGGGCTTTGGCTCCGCCGACATGGAGACTATTGCCCGGTGTATTCATCTGGCTTGCCGCAATGACCCGGCGGATCGGGCGTTTATTCTGGATGCTGTAAGGGAACTGACGGAGCGGTATCCCATGTATAAAGGATAACAGGCAAATGGCTCCGATGAGAACGGACGGTGAACAAATGTCCCCTGCACAATGCTGTGCAGGGGACATTTTATGACCAAAAAACTTGAGAAAACCGAGCATCTGCGCTGTTTACATCAGGCGGCGGCTGTGGTAGCATAATAGAAAAGAAAACCACCGAAACAGGGGGCGCCGCCATGAATAAAAAGAAGATACGGCAGATGAACGTGCTGCTGCTGCGCAGGCTGCAAAAACGGCCCGCGGGAGACTATTTCGCCCGGCAGAAGGAGCTTTTGCAGGGATTGGAGCGGGAGAACTATATGCAGCGCTTTGCACCGCTGCTGGATGGCGGGCGGGTGCAGTGCGCACAGGTACTGGAGCTGTGCCGGGGTGAGCTGGAGCAGCTGTGCCCCCAGACGCCTCAAGAGGGCTGGCTGCTCTATACCTTTGATTATGCCAGGCGGCAGCTTTTCCCGGAGCAGGGGAGGGACTTTTCCTGCGGAGCCGGTGCGGCCTTCCTGCTGTCGGTGCTGCAGGTGCTGTTTGGTGCAGAGCGTGAGCTGCAGCCCTTTGACCCCATGTGGGATTTTGCCTTTTTACAAGAGGAAGAGCTGGAGGGCAGCCCCTGTGCGGCGGGCTATGGGCAGATGCTGCGGCTATGGAAGCGGGAGTATGTGTATGAGATGATGCGTCTGGGCCTGGAGGTCACGCCGTTCCGGGCGCTGGAGCATATTGCGGGGGTGCATCACATCGCCGTGACCATGGGCCGGGGATTGCGAGAGACCGGGATCCCCGTGGATCTGGCCCTGGTGTCCGGCAGTGCCGCCGGGCACGACATCGGCAAATTCGGCTGCCGGCCGGGGGAGCGGGTGCCGTACCTGCACTACTACTACACGGACCTCTGGTTCCGGCGGCATAAGCTCTCGGATATCGGACATGTGGCCGCCAACCACTCCGTGTGGGACTTAGAGCCGGACTATCTGTCTGTGGAGTCACTGCTGCTGATCTATGCGGATTTCCGGGTGAAGCAGATATGGGGAGCCCATGGGGAGGAGATTACCTGCATCTCCACCCTGTCCGAGGCATTTGACGTGATCTTGTCCAAGCTGGACGGAGTGGATGAGCAGAAAAAGCAGCGCTACCGCCGGGTATACACCCGGCTGCGGGATTTTGAGCGCTTTTTGAGCGAGCGTGGGGTGGATACCTCACTACAGAGCCGCAATATGCCGCCCCGGAGGGAAAAGCCGGCGGCACTGATGACGGATGAGGAGGCCCTGGACGTGCTGCGCCTGGTATGCGTGGAGCATAATATCCGGCTGATGGATCGGCTCACGGGACTACGGAGCTTTGCCCAGCTGCTGGAGCAGGCCCGGGGCGAGACGGATTGGCGGCGGCTGCGAGCCTATCTGGGGGTTATCGAATCCTACTCCCTGTATCTGCGCCTGCCGCAGAAGATGGAGACGCTGGCGTTTCTCTATGAGCTGTTGATGCACCGGGAGGGTGACATCCGCCGCCAGGCGGCGGCACTGATGGGCGCCATCATCGCCGATTTCCACGCGGGCTATGTGAAGGAACGCCCCCGGGACAGCAAGCCCCTGGGCAATATCACCGACCTGGGTCAGTGGAAGCTGTATTTGGAAAAAATCATCTTTCCGGACCATAAGCTGATGCCCCAGTACCGCAGTTGGATCGGATATACCCTGAAATTTGCGGTAAACTCCCTGCTGCAGCATTGCCCGGGCCGGGAGGAGGGCTTTTTGGATTGCCTGCTGGTCTATTGCCGCAGCGGTGGGCGAATGGAGCCGGATGTGGCATTCCGGCTGCTGGATACCTTTGCGGCGCTGCCCCTGGACCGCTGCACCCCGGCGCAGCGGGAAACGCTGCTGCGCTTTGCGGAGGTTTCAGCCCGGTCCCGGGAGTTGACGGTGCGCACGTCTGCCGCACTGCTGCTGCGGGCGCTGCTGGCGGCCCTGCCCGGAGAGCCGCGGCTCCAAAATGCGCTTAGAAAGATGCATTGCGGCGACAGCACCTCCCTGTCTATCCTGCGCAGCCGATTGCTGGAGGGAAAAGTGGTGCGCCTGCCGGACGAGACCATCTCGGAGATTTTCTTGGATAACCTGAAAACCGCCACCCCGTGGGTTATCCGCAGAATGAACATACTCCTGCTGACAGAGCACGCCAAGGCCGGCGGCGGTCAGGTGCTGCACATTGCCGCCCATTTCTCCAACCTCATCAAGGTCAGCGACCGGGTCACCGTGCGTCACAGCGCCGGCGGCGCGCTGCTGGAGCTGGCACCGCTGCTGAGCGTGGATCAGCGCAACGAGATTGCCGTGGAGCTGTGCCGGGGCCTGGAGCTGGGACAGCAGGAATTCACCAAGTATATCCCGGAGTATCTGGGACGCTTTGCCCTGTGGCTGCCGCCGGAGCAGCTGGATGAGCTTCTGGTGGGCCTGGCTGCCTCCCTCTCCTCCTCAGAGGGGCATATCGTGGCCTCAGCCCTGGATACCGCTGCAGAGATCCTGGAGACCTACACCGTGTATCGGGAGCGCTTTCCGGAGGACGAGGGGACTCGCCGTGGCCGGGCCCAGCGGCTGCTGGGTATGCTGATGAAGGGTACGGCGGGCATCGACATGGGTACCCGGCAGGAGGCTATGTATCTGCTGGGGAGACATGTGTTCGGCTCGCCGGTGCTGGACCGGGAGGAGAAATGCCGGTCCCTGCAGCTGACGGTCCGGCGCATCCTGGCCATATGTCAGGCGGAGAGCGAGAGCGGTCTGCACTTTTACTATCGGGCTGCCATGCTGGGCAGGCTCTACCGGCTTTTGGTGGAGCAGGAGCTGCTGTGCGGGGGCGTATCCTTTTCACCGCCTCGGCCTGTGGCCTTCTTTCCCGGTACCTTTGACCCCTTTACCCTGTCCCACAAGGGTATTGTCCGGGCCATCCGGGACGAGGGCTTTGAGGTGCTGCTGGCCATCGACGAGTTTTCCTGGTCTAAGCGCACCCAGCCCTACCGCGTCCGGCGGGAGATTGCGGCCATGTCTGTGGCGGATGAATTTTATGTGCATATCTTCCCGGAGGATTTCCCGGTGAATATTGCCAACCCCGAAAATCTGCGCCGACTGCGCCGGGCGTTCCCGGGACGGGAGGTATCCATTGTGGTGGGCAGCGACGTGGTGGCCCACGCCTCCTCGTATCGCAAGCCCACGGAGCCGGATTCCATCCATAGCTTCGACCATGTGATATTCCGCCGGGCCGGTGCCGATATGGTCGGGGACTACGGCTGTATCAGCGGCAAGGTGCTGGAGCTGACCCTGCCAGAGGAGCTGGAGGAGATCAGCTCCACCCGCATCCGGGAGGCGGTGGACGCTAACCGGGATATCTCCCATCTTATTGACCCCATGGCCCAGGAATTTATCTACCGCCACAGCCTGTATCTGCGGGAGCCGCTGGATAAACCCGTGCTGCGGACGGAGGATCTGGAGTTTATCCCCTGCGGACCGGAGGAGGAGCGCCTGAACGCAATGCTGCGCCGGACCCTGCCTGCCTCCGCCGCAGAGACGGTGCTGCGGGCGCTGCGCCAAAGCGGCGATGATGTGCTGCTGCTGACCAATGGGGAGACCAAGACGGTGCTGGGGGCGGCCACCTATTGCTGCATGGATTCCCAGCACCTGTTCTCCCGGCTGGGGAGCGCAGAGCTGGCGGCCTTTGTGCGGCAGAACGCCGGCGGGCGGACGCTGCTGGTAAGCGGCCTTTTTGTGCCGCAGACCTCCCAGCAGAATGAGCTGGGTCAGCTGCTTTTGACGGAGGTGCTGACCCTGGCCCTGGGCCGCGAGTACACCTATGCCATTTATATGCCCCTGGAGGGCTTTGCGGATGCCTGGGCGCGGGATCTGCTGCGGCTGCAGGGCTTTGTGCCTGTGCCGGGCAGCTGCTCCCGCATCGCTCTGGCGGTGGACATGCGCCAGCCCATTATCCTCAGCAACAACGTGGGCACCACCATAAAGCCCCCCTTGTCTACGGCCCCCATGGTGGTGGCTGCCGTGGCGGCGGCGCACCGGCGGCTGCAGGAGACTATGACACTTCTCCAGCCGGGCGGGCTGGTACTGAGCCTGTCTGCCGGGGTGATTTACCATAGGCTTCTGCGGCGCATCACCGAGTGCAACGGCGTACCTGAGGAGCCTACGCAGCCCCGGCAGCTGGGGCCGGATATCTGCGTGCCCTATGGCAAGCTCATGCGCGGCGTCATCGTGCCCAACACCGTCACCAAGACGCTGCGCACAGACAAGGTGTATGAGCCTGATCTATCCTCGTACTCCATTGAGGCATATCCGGATTACTCCCCGCTGGAGGATCAGGTGCGTACCATTCGGGCCTTTGACCGGCCCGCTATCTTAGTGGACGATGTGCTCCACGACGGCAAGCGTATCCGCCGCCTGGCACCACTGCTGCGAAAGACCGGTACCCGGGTAAAAAAGGTGCTGGTGGGCTATCTCACCGGCACCGGCCGGGATCTGATGGAGAGTCTGGGCTATGACGCCGAGGGCGTATATTACCTGCCCAATCTGCGGATGCGCTTTGTGGAGTCTACGCTGTATCCCTTCATCGGCGGAGATACCATCCGCCGCAGTGAGCGGATGGAGGGCGGCCTGCAGCCGTCTGTGAACCGGATCCTGCCCTATGCTTCCCCGGAGTTCGGGCCGCTGGATCCGGAGACCGCCTGGGCCCTGAGCCTGTGCTGCCTGGAAAATGCCCGGAACATCCTGCTGGCCCTGGAGACGGAGTACCGGCGGATCTTTGCGCGGAACCTGACGCTCAGCCGCCTGAGTGAGGCGGTGATCCTGCCCCTGTGCCCCGACAAGGGAAGCAGCATGACCTATGATCTGAGCCGGGGGGCCTCCACCTACCTGGACGATGACATCGAGCTGCTCAAGCGGATGCGCTTTATGACAAAGGAGGCGAAGGTATGAACTACTATCGCTATGAGGGACACACCCTCTGCGCCTGGGAGGCGCTGCCCTATGAAAGAATAGGCGCCCTGCCGGGGGAGGGAGAGATCATTTTCCTCTTTGCCCGGGAAATGCTCACGGGCCGGGAGACCTTCCCGGTGACGGATGCGGCCCTGCTGACGGAGAAGGAGGGCGTGGAGACCCTGGATGCCTCCACCCCGGGCCCGGCCATCCCGGCGGAGCTGGAGGAGGCCATCCGGACGGGACGGGTGCGAGCCGTGAACCGGCTGCACCCCCGCTGGCAGGAGCTGCTCTCCCCCCCATCGCGGAGGGGAAAATACCGGGTGAACCTCCTGGGCCTGGGAGATGTGGGCAGCACGCTGCTCCAGGGTCTGCGGCTGCTGGGCGGGGATATCATCGCCTCTATTGGCATCTGCGACCTGCGGGAAAACGTGCCCCAGCGGTGGGAATTTGAGCTGAATCAGATCGGCCTGCCCTGGGCATATGACGCTCTGCCGCCGGTGGAGATCATCGGGCCGGAGGAGCTGTTTGATGGAGATGTATTCCTGTTCTGCGCGTCCCGGTTCGTGCCGGACACGGCGGTGAAAGACGGAGACGTGCGCATGGCTCAGTACGAGCTGAACCGGGAACTGGCGGCGCTGTATGCGAAAAAGGCCCGGGCGGCCCGGTATAAGGGCCTGTTTTGCGTGGTCAGTGATCCAGTGGATCCCCTGTGCCGGGCGGTGCTGCTGGAGAGCAACCGGGATGAAAATGGAACCCTGGATGGCGGAGGCTTGTTTCCCCACCAGGTGAAGGGCTTCGGCCTGGGGGTGATGAACGCTCGGGCGGCCTATTATGCCAAAAGGGATTCCCGTTTTGCGGAGTTCCTCACGGACGGCCGCAGCTTCGGCCCCCATGGAGAGGACCTGGTCATCGCCAACTCCATCTCGCACTATGACGATGCCCTCTCCCGGGAACTGACGGATCTGGCCGCCCATGCAAACCTGGAGATGCGGCGAATGGGCTTTAAGCCCTTTGTGGCTCCGGCCCTGTCGTCGGGGGCGCTGAGCCTGCTGCTGTGCCTGCGGGGGCAGTGGCACTGCTCATCGGCCTACTTAGGCGGCGTTTTCATGGGCGGGCGCAACCGTATGACGCCGGGGGGCGTGGAATTTGAGCGCCTGCCGTTACCGAGGGCACTTCTTGACCGCCTGAAAGAGACAGAGGAAAAATTAAAGGCTATACAATAGACTGTCGAAAATTCCGTTTTGTCATTCCGAGGGGCGAAGCGACGTGGGAACCCGTGGCTTCAGCACCTGAGATTTGCAAAGAAGACCCTAAAATCCGAATTTCCAAAGCGGATAGCGAAGCCAGTGCGCAGCACTGGCTTCGCTATGACAGGGCTTTTCGACAGCCTCCATGAAAGAAGGGGTAAAAATGCCGCTGACCGTTCTTTTACCGAAAAATGCATATAGCTCTGCCCTGGAGGAAATGCTCACGCCCCTGCTGCCCCTGGGCAGCGTCTTCGCTGACCCGGAAAGAGACCTGGAGGGCTTGCAGGGTCGGCGCCTCCTGTTTGCCGTGGCTCTGGACGAGGGAGGCTGCAATGAAGCGTACTATCACATGCTCTCCCGGCTGCGGCGGGATGTGAGCTTGCTTACCGGCTGCGTGGCCGGAGTGATTGTCACAGGCGTGGGGGAGTTTTACACCAAGGATGTGGCCCGGGACATGGTGTTTGCCGCCAATCAGGCGGGCTGCGCCTTTTTGGGCCGGCCCCTGGTGGAGGCCACCGGATCGCTGCGCAATTTCCGTGTCCAGGCCCAGATAGGCGGCGTGAATGAGGAGACGGCCTTCCGGGCGTCGATTTCGGAGCTGATAGAAAGGCTGGCAGCCTGGGAAAAGCCCGGGCCCATCCGCCATATACTGGCCCTGCATGCCTCCCAGCGCAGCACCTCCAACACTCTGGCCTTTTGGGAGCTGGTGCGCCGAGCGCTGCCGCCGGAGATGGAGGTGGAGGAAATCGGCCTGCGCAACGGCACCGTGCCCGATTGCAACGGCTGCAGCTACACCGCATGTCTGCATTTCGGTGAGCAGGGCAGCTGCTTTTACGGAAGCGGGCCCATGGTACAGGAGGTCTATCCCGCTGTGCGCCGATGCGATGCGCTGGTGATGCTCTGCGCCAACTATAATGACGCCCTGTCTGCCAATCTCACCGCCTGCGTCAATCGCCTGACGGCCCTGTTTCGCCAGCAGCGGTTTTACGACAAGCGCCTGTTTGGCCTGGTGGTTTCCGGCTACTCCGGGGGTGACTTACTGGCCCGGCAGCTGATTTCGGCCCTGAATATGAACAAGTCCTTTTTCCTGCCGCCTCATTTCTGCCTGCTGGAAACAGCCAACGAGCGGGGGAGCCTTGTGCGCCTGCCGGGTATCGAACGGCGGGCGGCAGATTTTGCCCGGCAGATAGAAAAAGCGTAAAAAGACAACTTTATGAGGAGGTATACCCCATGACCCTATACATTAACTGCTGCCCCCGGATGAACTCCCGCACGGACCGTCTGGCCCGGGCACTGCTGAAAAAGCTGGGGGAGTACGAGGAGCTGCGACTATACGATGAGCCCATCCGGGCTATGGACCCCCAGCGGCTGCCCCATCGGGAGGAGCTGCTGGACCGGGGCGAGCTGGACGGCGAGATATTCCGCTATTCCCATCAGTTCGCCGCGGCGGACCGGATCGTGATAGCGGCGCCCTACTGGGACCTGTCCTTCCCGGCTCAGCTGAAGATCTATATCGAAAACATCTACGCCACGGGCATCGTGACGCGGTATGGCGCCGACGGCCGGCCGGAGGGCATGTGCCGGGCGGAGGAGCTGATCTATGTCACAACGTCGGGCGGCCCTTTTGACGGGCGCTTTGGCTATGGGTATGTGAAGGCACTGGCGGAGGACTATTTCGGCATCCCAGCTACCCGGCTGCTTCTGGCGGAGGGGCTGGACATCCAGGGCAATGACCCGGAGGCGATCCTGCAAAAGGTCATGGCGGAAAACGGCCTGACAGAGGCGTAAGACGCAGCGGAGAAACAATTCAGAAAGTGCCTCCCGGCAGCGGGAGGCACTTTTGTGCCCTTGAGACGGGGATGAACGGCTCCCGCGCGCTTTACAAGGGCGGGCTGCCGTGGTATACTTTTCCCGCATAAAAGAAAAAGGAGAAGCGCCATGGACTGCAGCCAGCTCTATATTTCTACCGTTTCCGCCGGGTGCGATGAGACCGCCGCCCGGTACGGTCTGGGCCTGGAGATTGCCGAATACTGCACTGCCGCGAATCTGGATGCCCCCATTCCGGAGGTGGTGACAGCTGCACAGTGCCACCGGCAGGCGGCGAAACGGTTTGTGTTCCATGCGCCGTTCAATGAGCTGTGTCCCGCCGCCATCGACCCCCTGGCTGTCAGCCTGGCCCGGCATCGCTACGCCCAGGCCCTGGCTGCCGCCCAGGATTGGGGTTGCCGGCTGCTGGTGGTTCACACGGGATTTATCCCGTGGGTATACTATCCGGAGTGGTTCGTGGAGAAATCCGTGGAGTTTTGGCGGGAGTTTCTGCCGCAGGTGCCGGCGGGCATGGTCCTGTGCCTGGAAAACGTCATGGAGCCGTCGCCACAGATTCCGGTGGACATCATCCGCCAGGTGGACGACCCCCGGCTGCGGCTGTGCCTGGATGTGGGCCACGCCAATGCGGAGCTGTCCCGCACCCCGGTCATGGATTGGGTGGAGGTGTGCAGGCCCTACCTGCGGCATCTGCACCTGCACAACAATGCCGGCGGCGGGGACCTTCACGACCCCCTGAAACGGGGCACCATCCCCATGGAGCAGGTGCTGCACGCACTGGCCCGGGAAGAACACCTAACCTATACATTGGAGACATTACAGGCGGAGGAGAACGTCCGCTGGCTGCTGGAAAAAGGATTTTTAACGCTATGAATTACGAAGAACGGCTCCTAAAGGAGCTGCCCCATATCACTCCCGCCGATGCCGATGCCATGGCCCGGGCGGCGGTATACCAGGGCACCCTGGCCAAGCCCCCGGGCAGCCTGGGGGCGCTGGAGAATATCTATATCCGCCTGTGCGGCATCAGCGGGAAGCTGCACCCGGTCTATAGCCCCTGCCGCATTATCGTCCTCTGTGCGGATAACGGCGTGGTGGAGGAGGGCGTATCCGTGACGCCCCGGAGCGTCACGGCGGCCCAGGCGGTGAACATGACAAACTATTGCACCGGTATGAGCGCTATGGCCCATCACTTTGGAGATGAGATACAGGTGGTGGATGTGGGCATCGCCGATGAATACGATTGCCCGGCTATCCTGAACCGGAGGATCCTGCCCGGTACCCGCAATTTAGCGCGGGAGCCCGCTATGACCCGGCAGGAGGCGGCCCGGTCCGTCTGGACGGGTATGGAGCTGGCCCGCCAGGCGAAGGAGGAGGGTGTGGCCATATTAGGCGCCGGGGAGATGGGCATTGGCAACACCACCACCTCCGCAGCGGTGCTGGCAGCCCTGACGGGCCTGCCGGTAGAGGCTGTCACCGGCCGTGGCGGCGGCATGACCGACGCAGGCTTCCTGCGAAAAAAGCAGGTCATCACCGACGCCCTGGCCCTGCACCGGCCGGACAAAAACGATGTGCTGGACGTTTTGAGCAAGGTGGGCGGATTGGACATAGCCGCCATGTGCGGCGTGTTCCTGGGGGCGGCCCGGCAGCGGCTGCCGGTGGTCATCGATGGGTTCATCTCCGTGGTGGCGGCCCTGTGCGCCGGGCGGCTGTGCCCGGCGGCAGAGGACTATTTCTTCGCCTCTCACGCCTCCCACGAGGTGGGCTATGCCGCCGCTGTAAAGGAGTTGGGCCTGGAGCCGTGGCTGCACCTGGGCATGCGCCTGGGAGAGGGCAGCGGCTGCCCCATCGCTTTTCGGGTGATGGAGGCGGCCTGCGCCGCCGCCGAGGGCATGGCCACCTTTGCCGGCGCTGCCATCGACGACAGCTATCTGGATGACATCCGGGGAAAGGATTGCTTCTGATATGACCGTGTTTCTCTCCGGCGGCTGTAAAAACGGGAAATCCACACTGGCCGAGCAGACCGCCGTGTACTTGAGCCGGCCGGGGCAGCTGTATTATCTGGCCACCATGATCCCCCACGATGAGGAGGACCGCAGCCGCATTGCCCGCCATGTGGCCAGCCGCTCGGGCCTGGGCTTTCAGACCATTGAGTGCGGCCTGGGGCTGGAGGCGGCACTGCAGGATGCTGATGTGGAGGGTACCTACCTTTTGGATAGCGTCACCGCCCTGCTTTCCAATGAGATGTTCCGCCCGGACGGCTCGATAGATCTCACCGCCCCGGAGCGGGTGGCCCGGGAGCTGACAGCCTTGGCCCGGCGAATGAAAAGCATGGTGTTCGTCAGCGACTATATTTATTCCGACGCCATGATTTACGGCGACCTCACGGAGCAGTATCGCCGGGGCCTGGCCCATATCGACCGGAGCCTGGCCGCCGTGTGTGACGCTGTAGCAGAGGTGAGCTTCGGGGGCCGCATCGTTTACAAAGGAGAACTGCCTGTATGAAAAAATGGTTCACCGGCTTTTCTATGTGTTGGGGGATGTTTTGTGCCATTCCCAACCCCATCCGCCGTTGGGACAGCGGCTGCTACCGGCAGATGCTCCTGTGCCTGCCTTTTTTAGGCGGCGCTTTGGGGCTTATCTGGGCGGGGATCGGCCTTTTGCTGCTGCGCATTTCTGCGCCGGGACCCATTTTTGCCCTGTGCATGACGGTAGCGCCCTGGTGTCTCACAGGCTTTATCCACCTGGACGGTTTTATGGACTGTTGTGACGCGGTGCTCTCCCGCCGGGAGCAGGCCCGCCGCCGGGAGATACTCAAGGACTCCCATGTGGGCTCCTTTGCCGTTATCTGCCTGGTGCTGCTGGCTATGGCCGGGTACAGCGTGTGGCTCTGCCCGGGGGAGGCGGACAGACTGTGGGCGCTGCCCCTGGTGTGCGCCGGGGCCCGGTGTGTCAGCGCCGGGGCGGTGCTGGGCCTTAAACCATTGGAGACCAGCGGCTACCATGCCATGGGGCAGAGCCGGGGGGCCGCCGCCACCGCATGGGCTTTGGGGGCTGTGTCCGTGGGGCTGGGTGTGCTGGTTTCCGGGTGGGGCTTTTTACCCCCGGCGATGGCTATTTTTGTGGCTGCCGTCACGGCCTTTTCTCTGCGGCGGAATTTGGGCGGCATGTGCGGGGATATCTCCGGTGCTGCTATCACTTTGGGTGAATTGGCCGGCAGCGCCGCGCTGCTGCTGTTATAAGGAGGAAAGACTATGGATCTCATCATCGGTGGGGCCTATCAGGGGAAGCTGGCCTACGCTATGGAGCATTTTCACCTGACGCAGGAGGATCTGGCCTGCTATGACGGCGGCTTTGACACCTCCCGCCGCTGCATCTGCTATTTAGAGCAGGCGGTGTATGCCGCCGTAGCCGCCGGGGAGCCCTTTGTGCTGCCCAACCTGCGGCCGGATGCCGTGGTGCTTTGCACGGACGTGTCCTGCGGAGTGGTGCCTATGGATAAGACCCAGCGCCTATGGCGGGAGGAGGTGGGCCGGGCCGTGTGCACTCTGGCCCGGCAGGCGGACTCCGTCACCCGGATCTTCTGCGGCCTGCCGCTGCGGCTGAAGTAGTCTGCGCTGCCCCGAAAAAAATGGCGAAAAGGGGCTTGTATTTTGCCGCAGGGTGTGTTAAAGTGGAGACAACCGAATAATGGGACAGCGTGAGCCGGGTATTATCCCGGCGGCGGAATGGGGTGAAAAGCCCCGCGAGACGGTCACTGTGAAGCCTGCTTTGACAGGCTAAGTCAGATACGCAAGGCGCTGCTCCCAGACCGCTGCCATCACCGGGGTCGAAGCGCAAAATGTAAGGGATTATTGCGCCCGGCTGCCTATGGCAGCCGGGCGTTTCTTTTTGCCAAGCCGAAGCGGCGCAGCAGCCGCATCTTTCCATAGGGGGCCGGAGTTTAAGCCGCTCCGCCCCCGTTCCTCGGCAAATTCGCCATAGAGGCGTTTGCATAAAATTCGAAAGAAAGGAAATAAGAGATGAAGAAAAAGATTTTATCCCTGCTGCTGGCATTGGTGATGGCCCTGTCCCTGGTGCCCACCTCCGTGCTGGCAGCGCCCGTTGACCTGGGCAAGGCCCATGTCATCGTGGAAAACACTACCTTCACAAAACCTGTGGATGGTAAAGCTCCTGCCTGGACCGGCACGCTGGTGGATACCTGGGTGAAGCTCACCGGGGATTCCACCATGATGGGCTGTGTCTTTGAGGCGTTGGACGCCAAGGGATACACCCATACCGGCACTACCTACATCAGCGAGATCAACGGCCTGTCTGAGCTTGACGGCGGCTCCGCTTCCGGCTGGATGGGAACCCTCAACGATTGGTTTACCAACGAAGGCTTCGCCGCCTTTACCGTGGCCGCAGGCACCCTGGAGGCCGGCGACGAGATCCGCGTCATGTACACCCGCGCCTATGGCGACGACCTGGGCGGCAGCTGGAATAACAATGACACCACCGTCAAGGCCCTGACCTTCAGCGATGGCCAGCTGTCCCCCACCTTTCACAAGGACACCGACAGCTATACCCTGAAGCTGTCCTCCAAGGTCAGCAGCGTTCAGGTCACTCCCACCGCCACCAACAAGAACTTCCAGGTCCGCACCAGCGTGGACGGCACGGAGTACAAGCGCACGGCTAAGATCCCTGTGGCCGACGGAACGGTCATCACCGTCAAGTGCGGCGATCCCTCCTGGCCCAGCATGAACAAAGATGCTGAGGCCCACGAGTATAAGATCACCGTTTCCCAGGAGGCCCCTGCCGCCGTGAAGGTGACGCTCCGCTCCCAGATGGTGGGCGCCTATCTCCACGCACCCCAGGAGGTGGAGGTTTCCGCCCTTGAAGCCGAGAAATACGGCTTTACCGATGCATTGGAGGGAGTGACCGCCCTGGACGCCCTGGTCAAGGCCCACGAGCTGGTCTTTGGTGAAGCCTTTACCAAGGAAACAGCCGGGGAGTATCTGGCTGTGGGCAGCAGCGGCTGGATCTCCAAGATTTTCGGCGTTGAGACCTACGCCTGCGGTTTCTTTGTAAACCAGGGGTATCCCAATGACGGTACCCCTGCCTCCTACGGCGGCGGCTACAACGGCACCATGGTCACCAATACCCCGCTGCTCAGCGGCGACGTGGTGGACTTTTACGTGTATGCGGATGACAGCACCTGGTCGGACTATTATACCTGGGTGGATGCTCCCGCCGAGATGTATGTGGGACAGAAGGTCACCGCTACCGTCACCGGCTTCTACGCTTCGAGTGCCTACCTGCACAAGACTCCTGCCGAGCTGAAGGCTGCGGCCAAGCCCCTGGAGGGGGCCAAGCTGGGCTGGGTGGATCCCGAGACCGGCGCTGTCACCGTCATTGAAGGCGCTGTCACCGATAAAAAGGGCCAGGCCACCTTTACCGTGGCCGATGGCTTCACCGGCTATCTCACCGCCGTGAGCAACGAGGACGAGGGAGTCTATGCGCTGATGAATCCCACGGCCAAGGTCAAGGAGATCCCCATGGTCACCTTGGACCTGAAGGGCCTGCATAGCGCCCAGCTGGCGTCCCTGAAGCTGTATAGCTATGCCGGCGGCGTCAAGGGCGATGTGGACCTGCTGGCCGGCAAGTCCACCGTGGCTGATGGCTACAAACTGAAGTATGCCGATGTGAAGCTGCCTGTGGGCAACTACTGGGTTCAGGGCTACAATGAAGCCGGCCAGTATAACGGCGGCATCGTTGTCACCGTGGCGGAGGACACCACTGCCATCACCTTCCAGCGGGTCTATGCGATCTATGCCACCAACAACGGCTGGATCGAGAACACCGACTACACCATCGACTACCAGGTGGTCAGCGCCGACGGCATGAACCGCAAGGCCGAGCCAGGCACCTCCACTAACTGGGGCACCACCCGCACCTCCGGCATTTTTGTTGAGGGCGACACGCTGAAAGCAACCCTGACCCCTGTGGGGGATAAGGCGGCGGACTATAATCCCATCACCGTCAAAAAATCCCGCAGCGAAACGACGGATAAAGGTGCGCTGGACCTCACTGCCAAGATCCCCGTGGCCGTGCCCGTCACCGTCACCGCCCCCGCCGGGTCCACTGTCAGCATGGGCGAGTTCGGCAACTACTATGTCTATGACTTCGCCAAGCCTCTGTCTACCAAGACCGAGGGCGACACCATGACCGTCACTTTCCTCCTGTCGGAGACCAGCGTGAACCACTTCCTCCGTGTGCAGCACCCGGACGGCGTGACCTACTGGACCTTTGGCAAGTACAAGGCAGGCGCTACCTTCAATGTGACCAAGGACGACCTGCACATTGGGGACGAGTCCTTCACCAAGGACACGGTGAACCGCTTCAATAAGAATGTTTATGACCTGGGTAATGTATACCTGAATATCAATCAGAAGGGCTATCTGAACCTGGAGCAGGGCCAGACCCGGGAGCTGGACGTGTTCCGCTGCTAGCAAGCCATTGAGAACTTTATGAATGCCCAGATCGCCCTGCCGGATGTGCATTACACCGTGGTGGACCTGAACGGTCAGTCCAGCGATGTGGTGACCATCACCCCCGACGAGAACAACAGCTCCCTGGCGTATATGAAGGCCAATAAGGCCGGCACGGCCATCGTCCTGGTGACCTATGACGCCATGACCCATATGCAGGGCCAGACCAGCAACAAGGAAAACCGCGGCTTCTCCGCCATCTGGCCGGAGTGCACCGGCGTGTTCGTGGTGTCCGTGGGGGCGGATGGCTCCTCCATTGCCACCAACATGACCATGGACCGGATGGATGCCACCATAAGCAGCGATGCGCAGAAGGCATTGGATGCCGAGCACGACATCCTGTTCTACCTGGGCGATGCAGGTGCATCCTACAGCTTTAAGCCCGAGGAAGGCTGCACCGTCACCGTGGCCCGCTCCACCGTCACCGACAAGATGAGCTTTAGCGGCTTTACCTCCAAGGGCGTCACCGTGGCCGCCGACGGCACCGTGACGGTTACCGGCCTCACTACCGGCCGGCACATCCTCTGCGTGGAGAAGGACGGCGTTAAGACCTACCAGGTGGTCACCGCCCGGGGCGTCAGCTATGACTTCCTGGATGCGGACGGCAAGGTCCTCCCCGCAGGCACCGAGTTCAAGGCCGGGGACAAGGTGACCGTTCAGTTCCATGGCCTCATTAGCCCCAAGGAGAAGATTTCCGGCGCCTATAACTTTAACTTCACCCTGTACTACAAGGGTGCTGACGGCAAATATTATAAGTCCAATCCCGGCGGCTGGGGTGGTGTGTATGACTTCAGCGGCAATCCTGTCCGCCAGAAGCTTGAGATTACCATCCCCGAGGATTGGGATGGTCTGAGCTTCGACCTGACCGGCGCCATCAATGTGGGCGGCTTTGCAAAAGTCCCCACTCACCGCATCCTATCCTATGGTGACGGTATCGACAATCCGTATGGCACAAGTGCTGCTGCTATAGTTTCCCAGCTGCCCGCTCTGTCCCTGAAGCTGGAGGGCTGGTATGTAAACGACGTTATAGAGAAGATCGACGCCATTGGCGAGGTGACCCTGGCGTCCGAGGAGGCCATCACCGCCGCCCGGGCTGCCTATGAGGCACTGACGGAGACGCAGAAGGAGCAGGTCACCAACTACAACGTGCTCACCGCTGCCGAGGCTCGCCTGGCCGATCTGAAGGCTGCCAAGGCCGTGGACGATATGATCGACGCTATTGGCGAGGTGACCCTGGAGTCCGAGGAGGCCATCGCCGCTGCCCGGGCTGCCTATGAGGCACTGACGGAGGCCCAGCAGGCCGAGGTCAAGAGCTATGACAAGCTCACCGCCGCCGAGGCTCGCCTGGCCGATCTGAAGGCCGCCAAGCCTGTGGACGACATGATCGATGCCATCGGAGAGGTGACCCTGGAGTCCGAAGATGCCATTGCTGCCGCTCGGGCTGCCTATGAGGCACTGACAGAGGCCCAGCAGGCCGAGGTCAAGAGCTATGATAAGCTCACCGCCGCTGAGGCTCGCCTGGCCGATCTGAAGGCTGCCAAGGCCGTGGACGATATGATCGACGCCATCGGCGAGGTGACCCTGGAGTCTGAGGGCGCCATCGACGCCGCCCGGGCTGCCTATGAGGCACTGACGGAGGCCCAGCAGGCCGAGGTCAAGAGCTATGAGAAGCTCACCGCCGCCGAGGCTCGCCTGGCGGTTCTGAAGCCCGCCAAGCCTGTGGAGAAGCTTATCGACGCCATCGGCGAGGTGACCCTGGATTCCGAGAGCGCCATCCAGGCGGCCCGTGCGGCCTATGACGCCCTGACCGAGGAGCAGAAGGCAGAGGTCAAGAACTACGACAAGCTCACCGCCGCCGAGGCGGCTTATGCCCGGCTGCTGGCCGAGCAGAGCGAGCGTCTGGAGAAGATTTACAAGACCACCGGCGACTTTATCGCCGCCCTGGGTACCCCCGGCGTCGGCTCCACCGGTGGCGAGTGGATGGTCATCGGCCTGGCCCGCAGTGGCCGCACTGTGCCCGCCGGGTACTATGACAATGTGGTGGAGTATGTGAAGGCCATGGCTGACGCCAATGAGCGTCTGCACCGGGCGAAGGTCACCGACAACGCCCGCATTATCCTGGCCCTGACGGCTATCGGCAAGGATGTCACCAATGTGGGTGGCCACAACCTGCTGAAGGGCCTGGATAACATGGCCTATGTGCAGAAGCAGGGCATCAACGGCCCCATTTTCACCCTTATTGCCCTGGATAGCCACAATTATCCCACCATGGGTGATGTGACCCGGGAGAAGCTGATTCAGGTGATCCTGGATGCCCAGCTTCCCAACGGCGGCTGGAACCTCAGCGGCGAGAACGCCGACACCGATATGACCGCTATGGCCATCCAGGCCCTGGCCCCCTACTATAAGACCAACGAGACCGTAAAGGCCGCTGTGGATAAGGCCCTGGAGGCTCTTTCCACCCTGCAGCGCAGCGACGGCGGCTTTGGCAGCTGGGGCACCGTGAACAGCGAATCCTGCGCCCAAGTTATCGTGGCCCTGACGGCCCTGGGCATCGACCCCGCCACAGACAGCCGCTTTGTGAAGAACGGCTCCACTGTTTTGGGCGCCCTGGCCGGATTCTATGTGGACGGCGGCGGATTTAAGCACACCGCTGACGGCGAGCGGAACGGTATGGCCACCGAGCAGGGCTACTACGCCCTGGCGTCGTACTACCGCTTCCTAAATGGCCAGACCAGCCTGTACGATATGAGTGATGTGACCATCCAGACCGGCGGCAATACGCCTGCCAATCCCGATGATCCCGGCAAGACCGATCCCAGTGATCCCGGCAAGACCGATCCCAGCGATCCCGGTAAGACCGATCCCACGAATCCCGGCACTGACACCCCCGCCACCGGCGACACCGGCGTGCTGGTGTGGGTCATCGCCCTGCCCGTGGCGCTTCTCGCCGCAGCCTTCGTGCTGAAGCGTAAGGAGCGGGAGGCGTAAGCCCATCGGCTGCAACCAAATCCAAACAGCAGAGGCGCGGTGGAATTTCCACCGCGCCTCTGAAACGAGATGCGCTCCGCCGGAGTCATAAAGCAAAGACGAGTAAGCAGCCCCTTCCGGGAAGCTTACTCGTCTTTTTCTGCGCACTATTTTACAGCGCACACCATCCTTATCATCGACCTTAGCAATCCTGTCGAGCGCCGATGGCGCGTCCGGCTGCAGCTAATATGCGGTCAGCAGGATGAAGAAGGCAGCAAAGCAAAAAGAGCATTTCAATACGCTGTTTATGAGCTGCTGTGGTCGAAGCACCAGGTGCAGGCGTCATAACCGGAATCCTTGGCCTGCTGCTCCGTTACGGTGACAGTATTATCCTTGCCAATGACATACTGGCAATCCTGCCTGTGGTAGCACCGACCGGATTCCGTTAAGTAAACCGTCTGGCTGGAGCTGGCCGGGAAAATGCACAAGATCAGCACCACCAGCGCCGCGGCGACGGCTATACCGATGCCGCCCCACAGGGCGATGCGCCTGGGCCTGCAGCGGCGGTTATATCGCAGAAGGATAGAGGCAAACTCATTGGCCTCCTGCTCCTGGAGGACGCTGCTGCCGGGGCCGGTAGCGGGGGACCGATCCAAATGTCGGCACAGAATGTGCCCCAGCTCATGGCTCAGCAGGATTATTTGCTCCTGCTGAGATAGGTTTTCCTGCATAAAAACGATCCGCAGGTGGGGATCCTGATAGGTGAAGGCGGATTGCCTGGCGGCATAATCAAACAGACGCAGGGAGGTGAGCAGAGTGGTGACCTCCTTGCCGTTGGAAATGCGGCTGTACTCAACCAAGGAAAAGCCCTGCTCCTGCAGGGCTTTTTCAAGATCTGAAACCGTAAAAGGCCGGCGGTGAAACTGCGACAAAAATGTGCGCGCCTCGCGCTGCACAGGTGTCATGAGACGGTCCCCTCTTACTCCTTGTTTTTCAGGCTGCGCAGAGCATTGACAGCGTCTGCGGCATCGCCTGCGGGCATATTCACACTGGTAAAGCTGCCGCCAAAGGCAGCGGCCTCGCCGGTAAAAGCGTCGGCGGCTTTCTTGCAGCGATCAGCCTCCACCTTCAGAACGGTGGCTACGGTATGCCGGCCATAGCTATCCAACTGGGCATACTGGGTCAGCAAATCCTGCGTGTCGTCCGTCAGGTAGAAGGCGGAATCGTCCGATAGGGCTTTGATACCAAGGGTCTTGCAGATATGCACTACGGTGTCAAAGGAGGAACCGCCGATGCCGTTGTGCAGGGCACTGTTAATGGTGGACAGAGGTATATCCACTGCGAAGGCAAACTGACGCACACTCTTGTACTGACGAGTGATCTCCGTGCGCACGATTTTCGTTAGATTATCCATAATTGCACCTCTTTTAATATGACAAATTACTTTCCTCAATCATAGCATAATAATGGAAAAAAGCAATAGGAATTATTTTCCAAAAATAAGAAGTATTTTTAGAGATTTTGACGGACACTTGTCCGACACGGACGGATTTATACTGATAAGCGACTACACGGGAAGAAAAGGTTTATTTCGCGGTATTTCTATGGTATAATGACCGCAATGCGGCCATTATATTTTATGCCATTTTTTCCCCGGCTTCGCCGGGAGCCGAAAAATATGGCAGCATTATACCATTCCGCGTCGCGGCATGGTATAATAACCAAAAAGCTGCTGCGACGCAGGCGGCGCAGAACGCCCGGGTGTATCCGGGCCGAAGGGGGAGAGCGGCATCAAAGGAAACAAAAACGAAAAACGCGGCAAGCCGCTGGCCTTCATCCGGGATCTTATCGACCGGTACTATGCCCACGACGTCGCCCGGGACGGTGCGGCTTTGACCTATTATTTGCTCTTTGCCATTTTCCCGCTGCTGGTGTTCGTCAGCACCCTGGTGGGCTTGATGGATCTGGACATTGAGGAGACCCTTACTGCCATGAGCCGTATTTTGCCCGAGCAGGTACTGGGCATCGTGGGCAGCTATCTGGAGTATGTGTCTACCAGCCCCAGCCGCCAGCTGCTGGTGTTCAGCTTAATCTTCTCGGTGTGGTTTCCCTTGCGGGCCACCAGCTGCCTGATGCACTCCGTGCGCAAGGCCTATGGTGTGCCTCAGCCGCCCAGCATGATTGGCGGTACACTGCGTAATTTGATTTTTACCCTTTGGCTCATCGTCACCATTGCTGCCAGCATCGTGCTCACCACCGTGGGCCGCCGGGCGCTGCAATTTGTCTCGGGGCTGATCCAAATTCCGGACCAGTTTATCAACGTGTGGGAGACCCTGCGCTTTGCGGTGCTGGGGGTCATCATGCTGCTGGTGCTGGTGCCGCTGAATATGCTGGCCAGGGGCCGAAGATGCCCGCTGCGGGAGGTGGTACCGGGGGTATTGCTGAGCATGCTGGCCTGGCTGGCGCTAAGCGTAGCCTTTTCCTACTATGTGGAAAAGGTGGCCCATTATACGGAGCTGTACGGCTCCATTGCTACCATTGTGGTGGTGCTGCTGTGGCTATATATGACCGGACAGGTGCTCATTATGGGCGCAGAGTACAACGGCTCACGCCTTGCGTATAGAGAAAACAAAACCATTCACCCACCGGAAGGGGAGAAAGGAACAAAATGAAGATCATTATTGTGGGAAACGGAAAGGTGGGCTATGCCATTGCCAGCCAGTTGGCAGGCGAGCATCACGATATTGTTATGGTAGACGACAACGCCGTCGCGCTGCACAGGGCGGAAAATGCTCTGGACGTTATGTGCATCGAGGGCAACGGCGCATCCATCCGGGTCTTGAAGGAGGCCGGCGCCCAAAGCGCGGACCTGGTCATCGCCGTAACGAACCTGGATGATACGAACCTTTTGTGCTGCTTTATTGCCAAGAAGCTGGGCGCGGGCCACACCATCGCCCGGGTGCGCAGCCCGGAGTACCGCCGGGATGCGGACATGCTGAAAAAAGAGATCGGCCTGGACATGGTTATAAATCCTGATCTGGCGGCGGCGCAGGAGATCGCCCGGATCGTCTCCACGCCGTCGGCCTTCTCGGTGGAGCCCTTTGCGGGAGGCCGCATTGACATGATCGGCTTTGACGTCACCGACCAGACCATCGTGGCAGGGCGCTCCCTCAGTGAGTTCAGTAGCCACACCTCGGCCAAGGTGCTGTTCTGTGTGGCGGTCCATGGCGGCGAAACGGTGATTCCCAACGGCGCGTTTGTGCCGCAGATCGGGGATAAGCTCTATATGATCGGCGCCAAGGGACAGCTGCAGGACACACTCCACAGCCTGGGGCACTCCCAGCAGAAGGTGAGGGCCGTGTCTATTTTAGGCGGCAGCCGCACGGCTATGTACCTGGTGTGGGAGCTTAAAAAGCGGGGCATCAAGTCTCAGATCGTGGAGATGAACCACCAAAAGTGCATCACCCTCTCGGCAGAGCTGCCGGACACTCTCGTAATCGAGGGGGACGGCACGGACAACGACCTCCTGCGGGACGAGGGCGTATTCGCGGCAGACGCCTTTGTGTCCCTGACAGACCGGGACGAGGAGAACCTGCTCATGGCCCTCAGCGCCCAGCGGGCCGGCGTGGGCAAGGTGCTGGCCAAGATGACCCGCCCCAACTATATGGACCTGGTCCGGGATACCCATATCAGCAGCATCATTAGCCCCAAGGATCTGGTAGCCAATCAGATCACCCGCTATGTCCGGGCTCTGGCCAATTCCGAGGGCAGCTTTGTGGAGAGCCTGTATAAGATGATGGGCGGCCAGGTGGAGGCGCTGGAGTTCACCGCCGGGCCGGAGTGCCGCCAGCTGCTGGACAGACCCATGAAGGACCTGCCCCTGAAGCAGGGAGTCCTGGTGGGAGCCATTGCCCGGGATAAGGAGATTGTTATCCCCGACGGCAACACCTGCATCCATGAGGGGGATCATGTGGTGGTGGTCACAAAGACCACAGGCACCGATGACCTGATGGACATACTGGGATAACGGACACAATAATTATATGTAGGAAGTGCATTTGTGGATATGAAAAATGAAAAGCTCCAGGAATATGCAAAGCTCCTCATTGAGGTGGGCCTGCATGTGCAGAAGGGGCAGACCCTGGTAATTTCCAGCCCGGTGGAATGTGCCTATTTCGCCCGGCTATGCGCTACAGCGGCCTACGATGTGGGCTGCCGTGAGGTGGTGATGAACTGGCATGACGACTACCTGGCCCGGGAGAAGTTCCTCCGGGCGGAGGATGCCGTGTTTGACCAGGTGCCCCAGTGGCGGCAGCATTTTTTTAACGACTACGCAAACGAGGGGGCGGCATATCTGGCCATTGACGCTGAGGACCCGGAGCATCTCAAGGGGGTGGATCCGGACCGCCGGGTGCGCTCCCTGCGGGTGAGCGGCAAGGCACTGAAGGATTTTTACCGGCTGCAGATGAGCAGCGGCTTTCCCTGGTGTATTGCGTCTATTCCCATCCCCTCCTGGGCCGGCCGAGTGTTCCCCAGCCTAACCGAGGAGCAGGCCATGGAAAGCCTGTGGAACGCCATATTCAAGGCTGTGCGTATCACCGGGGACGGACAAAGCGTTCGCCACTGGCAGGAGCATCTGGAAAACCTTTCCCGGCGCAAGGAAAAGCTCAACGCCCTGCGCCTGAAGTCCCTGCACTACACCAACTCCCTTGGCACCGACCTGACCGTGGAGTTGCCGGCGGACCACATCTGGGAGGCCGGGGACGACTGCACCTCCGCAGGCCAGCCCTTTGTGGCCAATATGCCCACGGAGGAGCTGTTCACCGCGCCCCTGCGCACCGGGGCCAACGGCACGGTGGTGGCCTCCATGCCCCTGGTCCACGATGGCAACATCATCGATGGCTTCCGCATGACTGTGGAAAACGGCAGGATCACGTCCGTCTCTGCCAAGCAGGGACAGGCGGTGCTGGAGGCGGCCATCTCCGTGGATGAGGGCGCGTCCTATTTCGGTGAGGTGGCTTTGGTTCCCTACGATAGTCCTATCTCCAACCAAAAGCTGCTGTTTTATAACACCTTGTTCGATGAAAATGCTGCCTGCCACATCGCCTTTGGCGAGGCCTACCCCTGCATTGAGGGGGGGCGAGACATGGATAAGGAGCAGCTGAAGGCCCGTGGCCTAAACGATTCTGTCACCCATGTGGATTTTATGGTGGGGACCGCAGATCTCTCCATTGTGGGCACCACCCGGGATGGACGGGAGGTTCCCATTTTTATAAACGGGAATTTCGCCATTTGATAGCCGACAAACCCTCTGCCTACCGGCAGAGGGTTTGCATTTTCTCCGTTGCATTATGCTTTCCGTTGCGGTATAATATACACGTTAAAATATGCCCACTGGGAGCCGGCGACCAGGGCCGCCGGCCCCCTATCTGAAAAGCGGCGGGCGAGAGCCGGTGGGACGGGCAAGCTGCGCAGGCATTACCCGGATAAACTTCGCCTCGCGCCGCTTGCACCATCCTATGCACCCCGGCCCGGCCCGGTGTCAAACCCAATGAGAAAGGATTCTTTCACCATGATCAAAATCGCCCCCTCCATTCTTTCTGCCGACTTTGCTAATCTCGGCCGGGATATCCAACGCATTGACTCTGCCGACTATGTCCATGTGGATGTGATGGACGGCCTGTTTGTGCCCAATATCTCCATCGGTATCCCGGTGGTGAAGTCCATCCGTCCGGTGACGGCGCTGCCCCTGGACGTACACCTGATGATTGAGCGTCCGGAGCGCTATGTGGAGCAATTCTGCGACGCCGGCGCCGACATTGTCACCTGCCATGTGGAGGCGGACACCGAGGAGAATATCCATCAGGCCCTGAAAAAGATCCACGCCAAGGGAAAAAAGGCCGGCGTGGTGGTAAAGCCCAAGACCCCTGCCTCGGCAGTGCTGCCGTTTATAAGCGAGGTGGAGCTGATTTTGGTGATGACCGTGGAGCCGGGCTTCGGCGGGCAGAAATTTATGGCCGACATGATGCCCAAGGTGCAGCAGATCCGCAGCTATATCGACGCCATGAATCCTCTTTGCGAGCTGGAGGTGGATGGCGGGGTGGACCCCGACACCTGCAAAATCTGCATCGCCTCCGGCGCCAATGTGCTGGTGGCGGGTTCCGCGGTATACAAGGCAGAGAATATTCCTGCCCGCATCCGGGCCCTGAGAGGGTGAGTCTATGGAGTACTTTCCCGCACCTCTGGAAAAACTGACGGAGCAGTTTGCAAGGCTCCCGGGCGTGGGCCGCAAGTCCGCCCAGCGGCTGGCGTTTTTCGTGCTGGGCCTGCCTATGGAGGAGGCCCAGGCCTTTGCCGACGCCATTGTGGATGCAAAAAAGAGCGTCACCCTCTGCCCCGTGTGCCAAAATCTCACCGCCGGAGGCCTTTGCTCCGTGTGCGCCTCCCCCAAGCGGGACGAGAGCACCATCTGCGTGGTGGCCGACCCCCGGGACGTGCTGGCCATTGAGCGCAGCCGGGAATACAATGGCCGCTACCATGTGCTCCATGGGGTGCTTTCACCCATGAATCATGTGGGGCCTGACGACCTGCAGATCAAATCCCTGGTGGAGCGGGTGGCTGCCGGTGGCATCCGGGAGGTCATCATGGCCACCAATCCCGACACCGAGGGGGAGACCACGGCTATGTATCTATCAAGGCTGCTAAAGCCCTTCGGGGTGAAGGTCACCCGGCTGGCCTACGGCATCCCCGTGGGCGGACATCTGGAATTTGCCGATGACGCCACGCTCATGCGGGCCCTGGAAGGGCGGCGAGAGCTGTGAAAAAATGGATGTGCGCGGCCCTTGCGGCGCTGCTGCTTTGCAGCCTCACCGCCTGTGGCAAGACCAAGGAGCCGGAGCGGCAGGACATTTTTGCCATGGACACCTATATGAGTCTGGCGGCCTACGGGGACGGAGCCCGGGAGGCATTGGCGGCCGCAGCCCGAGAAATAAACCGCCTGGAGCAGGAGCTTTCCCGGACGGTTTCTGCCAGCGATATTTACAAATTGAATGACAGCGGCAGCGCCGTGGTCAGCGAGGAAACGGCGGCGCTGCTCCAAAGCGCCATGACCTACAGCGCCGCGACGGGCGGCCTGTTCGATGTGACGGTGGCGCCCCTGGTGTCCCTGTGGGGCATCACCACGGACAGTCCCCGGGTCCCATCCCAAAGTGAAATTGATGCGCTGCTGCCTTTGGTTGGGAGTGGTCATATCCATATGGATGGCAATGCCGTGACTCTGGACAGTGGCTGCGCCGTGGACCTGGGCGGCATTGCCAAGGGCTACGCCAGCGACCGGGTGGCGCAGGTGCTGCGGCAATATGCCGTCACCGGGGCCGCCGTGTCCTTGGGAGGTAACGTTTATGTCTGCGGTCAAAAGAGCGACGGCAGCGCCTGGAGCGTGGCGGTGCAGGACCCGAAGGACACCGGCGCCTACGCTATGACCCTGGAGCTGACGGATGTGTTCGCCGTGACCTCGGGGGGCTACCAGCGGTATTTTACCGACTCGGACGGAACCGTTTACCAGCATATTTTAGATCCCCGCACCGGCCGCCCTGCTCAGACAGACCTGCTGTCGGTGACGGTTATCGGACAAAACGGGACTATGGCCGATGCCTATTCCACGGCCCTCTATGTCATGGGGGAGCAGGCTGCCTGTGATTTTTGGCGGCACAGCGGCGGGGCCTTTGACCTGGTGCTCATTACGGCAGACGGACGGGTGCTTTACACCCCCGGCCTGGCCGATTCCATTTCCCAAAAGGGGGCAGACTATGACTTCCAAGAGGTCTCAGCCTGAATTAAAACCGAAGCCGCTGGATGCGGTGGTGGTGCTGGCGGTGGTGCTGCTGGCTGTGGGCACGGCTCTGTTGGCCTACGGCGACAAGGGGGAGGGCTCCCTCACTGCCACTGTGAAGCATCGGGGCCAGGTGGTGGCCCAGGTGGAGCTTTCGTCTCTGCCGGGGGAAAAAACCATCGCTATAGACGGCACCTACCATCTGACCGTTATCCTGGATAAAACCGGTGCTGCCGTCACGGACAGCGATTGCCCCGGACAGGATTGCGTCCATACCGGGCGCATTACCCGGGCAGGACAGAGCATCGTGTGCCTGCCGGAGCAGGTCGTTGTCACCTTGGAGGGGAAAACCCCCTCGGCGGACGTGATCCTGGGATAGGAGGCGGACGGATGAAGCTGACAACAAAAAAATTGGCCCTCTGCGCCGTTTTAACGGCCCTTGCTCTGGGTCTCAGCACGCTGGAAAACCTGTTTCCCGTGTCCCTGGCGGTGCCTCTGCCGGGCATCAAGCTGGGCCTTGCCAACATCGTCACGGTGTTTGCCCTGTACCAGCTGGGGGCCGCCCCGGCATTGGGGATTCTGGTGGCCCGGTGCCTGCTGGGTTCCCTGTTCGCGGGAAACGCCTCGGCCTTACTGTTTTCCCTTATGGGCGGCGTAGGAGCTATGCTTGTGATGATAGCTCTGCGCCGGGTGCGGGGGTTGTCCGTTTACGGTGTGTCCATCGCCGGAGCGGCGGCCCATAATATCGGGCAGATCGGCGCCGCCATGATCGTATTGGGCGGCACGGCAGTGCTGGGGTATCTGCCGGTGCTGCTGGGAGTGTCCCTGCTTACGGGGACGCTGACAGGCTTTGTGGCAGGCCTGCTGTTCCGAGCTATGAAAAACATACATTTTGCCCGGTAATCCCCCGTTACTCCGGGGGGCGAAGCGATCGCGGGAATCCGTTCTTTCATCTTTTAGGAGATACGGATCGCGAAGTCGGCGTGCGCACCGGCTTCGCAATGACAAATTATATCTGGTGAGGAGAGCAAATATGGACAGAAAAGACGAGATCATTTTGCAGCAAATGGATCTGATCCGCTCCATGACCGAGCGGAACCTCCGTAGCATGGACACGGATTTTTGGGGCACGCCCTTGATGGAAAAAAAGACGAACCAGCCCCCAATATCGGAAAAATCCGAGAAACCGGCCTCCCAGACCCAGGCGGCAAAGCCCGAGGAAAAGGAAGAAATTCCCCCTAAGGAGAAAATCGAGGACCTGCTGGCGGAGCTGGATAGCTATGTGGGCATGGACGCCATCAAGACCGAGGTGCGCAGCCTCATCAACATGGTCCAGGTCTATAAGCTGCGCCGGGAGCATGACCTCCCCACCACAGATATGTCACTGCACATGGTCTTTTCCGGCAACCCCGGCACCGGCAAGACCACCGTGGCCCGCATTATGTCCCGCATCTATCACAGCCTGGATATCCTCTCCAAGGGCCAGCTGGTGGAGGTGGACCGCAGCGGTCTGGTGGCCGGCTATGTGGGCCAGACGGCCCTAAAGACCCAAAAGGTCATTGAAAAGGCCATGGGCGGCGTGCTGTTTATCGACGAGGCCTACGCCCTCAACGGCAAGAGCGAAAACGACTTTGGCCAGGAGGCCATTGACACGATCCTAAAGGCTATGGAGGATCACCGGGACGATCTGGTGGTCATCGTGGCGGGCTACACGGAGCTGATGGACCGGTTCATCCACTCTAACCCAGGCCTGGAGTCTCGCTTTAACCGCTTTTTGATGTTTGAGGATTATACTCCGGAGCAGATGGTAGCTATATTCAAGATGCAGTGCAAGAAGGGCTGCTATGTGCTGGCCCAGGGCACCGAGGAGCTGGTGCGGGACTTCATCGCCGAGGAGAGTGCCGACGATTCCTTTGGCAACGCCCGGGGTGTGCGCAATCTCTTTGAGCATATCCTGGTGGCTCAGAATAACCGCCTGGCGAAAATGGAGAACGTGACCCGGGACGACCTGATGCAGATTCTACCGGACGATGTGCTCCATGCCCGGGGCAAGATAGACGAATGATAAAAGCGAGGCAGCAAGACCTATGAACGACATCACTCTGCGCCATGTGTGCAAGTCCTATACCACCCAATCCACGGATATTATGATCGACCACGCGCAACCTCCTACCCGCACACGGCAAGTGCTGCGGGACGTGAATGTGACCTTTCCGCTGGGACAGCTCACCGTCCTGGTGGGCCGCAGCGGGTGCGGAAAAAGCACGCTGCTGCGCCTGCTTTCCGGGCAGGATCAGCCCGATTCCGGGGAGATTGAAATTCCGGAGGGCTGGCACAGTGCCGTACTCAGTCCCGATCCCTATGTTATCACCTGGACCAGCGTCCTGCGCAATGTAGCCATGGCCTGCGGCGTGGGCCGCACCCCGGAGGAGCGGCTGCAGCTGTCAGAGGATTTTGTGGAGATGGTGGGCCTAACAGACTATGCGGACCTGACCCCGGCGGAGCTATCCACAGGCATGAAGCAGCGGCTGGGTTTGGCACGGGTGCTGGCCGGTCAGGCGGAGCTGCTTTTAATGGACGAGCCCTTTGCAGCCCTGGATTTTCTTACCCGGGCAGAGCTGCAGAGCCAGCTTTTGCAGATTCAGGCTCGGATGCCCCGGACTATTGTGCTGGTGACCCACCAGCTGGACGAGGCGATTTTGCTTGCACAGAAGATTGTGGTGATGCACTCGGACAGCAGCCTGTGGGAGTGCAGCTTGGCAGACAACGCCTACCCCCGGGATGTGGACGAGCCACAGATGCGGGAGCTGAAGCAGCGCATCACGGAGGAGTGCCGAAAATAAGAGCTTGTGGGAAAAACCAATGGTTTCCCACAAAGAGGCAATAGTCCGCTGTGCACATAATGTTAACGCAGCGGCAGGGAGAACAGATTACGGAGCCAGTGTATACTGACTCCGTAATGAAAAATGCTATAGGAAAACAGAACGCCGCAAGGAATGAACCATACCCCATTTGTTAGATAAGTATGATACCATCTCAGATCGGATGGTGCTGAATATGATCACCGCTGGAGTGCTGCAGCAATTGCGGGATCAAGGCAAAGCTGAAGGGGCTTGCCGTCTGTAAATTACAGATGGCAAGCCCCTTTGTCGGCTTAAATAAATTTCATTACAATGTATTTGCCAGGCTTTTTTGGGGGCACTTGGCAATGCGTTTTGTGACCTATTGCTTGCAGTTTAGCCGGTAGATCCGCTCCATGCCCCGCAGCAGCAGGCTCTCGTCGTAGATGAAATCCTTGCGGCAGTAGGGGACAATGCAGCCTGCCAGGCCGCCGGTGGCCAGGAGCGTACATTTCTGCCCCAGCTCTGCCTCAAATCGATCTGCCAGACCGTCCATCATGGCTGCGGCGCCGAACACAGCGCCGCTTTGGATGGATTCCAGCGCCGTGCCGCAGATGGCCTGCTTCGGTGCCTGGATAGGCACCGACGGCAGCTGCGCCGTGCCTGCAAACAGGGCCTGGATACCCAGCCGCACCCCGGCCAGGATAGCCCCACCGATGTACCGCCGGTCCTGATCCACTACCGTTACGGTGGTGGCAGTGCCCATATCAAAGATGATGGCAGGCAGGGGATATTCTGCCGCAGCAGCGGCATCGCCTGCCAAAATATCATTTCCCAGAGTATCCGCTTCCGGGATGGCCAGGGTCAAGCCACTTTTGGAGCGAGGGGTAATGACGTAGGGAACGATTCCTGTCAGGTGCTGTACCACTTGGGACAAAACCGGCACCAAAACCGGCACCACGGAGCAGATGACCGCCCCGTCTACCTGAGAAAAATCCACACTCTCCCGGGCAAAGAGGCTATCTGCCAGGGCGAAGTATTCCTCCGCCGGGCGATCTGCTACGGTGCCCAGGCGGTAGAGCTTGCGCGACCGGCCATCCCCCTCCGGCAGGCCGAAAACGATATTGGAGTTGCCTATATCAACGGTCAGCAGCATTCCGTCCACCGCCTTACTTCTTCTTGCCGATGGCGATAAGCCGGGAGATCACCGGAGCCAGCACCACATTCACGCCGATCTCCAGTAAGAAGTTGCCGCCCGCCAGACCCAAAACCATGTACGCTCCGGCACTTTCATAGCCCAGAGCGGCAGCCCAGCCGTTGAGAGTGTCCATGAAGAACACCAGGCAGCCCAGCAGAAACACGCCCGTGTTCACTACGGGGCAGACAATGGCCGCCATGATAATGGCCAGCCACTGATTCTTCTTGCTTAGGGCTGTGTACACAAGACCGGCGATAAGGCCGCACAGCGTACCTTTCACCAAAACCGTTACGATCGTGCCCAAGGGATTGATAGGCAGGAAAGCCGCTGCCTGCCCGGCAACGAGGATCACTCCGCCGGACATGAGGCCCAGCCAGGCGCCTACCTTCCATCCGTATACCGCAGCACCCACCACAATGGGTACCAGGGATACATTGATGTTTAGCCCTCCGATTTGGAAGGTACCGCCTAAAAATTGCAGCACCAACACAATGGCGGTGAACACACCTGCGCCCACCAAGTTCTTTGTTTTCTGATTCACTTTTCAAACCTCCTGCTGCCGCTCCGGCGAATCCGGATGCAGCGCATATTTTTGGCGTGTGTTTGGTATACGCCGAAGGCATTGTACCCCATACGACAGTGAAATGCAAGATATTTTTTTCACGAACTTGGGAGGGCATGTGTTGTAGTCCTACAAACGCTGGGCTTGGGACATTTATTTTAGCCTTGAAAACGGCGGCGCTTTCTGCTACAATTACTTAGTTAAAGTATGCCATCGAGTGAAAAGGGCAGTATTTTGAATCGAGGTGAACTGCGTGTACTTAAAGGCTTTGGAAATTCAAGGCTTCAAGTCCTTTCCGGACAAAACGGTGCTAAACTTTGGCGAGGACATCACCGCCATCGTGGGCCCCAATGGGTCCGGAAAGTCCAATATATCCGATGCCATCCGCTGGGTCATGGGTGAGCAAAACAGCCGCCAGCTTCGCGGCGCCAAGATGGAGGATGTAATCTTCGGCGGCACCGAAAAGCGCCGGGCCATGGGTTTTGCCCAGGTGACGCTGGTCATTGACAATACCGAGCATATATTTAACCGCGATGAGGCGGAGGTGGCGGTGACCCGCCGCTATTACCGCAGCGGGGAGTCTGAGTATTATATCAACCGCCAATCCGTGCGGCTCAAGGACGTGAATGAGCTGTTCATGGACACCGGCATGGGCCGGGAGGGCTATTCCATCATTGGCCAGGGTAAGATCGATGAGATCCTCTCCGTCCGCAGCGACGACAGGCGGGAGGTATTCGAGGAGGCGGCGGGCATCAGCAAGTACCGCCACCGCAAGGAGGAGTCCGAGCGGAAGCTCCAGCGCACAGAGGAGAACCTGGTGCGCATCAACGATAAGATCACAGAACTGGAGCTGCAGGTGGAGCCCCTGCGCAAGCAGGCGGAGACGGCCAAGAAATACCTGGTGCTCCGGGATGAGCTGCGGACCCTGGAGATCAGCGTCTGGCTGGAGAACCTGCAGAAGCTGAAGGCGGACCGGCTGAAGCTGCAAGCGGATTTTGAGACGGCCCAGGCCGACCAGAAAAAGGCCCAGGACGAGCTGGACCGGGTATATGCCCAGGCGGAGGAATGCTCCCGTCTGCTCCATGAAAACGACTGCGCTGCCGAGGAAAAGCGAGGAAGGATCTCAGCCCTGGAGAGCGCTATAGGCGAGCATGAATCCGCCGCCGCCGTGGCTCGGACCACGGCTCAGCACCACGCCGAGACCATCGAGCGCATGGATCGGGAGATGAGCGAGAGCCGCAGCCGCACGGAGTCCCTGCACGAGCAGATGCAGGTCATGGCCCGGCGCATGGAGGAAATAGACGCCTCCGCCCGGACCCTGGAAAACGAGATAGCAGCCCTCTGCGAGGAAATGCGCGGCAGTAGCGACGCGGCAGCGGCGGCGGCGGCCCAACTGGAGCAGCTGCGCCGCCGGGAGGCCCAGGAGGTGGCCGGGGCGGCCCAGGCCCAGGCAGAGCTGTCTGCTATTACTGCCGGGTCGGACGAGATCGCCCAGCGCACGGCGGAGCTGACGGAGGAACTGACACAGAGTGAGGAAAAGCTGACGCAGACCCGCCGGGAGGCCGCACAGAACGAAAAGGAGCTGCTGTCCGCCCAGGAGGAGGAGCAGGCTGCCGCCAACATCATCGGCGGCCACAGCCTGAAAATGGAGGGCCGCCAGCGCCGAGCCAAGGAGAGCATAGAGCAGAAAAATCAGCTCTCCCTACAGGAAAAGACTATCGCCGACCGGATCCGCCTGCTCAGCGAGATGGAGAAGGAGTATGAAGGCTTTTCCAAGGCGGTGAAGATCGTCATGCGGGCCGCCGAGGCCCGGACACTCTCGGGCATCCACGGCCCGGTGGGCAACCTCATCCACACCGATAAGGATTGCAGCGTGGCCATTGAGATCGCCTTGGGCGGCGCTCTGCAGCACATTGTGGTGGACACAAAAAACGACGGAAAAAACGCCATCGGCCTATTAAAACAGCGGGACGGCGGCCGGGCTACCTTCCTGCCGCTGGACACCATCCGGGGCAGGAGCCTCCGGGAAAACGGGCTGGAAAACGAATACGGCTTCGTGGGCATCGCCTCGGAGCTGGTACGCTGTGACGGGCGCTATGGCAGCGTCATTGAGAATTTGCTGGGTGCCACCGTGGTGGTGGAGGATCTGGATTGCGGCATACAAATGGCTAAGCGCCACGACAACCGCTTCCGCATCGTCACTCTGGACGGCCAGGTCATCAACGCCGGCGGCTCCATGACCGGCGGCAGCGTCAGCCGCAATGCGGGTATCCTGTCCCGGTCCGGGGAGCTGGAGCAGCTGCACAAAAAGCTGAAAAAGATCCAATCTCAGCTTCAGGAAGCCACCCTCCTGGCCGAGAGTGCCAACCGGGAGCTGCAGAAGGCCCAGTACGAGCTGGAGGTGGCCCGGGACCAGCAGCGCCAGGCCAATGACCGGGTGCTGACCCTGGAGGGGCGTAAAAATCACTATGACATGCTCATAGAGAGCCTGGAGCAGCAGCAAGAGAGCCTGCGCATCCAAAAGGAAAACCTGCAAAAGCGCAGCACCGACGACGCCGGACGGATGGATACTATCCGCCGGACTATTGCGGACTTTACTGCCCGAGCGGAAGAGACCCGGGAGGAAATAGAAATGCTGCAGCGCCGGCAGGAGACTGCCCGGCAGGGCTTGGGTGAAATGACGGACCGATTGACGGAGAAAAAGGCCCAACAGGCGGCGCTTTCCGCCGAGGGCGAAAGCGCCCGGCGCAGCATGGAGGATCTGTCCCGATTGCGGGAGAGCCTGGAGGGCGAGCACACCGACCGGGAGAGTCTGCGCGCCCAAATGGAGCAGGCTATGGCCCAGGCTCGGGCCGAGGAGGAGCGGCAGCAGCAGGAGGCCCGGGAGCTGCGCGGCGGCATCGAGGAGCACCGGCAGGCACTGCAGAAGCTCTCGGAGGAGAAGATGGCCCTGGAGACCCGGCGCAGCCAGACGGACCGCCTCAGCCGCACCTGCAATGACACACTCCTCAACTGTGAGAGAGAGGTGACCCGCCTGGAGGGCAAATTAAACGGCAGCGCTCTGGAGGAAAAGCAAATTCTGGATAAGCTGTGGGAGCGGTACGAGCTAAGCCACAGCGATGCCCAGGCCCTGCGTGTCGAGCTGGAGAGCGTGCCCAAGGCCACCCGGCGCATCGGCGAGCTGAATCGGGAGATCAAGGGCCTGGGAGCCATCAACATCGGCGCCATTGAGGAGTTTGACCGGGTGAACACCCGCTATACCTATCTCTCCGACCAGCGAAACGACGTGGAGAAAGCCAAGGAGGAGCTGCTGGGCATCATCGAGGAGATCACCAAGCAGATGACGGAGATCTTCGCTACCCAGTTTGAGATACTCAAGCAGAGCTTCCAGGAGACCTTCCTGGAGCTGTTCGGCGGCGGCCGGGCCACCCTGGAATTAGAGGATGAAAACGACATCCTCCGCTGCGGCATTGAGATCAAGGCCCAGCCCCCGGGCAAGCAGCTGAAGACCCTGTCGCTGCTCTCAGGCGGGGAGAAGGCATTTGTGGCCATCGCCCTGTATTTCGCCATACTGAAGGTGCATCCCACGCCGTTCTGCGTGATGGATGAGATCGAGGCGGCACTGGATGAATCCAATGTGGTGCGCTACGCCAGGTATATGCGGCGCATTGCCGGCAAGACTCAGTTCATCGTCATCACCCACCGGCGCGGCACCATGGAGGAGGCGGACGTGCTCTACGGCATCACTATGCAGGAGCGGGGCGTCTCCACGGTGCTCACGGCCAACCTCAATGAGCTGAGCAAGGAAATGAAAATCAAGTGAGGGAAAACGGATGGCCACAGCCGGTGTGCGCACTGGCCGCACAATGACACATTGGGCATATTGCAGAAAATGCAGTGCAAGTGTGGCTCGGGTCATCCGGGAGGCCGACCCCTGCATGCCGTTTTTCAATAGAATTTCGTAGGGGGCGGCGTCCTCGACGCCCCACTGCTTGAGTGGCGGGCGACCGTGAGGGGCGCCCCTATGAAAGGGCATGGAGCGGCCCGGCGGGTATTGGCTCGCCGAAAGTGGAACGATACATTTTGATTATTGCAACAGGAGGCAGCATATGGGTATTTTCAGCAAGCTCAAGCAGGCCTGGTTCGGGGATGTGAACTGGGAAAAGCTAGACGATGAATTTTTTGATAACCTGGAGGAATCCCTGATCCTGGCGGATGTGGGGGTGAACATCGCCGCTGAGTCGGTGAACTCCCTGCGCAACGCCGTGTTCAGCTACGACATGAAGGATCCGGAACAGGTGAAGGCGGAGCTGCGGAAGATATTGCTGCAGAAGCTGTCCGTGGGCGAGACTGCTCTGGACACCGCCAAGAGCCCCACGGTGATCCTGGTCATCGGCGTCAACGGCGTGGGAAAGACTACCTCCATCGGCAAGCTGGCCAACCGCCTGAAGGCGGAGGGCAAGAAGGTCCTGCTCTGCGCGGCGGATACCTTCCGGGCCGCTGCCGCCGACCAGCTGGAGATATGGGCCAAGCGGGCGGACGTGCCTATTGTGCGCCAGCATGAGGGGGCCGACCCCGGAGCGGTGCTGTTTGATGCATTGCAGGCGGCCAAGGCCCGGAATATAGATGTGGTCCTGTGCGACACCGCCGGGCGGCTGCACAATAAGCAGAACCTGATGAACGAGCTGGCCAAGCTCCGCAAGATCATTGACCGGGAGCTGCCGGAGGCGGGCCGGGAGACGCTGCTGGTGCTGGACGCCACCACCGGGCAAAACGGGCTTATCCAGGCCCGGAGCTTCAAGGAGACGGCGGGCCTAACGGGCATCGTGCTTACCAAGCTGGACGGCACGGCCAAGGGCGGTATCGTTATCGCCATCGCAAGGGAGCTGGGCGTGCCGGTTAAATTTGTAGGCGTGGGCGAGGGTATCGACGATCTGAAGCCCTTTGACCCGGAGGAATTTGTAAACGATCTGTTTTAACAGGGGGGAGACTATGACCAGAGCAGACGGACGGGCCTTTGACCAGCTTCGCCCCGTGGAGCTGACAAAGGACTATATAAAATTCGCCGAGGGCAGCGTCCTGATTCGCTGCGGCGACACGGTGGTGCTGTGCAACGCCTCGGTGGAGGAGAAAACGCCGCCCCATGTGCCGGAAGGACACGGCTGGGTGACGGCGGAATACTCCATGCTGCCCCGGGCTAACCGGGAGCGCTCCCACCGGGACATTGACAAGCTGAAGCTCTCCGGCCGCAGTGCGGAAATTCAGCGGCTTATCGGCCGCAGCCTCCGCTCGGCGGTGGACAGGGAGGCTCTGGGGGAGCGGACTATCACCGTGGATTGCGATGTTTTGCAGGGGGACGGCGGCACCCGTACCGCCTCCGTTACCGGCGGCTTTGTGGCCCTAGCCCTGGCCTGCCGCAAGCTGCTGGCGGAGGGGAAGGTAATGCGGGACCCCATTATCCACCAGGTGGCGGCAGTGAGTGCGGGCATCATCGACGAGGTGCCTGTGCTGGATCTGCCCTACAGCGAGGACAGCCGGGCCCAGGTAGACCTGAACTGCGTCATGAACGAAAAAGGAGAACTCATTGAGCTCCAGGGCACCGGCGAGGGCCGAAGCTTTACCCTCTCGGAGCAGCAGGAGCTGGTGCGCCTGTGCGCGAAGGGCATCCGGGAGCTGATGGAAAAGCAGCGGGAGATTTTGCAGCGGTAAAGGAGACGGCATTATGAAATTCATATTGGCATCCCACAACAAGGGAAAGCTGGCAGAAATGCAGAAAATCTTAGGTGAGCTGGGCGTGGAGGTGGTGCTCCAATCGGATCTGGGTCTGGACCTCGAGCCGGAGGAGGACGGCGCAACGTTCACGGAAAACGCCCGCATCAAGGCCAGGGCCGTCATGGAGGCCAGCGGTCTGCCGGCCATCGCCGACGACAGCGGCCTGTGTGTAGATGCCCTAAACGGCGCCCCGGGGGTATACTCCGCCCGGTACGGCGGGCTGGATGACGACGCGGCCCGCTGCCGCCTGCTGCTGCAGAACATGCGGGGCTCCATGACCCGGGCGGCCCATTTCCACACCTCGGTGGTGTGCCTATTCCCCGACGGCACAGAGCTGACGGCGGAGGGCGAATGCCCGGGCACCATTGCCTACGCCCCTATGGGAGACGGCGGCTTCGGCTACGACCCGGTATTCTTTGTGCCGGGTCTGCGCAAGACCTTTGCCCAGCTGACAGCTGAGGAGAAGAACGCCATCAGCCACCGGGGCAATGCCCTGCGGGCCTTTGCGGTGGAATTAAAAGAGTATTTGGAGAAGAACTGATTATGGAACTGACAAGCAAGCAGCGTGCCCAGCTGCGGGGCCTGGCCTCTACCCTGGACACCATCATTCATATAGGTAAGGACGGCATCAGCGACAACCTGGTGAAGCAGGCGGACGATGCCCTGGAGGCCCGGGAGCTGGTTAAGGGCAAGGTGCTGGAGAATTCTATGCTCACCGCGCGGGAGGCTGCCGAGGAGCTGAAGATTGCCACCCGCAGTGAGGTGGTGCAGGTCATCGGGAACAAATTCGTCCTGTACCGCATGCAGCACGATAAAACCAAGCGCAAGATCGAGCTGGTGAAGGCACCCCGCCGGAGCGTGTGACCATGCGGATCGGAATTTACGGCGGCACCTTCAATCCCATCCATCGGGGGCATCTGACGGCGGCCACAGCGGCGGCCAAGCGGCTTTGCCTGGACAAGCTCCTGCTGGTGCCGGATGCCATCCCGCCCCACAAGCCCCTGCCTGCGGGCAGTGCCGATGCAGCGGATCGGCTGGAAATGGTACAGCTGTGTACCGGGGAGCTGCCGGTTCCGGCAGAGGTGACGGACCTGGAGCTGCGGCGGCAGGGGGCCAGCTACAGCTGCGACACCCTGGCGGCGCTGCGGGAGCAGTATCCGGCGGATGAGCTGTTTTTCCTCATGGGATCGGACATGTTTCTCTCCTTCGAGACCTGGCGCCGGCCGGAGGAGATCTGCCGCCTGGCCACCCTGGCGGTGTTCAGCCGCAGGACGGCGGACGAGGCGGCGGCCTTTGCCCGGCAGAAGGAAAAGCTGGAGAAGGCATTTTCAGCCCGGGTGACCGTGGTGATGAACCCGGAGGTCATCGAGGTGTCCTCCACGCAGCTGCGGGAGGAGCTGGCCCGGGGACGGGGCCGGGCGTATCTCACCGAGCCAGTGTACGGGTATATTCTGCGCAAGGGGCTGTATGGCACGGCGACGGATCTGAAGCATCTGACGCCGGAGGAGCTGCGGCCCATTGCCCTGAGCTATTTAAAGCCCAAGCGTATGCCCCATGTGCTGGGCACGGAGCAGGAGGCGGCCTTCCTGGCGGAAAAATACGGCGCGGATGTGACGGCGGCCAGGATCGCGGCCCTGCTCCACGACTGCACCAAAAAGCTGGATCTTCCCCAGCAGCTGTCCCTGTGCCGACACTACGCCATCCCGCTGGACGAGATGGAGCGGAACTATCTCAAGCTGCTCCATTCCAAGACCGGCGCGGCGGTGGCCCAGGACCGCTTCGGCGTTTCGGACGAAATTTATAACGCCATTTTCTACCACACCACCGGCAAGGCGGACATGACCCTGCTGGAGAAGATTATCTATCTGGCGGACTATATTGAGCCCAGCCGCAGCTTTCCCGGGGTGGAGGAGCTGCGCACGGCGGTGCATGAGGACCTGGACCGGGGCCTGTGCCGGGCCCTGGCGGATTCCATCGTGGAGCTGCAGGGCTACGGCAGCCCGGTGCATCCCAATACGCAGGAGGCTCTAAGCTATATACAACGAGAGATCGGAGGAACGATAGAATGAATAAAACACCCAGAGAACTGGCGCTGCTGGCGGCCCGGGCACTGTCGGAGAAGAAGGGCCGGGAGATCCAGGTGCTGGAGATCGCGGACCTGACCACCCTGGCGGATTATTTTGTGCTATGTACCGGCTCATCCAACACGCAGATCAACGCCTTGGTGGACAACGTGGAAAAGGTGCTCACAGAGCAGGCCGGCGAGGAGCCCCTGCACCGGGAGGGCTATCGGGGCGGCACCTGGGTGCTGCTGGACTACGGCTGCATCGCCGTGCATGTGTTCAGCGGCGAGGCCCGGGAGTTTTACGGCCTGGAGCGCCTGTGGCGGGACGGCAAGAGCGTGGACCTGGCCGGCGTCGTCACCGATGGAGATTGATTTCCGGCCCATAGGTGCCTTTGTGCGGGCCCATGAGACCACGGCAGACCGCACCGCCACGGTGGCGGTGCTGCGCCCCGGGGGATGCACACATCTTTCACTAAGGCTGCACCGGGCGCAGGAGCAGCAGGCAGCGGACGAAAAATATACGCAGCTGCTGGTAAAAACAGCCCTGTGGCTCCAGGGTGGCTGCACACTGGTGACAGCGGATGAAACGGTTTTCCGCTGGCTGCAGGAGGCCTATGGCCCGGGCGGCGTCAGGACCTTTGACCGGGACTTTATGTCCGGCATCTATGGGGCACCTTTTCGAGTGGAGCTGCATCCGACGCTGCCGGCGGTGCAGGAGGCTGTGCATCCCATATCCGCCAGTACGGTGGGCTGCCGCATCGGCATCGACCTGGGCGGCAGCGACCGCAAGGCTGCGGCGGTGATGGACGGGGAGACCGTTTATGCCGAGGAAGTGGTCTGGCAGCCCAAATCGGCCGGGGATCTGCGCTATCACTATGAGGGCATCACCGCGGCCCTGCGGGCAGCCAAGGCCCATCTGCCCGGGGTGGACGCCGTGGGCATCTCCACAGCCGGGGTGGTGCTGGAGGGCGAAATTCGCCGGTCCAGCCTGTTTATGAGTGCGCCGGCTGCGGAGCTTGACCACTGCGGCCGGGAGCTTCTGCGCCGGGCGGTGCGGGAGGTCTGCGGGGATGTTCCCTGCGTCGTGTGCAACGACGGCGATGTGGCGGCTCTGGCCGGGGCCGTGAGCCTGGGACGGCGGAAGCTCCTGGGCATCGCCATGGGCACCAGCCAGGCGGGGGGCTATGTGGACGGCGGCGGACGCATTACCGGCTGGCTCAATGAGCTGGCATTTTTACCGGTGGACCTGCATCCTGCCGCCTCTGTGGATCCTTGGTCCGGGGACCGGGGCGTGGGGGAGCGGTATTTCTCCCAGGAGGGCGTGATCCGCTTGGCAGCCCAATGCGGCCTTGCTCCGGAGGGAGACACCCCGGCGCAGAGATTGCGCTGGATCCAGGAGCGAGCGGAAGCCGGCGATGACCGGGCATTGGATGCATTTTTCACCTTGGGGCGCATGCTGGGGCAGACCCTACCCTGGTATCGGCGATTGCTCGGGTGCGAAAATGTGCTGCTTTTGGGCCGGGTCGTGGACGGCGCCGGCGGCGAATGCCTGGTAAATGCCTGCCGGGCGGAGCTTGCGAAAACCGGAGAGGGGATGGAGATTTTCCTGCCGGAGGAGTCCTTCCGCCGGGTGGGACAGGCCGCCGCTGCGGCAATGCTGGAAGCTGCCGCGGAATAAATAATAAAATATATGCCGGGCGGCGGAACGAAGAAAATCCTGCAGCCCGGCATTATCTCATCGGCAAAAAAAGCAGGCCCTGGGCCTGCTTTTTGCTGTGTGTTCAATCTGTGTGTACGTCCATCTGCGGGTAAGGGATGGTAAAGCCATTTTCCGCAAACCGGTGGCGGATGTGGCCCAGGGCCCGGCGGCGCACAGCGCTTTGCACGGCGGGCTTGGCCCGCAGACCCCATAGGTAATCCACTGAATATTCCCCTAAATTACTCAGCCCCAGAAAATCACAGCTCTCTACATCCGGCAGGGCGGAAATCTCCCGTGCAAGCTGCTGTAAAAAGGGCTCAATGATGTTGGGATCGTCGGCATAGGAGGTGGGAGCAGTGATAAACAGCTCATTGCTGACCCTCGTGGCCTCAAAGATGTTCCGGTTGGAAACGGTGACGATGTTATTGGTAGCCAGCTCCCGGATCTTGGTGGAGCGCAGGGAAAACTGCACCACCTCGCCGGTGAGGTCGCCGTACTTAATCACATCCCCCACGGCAAAATACTCCCCGGTGAGGATATTGGTGCCCATGATAACATCCTTCAGCATGTCCTGCAGCGCCAGGCCCACAATGGCGCCGATGATACCCAGGCCTGCTATCAGGGAGGAGACATTCACCCCGTGGACCTGCAGGACCAGGATCAGCGCCAGCAGCGCCAGCAGCCCCCGCACGGAGTTCAGCGCCAGGGCCAGGTAAGTCTGGCGGCGGCCGGATAGGGCGCTGGCAGCAGTGATTTTCTCCGTGAAGCGGTGAATCAGATGCCGCAGCAACAGCCAGCACACCAGGGCCGCGGCCACGATGCAGACACTGAAAATGAACTTGTAGGAGCCGAAATAGGCCAAGATCCGTTCCATGCCGCACCTCCCGGCGATTTTTCATCAGTATAGCACAGGCGGCGAACCTTTGCAATGCGAACTTTGGCACAAAAGGGAGTAAAAAAAGATAAAAAAGAGGAATATGGGGGTTTACTTTGCGCCGCGGTGCGGTATATAATACGGGGGCAAAATGACCCGATACCGAGGAGGTATAAAAATGTCTGAGAGAAAAGCAGAGGTGCTGATGACGGCGGCTATCATAGCCTGCAGTACCTCTTTTGTGTTCAGCAAAATGGGGTTGAGCACCATGGGCGCCTTCAATATCCTGGCGGCGCGGTTTTTGCTGGTATTTATACTGCTGTTTGCCCTGCTCGGCAAAAAGATGATGGGAAGGCTGGACCGCTGCACGATTTTGGGCGGAGCCCTGGTGGGCTTCCTCTTTTTCCTGGTGATGAGCTGCGAGATGCTGGCCCTCAAAACGGCGCACGCCGGTACGGTTTCTCTGCTGGAGAATCTGGCTATCATCCTTGTGCCGCTGCTGGAGTCGGCTCTGCATCGTATCCGGCCCAAGGCTATGGGCCTGCTGTGCGCCGCTATCGCCGTGGGGGGTGTGGCTATGCTGGCCCTAAAGGGCGGGGGCTTCCGCCTGGGGGCGGGAGAATGCATCGCATTGCTGGCGGCTTTTTTGTACGCTGTGGCCATCATTACCACTGAGCACATCAGCCACAAGACGGATGGCTCCGTCCTGGGCGTACTGGGGATTGGCTTTCTGGGCCTGTATGCACTGCTGGCTTCCTTCCTGTTTGAGTCGCCCCGGCTGCCTCAATCCGGCGGGGAGTGGGGTATCATCGCCGCCCTGGCGGTGGTGTGTACCGGCTTTGGCCACACCCTGCAGCCCATAGCCCGGAGTCATATCGGTGCGGACCGGGCCAGCCTGTTTTGCACGCTAAGCCCTGTCTTCACCACGATCCTCGGGGTGATAGTCCTCCGGGAACGGACGGCACCTCTGGACTATGTGGCCATGTTGCTGATACTGGGCAGCAGCCTACTGCTGTACCTGCCGAGGCTGCACAGAAAGTCCCGGGCCCGGGCCGTGCTGTTTGACATGGACGGCACGCTGCTGGACACCCTGGAGGACATGCAGGACTCCGTGAACCATGTGCTCATGGCCCACGGCTACCCGGCCAGGACGCTGGAGGAGGTGCGCGCCTTTGTAGGAAACGGCGCGGGAAAGCTCATGCGCCGGGCCCTGCCGGATACGGTGGGGGAGGAGGAATTTGCGGCCCTGCTGACAGAGTATAAGGCCTGGTACCAGGCCCACAACTGCATCAAGACCCGCCCCTATCCGGGGATTCCAGAGCTGCTGGACAGGCTCCGGAAATCCGGAGTGCAGGTGGCCATTGTCTCCAATAAGCCCGACCCCACCACCAAGGCCTTGGCCCAGAAGTTCTTCCCCGGCGTGCCGGCCTTCGGCCAGCGGGACGATCTGCCGCCCAAGCCCGCGCCGGATCTGGTGCTTTGCGCCTTGAAGGAGCTGGGCTGCCCCCGGGATAGCGCCATCTATGTGGGCGACAGCGAGGTGGATATTCAGACGGCGCAAAACTGCACCATGAAGTATATCGGCGTGAGCTGGGGCTTCCGGGGCCGGGAGAAGCTGCTGGCCGCAGCACCCCGGGCCACCGTGGTGGACAGGGCAGAGGAAATTTTGCAGGGAAAAAATTTGCAACTTGTCCATTGACAAGCCGGGAAAAGGTGCTTATAATATGCTGTAATCAAGAAAATGCATTGACGGAGAAGAGATCCCCGCCTGCCGCCAAAGAGAGGAGCGCCCCGGCTGAAAGCGCACTGCGGTGAGGAAGGATCGGTACCACTCCCGAGCTGTCCGTGAGGAGCGGAACGGGGCCTCCCGTTACAGAGGACACGAGCGACGGAGTATTTCCGTAAGCAGGGTGGAACCGTGGAGTAAAGCTTTTTACCTCACCCCTGAATTTTGTCAGGGGTGAGGCTTTTTGTCACCCCAAGAAAGGAGAATATGACCCATGAGCGAAGAAAACATCTATACCTTTGAAAACCCGGAGTATCGCAAAACCTATTGGCACACCTGCTCCCATGTGTTGGCCCAGGCCGTTAAGCGCCTGTATCCGGAGGTGAAGCTGGCCATTGGTCCCAGCATCGAGGGCGGCTTTTACTACGACTTCGACGCCCCCTTCAACTTTACCCAGGAGCATCTGGACGCCCTGGAGGCGGAGATGCGCAAGATCTGCAAGGAAAAGCTGAAGCTGGAGCGCTTTGAGCTGCCCCGGGCCGAGGCCATTGCCTTCATGCAGGAGAAGGACGAGCCCTACAAGGTGGAGCTTATTAATGATCTGCCCGCCGACGCACACATCTCGTTTTATAAGCAGGGCGAGTTCGTAGACCTGTGCGCAGGCCCCCACCTGGACTCCACCGGCCGCATCAAGGGTAATGCCATCAAGCTGACCCAGTGCTGCGGCGCCTATTGGCGCGGCGACAGCAACCGCAAGATGCTTCAGCGTATCTACGCCGTGGCTTTTCCCAAAAAGGAGGAGCTGGACGAGTATCTGAAGCAGCGGGAGGAGGCCCTCAAGCGCGACCACAATAAGCTGGGCCGGGATCTGGAGTACTTCACCACCGTGGACTATATCGGACAGGGCCTGCCCATTCTGCTGCCCAAGGGCGCCCGGGTCATTCAGCTTTTACAGCGCTGGGTGGAGGATGTTGAGCAGAAGCGCGGCTACCTGTTGACCAAGACCCCCCTCATGGCCAAGCGGGAGCTTTATAAAATCTCCGGCCACTGGGATCATTATCTGGACGGTATGTTCATCCTGGGCGACCCCCACGACGAGACCAAGGAGTGCTTCGCCCTGCGGCCCATGACCTGCCCCTTCCAGTACCAGGTGTATCTGAACCGCCAACGCTCCTACCGCGATCTGCCCATGCGCCTGGGCGAGACCTCTACCCTGTTCCGCAATGAGGACTCCGGCGAGATGCACGGGCTCATCCGCGTCCGCCAGTTCACTATTTCCGAGGGCCATTTGGTGCTGCGGCCTGACCAGCTGGAGGAGGAGTTCAAGGGCTGCCTGGAGCTGGCCAAGTACTGCCTGGGCACCGTGGGCCTGCTGGATAAATGTACCTTCCGCTTCTCCCAGTGGGACCCCGCCAACCCCAACAACAAGTACGAGGGCACCAAGGAGCAGTGGGACGAGGCCCAGCGCGTCATGGGCCAGATACTGGACGATTTGGACGTGAAGTACGAGATCGGCATCGACGAAGCCGCCTTCTACGGCCCCAAGCTGGACATTCAGTATAAGAACGTCTTCGGCAAGGAGGATACCCTGGTCACCATCCAGATCGATATGCTCCTGGCTCAGCGCTTCGGTATGTACTATATTGACGAAAACGGCGAGAAGGCTCTGCCGTACATCATCCACCGTACCTCCTTGGGCTGCTATGAGCGCACCCTGGCCTACCTCATTGAGGAGTATGCCGGCGCCCTGCCCACCTGGATGGCACCCGAGCAGGTGCGCTTCCTGCCCGTCACTGACCGGGCTGCCGACTACTGCGCCGATGCAGCCAAGGCCTTGGAGAGTCAGGGCTTCCGGGTGGAGGTGGACTACCGCAACGAGAAGATCGGCAAGAAGATCCGCGATGCGCAGATGGAGAAGGTGCCCTACATGGTAGTGGTAGGCGACCGCGACATGGAAAACGGAACCGTCTCTCCCCGGCACCGGGCCGACGGCGACCTGGGCGCCATGTCCCTGGATGCGTTTGTCGCCCTGCTCCGCCAGGTGGTGGACAGCAAGGCCAAGAAGTAAAAATCAAAATCCAAAAGCACCGAGCGCCCCAAAAATGGGGCGCTCGGACTTTTTGTGAGGAAAAAAGGGGAAGACCGTAGGGGCCGATGCCCACATCGGCCCGGTTGCACCGTCCCCAAATCCATCCGTAGGGATGGACGACACTGTCCGTCCTTTGCGGCGGCGTGAGGGCACGCCGCCCTACGGAAGTCCATCATGGGGTGCGTAGGGGCGGGGCCCATGTGCCCGGCCGTAGGTCCCTTCCCGCAAAAAACAGGAGGCGGCATAGGCCGCCTCCTGTTTGGTTATTTTTTTGTCTTGCTTTAGTAGCTGCCCAGGTCGGCGGACTTGTCGCCCTGGGGATCTGCGCCGAACTCGTAGTCGTTGCCGGGGAGGATGGCGTTGAGGATCACGCCGCACAGGGCCGCGATGGCCAGACCCGTGAGAGTGATGTCCGCGCTGCCCACAGTGAAGGTGATGCCGCCGGTGGAGCTGAAGCCCAGGCCGCTGACGAAGATCACCGCAGCGATGATCAGGTTCCGGGACTTGGTCAGGTCCACCTTGTTCTCCACCATATTGCGCACACCCACAGCGGAGATCATGCCGTACAGCACGAAGCTGACACCGCCCACGATGGCCGTGGGGATGGAGTTGACCAGGGCGTCAAACTTGGGGGAGAAGGAGAGAATGATGGCGTACAGGGCTGCCAGACGGATGACCCGGGGATCGTAGACCTTGCTCAGAGCCAGGACGCCGGTGTTCTCACCGTAGGTGGTGTTGGCAGGGCCGCCGAACATACCGGCCACCGCCGTGGCCAGGCCGTCGCCCAGGAGGGTGCGGTGCAGGCCGGGGTCTGCGATGAAGTTCGTGCCGGTGGTGGAGGAGATGGCGGAGATGTCGCCGATGTGCTCCATCATGGCGGCGATGGCGATGGGAGCCATGACCAGGATAGAGGTCAGGTCAAACTTGGCGATGACAAACTGCTGCAGGCCCACAAAGTCGGCCTTGCCTACCTCGGTGAAATCCACCTGACCGGCGATGAGGGCCACAATGTAGCTGCCCACCACACCCAGCAGGATGGGGATGATCTTTACCATGCCCTTGCCCCAGATGTTGGCCACGATGATGATGGCGATGGCCACCAGAGCCAGCCACCAGCAGGTGGAGGCATTGGAGATGGCGGTGCCGGAGAGGTTCAGACCGATAAGGATGATGATGGGGCCGGTGACGATGGGGGGGAAGAAGCGCATGACCTTCTGGGGGCCCACCAGCTTGAACAGCAGGGCCAGCACCAGGTACAGCCCGCCGGCGATGACAATGCCGCCCAGGGCGTAGGGGAGCTTTTCCTCACCGGTCATGGTGGCGAACTTGCCCACATCCAGCTTGGCTACCGCCTCGAAGCCGCCCAGGAAGGCGAAGGAGGAGCCCAGGAAGGCCGGGACCTTCAGCTTGGTGCACACATGGAACAGCAGCGTACCCAGACCCGCAAACAGCAGGGTGGTCTGGATGGAGAGCGGCAGGCCGTAGCTCTGCACCAGGATGGGCACCAGCACCGTGGCGCCGAACATGGCGAACAGATGCTGCAGGCCCAGCACCAGCATCCGGGGCAGGCCCAGAGTGCGGGCGTCGTAGACGGCCTCATTGCCTAAGTTGTGTTTCTTCTTCATGGGAAACTCCTCCTTCATTTTATTTACATTTTTAATTGTAAACCGGCAAAAAAATTGACCGGTAAAAATACCGGTCAAAAAGGAAATATAGAAATGAAAACAGAGGCGCCAACAATCGGGCATTTCTTTTTTGCGTTAGAAAAGGTCATGTCGTCGCCTCCCTTCAAATTTCATCTCGAACATTATACGGCGGCAAATGACAAAAGGCAATTAGGAGTAAGTCCAATTCTAAACCGAAAAGCTCACTGCTTTTTGTCGAAAAAAACTGATAGCTTGGGGAACAGAATTGCCGCCACGGCGATTTTCAGGGCGTCTCCGGGGAGGAACAGGAGCATCCCATCCCGCAGCAGCCGCCCCAGGCTCCAGCCCTTGCCCAGGTACACATTGAGGATCAATCCCATGTACGGCAGGCCCACGGCGTAGAGGGTGGCCAGGCCCGCCGCGCAGGCCAAGATAATGCGCAGGGGCCGGCGGCTTTTCCTTGTAATAAGCCCAATGACCAGGGCCGAGGGGATAAGCCCCAGCAGAAAGCCGAAGGTAGGCTGAAGCACATAGCCAAAGCCCCCACCCAGGGTGAAAATGGGCAGGCCCACCAGGCCCAGAAGCACATACACACCCTGGCTGGCCGCGCCCCAATAAGGCCCAAGCAGGCACCCGGCCATGGCCGTGAAGAAGAATTGCAGAGTGATGGAGGAGTAGCCCAAGGGGATTTTAATGAACGCTCCCACGGCGGTCAGGGCCGCTAAAAGAGCTGCCCGAGCCAGCATTTTCGTTTTTTGATGCATATTTGTAAACCTCTCTGCGAATTATTTTGGTTTACAATACAATAAAAAAAGAAACTTGTCAATCCTTTAATATAAATTTGGTTTACAATTTCAAATTGCGGTGGTACACTCTCTTTGTCAAAAAAGATGTCATTGCGAGACCGGTTCGCAAACCGGTCGTGGCAATCTGTGGTCCCCTTGCACGCACGCCTTGTCATACACGCGGCAGGGTGAGGGCACCCCGCCTTACGAGGGGGGATCGGCATCGTTGTAGAGGCGGGTGACCCTGTCCGCCCGGAGCGTGAGAATACATATTTTTGTGGAGGGGAGGAAGGGAACATGAGTCAGCAGCGTGTGTGCCGGGCTCTGCAGGAGAGCGGAGACTATCTCTCCGGTCAGGAGCTGAGCCGGACCCTGGGCATCAGCCGGGCCGCCGTATGGAAGGCGGTGGAGGCTCTGCGCCGTCAGGGGTACGACATCGAGGCCCGCACAGGCCGGGGCTACCGGCTCATAGGCGCACCGGATTTCCTCTCCCGGGAGACGGTGGAGCAGTATTTACACCGGACTCGGGAGAATCTCCATGTGCTGGAAACGGTGGACTCCACCAACTCTTTCTGCCGCCGCCTGGCTCTGGAGGGGGCCCCCGACGGAACGGCGGTGCTGGCGGATTGCCAAACGGCGGGCCGAGGGCGCCGGGGCCGCAGCTTCCAATCCCCGGCAGGCAAGGGCCTGTTTTTCTCCATCCTCTGGCGGCCCGATTGCGCCCCGGAGGAGCTTTTGCCGCTGACGGCTCTCAGCGCCGTGGCTGTCTGCCGCGCCGTTCAGCGGGTGACCGGTGTCCGGCCGCAGATCAAGTGGCCCAATGACCTGGTGCTGGGGGGGCGTAAGCTGGCGGGCATCCTCACGGAGATGTCCCTGGAGGGCGAGAGCGGCCATGTGTCTCATGTGGTGGTGGGCATCGGCATCAATGTTCACCAGCAGCCGGAGGATTTCGCCGGCGAGGTGGCGGACATTGCCACCTCTCTGGACCTGTCCCTGGATGGGAGGGTCTGTCGGGCCCAATTGGCGGCGGCCCTGCTGGAGGAGATGGACTACCTGCGCCGGGAGGTGCTGTTTGCCCCGGAAAGATGGCTGGCAGACTATCGGGCGGCCTGCCTGAATATAGGCAGGACCGTGCGCCTTCTTCGGGGCGGTACCCGGGAGACGGTGCAGGCACTGAGAATTGATGAGCGGTACGGCCTGGTGGTGCGCCATGAGGACGGAACAGAGGAGACCGTGCGCAGCGGCGAGGTGTCGGTGCGCGGACTTTATGGATATACGGAGTGATAACAATGCTGAAAGATCTTTGGGAGCTGTTTTACACCTTCGCCAAGGTGGGCGTTATGACCTTTGGCGGGGGCTACGCCATGCTGCCTATATTGCAGCGTGAGGTGGTGGAGAAAAAGGGCTGGGCCACCGACGAGGAGCTGACGGACTATTTCGCCATCGGCCAGTGTACCCCGGGTGTCATCGCCGTGAACACTGCCACCTTTGTGGGGCAGAAACACGCCGGGGTCGCCGGCGGCATCATAGCAACCCTGGGGGTAGTGTTCCCGTCCCTTATCATCATCTCCGCCTTGGCCAAGGTCATCACCGCCTACGCCCACCTTAGCTGGGTGCAGCACGCCTTTGCGGGCATCCGGGTGTGCGTGTGCGTGCTGATCTTTAACGCCGTGCTGAAGCTGGTGAAGGGCGCTATGAAGGATGCCTGGTGCTGGGGGATTTTCGGGGTGATCCTGGTTTTGTCCTTCGTTCTCGATGTGTCGCCCATTCTGTATGTGCTGGCGGCGGGCCTGGCGGGCGTAGTGCTTCAGGCCGTGAAGGGGAGGGAGAAGAAATGATCTATCTGCTGCTGTTTTACGAGTATTTTAAGACCGGCCTTTTTGCCGTCGGCGGCGGCATGGCCACCCTGCCCTTCCTCTATGATATGTCCGCCCGGCATCCGGATTGGTTCACCACCTCCCAAATCGCCGATATGCTGGCAGTGTCCGAGTCCACTCCGGGCCCCATCGGTGTGAATATGGCTACCTATGTGGGCTTCCAGGTGGGGGGCGTTCTGGGGGCGGTCATTGCTACCATTGGCCTGATAACGCCGTCTATCATCGTCATTTTGATCATCGCCGCGTTTCTGCGCAGCTTCCGGGACAGCCGCATCGTCCAGAGCGTGTTCTACGGCCTGCGCCCGGCTTCGGCGGCCATGGTGGCGGCGGCGGGTCTCAGTGTGGCGGGAGTGGCCCTGCTCAACAGCGGCATGACGGGCCTGGCTGCGCTGAACTGGAAGGCCGTCCTTCTTGCAGCTGTGCTGCTGGTCCTCACCCGATGGGTGAAGCCCACCAAGGGCCTGCATCCTATTTTGTTCATCCTGGCCTCCGCCGTGGTGGGCGTGGTATTTTCCTTCTGAAAAAACAGGCGGCTGACTATGTCAGCCGCCTGTTTTTTTGAGATCGCCGCAGAATCCAAAGAGCCTTGCAAGAAAAAACCTGTAGTCTGCGGATACACGTGCTATGAAGCTTTTGACTCCTATTTGTATAAATCGGGCAAGAATATACAAGTCACTATCGCTTTATCGCCCGAAGGCCCAGGCGGCGGCTACGGCAATGACCTCCCTGGCCCAGTAGCCGGGGCCCAAAAGCCAGTAGGACCGGCAGCCCAGGGATTGGGCCGTCAGGCCGCTGCCGCGGGCATATACGGCCGCCCGCAGCTGATGAAAATTGTCGCTGGCCACGGCTACCTCCGTGGGCAGGCCCTTTGCCCGGATGATGTCCGCGGCATAGGAGATGTTCTGCCGGGTGTTCAGGGACTTTTCCTCCAGATAGATCCGCCCCGGGTCGATGCCCCGGCGCACCAGCTCGTCCCGGATGCACTGGGCCTCGGTGATGATCTCGTCGTCAGCCATGCCGCCGCAGGCCACGCACACTGCTTCGGGATTGGCGGTGAGATAATCGTAGGCGCTGTCGATGCGGGCAGCCAGCATCTTACTGGGCCGAAGGCCCCGGACCTCACACCCCAGTACCAGCACCGTGCAGGGCCCTACGGCCTCGGGCCGGTCCGCCGCCTGACGAGCCATCAGCCCCAGGATCACGGCCACGCACAGCAGGCCCGCGGCGAAAAGCGCCAGCAGGCTGCGCCACAGGATGCGGCCCTTGCCGATGAGCAGCATTTTGAGCTTTTGGGGGCGCAGGAGCATCCACGCCAGGACACCCAGCACCGCCGCCGGGAAAAACATCCCGATATGGTGCGCACCGATGGCCAAGGGCAGCAGGAAGAACGCTGCCAGAGCGATGCACAGCCCCGCCAAGGAGTACCGAAGGAGCCTGCCCCCGCTCATGTTGCGTCCTCCGGCGGATTTTCCGCAATATGGCCGGCAATGCGCTGCATAATGAGATCCAGGGCTACCAGGTTGTGCCCGCCCTCCAGCACCACAATGTCGGCATATTTTCTCGTGGGCTCCACAAACTGCTCATGCATGGGCTTGACGGTGGTGAGGTATTGCTGCACAATGGATTGCATGGAGCGGCCCCGCTCCTCCACATCCCGCAGAGCTCTGCGCAGGATGCGCACGTCGGCATCGGTCTCCACAAAGATGCGGATATCCATCAGCTGCCGCAGCCGGGGGTCGTGGAAAATGAGGATGCCCTCTACGATAATCACCGGGGCGGGCCGGATGAGCACCGTTTCATCGGTGCGGTTGTGGTCGGCATAGGAGTACACGGGGCAGCGAATGGTGCGGCCGGCCTTCAGCTCCTTCAGCTGCTGGACCATCAGATCCGTGTCAAAGGCATCGGGATGGTCGTAGTTTTGCTGGCAGCGCACCTCAAAGGGGACGTCCTGGCGCTTATAATAGTTGTCATGATGCACCACGCTGATGGCCGGGCCGAAGTGGGCGGCCAGGTGGTCCGTCAGGGTGGTTTTGCCGCTGCCGGTGCCCCCGGCGATGCCGATGATCATGGTATGCATAGGCGATGACCCTCCGCTTCAATACATTTTATTCCATTATAGAAAACTGAGTGGACAAAAGCAAGGAACAATGTAAAAAAAGGATGAATTTCCATGTTTTTCAGTTGACGCATGGGGAGAAAACCGTATAATAGAATGTAGAGAATTTGCCTGGGAGGATATACAATGCGTCTGCTGAAATGCCCAAAATGCGGAGAGATGTTCTCCGATACATATAAAACCTGCCCCTTCTGCCAAGAGGATGAAGAACGCCATAGCAGCAAGCCCGTGAAGAGCGCCGGGCACCGCACCGGCGGCGGCCGGGCCAAGCCCAAGGTGGGCGGCGGCGTGGTGATCGTGTGCCTGGTGCTGGTGCTGGGCCTGGCGGCCTATACCATATTCGGCAACCAGATCACGGCATTTTTTACCGGCGAAAAGGATGCCCCCACCCCCGAGCCCGCCGTGCTGACCATGAATAAAACCAGTGTGGAGCTTACCGTGGGCAGCAGCTTTGCGCTTACGGTTTCCGGCGCGGACAAGGTGGCCTTCTCCAGCAGCGACGAGGCCGTGGCCACTGTCTCCGCCAACGGCACTGTGCAGGCCGTGAGCACCGGCAGCGCTGTGATAACGGCCTCGGCGGCGGATACCACGGCCACCTGCCGCGTGGCGGTGACGGCAGCGGTGGATCAGCCAACGGATCCCGTTACGCCGGATGTGCCAAGCGATTTGGTCATTTATTCTGCATATGGCAAAAATGTAGTAACTGATGTTACTATCAAAGCTGGTGAAGAAGCGCTCATGGAAGTACAGGGTACGGATTCTACTGTGACTTGGAGCATAGCAGACAGTTCCATTGCTACGGTGGATTCTTCAGGCATGGTAAAAGGTGTTGCTTCGGGAGAAACCACTCTCACTGCTACGGTAGACGGGCAGACGCTGACCTGCATCGTCCGAGTCAACGTAAAAGTCAACTGAGTGTAAAAATTTTAAAACGCCCTGCTTTGGCAGGGCGTTTTTACCACAAACTATGGGAGGAATGGTTTTGAACCGCAGGGAGCTTTTGGATAAACTCTCCGCCTCGGCGGAGGAGCGGGTGCTGCTGGGCCGCCTATGGGACGGCTGGGAGCGCTGCCGCAGCCGGAATGTGCCGGAGGCGAGCGGATTTCTCTCGCCCCATGAGCAGGCCTTGGCCGGGCAGCTGATGCAGGCCCTGGGCGATCGGGAGGGGTTTGCCTTTTGGGGCGGCTGCGAGGGAGCCCAGCGCCGGCAGCTGCACTTTTTGCCGGATTGGATGGATGGGCCGGACGAAACGGCGGTGCGGTGCCTGCGATGCCGGTTCTATGAGACGGACCACCCCACCCATCGGGATTTTTTAGGCAGCCTTATGGGCCTGGGCCTGACGCGGGAGAAGGTGGGGGATATTCTGGTGTCGCCCCACTGGGCGGATGTGCTGGTGGGCAGCAGCGTGGCGGACTTCCTCCTGCGGGAATGGAAGCAGGCGGGCCGGGTGCCTCTGCGCGTGGCGGAGATCGGGCTGGAGGAGATTGCCGTGCCGGAGCAGCCGGTGAAGCTGATTCGGGACACTGTGGCCTCCCTGCGGCTGGACAGCGTGGCCGCCGCGGGCTTTTCCATCAGCCGCAGCGCAGCGGCGGAGCTGATCCGCAGCGGCAAGGCGGAGGTAAACTGGATGCCCTGCATCAGACCGGATTTTTCGGTGGAGCAGGGGGATGTGCTGACAATCCGGGGCCTGGGTAAGTGCTGCCTGGCGGAGGTGGGCGGACAGAGCCGCAAGGGCCGTACGGGCATTACGATGAAACGATTTATATAAGGAGCGATTCTATGGAACAGAAGAAAATAGAACGGATCAACGAGCTGGCCCGCAAGGCCAAGACCCCTCAGGGCCTGACCCCGGAGGAGACCGAGGAGCGGGCCGCCCTGCGGCAGGAGTACCTAAACAGCATCATGGGCAATCTCCGCCGGGAGCTGGACAACACCTGGATCGTGGATGAGCAGGGCAACAAGCGCAAGCTCACCCCGGGGAAGAAGGAAATGTCATAAAAAGCGGAGGAGCCATAGGGCTCCTCCGCTTTTGGCTTATTGGCTCAGAGAGGCTTGGCGCTGTCCACCACAATGGCCCGGGCCCGGGCCAGGCGCAGGTCGTGAGTCAGGCGCTCTATGGGCAGGTTCTGCTTCAGCTGCTCCGGGGTCATGCCGTAGAGGGCGGACATCTGGGTGTATTTCTCCTCCAGCTCCGCGTCAGTGAAGCGGATGTCCTCCAGCCGGGCAATTTCCGTCATAGCCAGCTCAAATTCCACGGAGGCCCGGGCGCTGGCTTCCGCCTGGCGGCGCAGGTCCTCCCGGGTGATACCGGCCATCTCCAGATAGGCGTCCATGGTGGCGCCCTGCTGCATCAGCTGCTGCTCTAAGTCATGCATGAGCCCATCCAGCTGGCAGGTGACCATCCGCTCCGGGATCTCCACCTCCATGCCCTCGATGACCTGCTGCACCAGAGCATCGGCGTAGGCATCGGCGGCCTCCTGCTGCTTATTGCGCACGGCCTGCTCCATGATGCTCCGGCGCAGGGCGGAGGCATCGGCAAAGCCCTGGGATTTGGCAAAATCATCACTCATGACGGGCCTTGCCCGGCGGGTGATCTTGTGGACCTTGATGTGGAACACTGCGTCCTTGCCCGCCAGCTCCGGGGCGTACTGGGTGGGGAAGGTGACGGGGATGTCCCGCTCGTCGCCCACGGCCATGCCGGCCACCTGCTCCTCAAACCCGGGGATAAAGTAGCCGCTGCCCAGCAGCAGGGGATATTCCTCGGCCTTGCCCCCCTCAAAGGGAACGCCGTTTACAAAGCCCTCAAAGTCCAGCACCACCTCGTCGCCCATGGCGGCCTTTTTCGGGTGCTCCTCGGTAAGGTGGCCCTGCAGATACTCGTCAATGGCGGCGGTGACGTCGTCATCGGACAGCTCCACCTGAGGTCGGGGGGCGGAGAGCCCCTTGTACTGGCCCAGCTTCACCTCCGGATACAAATCAATAAGGGCGGTGAATACATAGCCCTCGGGGCCGATGGCCTCCACGCTCAGCTCCGGGACCCCGGCCACGCTGATGTCCTCCTGGCGCACGGCCTCCACCAGAGCCACGGGGAAGGTGCTGTTCACCGCGTCCTGATAGAACACATCCGCGCCGTGCTTTTCCTCCATTTCTTGGCGGGTGGGCAAGGAGCCGTCCTCTTTTTTAAAAAGAGATTTGCTCTGCTCATAAGCGTCCTCCAGGGCCTTTTCCCAGGCGCTTTGCTCCACCTGGATGGTCAGCACCACCTGGCGGTTTTCTTTGTTTTCACGGTTCAGCAGCATACTGCGTCCTCCTCAAAATTTGACAGATGCATACAGTATAATATAAGAACGACCCTTTCCGCAAGTCGCCGCATTTAAAAAATGTTAAAAAACTGTGATATTTCTGTTTCTCCCTATGGCATCTGCCGGGAAATGTGTTATAATGGCAGGGTGTTTATTTGCAGCCCTGCGGCGTCTGCTTCTCTAAAAGACCTCGCTAAGCTTGCTGCCAACAGGCGGAAAAGGCAAAGGATTTTTCGCCGGTATAGCTGCGTTGGAGGATATTCATGCAAAAAATCAAGCAATTCATTAAAACCCATCCCCATATGTGGTGGGGCCTATATATGCCGGTATATTTGATTATGTACTTCACTGTGGAGCATGTGGTCACCGACAATTACTGGGCTACCCAGACCGCTATTGACAACTACATCCCCTTCTGTGAGTATTTCGTCATTCCCTACAACAGCTGGAGCATCCTGCTGTTTGTACTGGGTGTGTTTTTCATTGTAAAGGATCCGGAGAGCTTCCGGCGGTATATGTGGTTTATCGCCATCGCCTACACCACCGCCACCCTCTTTTGCTTTCTTGTGCCCAACGGACAGGACCTGCGCCCGGCGGTGCTGCCCCGGCATAATATCTGCACCTGGATCCTGCAGATGACCTGGGCCGCCGATAATAATGCCAATGTGTTTCCCAGCGTTCATGTGCTGGGTGTGGTGGCAGCTATTGCCGCCATGTGGCACTCGCCGAAGCTGAAGCGGGTCTGGCAGGTCCTGGGTACCGTATGGTTTGCCATCATTGCAGCGTCTACGCTGCTGGTGAAGCAGCACGCCTTCATAGACCTGGCGGCAGGTTTTGCCTGGGGCGGTGTGGTGTATATCATCGTGTATGTTATCATCGGCCATAAGAGAGATAAAAGGGGCCTGCGCTGCGGCGCAGACAGCCCGGAAAGGGAGGCGGACTATGACCATTCCCCAAACGCCGGTATTTGACGGAATCTCACCGGAGGAGTGCCGGCGCATCTACGAGTGCTTCGGGGTGCAGGAGCGGTGCTTCAAGCCCGAGGAGCTGGTCTACGATTTTGATTCCGGCCGCCGCACCATCGGCGTGCTGGCAACAGGCTCGGCCATTGTGGAGCGGGTGGACCAGCGGGGAGACCGCACCATTTTAGAGCATCTGCAGCCCGGGGGTGTGTTTGGGGAGATGCTCATGTTTCGCAACGTGCTGGGCGACAGCGTGGACGTGACATGTGAAAAGCCCTGCTGCGTTTGGTTTTTCCCGGAGGAAAAGCTGGAGAACCGGTGTGAAAAAAACTGCGGCCATCACAACCGCATGATAGAGAATATGTTCCACCTTATCAGCGAGAAGGCATCGGCCCTGTCTGAGCGGGTGGAGGTACTTAGCCGCCGCAGCATCCGGGATAAGCTGTTGTGCTATTTCTCTCTGCAGCAGGCCAAAAACGGCGGAAGCTTCACCCTGCCCTTTTCCCTCAGTGCCCTGGCGGACTACATATCCACCGACCGCAGCGCCATGATGCGGGAGCTGAAGAAAATGCGCGACGGCGGCGAGGTGCGGATCGAGGGCCGAAAGGTGACGATTCTCGCCGGAGATGTTGGGCGGAGCAATTGACGGGATGGAAATTTAATGTTAAAATAAACCCTGGAACAAACTTCCGGCAAGTAAGACAGTATTTTTCCAAAAGAACTCAACGAGGAAGGAAGATAACGTATGTATCGCATTGTTACAAAAACAGCCTTGAAGCCGACCGTGATCCTGTATGAGATCGAGGCTCCCATGGTGGCCAAGAAGGCACAGCCGGGCCAGTTCATCATCCTGCGGGTGGATGAAAATGGCGAGCGTATCCCCATCACCATCCATGACTATGACCGGGAAAAGGGCACCGTTACGATCATCGTGCAGACCGTGGGCGCTACCACGGAAAAGCTCAGCCACAAGGAGCAGGGTGATTGCCTGCACGATTTCGTCGGTCCTCTGGGTAAGCCCACTGAGACTGAGGGCAAGAAAAAGGTCTGCGTAGTGGGTGGCGGCGTCGGCTGCGCCATCGCCTATCCGGTGCTGAAGAAGTTCCACGATTGCGGGGCCGAGGTCCACGCCGTGGTGGGCTTTAAGAGCAAGGATGTGGTGATTCTGGAGGATAAGTTCAAGGCCGTTTCCTCCGTCCTGAAGGTCTGCACCGATGACGGCTCCTATGGCCAGAAGGGCTTGGTCACTGAGGCTCTGAAGGAGCTGCTGGACGCCGGTAACGTGTATGACGAGATTTTCGCCATCGGCCCCATGGTCATGATGAAGTTTGTCTGCAAGACCACCGCGCCCTATGGCATGCCCACCACTGTCTCCATGAGCCCCATCATGATCGATGGCACCGGCATGTGCGGCGGCTGCCGCCTGACCGTAGGCGGCGAGACCAAGTTCGCCTGCGTGGACGGCCCCGACTTCGACGGGCAGAAGGTGGATTGGGACTTGGCTGTCAAGCGCAACCAGATGTATCACGATTTCGAGGTACATAAGCACGAAGAGGTCTGCAACCTCTTTAAGAAGGAGGTAAAGTAAGATGGCTGTGAATATGCGTCAGGATAAGAATCCTATGCCTTCTCAGGACCCCAACGTCCGCAATCATAACTTTCTGGAGGTGGCCCTGGGCTACACTGAGGAGCAGGCTCTGGACGAGGCTGCCCGGTGCCTGAATTGCAAGGCCCACCCCTGTGTAAACGGCTGCCCCGTGAATGTCCGCATCCCCGAGTTTATTCAAAAGATCGTGGAAAAGGACTATGAGGGCGCCTATCAGGTGATCCATCAGACCAGCTCCCTGCCCGCCGTGTGTGGCCGCGTCTGCCCCCAGGAGAGCCAGTGCGAGATGCACTGCGTCCGGGGTAAGAAGGGTGAGGCCGTGGGGATCGGCCGCCTGGAGCGCTTCGTGGCCGATTGGCACAACGCCCACAGCACCGAGGCCCCCGAAAAGCCCCAGTCCAACGGCCATAAGGTAGCTGTTGTAGGCTCCGGCCCTGCCGGCCTTACCTGCGCCGGCGACCTGGCCAAGAAGGGCTATGATGTCACCGTGTACGAGGCCCTGCACCTGGCCGGCGGCGTGCTGGTGTACGGCATTCCCGAGTTCCGTCTGCCCAAGACCATCGTGCAGAAGGAAGTGGACGGGCTCAAGGCCATGGGCGTGAAGGTGGAGACCAACATCGTTGTGGGCCGCACCATCACCATCGACGAGCTGATGGAGGAAAACGGCTTTGAGGCCGTGTTTGTGGGCTCCGGCGCGGGTCTGCCCATGTTTATGCACATCCCCGGTGAGAATCTCAAGGGCGTGTATTCCGCCAACGAGTTCCTCACCCGTATCAATCTGATGAAGGCCTATAAGCCCGACTCTGACACCCCCATCATGGACCTCAAGGGCAAGAAGGTCGCTGTTGTCGGCGGCGGCAACGTGGCTATGGACGCTGCCCGCTGCTCCAAGCGTCTGGGCGCCGAGGTGTATGTGGTGTACCGCCGCGGTATGGAGGAGCTTCCTGCCCGTCACGAGGAGGTAGAGCATGCTATCGAGGAGGGCGTCATCTTCAAGACCCTCAATAACCCCGTTCAGATCAATGGCGACGAGCAGGATTGTGTGAGATCCATGACCTGCATTGAGATGGAGCTGGGTGAGCCGGATGCCTCCGGCCGCCGCCGTCCTGTGGAGAAGAAGGGCAGCGAGTTCGACCTTCCTGTGGATGCCGTCATCATGTCCCTGGGCACCACCCCCAACCCCCTTATCAAGGCCACTACCAAGGGCCTGGAGGTCAATAAGAAGGGCTGCATCATTGTCAATGAGGATGGCCTCACCTCCCGTGAGGGCGTCTATGCCGGCGGCGATGCCGTTACCGGTGCCGCCACTGTCATCCTGGCCATGGGTGCCGGCAAGCTGGGCGCCAAGTCCATCGATGAGTTCCTGAACAAATAATAAACCCATACATAAACGACCGCCCCCGAAACTGACGGGGGCGGTCGTTTTATGTATGAGAGAGCGGCGAGGGAGTGTCAGCGGATCTGGCCGTTGCCGCAGATGATATATTTATAGGTACTCAGCTCATCCAGGCCCATGGGTCCCCGGGCGTGGAGCTTTTGAGTGGAGATACCCATTTCGCAGCCCAGGCCAAATTCGCCGCCATCGGTGAAGCGAGTGGAGACGTTGACATAAACGGCGGCACTGTCCGTTTCATCCTCAAAGCGCCGGGCGTTTTCGGCATTTTCCGTGACGATGGCCTCGCTGTGGCCGGTGGAGTGCTGCAAAATATGGGCGATGGCGGCGTCTACGCTGTCCACCACAGCCACGGCCAAGATATAGTCTAAGAATTCCGTGTCAAAATCCCGGTCAGTGGCGGGTGTGCCGGGGATGATCCGGGCTGCCGTCGGGTCAAGGCGCAGCTCCACGGGGATTTGGCCCGCCGCCTGGCGGTCATCCACCAGGGCTTTTTTCAGCATAGGCAGGAATCTTTCTGCCACAGCCCTATGGACCAGGCAGACCTCTTCGGCGTTACAGACGGAGGGACGACTGGTTTTGGCGTTGATGATAATTTTTACAGCTTTTTCCAGATCGGCAAATTCATCCACATAGACATGGCAGATGCCGGTGCCGGTCTCGATGCAGGGGACGGTGGCATTTTCCACACAGGCACGGATAAGGCCCGCACCGCCCCGGGGAATGAGCAGGTCCACCAGGCCCTTGGCCTGCATCAACTGACGGGCGCTGTCGTGGCTGGTGTCATCCAAAATATTGAGAATATCCGGGTTACCGCCTACAGCGGAGATACCCTCCTTGAGGGCAGCGGTGATAGCCCGGGCACTGCCGATGGCCTCGCGGCCGCTGCGCAGAACGCAGACATTGCCGCTCTTAATGGCCAAAGCCGCCGCATCGGAGGTAACATTGGGACGGCTTTCATAGATGATGGCCACCAGGCCCAGGGGTACCTGTTTTTTATAGATGATCATGCCGTTGGGATGCTTCGTTTCGGACAGGATGCGGCCCGTATGGTCGGGCAGCTGGGCCACGGCGCATATACCGTCGGCCATGGCGGCGATGCGGCCCTCATCCAGCCGCAGACGGTCCAGCATCACATCGGAAATTTTGCCCCGAGCGGCCTCCACATCCAGGGCGTTGGCGCGAAGGATATCCATTGTGTGCCGGCGGAGACTCTCTGCCATGGACAGGAGCAGGCGGTTTTTGTCTTCTGCCGTTAGGGTGTGCAGATCGGTTCTGGCGGTGCGGGTGCGGCGGATGATTTCCATGGTTGTCATGGCGTTAGGCTTCCTTTCTCAAAAATCTTGTGCCCACGGGCTTTCCCTGAGCAATGTCGTAGAGCAACTCAGGCTTGCTGCCGTTAGAAATGACCATTTCGCAGCCCGCCTCGGTGGCGATGACAGCGGCATTGAGCTTAGTAACCATGCCGCCTGAGCCCAGGGCGGAGCCGGTGCCGCCAGCCAGGGCGTAAATGTGATCGTCCACATTTTTCACAGTGGGGATGATGCGGGCGCCTGGGTTTTGGTGGGGGTCGCTATCATAAAGGCCGTCAATGTCTGACAGCAGCACCAGCAGGTCCGCGCCGATGGCGGCGGCCACTATAGCCGAGAGAGTGTCATTTTCGCCGATGGTGTTCTCCACGCCGATTTCGTCCGTGGCTACGGCGTCATTTTCGTTGATGACCGGCAGGGCGCCCAGCTCCAGCAAGCGGGTGAGAGTGTTGCGCACGTTTTGGCTGCGCTGGCCGTTTTTGATGTCCTCGCCGGTAAGCAGGAGCTGTGCCACGGTGTGGTTATACTCGCCGAAGAGCTTGTCGTAGGTGTAGATCAGCTCACACTGGCCTACGGCAGCGGCAGCCTGCTTGCCGGGCATATCTGCCGGCCGGCCGGGCAGGTTCAGCTTGCCAACGCCCATGCCGATGGCGCCGGAGGAGACGAGGATGATCTCATGGCCTGCATTTTTCAGATCGCTGAGCACCTTGCACAGCTTCTCAATGCGCTGGATGTTCAGCCGACCCGTGGCGTGGGTCAGGGTGGATGTACCTACTTTTACGGTAATTCTCATGGCGTGAAACCTCTTTCCCATTGGGTGAATAGATGCAATATATTATACTGTGTCCTTCTCCGAAAAGCAATAACCCTGTGAGGCCAGAGGGGGGAGGACGGTTCAAATTTTTGAAAAATATCCAAATTTATACGACTATTTTACATAATAGTTATCATACGGGATCACAGAAAAATGCGTCACATTCTCCTATAATTGCCGCTTATTTTTTTATTTACTCGGCACAAAGTAAAGCATGTCGTCGGCGACAAGAAAAATGAAAAAGCGAGGGGTGGCTGCATGTATGAAACCAAAAGCAAGTCCCTTTGGCGGCGTATGGCAGCACTGTGCGCGGCGGCTGTGCTGGCGCTTACAGCCTGTGTGCAGTGCGCATACGCCCAGGAGAAAACCGTGATCCCCTTGGGCCAGGCGGTGGGCATCAAGCTCTTTGCCAACGGCGTGCTGGTGGTGGATGTGTCCGCCCTGGAGGGCGTGGGCGGGAAAAGCCCTGCCCAAAAATGCGGCATCCGGGAGGGTGATCTGCTCCTGACCTTCAACGGCAAAAAAATCGCATCCACGGAGCATCTGCAGGAGCTTCTGCGGCAAAACGGTACGCAGCCGGCACAGATAGAGCTTCAGCGGGGGCGGGAGAATAAAACCGTGGAGATCACGCCCGCCTGCGGCGATGACGGCAGTGTGCGTCTGGGCGCGTGGATTCGCGACAGCATGGCCGGCATCGGCACCATGACCTATTATGACCCTGAGAGCGGCAGCTTTGGCGCTCTGGGCCATGGCATCACCGATATAGACACCGCTCAGCTCATGAGTCTTGGCTCCGGCTCCATTATGGAGACCACCGTAAAAGCGGTAAAAAAGGGAGAGAAGGGCGAGCCCGGCGAGCTCAAGGGCGATTTTTCTGTGCAGCGGGATGTTGGCACGGTGACAGTGAACAGTGACGGCGGCATATTCGGCACCGTGTCCGACAGCAGCTTTCCTGTTCAGAGCCAGGCTGTGCCTATAGCCGCAGCGGAGGAGGTGACCCCCGGCCGGGCTGTGATCCGCACTACCATCAGCGGAGAAGAGATTCGGGAGTACGAGGTGCAGATCGTCAAGGTCTATCACGATGAGGATACCACCCGCAATCTGCTCTTGCGCATTACCGATCCGGAGCTGCTGCAGACCACCGGCGGCATCGTCCAGGGCATGTGAGTGTGTTATAATTGGGACAACACAGGAAAAGCTTGCTTTCAGGCGGGTTTCCGGTGCTTGTCCATATTTTCATTGACCGCGAAAATAGGACCACATTCTGCGCAAGTGTGACGGATAAAAATGCTGTAAGATCCCTGATCAAGAGCTTTTCAGCAACAAACGGCGAACACAAGCGGAAAGGAGTCATATTCAATTTAAATCGCCGTTTGGCCATTGCCGCACTAAGACCGATGGGATAAAACCGCCTATCGGTCTTTTTGTATATAGTGCAATAATATCGCCGGCACATGCAGGGCAGCCGATTATCAGTACACGGGTCAAGAGATCCATGCGCCGGCGCTGAGCATTTCTATGCATCAGGGTATTGGAGGAAACCCTTTGTAGAAAACCGAGATTATCTGCAGCGGGAATTATTCCGCAGAACCCGCAAAATCAACTCAGAATATCAGGCTGCAAACCGAAGGAACTGTTCTTTCTGTCTTGACGACTATTTTGCTTCCGGCTATAATGGTGACATGATGCAGCAGGAGCGGTGGGATCCTATTATGTGGATAGGACCCTTCTCTAAGCTGTACGCCAATTAAAACGATGGAATTCGAAGCTGACAGCGCGTAAGAGGGTCTGACGAAATAGTAAACTGAATATTTTTGGCAAATGTACACTCGGAGCTGCTCTGCCGAGAAACAAATAAAATCGCCAAGGGACATTCCGTGCCTGCGAGAGAAAGCGAGAGATTTCCCCTATGAAACGGAATACGAAACAGCTGTTCCCCATGATCCTGGTTTTTACAATCATTGCGGCGGCCTATTCCTGCCGGATACTGGCTATGCTCGACATCGGCGGCGTTTGGATGAGCTATATCCGCGCGGCACTGTATTTGCTGCTGTTTTCCCTGTGGGGCTATTCCATTGACCGGCGCATTATACAGACGCAGGCACTGCACTGCCTGCGCCTGACGGCGGCGCTGATGCTGGTGTGGCTTATTTTGCGCACGGTGAAATATGAGTTTGTCACCGACCTGACAGTGGCGCGGTACCTTTGGTATCTCTACTATTTGCCCATGCTGTTTATACCGCTGCTGGGGGTGTATATTGCGCTGTCTCTGGGAAAATCGGAGGAATACCGTCTGACCGAAAAGGCCGGCTTTTTGACCGCTATTCCGGGCATACTGTTTTTGCTGGTGATTACCAACGATTTGCACCAGCAGGTGTTTGCATTCAGCAGCGGTGTGCCGGGCGTGCCGGACAACTATGACTATTCCCACGGTATTTTTTACTTCTGCAGCATGGGCTGGATGGTTGCGTGCATGGTTTTTTCCCTTGTTCTCCTTTTGAAGAAAAGCCGCGTCCCCAGCGGCAGCAAAAAGAGGATAATGCCGTTTGTGATCGCCTGCATAACGGTTTTGTACGGGCTTTTGTATCTGTCGGGTCTGCCGGCTATACGCCGGTGGCTCGGGGATATGAATGTGACATTCTGCCTTTTATATGCGGCGATTTATGAAAGCTGTATACACTGCCGGATGATACAGTCTAATACGGGCTATGTGGAGCTGTTCGAGGCAACCACGCTGGCGGCGTGTGTTGCAGATCGCAACGGAAATATTGTTCTCCGCTCCCGGGCCGCAGGGGAGGATATGGTTTGCCCGCGGGAGGGCGTTCAGCTTCTCCGGCCCAATGGGGTGCGCATTTCTTCGGCGCCCATCAGCGGCGGCTATGCCGTGTGGCAGGATAATGTACGGCCGATGATTGAGCTGCGCGCAAAGCTGAGTGAGAACAAGGCCAAAATTAACAGCAATAAGGAGAAATTGCAGGAGGCCTATATCATACAGAAAAAGCTGTATGAGCTGACGGAAAAAAACCGCATTTACGATGCGGTGGAGACAAGGTACGGGGAGCAGATAACCAGGGCCGGACAGCTGCTGCAGCAGTGCCGGGGCGCCGAGCCTGAGGAGATACAAGGCGCACTGAAAAGGATCCTGCTGCTCGGCACCTACATTAAGCGCAGTGCGAATCTGTTCTTTCTCGGGCAGGAATATGAGCTTCTGCCGCAGCAGGAGCTTCGGCTGACCATAGACGAGGCGGTGCGGGTGATGACCGTTTGCGGCACGGAATGCAGTGTGGTCTACCATACGACCAGGCCCATGCACTCGGCAGAGGTGGCGCGGCTGTTTGACCTTTTGAAGACCGTGGCAGAGGTGACGATAGACGGGCTGTATTCCCTGTTTATTTCCGTGTCTGACAGCGAGATGAATCTGTCAGTGGAGAGTGCGGCCGATTTATCCTTTCTTGCTTCTCCGGATATAACGGTTCGGCAGGAGGATGGCTTATGGCTTGTCCGCACACGGATAGGAGGTGGAAGCGGTGCATAGAATAAAGCAACTGGGCTTTAATGCCATTAAGGAGAGCTTTGACCGGCTTCCCACGGGCGTGTGTTTTTTTGACCGCACGGGCAGTATCGTCCTCTGCAACCGGAAGATGTATCAGCTGAGCCGATACCTGCTTGACAGCGATATGCAGCATCTGGGCGAGGTGGAGGAGGCGCTGGCTGCCCCTGCGGGGGGCATTGTGCGGATCCCGGATGTAGATAATACCTACCGGTTTCCGGATAAGACCGTGTGGAGATTTGAAAAAACAGAGGTCACCGATCGGTACGGAGAGAGCTATATACAGCTCACCGCTGCCGATGTTACCGACCTGCAGCGCGCCTTGGTGCAGCTTGCCGTGGACAGCAGGAAGCTGCAGGAGGATGCAGAAAAGCTGAAGCAGCTTTCCGAAAATGTGGGGGCTTTAGCCCGGGAAAAGGAGCTGCTGGCTGCGAAATCCGCCATGCACGACAGTCTTGCCGCCTGCATTACACTGACAAAGCAGTACATAACAGGGGAATTTGACGACATGGATGCGGGCGTTGTGTGCCGTGAATGGGAGAAGGTCATTGCCTTCCGGGGTGCGATCCGCCTGCCGGCCAAGAAAAAGCTGCTGGACAGCGCAAGAGCCAGCGGCGTGACTGTGCGTATAAGAGGGCAGGAGCCGACGAATGGTGAGGCGGAGCTGCTGTACACAGCCATGCAGGTTTGCCTGAACAATGCCATTCAGTATGCCAAGGCCACGGAGATTTCTGCAAACATTTGGGAAAACGAGGGCAGCTATACGGTGGTGATTCGCAATAACGGCAAGCCGCCGGAGAGGGAGATCACGGAGGGCGGCGGGCTTACCAACCTGCGCCTGCGGGTCGAGAATTCGGGCGGCAAGATGACAGTGCAGAGCGTGCCGAGGTTTTCTCTTGCGATCGAGATACCAAAATTCGAAAATTCGGGGGTGAATAACCTATGGCTATGAGAAAAATACTGATCGTTGAGGATCAGGCATTGGCGAGAAATTATCTGTGCGCCTGCGTAGATAAGTGTACGGATTGCCAGGTGGCGGGCACACTGTTCCGGGCCGATGCGGCGCTCCAGCGCTGCGGTGAGGGAGCTGTTGATCTGATCCTCATGGACATATGCACCGAAAGCGACTCGGATGGACTCGTGGCAGCCGAATCCATTAAGAAGATTTACCCACAGATAAAGATCGTTATGGTGACATCTATGCTGGAGGGACGATTTCTTGATCGGGCCAGAAAGATCGGCGCCGACAGCTTTTGGTATAAGGATTCCCCCTCCGGCGATCTTGTGGGCGTAATCGAGGGAACTCTTGCCGGGAAGCACTTCTGGCCGGACAGCGTACCCAGTGTCCGGCTCGGCAATACGCTCTCCTGCGACCTGTCCGACCGTGAGATAGAGACCCTGCGCCTGCTCTGCGAGGGAAAAACCAATGCCGAGATCGCCGAAAAGCTGAAGGTAGGTGAGTCCTCGGTGCGGACCTATATTAACCGTATGCTGGAAAAAACCGGCTACACAAACCGCAATCGACTGATGATCGCAGCCGTGGGCAAGCGGATGGTCGTGCCCGGATGCTGGATCGAGGAGCAGGAAGAAACCAGGTAGGAGCAAATTGAACAAAGCGTCGTGCTGAAAAAACCTTACTGACACGAAAAAATACCCAGCTTTCGGAAAGCTGGGTATTTTTTTTACGAAAAATAGACGCTTGTTCATAATTTGTTTACATTTTAAACGCCATTTGTCCTCACTTTTGGGGACAGACGGAACCCCGGATCCTTGCTACAATAAGATCAGAAAGTCAGACGGAGCAGCTTCGTCGGATGTATCACAAAAAAAGGAGGGATGGTTCGATGAAGAAAATTGTGGTCGATATGCAGAATTATCTGTTTGCCGATTCTATAGCGACTGCTTTCAAAAATTCGGACTATGATATTACTGTGGTTCGTGCGGAGTCCCCGCGAGATACCATCGAATTGTGCCGAGTGTTCAAACCGTTTGTCCTTTTAATGGAGGTTACCGCCTATACTCCATGGCTGCTTTGCGAGAGGATGAAGCTGCGGGATGAGGTAAAGACGGTGTGCCCGGATTGCAAAATTGCCCTCATTGTGGATTCCAACACCGAAAAACAGGCGGCGAAGGACATCCGGGATGCCAAGAAAAATGGGATCATCGACCAGTTTTTCTACGGCTCGATGACCGCCGAATATCTGATGGATCAGATTTACGCGATGTAAGGACGACATAAGAAAGGAGGGGTGAAGCACAATGAAAAAAAGAAAATGGCTCAGCCTTCTGCTGGCAGTGATGATGCTCGTATCAGCAGTGCCCTTCTTCCCGGTGACGGCCGACGCAGCAGATGGCACGGTGGAGGTCTCCACCTGGGAGGAGCTAAAAAGAGCGCTGGAGTACACGACAAATTGCTCGGTGGTGAAGGTGGTTAAGGACATCGAAACAAAGGCCCTGAACGGACACACCGGTCTGCATCAGGACAACATCATCTTCATGTCGATGGCTATGGACAAGGTGCTGGATCTGAACGGACACACCGTCAATGCGTATGCGAAATACTATTCGGAGGTTGCGCAGGGGTATCTGATCAATATATGTGATAAGGATGCCCGCCTGACCATCCGCGACAGCGTGGGGGGCGGCGCCCTGATCGGCGAGTTTAATCAGGAATTTTACTATGAGTTTATCAATGTGAGTAAAGGCACGCTGGTGATGGAGAGCGGCACGGTCAAGATGCTGTGTCCCTCTAAAGATGATCAGTATCTGAAGTGCGCCATCGGTGTATCCGGTACGGCGGTCTTTAACGGCGGCGAGGTGCTGACGCAGGTGACCAGTCCCGGGGGCGAGAAGGAGGAGCGGTATCTTTCCCGCCGGCTGCAAGCCATTCGGGGAGAAGCAGGCGGCAGCGTCACCATCAACGGCGGCACCTTCGACCGGGTGGTTCTGCACAGCGCCCCCACACCGGAGAATCGGGGGAAGTATGAGCTGGTGGTAAACGGCGGCTTTTTCCGGCAGTCCATCGCTCTGATCCTGGTCGGCGATGTCTATGCCAGCAATTTCGATCATCTGCCCATGCAGATCAACGATGCGTATTTCATGCGCA
>DPPB01000005.1 GCA_003539495.1 Oscillibacter sp. | reverse complement strand
CAACCGTCAAGAACCTGGCCACCAGCGAGGAGATTACCCTCATCGCCCAGTGGACAGCCATTAAAAAGGACGATGGCGCATCCACCGGCGACAGCGGCATCATTGCTTGGGGCGCCGCTATGCCCGTGGCGGTGCTGGCCGCGGCCTATGTCATCGGAAGAAAAAAGCGTGAGGAGTAAGCCGTAGCGCGCACTCCACGGCAAGCAGCAAAAAGGGACGCAGCGGCAAATCCGCTGCGTCCCTCCGCACAAAAGCACATCACTGACAGTGCGGTGTCAGCCCCTGCCTATCGGCGAGTATCTAAAATAATAAGGAGGAACCTACTATGCGTACAAGTTGGTTTAAGGACGAAAATCATCTGGTCTATATTAACGGTGCCACCCAACTGGCCGATTTGGAGCGCACCCTACACTTTCCGGGCCTGGAGGAGGCCGCCAATGCCCTGCGCCTTGCTCCCACCCCGGAGGGCTTTACCATTAAGGGCCCCAAGCGCACCAGTGGCCGCCTGTTCGTGCCGGACCTGACCTTTGGCGAGCATATCGAGATGGGGGGGAATATCTTCTTTTACATGGGGGAGATGCAGGAGTGCTATGTGATCTACTGGCCTGATGCGCCCATTGCAAAATGAGACAATAATATAGAGAAATCACTTGCTTTTTGGGACCTCGTGTGGTACAGTTTAAGTAACTGAACAACGGGACAGCGTGAGCCGGGGTTATTCCTGGCGGCGGAATGGGGTGAGAGGCCCCGCGAGACGGTCACTGTGATGCCGGTTTATTCGGCTAAGCCAGATACGCAAGGCGCTGCTCCCGGGTTGCCGCCAGTACCGGGGCCGAAGCTGTTGCGAAATTGCTTCACCCGGCTGCTTTTTGGCAGCCGGGTGATTTTTTGCTGCCGGGAGCCATGGCTCCCATGCTTTCCATGGAAAGCATGATAAACTTTCAAGCCGACGGGGCGGGGGAGGACGGCAGACCTTTCCCGCCCTGCTTTCCAGGAAAAACGGATTCCCACACCAGTGTGTGCACTGGCTCGAAATGACACGGAAAACTTTCAAGTTCTGTCATTGCGAGGGCGCACCGCGCCCGTGGCAATCCGTAATACCCTACCCCGCGCCCCGCCCCGTGTGCAACCGCCCCTGGGCGTTCACAAACATATTAAACAAATGAAAGGAAAAAAAAGATAAAAAACGAATCTTATCTCTGCTGCTGACGCTGCTGCTGGCGGTTTCACTGCTGCCTGTCAGCGCCCTGGCGGAGACGGATGTGGGCCTGGACCTGTCCAAGTTCACATTCACCCTCAGCAGCCAGGCGACCATTGACGAGCGCTACCAGTATAACGCCGTCACCGTGGCGAAAAAGGCCGACGGCACTTACAGCCTGACAGCCCCCATCTATGCGGTGTCGCATTACATCGGCTCCAGCAAAACCGCCCTGACCATCAAGGCTCCGGCGGACCTGGGCAAGGAATTTTCGGTGACTTATTTCACCTGGGACAATGTTGGGGAAAATAAGACTGAGAAAACGGCCACCTCGGTCAACGGCTCTGTTACGCTGGATAGCTACTATAATCCCCGGCCCTCTGGGTTTGTGGAAGGCTCATTGCAGATCCACGCAATGGAATATTCGGATCTGGTGTTCCGGGCGAAGGGCAGCCAGAGCACCAGCAAGGCTTCTTTTTCACTCTTTAATAACCTGCGCGGTATCATTGTGAACTGCACCGATAAAGAAATTGTAGTTCCCGCCATTACCAAGACCGGGGACAATGCCTACGCACTGACGCTGCTTCGTGGATATACCTACAACATTGCACCCTACGGCGGCCAGGACAACAATTCTTATACCAAGAGCGTGACCTACATCCGCGAGGGCAGCGGCCCGGAGACGGCGACCAAGATCACCTATACCCCCGGCGCCGAGAGCACCAAGGACTTTACCATCCGCATCACCAACCCCCAGACGGAGTATAACATCGCCGACCGGGAGTACACCCTCCATGTAACCGTGCAGGACCCGGCGGCCAAGCCCGTGTTTGACCACTATGAGGTCACGCTGAACGGAGAGGCCGTGGAGGTCACCAAAAAATCTACATACCACACCTTCCCCGCCATGACCCAGTATGACGACCTGGAGATCAAGGCCGTGATGAAGGACGACGACGGTAAGTTCACCTATGCCTGGATCCGGGGTATGGGCCTCAGCAAGAAGAGTATGGACGGCACCGGGGCCGAGGTCAAGGTGGATACGGCATCGTCGAGGGCGGCAGACTATTTTTTCAATGCCGAGGTCACAAGTGGGAATGTCACCGTGGCTCTGCCCCAGCTGCGGGCCACAAAGGTGGCAGTGCTGAAGCTGACCACGCCGGAGATCGTCGGCCAGCCTGTGGGCGCTTCGTATATCCAAGGTCAGTCACCTGCTCCCTTGCAGGTGACGGTGAAAAAAATAGATGATAACTTGACAGTCATGCATTATAACTGGTATCGCTGTGACGACCAGAACAGGACTAACCCTGTTTTGGTGGCTTCTCCCAGAGATCAAATCTTGGATAATCTTGACAGAATGGTCAGTTATGCCCCCTCTACGGTGGAGGTGGGCACCAACTGGTTCTACTGCGAGGTCTATCACACCAAGGGTGATGGCGCTGTGGAAAGCACCAGGGTACTCTCCGACTGCGTGAAGATCGAAGTAACCAAGTCTGATGTGACCCTGGAGGGTCAGGGCACGGAGCAATCCCCCTGGCTGCTGAAAAACCAGGAGGATCTGAACTACCTCTATAAGAAGGTGGCGGACGGCTACGCCTTCGCCGGGATGTACTTCACCTTTGCCAATGACATCTCCCTCACCGCCGACTGGAAGCCCATCGGCGTTACCAAGGACGGCGGTGTGAACACCAAGAAGGGCACCAACATCCTACCCTTCTCCGGCACCCTGGATGGCCGGAACTACACCGTGCGCATTGCCGAGGGCGGCAAGCCCCTGTTCAATATCGTTCGGGAGGCCACCATCAAGAATCTGAAGATCTTTGGCACCAAGATCGACGGCTTCGGCCTCATTGACCGCTACGATGTGGACTACGGCGACGACGGCAACTATAACACCGGCTGCCCTGCCACCGTGGACATTGACAACTGCCACATCCTCACCGGCTCCAATATCAGAAACTCCGGCTTTATCGGCGGCTATGCCTCCGGCGTGAACTTTGTGAACATCAGCAACTGCACCGTGGCCAGCGGTGTGACCATCGGCTACGGCATGGATGAGTATTATGCCAGTGGTTTCCCTGCGACTACGGGCTCCTTTGCGGGCGACTTTAACGGCAACATGACCAACTGCTCCAGCGCCGCCACGGTAATGGGCAGATATAAAGTGGGTGGTCTGGTGGGCAGAAAGGGCCAGTCCATGGGCCCCTGCAACATTAAAAACTGCACCTTCACCGGCAAGGTGGTGTCCGAGGGCGATGCAGGCGGCATCCTGGGCTCCGGCTACGATGACGGCACCGCACCCAACTCCCCCTGCGTGACCATCGAGGACTGCAAGTGCTCCGGCGACATCACCGGCAAGGGCTGGGTCGGCGGCATCCTGGGCCGCGAGGGCGAGATCACCCAGTGCTGGGGCAATGGCATTGGCGGCATTCAGAATAACGCCTTTACCGGCAAGGTCCACGGCCCCCAGGGCAAGACCGGCGGCATTATCGGCTACATGAGCGCCCTGAACAAGTATAATCTCGTTTCCAATAACTACTACGCCTCCGGCTGCGGCGCGGAGAAGGGCATTGCCGTGGTAAAGTATGTGGACACCAGCTGCGCCACCCATGAGACCGCCAGCGGCGCCATCTACTTCGACACCTCCAAGGCTCTGCCCGGCATTACGGGCGTTGGCTTCAAGGACCTCAACCGCACCGACGACCCCCTGGGCAAGGACGCGGTGAAGCTCTGCTACACCGATAAGCCCGGCGATAACGGCGACGGCACCCCGGCTACCGGGGATAACGGCGTGATGCTGTGGGTCGTGGCTCTGCCTGTGGCAGCCCTCGGCGCAGCGGTCGTGCTGAAGCGTAAAAAGCGGGAGGAGTAAGCCTTCTGTAAAAGAGGGTGGAAACATCCTCTGAAAAACAATAAAAACCTCCGACCCTTTGGGGAACCAAGGGCCGGAGGTTTTTGCTGACATTTGGGAGCTTTTGGGGAGGAGACGATATTGCTTAGACTAAAAGTCGACAATTTCATACGAATCCCGTCACCTTTGCGTCGGCCATTGTAGAGCGAACATAGGACGCAAATGGCCAAAAATCGTGTAAAATCATTACAGAAAGGCCGAGCGGCTCTGCGCCGAACTGCAAGGGGACCACCGTGGTGGGCAGCTTGTTGGATACCAAAAATACACAAGGACAGGAGGAGTATCAGTGCCGTTAGTTTATTATGTTTCGGACCTCGAAAAGAATGGAACTTTGGACACTGAACGATTGCTGCGTCTTTTGGGTTTATCCGGGAAACTGTCGGGGTTTTACTATACAGTATACATGCTGGAGCAGGTTCGGGAAAAGCCGGAGTGTATTTTGCTGATCACAAAGCGGCTGTACCGGCAGACAGCGCAGCACTTCCACACCTCAAGCGGCTGCGTACCGGCAGAGATCTCACCCAAGAACAGCTTGCTGAAAAGATAAATGTTAGTAGAACCTACATAGTTAAAATTGAGAACGGAGTACAGATAGATCCGATTGAAATTGCCATTGAGCTGGCAATGTTCTTCGATGTCTCCATGGATTTTCTCTTGCTTGGAAAAGAAAACTATCGTGTGGACAGAAAGCGGTGTTTGAGAATGGCAATCGATATCCTCTCTGAATTGGAAGTGGAGCTGTAAAATGTTCCATTTTGGGTATGCAATGTTCCAAACTGTTTCTGTTACAGGGCTTTTCAGCAAGGTACAATTACATCAAAGCCGCAGGTAGCGGCTGCTGTATCTTGAAAAACGCCATACGGCTATATCCGGCAACTGGATCACATCAGCAGATGAGCCTCCGTAAGAAAGAGGACAGCGATGCGGAGAACGCGCCATGACCACCTGCACGGGAGTTTCCCGTGTCAATAGTATGTTACTTTCTGGCATTTTGTACGGGATACCTTAATGTGGCAAACCTTCAAATCAGTTTGTGGGATACTGGTAATCGAGTTGGAATATTTAATTGGCCGGGGATGATTGATTGTCGAGTTAATAGTGGAGAAGATGATAATATTCAATTCTGTGGTATACCTTATAATCGACTTCAGATAGATTGGCTTGGTGATAAAACCGGGCAGTTATTTAAACTGATAGGTGATGAAAATAGTCGGCCAGTGCTCAGTTTTCTACCGAAGAAAAATGCCGAACGCCTCATCGATCGAAATAAGATAAGAGATTTGTGTACAGCTTTTGAGGTCGAATATGATGCGAGAAAAGCTGAATTCCCTGACAAAACAGGAGAAATTGTACACATCCTTAAGGATGCGGTAAAGAAATACAAAAGGGAAAAACCAAATGCACTTGACGAACGCACATATAACTATGTTCACGGAACCCTTAAGCACATCTCTTTGCCGGCAAGTGAAAAGGTTTGGAGAATTTATGCGCGTTACGGTGGCATTATCGCGGAAAGATACAAACAAAGTTTTTACGGTAGACTTTGCCTTGAAAAACAAAAGCATGCCCATCAATCTTCTTATGTCACTTGACATAGATTAGCGATCATGATATACTTTCTAACAAGAAGCGAACAAATGTTCTAATTTGTGGGTGCGTTGGAATAGAAAGGGGCGCATGCAGATGCTCTGGCTTTCACGGAAAGACATCGAACACATTTCCCGCAGATTGCTTCGTGATTACCTTAAAAAAGTCCCTCAAAAGGTCGATCATATTGATCCGGCAGATTTTGCAGAGAAGATGTGTGGCCTGCAATTTACCTTTGCAGATATCAGTGAAGCACATGATGCCATCGGCCTTATGGCAACTTCGGGGGTGATCATAACGATCCATCAAAGGGACGGCACAAGGCTCGACTATGAATTAGACGGGAAAACGGCCTTCATTGATCAGAGCCTTGTGGCAGAAAATCAGATTGGCCGTTTGAACTTTACTATGATGCACGAAGCAGCGCATCAACTGTTTTGGATGCTGTATCCGGAAGAATATGAGGCGCAAACTCCTCGCTGCGTATTTCGCATGACAGATGAACATACGCAGTACCCTGTTCTTGATTGGGAGGAGTGGCAGACCAATGTGCTGACTTCATTTCTCCTCTTGCCAAAGGAACTGGTATATCGCCATATGGCAAATGTTGGCCTGAAAGATGGTATCAGCGTGCTGAATCGCATATACGCACGCAAAGACTATGAGCGTTTTTCGGAGGCCGCAAAGCGGCTCGGTGTGTCCAAAACAGCACTGACTATAAGATTATCCCAACTCGGTTTGGTAGGGAGAAATGATTTGTATGACCCGTATGCACTGGTAGATATATTTCCGGAGAAAAATGAGATCGCCTGATATGGCAGGGAGAAAGTATGGCAAAAATCAATGCAAGGGAACTTGATCCACAACGCTATTCCTGCATACAGACAGAGCAGCAGGAATTGAAAAAACAGTATTCCAGTCATATTACAATGGCGAGAATTTGCCCGTATTGCCAGAACAAGTTAGAGATCCTGTGCAAAGGAAATCACGGCGCAGTTTATGTGAAATGTCCCCATTGCGGAGAACAAGTGTTTTTCCCGCCGGTGGCATTTCGACTTAACCGATTCTGAGCTGTAACGGCGTGTAGGAAGCGCCTTGCTCATGACAACTAAAAATTGAATATCCAAGTTTGTACCCCGGAGCCGCTTGATGCGTGACCTTCCCATGTGTCGCTTGATTTGCAGTCCTTGCTCTCAAAGAGAGTGAGACGGATCAATGCGGCCATGGTGGTGAAGGCAGATCAAGCGGCTTTTTTCGCTCATTTGGTTCCAGAAAGGAACTGAATGAGCGTTTTGTTTTGCTGGCCTTCGGCCTACGAGAGATGCCGAGGCCCTCCGCTTCATCGTTTTTGGAATTTTCAAAATGATGAAACGGAGGACAGAAAATGTCATATCACAACGACCCATATCGGGTCGACTATTTGAAGATATATCCCTGCTTAAAAGAGCGTCCGGATGTGTTGGAAGTCTTGAAGAAAAGCGACCGCAAGATGAAATACATGGAGGTGGATCTGAAAAGCAAACAGCGCAGGAAAAATGCCGAGAATGGTGCGGAGAGTTATGTTCCCAGTAAAGAGGATTCACTGGAGCGGCTCGTATATTCTGCAAAGTGCCAGTTTGCGGACGATGCTGAAGGCGTCGAGGATGCCGTGATCAGGAAAGATGATTTATACCGTTTGCGGGCCGCACTGGATCAGTTGAGCGAAGAAGAACGGACTCTGATTCATGCGCTGTTTTTCGACGAGCGCTCAGAGCGTGAGCTGGAAGAAATGATGGGTGTCCATCGAATGACGATCCATAATCGAAAGATTCGTATCTTGCAGAAATTGAAAAAGATGCTGAGATGATAAAAAAGTTTGGTGCAAACGGTGTTTTCAGCGGCTAATAAAGTGAGGGGGCTTTGAACCTCACTCCGCGGCTGATAAATCAGCGGCTTTGTTCCTTGATAAACACCGCCTCAGACGGTCATATCCGGCAACTTGAATACATTAGCTGACGGAGCCAGCGTCAGGCCGAGTGCGCGATGACCACCTGTGCGGAGCAGCTCCGCATCAAAGGACGGCCAAGTAAGGTGCAGAGCGATACCCACTCAGGCCATGGCAGCCTTGGCAAGCTGTCCCCGCCATAATCCCGTCAGCCTATAATGATACTCCTGTACGCAGCTTCGAGAGATCCTCGGAGGGGTGAGAGTCCCGTGATGTGCGCCCGCACAGTTCAAGTTGCCGCCCCGCCTGGGGAAGTAGTGTCGAATACAGGCAAACAAAACCGTAAAGTTCTGGCCGCTCCGGTGATGGGAGCATTTGCTTCCATTGCCGGAGCGACCACACTCTTGCGGCAGAAGCATGGGAGCTGTCCACCTCTCCAGTATTTTTATATTCGCTTTCCTTTGCCCAATGGTCCCTCTATTCTCTCCTGCCTCTTCCTTCTTCGGACGGTTCCCATGCTTGTGCCGCAGAGATAGTCGAATGCAGAAAGGAGAACATCTATGAACCCCAATATCAATTACTATGGGATCGTCATCCTACTCAGAAAGCTCCGGGAATGCGGTATTTTCACCGAAAAAGAACTGAGAAAAATCGCCGCACGGATCGCTGCGGACAACGGTGTTGAAGTCATGTTTTTTCTCTGATTTTCTTCATCTTTCAGTAGCTATTCGGATGCAGTTGTGGTAGTGTTTGTGTTGCAAAAAAGGAGGTGAGCGGACATGGATGAAAAGCGGCTGGTAGACGGAACAACAGCACTGGCAGAAAAGCAGGCCCGTGTTATAAAAATCGAACCTACGGAACGGCCTCAAAATGTGCGGCTGCGGGTCGCAGCCTATACTCGTGTCAGCTCAGACTCCGAGGATCAACTCAATTCCTTTGCGGCCCAAAACCGCTACTACACGGAGCTGATCTCTGGCAAGGCCGAATGGCGCATGGTTGACATCTATGCGGACGAGGGAATCACAGGAACTTCGGTGGCCAAGAGGGATGACTTCCAGCGAATGATGGCGGACTGCCGCCGCGGCCTGATCGACCAGGTCCTTGTCAAATCCATCTCCCGCTTTGCCCGCAACACCAAGGACTGCCTTCAGAATATCCGCGAACTGAAAGAGTTGGGTGTCAATGTCCGATTCGAGCGTGAAGGTATCGATACGGTCAATGTGAGCAGTGAGCTCATCACCGCCATCTACGCTGCATTCGCTCAAAAAGAGAGCGAGTCCATCTCTGGTAATATGCGATGGAGCTATCAGCGCAGGATGGAGCAAGGAACGTTTAATACATACCACGCACCTGTGGGATTCACACTTATAGACGGCAATCTACAGATCAATCAGGCTGAAGCACCAACGATTCAGTGGATATTTGCGGAATATTTAAGCGGTAATAATTCGAGAGAAATTGCTGCCGTTCTGAACAAAGATAGGACCCTTGGAAAGCATTGGCGGAGAGAAGCGATTGACTATATCCTGCAAAATGAGCGCTACGCAGGAAATGCACTTCTCCAGAAAAGGTATACAACAGACTCGTTCCCACGGGAAAAGAAACGCAACCGAGGAGAACGAGAGATGTTCTTCGTCTGCGGCAGCAATGAGGCCATTATCTCGCAGGAGATGTTTGACCAAGCTCAGCAGCTGCGGAAAGCACGAAAGAGAGAGCCAAAGCCGCTTCACGACACTATTTCAAGGCAGATATGTTGTTCTTGCGGAGCACGTGTTCGGGCGAAGAAAATCAATCAAAAATGGTATTGGTGCTGTTGCAATCATGAAGAGAAACATGAATGTCAAATTACTCCTATACCAGAAATCCAAGTTCAGGAATCCTTCTACCGCCTATACTACAAGCTGAAGCATCAGAGCATCTCCATTCTGGAACAGATGCTTACAAGTCTCCAGCTGATCCGCAATCACAGGATGCTCTGGAGTCCTGACATCGTTGCCCTGAATAAAAGAATATCAGATCTATCCAGTCAGAATCAGACATTGGCCTTTCTCAAACAGCAGGGCCTTGTTGATCCTGACATTTTTATAGCCAAAACCAATGAGCTGACCAAGCAGCTCCGGCAGGCCAAGCTGGAAAAAGAAAAGCTGATGGATGTCGAGAGCGACATGACCGCCCTGCAAACACGAGACTTGATAGACCTCCTGGAAGGTGGGCCGGAATTCCTCGACAGCTTTGAAGCGGAACTGTTTGGTGAACTCGTTGAGAAAATTATCATAGAGAGCAACGACTCCGTCCGCTTCTGCCTGAAAAACGGGCTGGAACTGCGGGAGTCCATAGAGAGGACGGTGCGGTGATGGGAAACCGGAAGCAGCCCTTCGGTTACAAGATGTGTATGGGTGAGATCGTCATACAGAAATCAGAGGCGGAACTTGTGCAGGAGATCTTCCGCCGATATATCGCAGGAGGATCATTGAATGAGTTGACCGAGGCGCTTCGCCAGCAGGATATTCCATATGACGAGGGACGCCTCTGGAACAAAAATATGGTCGCCCGTATTCTGGCGGACACACGCTATACCGGGGAGAAAGGATATCCCAAGCTCATAGATAAGGAACAGCTCATCGCGGCAAACAAAAAGCGCTCAAACAAGCCCCATCTTCCGAAAAAGACGGAAGCCCAAAAAGTGCTGCGCAGGCTCTGCGGTACGCCACCATCTGAACGGGTGGAACAAAGTGTCACCGACCTGCTCAACGGTCTCGCAAATTGCCCAGACCGCATACGGTATCAACGCAGTTCCACGCCAGCCGCACATTTTAAAACGCAGGAGGCGCTGGATAACGCTCTGGAGCAGCAGCCAATCGACGAGGACAACGCCAAGACTCTGATCCTCCAGCTTGCGGCAGAGCAATATGCCGCTCTGGGAAATGAAGAATATGAAACAAACCGTCTCCGGCGTCTCTTCGCTGCCTTCGAATGTGTGGCGGAACT
>DPPB01000038.1 GCA_003539495.1 Oscillibacter sp. | reverse complement strand
AAAATCTCTTTCTGCGCCCCGATGTTCTGATATCGCCGGGGCTTATTTTAGCAGAATCTCTTGCTGTGCCCCAGCGTTTCGATTTTCGCGGGGTCTAACAATCACAAATTAAGAATTTCGCCCCATAAAAAACTGCCCAGTACAATCCAGTGTGTCCGGGCAGTTTCAGAATCATGAAAAATTGAATTTTTACAGCCGGTTCGCCTTCACGTCCTCGAACTCCTGCAGCATTTCTTCGGAAGGAGCCTTGGTAGCGAGGCTGACTGCGATGATAGCGATAAGTCCCAGCCCGAAGCCTACTACCAGGGAATACAATCCGGTAGCTTTGCCCAGGGTCTGTCCGCCCACGAGAGGAATGTAATCCCAGATGATCACGGCAAGTGCTCCTGTGACAATTCCGGCTACCGCTCCGGGGAAGTTGGTTCTCTTCCAATATAAGGACATCACTACCAACGGTCCGAAGGCGGCACCTAAACCTGCCCACGCATTGGATACCAGACCCATGACGGTGTTGTTCGGATTCCATGCGATGATGTAAGCCAGCACAGCTACTACCAGTACTGTGACACGGCTCACATTCATAACCGTCTTGTCATCCGCATCCTTTTTGAGCAGTCCCTTGAAGATATCTTCCGCTACGCTGGAGGCGCTGACTAACAGCTGGGAATCCGCCGTGGACATGATCGCTGCCAGGATACCACAGAGGAACAATCCTGCAATGAACGGGGCCCGCATCTCCATCGTAAATACCTTCTTGATCATTTCGATGAATACCTTCTCATTATTGCCATTCACCAGCTCCGGCAGATAGGCTCTGCCCAGGATGCCGATAAATACTGCAAATCCCAGGGATAATGCCACCCAGCTGATGGCAGTAGCCTTGGACTTGGTCATTTCCTTCTCATCCCGGACTGCCATAAATCTCACCAGGATATGGGGCATTCCGAAATATCCCAGTCCCCAGCCGAGACCGGAGATCACGCTGACGATATTATTACTGCCGTCACCGTTCTTCATCAGATTCAGGAAGTTGGCACTGTCGGCACCGCTGGCTTCCAGACCGGCTGACAATGTAGTGCCGCCGGTTGTCAGAAAATGATAAGCGAACAGCGGTACTGCCAGAATACCGACCAGCATCAGCATACCCTGGATAAAGTCTGTCACACATACCGCGGTAAATCCGCCGAGGAAGGTATAGACCAAAACTACCAGCGCACCGATGGTCAGTGCCACATGATAATCAATGCCAAACACAGACTCAAACAGCTGACCGCCGGCAGAAAGCGCGGAAGCGCAATATACCAGGAAAAATACTACAATAGTAATAGAAGAAACCGTCATCAATACCTTCTTCTCATCATGGAAGCGGTTCTCAAAATAAGTCGGCAGTGTAACGGAATTGTTGGCGCGGATCGTATATCTGCGCAGCTTCGTGGCGATGAGCAGCCAGTTTAACGTCGTGCCGATGAAAAGTCCGATGGCGATCCAGCCGTCACCTCCGACACCGGTTAAGTAAATAGCTCCCGGCAGTCCCATCAGCAGCCATCCACTCATGTCCGATGCCTGCGCGGACAGCGCAGCGACGAAGCCGTTCAGCTTTCTGCCTCCTAAAAAGTAGTCTTCGGAATTGTTATTGCCCTTTGCATAAAACGCTCCGATAGCGATCATCATGAGTAAGTACAGCACGAATGCCACAATTACCCAGCCTAACGTATTTCCTGTCATAATAGCCTCCTCAAATTTTTCTTCTTGTACATTTTCTTAATTGTATACAGTGATACGATTTATTATATACAAGAAATGGCTTATCGTCAACAGATTAGTTTGCTATCGCTGTAATGCATGAAAGTCTGATTTGATAGTTTTCCGTCATTCCACCTTTTAAGTCGTTCAGTTCTTCAACCATATAACCACTCTCTGCAAGTATTCCTTGAAAAAGTCTCTCCGGTATTATATTCTATTACTATGTCCTATAAAAATCAGTTACAAAGTATATACACAGAAAGGTTTCTATATGTGGATTGCAGATAATTGGAAAGATTATGAAGTGCTGGATACGTCCAGCGGAGAAAAGTTAGAGCGTTGGGGAGATTATATTCTCGTCCGTCCGGATCCCCAGGTCATCTGGAAGACGCCCCACGATCATAAGGGCTGGAAGCAGAAAAACGGTCATTACCACAGAAGTGCCAAGGGCGGCGGAGAATGGGAGTTCTTCCGGTTGCCGGATGAATGGGCGATCCATTACACCCTGCCTTTTCAGAAGGAAGCCTCCGGTAAGGCTGATCCTCTGACCTTCCATCTGAAGCCCTTCAGCTTCAAGCATACCGGTCTGTTCCCGGAGCAGGCGGTGAACTGGGACTGGTTCTCCGGTCTGATCCATGAGGCAGGCCGCCCCGTGAAGGTGCTGAACCTCTTCGCTTACACCGGCGGTGCCACTGTATCCGCCGCAGCTGCGGGAGCTGCTGTGACCCATGTGGATGCGTCCAAGGGTATGGTCGGCTGGGCAAAGGAGAATGCTGCTGCCAGCGGGCTTGCCGATGCTCCTATCCGCTGGCTGGTGGACGACTGTATGAAGTTCGTAGAGCGTGAGATCCGCCGGGGCAACAAATACGACGGCATCATCATGGATCCTCCTTCCTACGGCAGAGGACCCAAGGGCGAGATCTGGAAAATAGAAGATAATATCTGGGATTTCGTAGGACTGACCGCACAGCTTTTATCCGATGATGCGCTGTTCTTCCTGATCAATTCGTACACTACAGGATTGCAACCCGCCGTGCTGTCCTATATGATGAATTCCACCCTGACGAAAAAGTTCGGCGGTCATGTGGAAGCCGAAGAGATCGGCCTCCCCGTCACCGAGAGCGGTCTGGTACTGCCCTGCGGCGCTTCCGGGCGCTGGCAGCGAAAGTGATCTGACTAGCATCATAAGCCTAAGCAAAAAGGAGCCTTTGGCCGAGGCTCCTTCTTGATCACAGCCAAAGTCAGCAACTATCGCCTGATGATTGAATTCCAAATATGGTGCGTTTTTACTCCTCTGTTTCAATCTCTAATCTCTGAAGAATGTCTCTCACAATACCAGCATCCTCAATCAGAAATTCCAAAACACTTTTTCCTGCATCTTTTAAGGAGGCTCCTATATGATAAACATTTTTCTTATCCAAGATTAAAAAGCGATCATGAAATACTTTCGTGTACCGCACTTCCAGTAAAGGATACTGGCTGTTGAAATTATTAACATCTTCTTGAGATAACTTGGTTCTTTTCAATGTATACATCACAACAGTCACATTTTCATTCTTTTTTGTGAGAAGATTCAGCGTTCCTATATCCACATAGCCATCAATTAAAACGATTTCCTTTTCCGCTTTTTGAATCAGGCTAACAATTAGGCTAAAAGCATCAAATATCTGATCCAATTTTTCATCCGTTTGCTTTTGATATTCCAGTTGTTTTAACTCCACATTACTGATACGCTCAAAAAGCAAGGCGTTATTAGCAATAAATCTCCTCATTTCCACGAATGTACGCATAATACCAATGCTTACCTTAATCGCCACTTCGCTATGTAGAACACTCGCCAACATAGAGATTCCCTGTTCTGTAAATACATAAGGAAGAGTCCTACGACCACCATAATTATTTTCGTCCTGCGCAAAACTTGAAATGCCAGTTTGGCATCTCAAGTTCTGATACTCCTCTTTCGTGAGCTGAAAACGAAAATCTGGTCTCAAATTTTTTTGAAAATTTTTTGATTTTGGGTGAGAGTTTTTCCGATTTTTTGTACCTATATAAGTGAAGGGGTTTTTAAGCCGCATTTCAAAAAATCCAGAGGGGAGATTCAAACGATATGTACGATACCGCAAGACGGGTCGCATTCGTCAAGCAGCGGGTGCGGGAAGACACCCGCCGGGGGCAGCGGCGCGAGGCAATAAGCCTCTCCGCTTTCTGCCTGATGTTATTCACAGCACTTGCCGGGGCGGCGGACGCACTTATAGTGCAGGGGCAGACCGCCGCGTAGGGCATCCGGCTCAGAAACAGAGAAAACCAGAAAAAAGGCGGGGCGGACAAACCGAACCGACACGAACAGGAGAAGAAAAGCCAATGAAAAAACGAATACTTAGCATACTGCTCGTCTGCTGCATGGTGCTGACCATGCATCCGACAGCGGTGTTTGCAGCGGTGAGCGATTCGCTGGGCAACACACCCGAGGAAAATCAGGCGATTTTGGATCAGCTCTCCGCCCTGACTGGCGGTAGCAGCGACCAGGTGCTTTCCATGCTGAACGCTTTAGGGCTGCTGGATCAAGACGGCAATTTCAAGGTGGATCAAACCATCACGCTGGACGGTCAGGTGTTGACACTGGCAGCTGTCATGGAACTGCTGGAAAATCCCGCCACGGATCTCACCCGTATAGCCGACGTGGATGGGACTCCGGTGGCGCTGGGCGATTTGAAGACTATGATCCAAATCGAACAGGAGCTGCAGCGGATCAAGGACACCTATTTCTCCGGCAGGGAGTTTACCGGGGAAGCACTGGAGAATCTCAATAGCCTGATGGAGCAGCTGGAGCTGCAGGGCATCAGTTTGCAGTATTCCGCCTCTGCCACATCGCCTGTGGGCGTTGAGACGGTGGATATGAGCAGCATGATGAGCCAAACGCTGGAGGATCTCGCAAACAACATCTGGAGCTCCGGGACTTTTACTGTATACGGCGGAAAACCGGTCGGCTTTTCCTACCGCATTCAAAAAGGCCAGCTCAGCGATTATATCACCGATGTGGAGGTCTCGATAGGCGAGACGAGTGGGGTCGCCCAAGGCGACGGGTCCTACAAGCTGACATATGACGTAGGCTCGACTTTCAGTTTAGGTGGTTGTAAAATCACTGTCAAGGTTACAACCAAAGGAGACAACCGAGCCTGGCTCGAGAATTCTTATTCCTATGGCGACCTGCTGGGGATGATTGAATTTTACGATGCGGAAAATCTGGTGTTCTATGACGGTGCCGCTTATGCCGACCACTGTCAGCTCAAGCTAAAAAAGACGGTTGGCGTCCCCACAATGCAAACATCAGTGAGCGCGCCGAACTATGAGGAAAGATACGAAAGTACAGAAACAATACAGGGGGATATGTATATTCCTTTGCTGGCAAATGGATACAATATCGGCGAAGGTGCCAACAATCAGGACTTCGTTGCGCTAAGCGATACCATCAGAATTTTGGAGGGTGCCCGCAACTCGGTGCTTCCCAGCGGCTCCTCCCTATTTTATCAGCCATACCAAATCGATGCCAGCATCGAGTTTAACTGGAGTACCGATGTAGAGGCCTATAATGGCCCTGCGCCGTATGGCTATAATAGTGACACACAACCCCATGCCCCGTTCTATCTGACGGAGTACAAGCTCAATGGAACATCTCTGAATCTCAGCGACGACAGAACGAGAGCGCTGGGCTGTACGATTAAAAGGGGCGAAACGGTCAACATCTCCCTGCAGTCTACCACGCAAAACAGAGGGAATCAGCAGTACTGGCTGCCCTTCCGACTGTATCTGAAGAATGTATATGGCGAAATCCAAAATTCCTACGCCACCACCAAGAACAGCAACGTCACCGCCAAGCTGTTGGATGCGGACGCCCCCACCATTCAAAGCGTCACGGCCCCGGCGGGAATCTATGCCAGCGGACAGCACGTGCCCATCACAGTTACCTTTAGCGAGTTCGTGAATCTTAGCAACTCCACCGTGACTATCAATGGCGAAGAGTATACTGCCGCTGAGCTTTCCATGAACGACTACGGCGTCACGGCAATGCTCTGGTACCCAGTGCAGGATGCGGATGACACCACGGTCACCGTCAATGGTATGACCGGTGTGGAAGATGTTTTCGGCCATCCGTTGGATACCGCACTCTATCAAAGCAACTCGATTGCCGACGTTACGCTGAAGAGCGTCTTGATGCGTAACGCTCCCACCGTACTGACCGCCGACTACGACAACGGCAAGGCATCGTTCACGATGAACGCCAACATGGAGCAGGTCTACAAGACCGTATACAGCAATTATCACACCCCGGCAGGCACAGACCCGAAGGAAGCCCCGTTCTGCCTCGAGCTGAGGTACGACTCCGCGGTTGAACCAATCCATCTGCAGGTCTATCTGGACACAGAGAAGGAAGCATTCACCATTAGCGACTATGCAATCGCACCCTCTGCTTTCGACCGCACCTACACGGTGACGCTGCAGGCCAACGAGGGCACGAAAGCCGATCCTGACTGGGTGAATGTTCTTCCCCTGACCCGGCAGTTCACGGTGGCAAAGAAAGTTTCCGCGCACACGGTGACCATCGTCCCGGAAGCGGATTCCGCCGACTATACGATTTCCCTCGGCAAAACCACCCGCCCCACGCTTAAGGCAGAGGTTTTGGGGGCAGGCGGTGAGACGGCCAGCTACACCACCGGCAAATGGAGCAGCAGTGATACGCTCATTGCCACCATCAACGAGGATACCGGCGTTGTTGCCACCACAGGAACCAAGGTGGGA
>DPPB01000028.1 GCA_003539495.1 Oscillibacter sp. | reverse complement strand
TCTAACTTTTAGGGGTCACTTCATTTATCCTGCTTTCTTTTTCGTCCTCGAAAAAGGCTCGAAAAGCGCAGGAAACGCAGTCATACCAACATTTCCAACACATTGGTCGCACGGCCTTCAACACCTCCGGCACAAACGCCGTACGTTCGCTTTCACGAGCGAAAGTGGGTACACACTCGGCTTTCGGAGAAGGATCACACACAAGGGCTCACACGCCGAAACAGGGGCCTTCCCTTCTGCGATCACAGTGCGGCTTTGTGCTGCCAGCGAAATCCCTTTTATTCCACCGTGCTTTTATATATATACATTTCCCGGTTCTCTGTGGCCCCTCACTATCGGCAGAAGAGAAAAAGTCAGCGAAGATGCCACCGCAACTCTGTCCCCAACCATTCCTCATTGCGTTTTTCAACTTCGCTCACAAATGGCCCACGTTCGCTTTCACAGACGAAAGCGAGTAACACACTCGGCTCTCTGAGAAAGATCGCACACAACGGCTTACACGGCGAAACAGGTGGCGTTTTGGGTGGGGGGTGGTATCACTACCCCCGGCGTGCTTTGCGTGCTGCCGAAACGCCGAACGTCCGCTTGTCAAAGCGGCTCATTTGTCGTTTTCTGAGGTTGCCGAGCAGCACTCCCTGCGCGGTCACTTTTTCTGCTAATATGCAGATATCCCTGTCGGTAATTTCAGTAGCAAACGCTTTTACGTTATGGTATGATAAGTCCCACAAATCCGGACTTTTCGGAGATGAGGGTGAGCCAGAATGACAGAAAAGGAAAAAATGCTGAGCAAATGCTTCATGACGCGAATGATGCTAAGCCGTCAGTACAGCGGAAAGAGCATTTTTCTTCCCGCATCGTCTGCGGGGACTGCGGCTCCTACTTCGGCTCGAAAGTCTGGAACTCGACCTCAAAATACCGCAGGTTTATCTGGCAGTGCAACGGCAAATTTAAGGGTGAGCACAAATGTGAGACGCCACACCTGGACGAGGAAATCATTAAAGCGCGGTTCGTGACCGCCCTTAACGCTATCATCGAAAGCAAAGACAACATCCTTGAGGATTGCCGATTGATGCAAGCCACCCTGACAGACTGTACAGGCATTGATACAGAAATCGAGAGTCTGCTTGAGGAGATCGAAGTTGTAACCGAACTCACAAAACGCTGCATAGCGGAAAACTCACAGATGGCACAAAACCAGGAAGAATACGCTGCCCGGTACAATGGGTTTGTGGAGCGGTACGAAAAAGCCAAGGCACAGCTTGAGCAACTCCGCACCACAAAGGCTGAACGGGAAGCCCAGGCAGAAGCCATCGGAGCGTTTATGTTTGAGGTGCAGGAATTAGATACCATTACCGAGTTTGACGAAAAGCTCTGGCTGACCATAATCGACACGGTGACCATCCACGCAGACGGACGGATGACCTTCAAATTCCAGGGCGGCACTGAGATAGATGTATAAATAAAATAGGGCAACGCTCAGTTATGAAGCAATCAGCTTGATAGCTGGGCGTATTCTTGTTTTGCGGGACATTCGTCGTTAAGCAACAATGAAAAAACCGCTGACCTATTGACAAAAACAAATTCTCTTGCTATAATGATAGTGCCACTATCGATTGCATGACTATCGTTGCGGAGGTGCAGAATGTCAAAACCGGATAAAACCCTCGATCCGAAAATCCTGGACGCTGCAAAAAAGGAGTTTCTGGAGAAGGGCTATGAAAAGGCATCGACCAATGCTATCTGCAAGAGCGCAGGGGTAACATGGGGTGCTCTACAGAAGCGGTATTCCGGGAAGGACGCGCTTTTCTGCGCGTTGGTCGCACCTGTTGCAGAGGAATTCAAAGCGACCCTGATTGGAAGCAACGAGGATTTTCACGCCCAGACGAAGGAACAGCAGGAAGCCGCGGCCCTGCACGCAGATCGGGACGGAAATCCTTTTGTGGACTATATCTACGGGCATTTCGATGTATTCCGGCTTCTTCTGTGCTGTGCGGGCGGCTCGTCCTATGAACACTATATGGATGATCTGGTGGACATCTTGGAGCGCTCCACCCGCCGCTTCATGGAAGCCACAGGCCATGAGGCTGTTATCAACGGAAAAAAAGCCGGAGAAAAAACCGTGCATATCCTCATCAGTTCCTATCTTTATGGGCTGTTTGAGCCGGTGGCACACGAGATGGAGAAAGTCGAGGCTATCACCTATGTGAATGAGCTGAAATATTTCTTCGATGTGGGCTGGGCCGATATTCTGAGTTTGAAATAGTCCTGTTTGAAACCATCCGCCACTATGGGGATGGTTTCAAACGGCCCGGTAGTTAGCGCACTCTAACTCATAAGGAGCAATGATATGAATCAAACATCGAAAACAATCGGAAAGCTCCTGAAATTTTCAGGTCCATTCCGCATCACGATCCTGCTGTCTGCCGTGTTTTCTGCTTTTTCAGCGGTCATTAACCTCAAAGCCTATCTCTGCGTATATGGGGTCGCAAAGGTGCTGATCCAGTCCTCCGGCAATTTCGGGGCGCTGGACCTGGCGGCCATGAAAGCACTGGGTATGCAGGCAGTCTGGTATGTGTGTATGGGCTTTGGGACCTACGGTATGGCACTGCTGTGTTCTCACATCAGCGCCTACAACACGGTGGCGCGGATACGGATGCAGCTCATCCGCCATCTCGGTACCCTGCCATTGGGCTATCACATCCTGCACCCCAGCGGGAAGCAGCGGAAGATCATCGAGAAGAACACCGACAATCTCGAAATCCTCATTGCTCACAATATCCCGGACTATGTGCAGTCTTTGGTGCTGCCCATTGCGTTTCTGGTGTTCATGTTCCGGTATGACTGGCGGCTGTCGCTCATCTGCCTTGTCCCTATTCTTATCGGTTTCATTCTCCTTTTCTCGATGCTAAAGGGAGAGAGCAGCGGTTTTATCGAACAGGTGCAGAAATCCGGGGAGGACATCAGCAATGCCGCCACGGAATATGTCCGTGGAATTGCAGTAGTTAAGACCTTCGGGCAGACAGCATCCTCCTTCCGGCGCTATCAGCGGTCGGTGAAGGACTACGCCGACTTCATGACGAAATATGCATTTTCCATGGAGAATGCCTTCAGCCTGTACACCACCATTGTCAACGCTGTGTTCCTCTTTCTTATTCCCGGCGGCATTGTTCTTTATAACCTTGGCGGCGGAGCGGAGAAAACCATCATGACCTTTGCGTTCTTCGCTGTACTGATTCCGCTGGTGGCTTCCATTCTGACAAAGCTGATGCACAGCTCCTCTAACCTAATGCTGGCTGACGCCTCGTTCACAGCTATCGAGGAAATGCTGGCAGAGAAGCCCCTTGCAGAGACAAAAAAGCAGCCGGTTCCTCAAAACGGGGAGATTTGCCTGAACCATGTGTCATTCCAATACGAAGCAGGCGTGAAGGCGCTGGACGATGTGTCTCTAACTATCCGCCCCGGTACTGTAACTGCATTGGTGGGAGAATCCGGCGGCGGAAAGAGCACGGTCGCCAATCTCATCGCTCGATTCTGGGATGTGAGCGAAGGCTCCGTCACCGTGGGCGGCGTAGAAGTTCGGAAGCTGGACTACGCCGATTGGATGAAGCACATCAGCATCGTGTTCCAGGACACGAACCTTTTCAAGATGTCCGTTGCGGAGAATGTCGCCATGTACAAGCCGGGCGCTTCACGGGAAGAGATCATGGAAGCGCTGCGTCAGGCACGGTGCGAGGATATTCTTGAAAAGCTCCCCAATGGTGTAGATTCCGTCATCGGAGCCAGGGGCGTCTATCTATCCGGAGGCGAGATGCAGCGCATTGCGCTGGCACGGGCGATCCTCAAGGACGCACCCATCGTTCTGCTGGACGAAGCCACAGCCTTTGCCGACGCAGAGAATGAATACCTCATTCAGAGGGCGCTGGATATCCTGCTCCATGGGAAAACCGTGCTGATGATTGCGCACCGGCTCCAGACCATTGTTCACGCCGACCAGATCATTGTGATGCAAAGGGGCGGGATTGCCGAGCAGGGTACCCACGAGGAACTCATGCAGCGGCAGGGCGTGTACGCAAAGATGTATCACGAATATGAAAATAGCGTGTCGTGGAAGATCGGAGGTTGGGCATGATATTCAGTAAGTTTTTTCATCTGAGCCGTGAAGGATCAAAAACCATTATGCAGGCCGGTATCTGGCTGGCTGTCTTCAATCTTGCGGCGCTGCTGCCCGTGGTTCTGCTTGCCATGGTCAGCGAGAGTATGATGACAAAGCACTTTGCGGGAGACGGTGGGAATATCCCTTTACTGCCCTATGCTGCGGCACTTCTTGTCATTCTCACCGTGATGTTTCTCACTTACAAGGTCGCCTACCACAAGGAGTATCTGACCTCAGGGCAGGAGGAATACAAGCTCCGTATGGAACTGGCGGATAAGCTGCGGCGGCTGCCGCTGTCCTTTTTCGGGATGCGCGATCTCAGCGATGTCACCGGTATCATTATGGATGATGTGCAGACGATGTCTCATGTCCTCTCCCAGAGTGCAGCGGAGCTCATCGGCGGCATTCTAACGGGTATCGTCGCATTTGTTGTGCTGTTTATCTATGACTGGCGGCTCGCGCTGTATTTGGCGGTATGTATGCCGGTGGTGCTTCTCGTGATGGCGCTGTCCCGAAAAATCTCCGAGGGAACGAACGAGAAAAACCGGAGCAAGAAGCTGGATGTCAGTGCGGGCCTGCAGGAGTATCTGGAGAACATCAAGCTGCTGCGCACCACTGAGGCCATGGGCGATTATCAGCAGGGACTCTGCAAAAAGGTAAAGCGTATCATTCCCGGTCTTGTGCTGTATGAACTGCTGGCGGGACTGTCTATTTCCATCTCGTATAATGTGATGCGCGTGGGGCTTGGCCTTGTGATCCTGTTCGGTTCGGGGATGCTGGCCGCCGGGGAGATTACGCTGTTTAAGTTTCTGATCTTCCTCTATGCTGCCGTCCGAATCTACGAACCGCTGACCAGCGCCTGCGAGCATCTCGGCGACTTTATCGCGTCGCTGGTCGGGGCTGGGCGTGTTTCGGCATTGCTGGCCAAACCGGAGCAGGGCGGCAGCGAGGACATTACGGTGGATCGCTTCGACATTCGCTTCGACCATGTCCGCTTTGCCTACAACCACGAGGAAGTTCTGCACGATGTATCCTTCACGGCGAAGCAGGGTGAGATTACTGCGCTGGTAGGGCCGTCCGGCTCCGGAAAAAGCACGCTGGCACGGCTTGCTGCACGGTTCTGGGATGTGCAGAGCGGTTCGGTATCCCTTGGCGGCGTTGACCTTCGACAAATCGCGCCGGAGGAGCTGCTGAAAAACTATTCCATCGTGTTTCAGGATGTGGTACTGTTTAACGACTCCATTTACAACAACATCAAAATCGGACGGGAGGACGCCACAGAGGAAGAGGTCTACGCCGCCGCCAAGCTGGCAGCCTGTGACGAATTTATTCACCGTCTCCCGGACGGATACCAAACCTTTATCGGCGAAAACGGTAAGACCCTCTCCGGCGGCGAACGGCAGCGGCTTTCTATCGCCCGGGCGTTTCTGAAAGATGCCCCTGTCATTCTGCTGGATGAGAGCACGGCCAGCATTGATCCGGAGAATGAAACGAAGATTCAGCAGGCCATCGGGCGGCTCATTCAGAATAAGACTGTCCTCATTATTGCCCACAAGCTCCGCACGGTAGTCGGCTGCGACAAGATCGTGGTATTGGATAGCGGCAGCGTGGCGGAGGAAGGCAACCACGAGACGCTGATGGAGCAAAAGGGTCTTTATCACAAGCTATACACATTGCAAAGCGAGAGTCTGGTCTGGAAGGTCAGAGCATAAATCAGGAGGTATTTACATGAACACAAAAGATAAAAGCAAGCTGAACGGAAAGGATCTGATCAGCATCGGCATTTTCACCGCCGTATATTTCATCCTCAATCTTCTCATCGCGGCGGCTATGGGCTTTATCCCGTTGGTTAACATGATGATTCCCTTTGCCAGCTCTCTGGTGCTGGGCATCCCCATGATGCTCTACTTTTCCAAAATCAAAAAGTTCGGCATGGTGCTCATCACCTACATCATCTACGGCGCGATCCTCACACTGGCAGGCGTCGGCATTTACAGCCTCATTGCAGGCACTCTTTGCGCGCTCATCGCCGAATTTATTCTGAAAGCAAAGCGGTATGCCAGCACCTCTGCCGCCATCCTGTCCTATGCCGTTTGCAGCGTGGGTGCCAACGCCAATGTTCTGGGCTTTGCCTTTATGACTGAGGCGCAGCTGGCGGAAAAGACCGCCTACTATGGGCAGGAATACATGGACATCATCTCCGGATACTTCTCCCATGGCTATATGCTGCCGCTTCTTGCGATTACGGCCTTTGCGGGCGGCGCGCTGGGCGGCCTGCTGGGCGGCCTGCTGGGGAAAGCTGTCCTGAAAAAGCACTTTGCCAAGAGCGGAATGATCTGATGCAGGGGATATTATTTGCCGAAAAGCCCAGAGCGCGGCAGCTCTATCTGGACGCACGGACGAAAATCATTCTCTGCCTCACTGTGTCTTTCCTCATGTTCTCTTGCGAGTATACCGGTGTCATGCGCTTTGTTCTCCCCGTTCTGGCGGCGGTTCCCTTTGTATCCTTCTTGATCCTGCGAAGATATCGGAAAGCGGCAGTCTATGGGATGGTGTATGTGCTCTGCCTTATGCTTCCGATGCTCCTTCGCCAGCTGGACGCGCCGGTTTTCAGCATCATCTCCGGTGCGCTGGCGGCGATCTTCACGCAGATGCTTCCGGGGCTCGCCATGTTTGATGTGCTGCTCTCGTCCACCACGGTCAGCGAGTTTATCGGAGCCATGGACGGCTTTCACATCTCCAAAAAGTTCTCCGTTCCGGTCTCCGTCATGTTTCGTTTCTTTCCCACAATCCGTGAGGAATACGGAATGATTCGGGATGCTCTGCGGCTGCGGGGTGTCGGAGGCTTGGAGCATCCGTTGGAGATGCTGGAATACCGGATGGTGCCGTTGCTGACGGAGCTGATGCAGGTGGGCAACGAACTGTCCGCCTCGGCCATGACGCGAGGGCTGGACACACCGGGCAAACGCAGTAATGTCTGCCCTATGGGATTTCGTGTGCAGGACATCGCTGTATTTCTGCTCTGCGTGGCGGTAGTTTCACTGTTTATATTTGCAAAGGTGACAGGACGGTAAGATGATCGAGATCAAAAATGTAAGCTATTCCTATGAAAACGCCGTGACGGACGGCGCACTGAAGAATGTCAGTCTCTGCATCCCACAGGGGCAGACGGTGCTGCTGTGCGGCGAATCCGGCAGCGGCAAGACAACCTTCGGGCGGCTGGTCAACGGTTTGATCCCCTGCTATTACGAGGGAAAGCTGACGGGCTCCGTCATGGTGAACGGAAATGACACCACCCAACTCCAACTCCACGAGCTGGCCGGGACGGTCGGCTCCGTGTTCCAGAATCCCAAGTCGCAGTTTTATACGCTTCTGACCGACACGGAGATCATATTTGCCTGCGAGAATATCGGCATGGAGAAGCGAGAAATATTGCGCCGCTTCACAGAGACCGTTCAGGACTTCCGGCTTGAAAAGCTGCTTGAGAAGAATGTCTCCCAGCTCTCCGGCGGCGAAAAGCAGAAAATTGCCTGTGCCTCTGTCAGTATGCTTAGGCCGCCGATCCTCGTGTTGGATGAGCCGACCTCGAATCTGGACATTTCCGCCATCCGGGAGCTGCGGGAGATCGTCGCAAAGTGGAAGGCGACGGGAAAAACTGTCCTCATCGCCGAGCACCGGCTCTGGTGGCTGAGGGGCCTTGTGGATCGTGTGGCGGTATTTCAAGAGGGCAGCATCGTCGAAGATGTACCGGCAGACGAGTTCTGGCGCAGAACACCGGACGAGCTTCACGCGGAAGGGCTGCGCGGTTCCTGCCGCTTTGCCCCGCAGGTGAAAGAGCACCGCGCAGACGCACAATATATCATCTCTCCGTTTCGCAGTTCTGATGGCGAATTTACGCTGAACATTCCGGAACTGAAAATTCCCAAAGGCGCAGTGGTGGCCGTCCTCGGCAACAACGGCGCAGGAAAAAGCACTTTCGCAAGGTGCCTGTGCGGACTTGTCCGCAAGTGTAAGGCACAGATCATCGACGGTGAAAAACGCTATGCAGGGCGAAAACTGAGCAGTCTTGCCTACATGGTATTTCAGGACGTCAACCACCAGCTTTTCTCCGAGAGCGTGTCAGAGGATGTGACGCTGGGGTTGCGCCTATCCGAGGATGAAAAGCGTTCCACTGCCGAAGAAATGCTGTGGCGCATGGAGCTTTGGGGCTATCGGGAGGCACATCCCATGGCGCTGTCGGGCGGACAGAAGCAGAGGCTTGCCATCGCAGGCGCACTGGCGGCACAAAAGGATATTATCTTCTACGACGAACCCACCAGCGGTCTCGACTACCGCAACATGGAGCGCGTGGCAGAGAATATCCGGCGCCTCTCTGAGATGGGGAAAACGCAGTTCGTCATCACCCACGACCCAGAGCTTGTGGAGAAATGCTGCGACCGATTCCTGTTCTTTGAGAACGGCAAAATTACCGACTCGGGCAGTTGGACGGCAGAAGCACTCGAGCAAGTCAGAACGTATTTTGTAACCCTCATATAGGAGCAAACAAACTGTGACTGGCGCATTTTTTGCTGAAGAAAGTATTGCAACCCCTCAGTGGCGAATTGCACCCCCCTAAATTGAGAACTGCACCCCCCTCTGAACCGAAGTTGCCCCCCCTTACACGGTTTCTATCAAAATTAGAGTCATTTGCCAGATCAGTTACCGTTGTTGATACAATATCAACAACGGTAATTTTTTATTTTCCTCTTGTTTTAGATGCTTACCGCATGAAAATGGGTGTTTTTCGAACATTTCCGGCTGAGAACTAACTGACCGCCCTATTTGCCGCAGCTACCTGCCCTGAAATCACGGCTTGGTGGTAATTGCAATCGTTATAAGATATAAACGATAAATGATTACTTTCTATATACATAGAACCGTCCATGGCTGGGAGTACCCCTGGCTGCGGACAGCTTTTCACTGATTCCCACGGGACAAAAAGGACAGAAAGGACAGTCGGAATTCGGCCAGATTGAATACTTGTAATTTGCCGCCGTCAGAGTTAACATCACACACACTTTTGTGGAGGGTGATGGAATGGACGAATTCAGGGATTATGTCCGGGAGCATAGAATCCAATTTGAGGAGGAATGCCCACAGCCATGTCCAGATGCCCTGTGGTGGTATTATGGGGAGTATCATGCGCTGGGCAGTCCCCATGGGAAGGTTTCAAAAAACTCTGGGATTTCCTGGAATCGCTCCGATCAAGAACAGCGGTGCGGTGATTGGAGAGGTTGGGTTCCTGTGTGCCGAGTATGAGCGGATCGCCTTTACTACCGGACCGAAACTGAGGGCACAGCTAATGGTGGAATTGACAGAGAATGTCACCAGGGAATGAGAAATAAAAGTGACCGCCCATGGTGGAGATATAGGCCTCAACCATGGGCGGTTTTACGATTATGTTATTGCGTAATTCAAATGGAATAGATCATTTATGGCCCGTCGAATGATTTTCTCATCTATGCCATAATAATTCAACTGAATAGCATAACTTGTAGAGTGTTTGTGCCTGTGCCTTATCAATGTTGTTGACTCTCTGCTCATACATTTGAATATTTCGGACTTTGATGCCCGATTGTTCCGCAAGTTCTGACTGAGATAATTCCAGTTTCAACGACTGCGAAAACGCCGTCCTGTCCTTTGAGATTCCCTTTGCGGTTCATCAGTATGTCTTCTCCAAAATTTTCCAATCTGACGGTCTTGTCATTGATCAGGAAACCGGCATCATCGAGGCTTACACCGGAAGCGCCGAATACGTGACCATTCCGGAATACATCTCCGTGAACAACGGCGACGGCAGCTATTCCGCCATTCGCATACACGGTATCTCTGCCACTGTCTTCCGCGGCAACACGGCGATCAAGGGCGTTTTGTTCCCCAAGTATGTATCTGCGATCCCCGCAGAGGCCTTTGCAGGCTGCACCTCGCTGGAGGTCGTTTCCGGCTACGGTATTCAGGAGATCGGCGCCGGAGCCTTCAGGGGCCGCTCCTCGCTCGGCAAATTCTCCATGGATAAGTACATCACCTCACTCGGAGAGAACGCCTTTGAAAATGTCCCGGAAATCTCCATCAATGCAGCCAACACCGCAATCGCCATAGCCGCAGCCCATTCCGGCGCAAAGCGGATCACACTGAATCTCTCGGATAGTTCGGACGGTTTTACCGATCAGACGGTCGAAATCGGCAATACGACGGAACAGTTCTTCCTGATCGGCAACGGCTCCGTATACCGGAATCTGAAGATCAAGTCGGACGCCGCAGAAACCAAGATCAGCAACATGATTTTTGAGGGCAACACGGACACGCCGCTCCAGTTCAGTTTCCCCAAGGTGACCCTGAACCGTGTGATTGTCCGGAGCAGTCCGGGCTTCGCCCTGATAATGAGCGCAGAGAACACCGAGCTTTCCCTGTTCGGAACGATCAAGCTGAGCTCGCAGGGAAGTAACGCCGTCATCAGCCAGAATGTCACCCTTCAGCAGGCGGATGCCGGTGTCGTCGGCAAGCTGCGGCTGACCGGAAACTATCTGATTTGCAGGGAACTGACAAATCCGTCCCTCCTGACCTTTGTCAGTGGTGAGCTTCTTCCCATCGATGACGAAGAATTTGAGCAAATGCTGACCTCCTGTATTGTCACCTTTGATGCAAACGGCGGCAGCGTGGATAAAACGGAACAAACCGTATATTATGGCCAGCCCTATGGTACGCTGCCTGTTCCGACGTTGCAGTATTATAAGTTCGTCGGCTGGTTTACCGAGGCTTCTTTTGGAAGCCTCTCCCTCCAGCTTGTCAAAGAAGTCTAAAGGACTTTTTTGACAAGCTGCCTGCAAAATTGCAAAATCAAAAGTGGTAGTATTATTTTGCAATTTTGGTCGCTACATCGGGTGATTGAACACGAAAGGGAACCCATCTCCGCGCTGAGAGCCGCCGCTACGCGGCGGTTGCGCTCCGAAACGCCTCGCTGCGGCTCGGTATGACGGTTTCCTTTCATACTAGAATTTCATAAAAAGCCGCAGGCTTTTTATAGCGCCTGCGGCGCGTCAAATTCTGCACAAGACGGGAGGGCACACCAACGGTGTGCCCTCAGTGCGCAAAGCGCACGTGTTTTTTGATTTTCATAATCAAAAACGCAGGATTACTCTTTTCTTCCCTCCGAAACTTTCAGCCAGACAGTTTTTTGACAGCCTGAAGGGAGAGACTTCTTTTGGAAGTCTCTCCCCCTCTGTTTGTCAGGCCCTTTTTCCGACGGCACCATCGTCAGCAGCCTGACACTCCTACATAAATTTGAACTGTCGAGAAATACAGCATTTTTCAGTGAAGTTGTCCGCTGTAGCTTCCCCCGGCCCGACGGGCGCAGACTTTTCGGCAGGCATGCTTTTGCGTTCCGAATTTCCGCTATGCCGCGGTCAGCTCCGTCATATCGAAAAGCCGGCTTTTTCCGTCCCGAAAGCGCGCGTAGGCGGTCAGCGCATAGTAGGCCTGCTCGGTCGCCATGCCGTTGACCTCGACCAGCTCCGCCGAATGGTAAAAGCCGTCGTCCAATACAAAATCGCACAGCGCGTCAAGCACGCTCCTGCCGTTTTTGAGGAAGCGTGCATCCTTCTGCGGGTCGATGCCCAGCGCCGTCAGCGCGACGATGACCTGCGCGCACGATTCGCTGTTTTCGCTGCCCCAGCTTGCAAAGCAGCCGTTTTCCAGCTGCATTTCGCTCAGGCATTGCAGTGCGCCCTCGATCGCCTCGGCGACCTCCCCGCGCTCGCGGTAGGGCGCGAGCGCCGTCAGCGCCATAGCGGTCATATCCGCATCGGAAGCGTCGCCGGAAAAGCACCAGCCGCCGTCCGCCTTATGCTCGCGCAGAAGTAGGCGGATCAGCGCCTCGCGCGTCGTCTGCTCCTCGCCCGGCTGCGCATCGGGAATTTCGTAGCCGCCGCAGTCCAGCGCGATGAGCGCCCAGATCGGGCCGTTGAGGCCCTGATAGGAGACGAATGCCATGTCCGTCAGACCCTCCAGAAGATTCACGCCGCCGATGTCCGTCACATCGCCGCCCGCGGCGGTCACACCGAGGATGATGCGCGAATTTTCCGTGGATTTGGCGTGGTCGAGGCGCACCGTTCCGATTGAGCGGACGTAATCTTCGACAGTTTGCAGGTATGCCTGCGCGGTCTCCTGCTTCAGAAGCCCCGAACGGCTCAGGCCGATGACCGCCCACTCGCCGCCGATGGAACCAACGCCGTAGTTCTCCTGCGCCGCAAGGGCCTGTCCGGTGCGGCGATAGGCCGCCTGCCACGGCTCCTCCGCGCCGCAGGCGCAGAGGAGAAGCAGCAGTACAAGAAGCGCGGCAAAAATTCGTTTTTTCATGCGTCCTCCTCCTAGCGTCGTTTGACGAGGGCACACATGGTTTTTCCTGGCCAAAACGACATTTGGTTTCGTTATCCTCGTTGATGGGCTATAAAAAGCGGATGTATTTCAGGCGGATCCTGCGCAGAAGGTTGGATCTTTTCCACGTTCTGCTCCAGATCTCATCCTTCAGGGAGAGCAGCTCCTGCCGCTGCTGCTCCTGCATGGCATGGCCGCTGAAGCTGGCCTCCTGCCAGATCGCGGTGGCGCTGCGGTAGCGCGCGCGGAGATCCTCATCCACAAAGGCGGCATAGTCCTCCGGCGGGCAGTTCATCGCCCTCAGCCCCTGCGCGCGCAGGACGTCCATGGTGTAATCATAGATCGCGCGGATGGCCGCGGGCAGGTCGTCCGAAAGGAAGCCCGCCTTGCGTCTGGCCGTCTTTTTCCGCTCCCAGACAAGCCAGAGCACGAACAGCACAAGCAGCGCCGCGGCGGTCAGGATCGCCAGCGCCAGCAAAATCTGGAGCCGGTGGCGGAGCCAGAAGTCCATCAGCGTGGGATCCTCGGTATCGTCGCTCTGCGGCTGATCCTCGGTGTTATCGACCGCGCGGTCATGCGGCTGCTGGCCGATCAGGCCGGAAATGTCCTGATAGCGTTCCGCCTGCTCCATCGCGGAGAAGTACGGCGGCGTCACCTCAAACGGCAGCCAGCCCACGCCGTCCTGATAGTATTCCACCCATGCGTGTGCCGCCGCGCCGGTGAGCGAAAGCGTCTGACCGGCGGAAAGCACCTGCGCGTCCTGCTTGGTGACCAGAAATCCCTCGACATATCGCGCGGGGATGCCGTAATAGCGGAACATCAGCGCCGCAGCCGTGGCATAGTGGATGTCATAGCCCTTCTGCGTGCCGTCGAGGAAGTTCAGGACGAAGTCGATCCCGTCGCCGACGGGCGCGAGGTTCGTTTCCTCGTAGTCTATGTAGCTCGTGAGGTAAAAAAGAATATTCTGCTTTGCATTCTGATAGTCAAAATGCGTCTCGCCCTCCTCCACCGAATAATCGCCCAGCTTTTCCGCGAGATAGCTGCGGATGTCCGAGGGAATCGCGGTGTAATTCTGATAGGCAAAGGCATTGTAGGCCGCCTCATCGCGCAGGAACTGCGTGTCCTCCGGAAGCTGCGCAAGCGAAGCGTTGATCTTCTGGTACTGTGTGATCAGCCCCGTCCCGGCAGAGAGCGTATAGCTGCGTTGCCCGTAGAAGCCCTGCGCCGCAAGCGTGCAGTCGCCCACGGCGGACGCATCCAGGCCGGCGCTGTCCGGCAGCAGCTCATAGGGGGCATAGAGATAACGCGAGGAGAGGCCGACATTTTCAACGGTGAGGCTGTTCTTCGTTTCCAGAAGCTCCGGCAGCACCGAATCCGCCGCCGCAGCGATCTGCGCCTGCGCATAGAAGCCGTCCTGATGCAGCCAGTAGAAGCTGTCCGAGGCGGGATAGAGCGTCTCGGCATCCAGCGCGGTCCAGCGGTTGTTTTCATAGATCTCGCCCGTGAAGCCGCGCAGATAATAGGACGCAGGCGTCTGCATGGTGATGTTCAAAACGGTCTCCTGCGTGGTGCGGCGCGGGCCGACATTCCGCAGGTCACCCTCCGGCAGACCCGCGGCGGCGTTGCTTCCGTAGCGAAGCGTCTGCACCTGCTGCCGCGTCCACTGCACGGCGCGATCCAGAAGCGCGGGCTTTGCGCTCTGCCAGCCGTTCAGCGCCAGCGCAAACGCAAGCACCAGCGCGGCGGCGCGGAGCCATGCGCCCATGCCGTCGCTTCCGCCAAAGAGCAGAAGGTAACCGAGCAGCTCCGCCAGCGCGGCGGCGAGCAGCCAGCCCGCCGTCAGGCGCGGCGCAAAAAGCAGGCACAGCGCGGCAAGCAGCGCCGTCAGGCACCAGAAGC
>DPPB01000030.1:14750-43320 GCA_003539495.1 Oscillibacter sp. | reverse complement strand
AACTCTGAAACAGCTTCAAAAGCTATTGATTTCAATGGTTAGGGACACCCTTCTTGGGTTTCCCTCACACACCCTTCCTTACCGTACCGTTATCACCGTTATCGCAAATCTTACCGCTTTATCGACAACCTCAGTGTTTCCGGCTCATAAAACTCTCAAAAAAGCCTCGCAGTATTTGCCGCCCGGAGGCAGCAAAATAATCAAATGATTTTCCCCTCTGCGTAGAAGCGGGGTCCTACCCCGCCCGCTGCACCGATTTTCCTGCTTATCCGTAGGGCGGGGTGCCCTCACCCCGCCGCCCGGTCCTGCGCATAGCTTTTACAGGAATATCTCGCAGTCGTCCTCTACCCTCTTGCAGTTCTTCAGCACCTGCTGCATCACGGCGTCCACATCGGCGCCCTCGGCAAATTCCACCTTCATCTTTTGGGTCATAAAGCTGACGGTGGCAGCGGCCACGCCCTGCGTCTTCCGGGCAGCCTGCTCCATCTTGTCGGCGCAGGCCGCGCAATCCACTTCGATCTTATAGGTCTTTTTCATGGTAAGTAGTCTCCTTTCCTCAATCGCCCAGGTGCTCCATGCCCAGCTGCAAAATAGAGCGGACATGGTCGTCATCCAGCCCATAAAAAACAGCTTTGCCTCCCCGGCGGAACTTCACCAGCTTGTTGTTCTTCAGAATACGCAGCTGATGGCTTACGGCGCTCTGGGTCATGCCCAAGAGCCTTGCAATGTCATACACGCACAGCTCCGCACCGAACAACACATACAGAATTTTGACGCGGGTGGAGTCGCCGAACACCTTATATAATTCTGCCAGGTCATATAGGTCGTCCTCGTCGGGCATCTGCCGCCGCACAGCCTCTACGCCGGCCTCGTCCAGACACAGAAAATCCTGCTCCGGATTCTTTTCCATTTGATCCATGTCGCCCTCCTCAAATGTTCATTTGAATAATTGCTCATACGTTTGTTATCTGTATGTTACACCCTTCCCCAATCGGTGTCAACCCCTTTTTGCAAATTATTCGGACAATTTTTACGCCCCTCTTAATTTCCTAAAGAAGTTTCCCACCGGTTTTGGAATATTGGTGATTGCTTTTGAGAAATAATGTGGTATACTATCATGTGTAGCAGATTGTCTTAAAAACGAAAAATTTACTATAACAGCAAGGTCGGATGTGTGCGGGAAACCCCATCGGGGGCTCTCTGCGCCATTAAAGTCCATGGTTTTGGACGCTTTTTTAAGCTCTCCGAAGCACGCAGGCAGCAGGGCGAAGGTTCCTTCCCCAATGCGCTGCAGATAAATAACTGTGCCCTGCATATTTTTGCAGCGGCTGACGATGGAGAGGCTCTGCCTCTCCCTATAACACCTCACGAAAGGGGCACTTATGAATCAGTATCTTATTCGCGGCGGTCGGCCGCTTTTTGGTGAAATTACCATCAGCGGCGCGAAGAATGCCGCCGTTGCCATCATCCCCGCCGCCCTGCTGGTGGACGGCACCTGCCGCATTGAAAACATCCCGCAGATCAGCGATGTTACGCTGCTGCTGAATATTTTGGAGGAGCTGGGCGCCAGGGTCCGGGTGCTGAACCGCCACGCCGTGGAGCTGGATTGCCATGCCATCCGTTCCACCCATCCGTCCTATGATCTGGCCCGCCGTATCCGCGCCTCTTACTATCTCATCGGCGCTCTGTTGGGCCGCTTTGGTGAGGCTGCCGTGGCCATGCCCGGCGGCTGCGACTTCGGTGTGCGGCCCATCGACCAGCATATCAAGGGCTTCTGCGCCATGGGCGCAGAGGTGAAGGTGGAGAGCGGCTTCATTCAGGCCTGTGCCAAGTCCGGCCGTCTCACCGGCACATCCGTATATCTGGACGTAGTGTCCGTAGGCGCCACCATGAATATCATGATGGCCGCCGTGCTGGCCAAGGGCAGCACCGTCATCGAAAACGCCGCCAAGGAGCCGCACATCGTGGACCTGGCCAACTTCCTCAATTCCATGGGTGCCGACGTCAAGGGAGCCGGCACCGATACCATCAAGATTCGCGGTGTGGATCATTTGGCCGGCGGCAGCTACGGCATCATTCCCGACCAGATCGAGGCCGGCACCTATATGGCCGCCGTGGCCGCCGCAGGCGGTCAGGTGCTTATCAAAAATGTGATCCCCAAGCACTTGGACTGCATCAGCGCCAAGCTGGTGGAGATGGGCGTTTACATTGAGGACCGGGGTGACGCCGTGCTGGTGCGCCGCAGCGGCCCGCTGCAGAAGACCAACGTAAAGACCATGCCCTATCCGGGCTTTCCCACGGATATGCAGCCCCAGATCGCCGCGGTGCTGTCCACAGCCCAGGGCACCAGCATCGTCAATGAAAATGTGTGGAACAGCCGCTTTAAGTATATCGACGAATTAAAGCGTATGGGCGCCAATATCCAGGCCGACGGCCATGTGGCCGTCATCGAGGGCGTGGAGCATCTACAGGGCGCGCCGGTGCAGGCCTGCGACCTGCGGGCAGGCGCCGCCATGGTCATCGCCGGCCTGTGCGCTGAGGGCGTAACGGAGCTGAGCCAGGTGCAGTTCATCGAGCGCGGTTACGAGGACCTGGTAGGCAAGCTCCGGGCCGTTGGGGCCGACATCCGTGTGGTGGACGCGCCGGACATCGCCGAGCAGAAGGAAGCACATATCGGCTGATACAATGCCGCCAAAGCAGCGTCTGCCGCGTAGGGCCGCCAAAGGGCGGCCGGCGTGGTGACGCTGCTTTTATCACCCGGCGGCGCTCCCTCACCGCGCTTCCTATTTATAATATGGCAATCCGAAATACCCAAAATCACAAGCGAGGTCTGACATTTGATCACCATACATACTCTGGCCAGCGGGTCCGAGGGCAACGCCGCCTTGGTCTGCGCCGGCGATGTTCATATTTTGGTGGACGCGGGCATCTCCGCCCGGCGCATTGAGACCGCTCTGCGGTCTCTGAATCGGCTGCCTCAAGCCCTGTCTGCCGTTTTCATCACCCACACTCATTCCGACCACACCGCCGGGCTTCGGGTGCTGCTGAAGCATACGGGCGCTCCCGTATTTGCCTCCCCCGCCGTGTGCGCCGCCCTGCTGCGGCAGATACCGGGCAGCGCCTCTCTGCTGCGGCCCCTATGCCCCGGGGATGCACAGGTCTTCGGCCCTCTGACCGTGACGGCCTTTGCCACATCCCATGATACCCCGGGCAGCATGGACTATCGCTTTGATTGCGGCGGCGCCTCCGCCGGGATCCTAACGGACACGGGCTGTGTAACGCCGGAGGCCGAGGCAGCCCTGGCCGGGGTGGAGCTGCTGCTGCTGGAGAGCAACCACGATGTGCAGTGGCTGCAAAGCGGGCCCTATCCCTATCCCCTGAAGCGGCGGATATTAGGCGACCGCGGCCATCTGTCCAACGATGCAGCGGCGGAGTTTGCCTGCCGCATGGCGGACCGCGGCACCCGGCAGTTTGTCCTGGTGCATTTAAGCAGGGAGAATAATACCCCGGTCCGGGCCCTGGATACTGTAGGCTATGCCCTGCGCTGCGGCGGATTCGAGGGAGTCCGGCTCACCGCCGCCCCCCGAGGCGAGTGCAGTGAGGCCTATATAGCGGAGGGTGCGCCATGCAAAAAATAACCGTCCTGTGCGTAGGCAAGCTGAAGGAAAAATTCTACCTGAACGCTGTGGCAGAGTACACCAAGCGCCTGCAGCGCTGCTGCAAATTAGAGGTTATCGAGCTGCCGGAGAGCAAGCTGCCGGAGGAGCCCTCCCCCGCCCAGATCCAGCAGGCTCTGGACACGGAGGCCGCCGCCATAAGTGCAAAGCTCCCCAGGGGTGGCGCATTGGTGGCCATGTGCATCGAGGGCAGCCCCTGCTCCAGCGAGGAAATGAGCCGCAAAATGCAGCAGCTGGCGGTTTCCGGCAGCACCCAAGTTACCTTTCTCATCGGCGGCAGCGTGGGCCTCAGTGAGGAGCTGAAGCGCCGGGCAGATTGGCGTCTGTCCATGTCCCCCATGACCTTCCCCCATCACCTGGCCCGGGTCATGCTCCTGGAGCAGATCTACCGCGCTTTTCAGATCCAACAGGGGACGAAATACCACAAATAATCGAATGAAGCATATGGGAGGTTTTGTGATGAACGAGTTTGATATGTTGGCTGCCGCGGAAACCGCGCGAAGCGGCGAGCTCCCGCAGAATTTTTGGGACGATCTCTCCTCCGGCTGGCGCTTTCGTAAGGAGGAATTGGCCTGGCCGGTGGACGAAAAGGGCGAAAAGGAAAAGGCCGTGCTGCTGACGTCCACCTTTGACTCCCCTGCCGAATCGGATGTGACCATTTCTTTTTTGATATCCTGCGGCATTCCCTGCTTTAAGTATTACGCCAAGGAGGGCGGCGCGGGCAAGGTCATCAGTGGCTTTTCCGGCTATGGAGCCGACCTCTATGTCCCCGCCTCCCGGCTGGAGGAGGCCCGAGCCCTGCTCCAGGCAGAGCCGGTTTTTGACGAGGATAATTCTTAACCTTCATAGCAAAACGGAAAGGAGATTTTATAGCATGATCGACTACAAAGCAGAATATCTGAAATGGCTCCGCAGCGATGCCATCACCGAAGACGAGCGGGCAGAGCTGGCCGCCATTGCAGATGACGACAAGGAGATCGAGAGCCGATTCTACGGCCCTCTGGAGTTCGGCACCGCCGGCCTGCGGGGCACCATGAAGATGGGCCTGCACCAGATGAATATCTATGTCATCCGCTGGGCCACCCAGGGCTTTGCCAATGTCATCTGCGCTGAAGGCTCTGCCGCCATGGACAAGGGCGTTGCCATCTGCATGGATTGCCGCCACCATAGCATGGAGTTTGCCCGGGCCGCCGCCGAGGTCTGCGCCGCTAACGGCATCCATGTGCGGATTTTTGAGTCCCTGCGCCCCACTCCGGAACTTAGCTTTGCCGTGCGGCACTACGGCTGCCAGGCGGGCATCAACATCACCGCCAGCCACAACCCCAAGGAGTATAATGGCTACAAGGTCTACTGGTCCGACGGCGCCCAGCTGCCCCCCCAGCACGCCGATGCCATCGCCCGAGAGCTGGAGAAGATCGACATCTTCACCGGCGTAAAGACCATGCCCTTTGATGAAGCCAAGGCCGCCGGGCACATTGAGCTCATGGGGGAGGAAACCGACAACGCCTTCATGGAAAACGTCATGGCCATGGTCAATGACCGGGAATGTGTTGCCAAGGTGGCGGATACCTTCCATGTGGTCTACACCCCCTTCCACGGCTGCGGCTGGAAGCTGGTTCCCCAGGCTCTGCGGGATCTGGGTGTGAAGCACCTGCACTGTGTGCCTGAGCAGATGGTGCTGGACGGCTCCTTCCCCACGGTGGTCTCCCCCAATCCGGAGAATCCGGAGGGCTTCTACCTGGCCATTGCCCTGGCGGACCGGGTGGGTGCCAACTTCATCATCGGCACCGATCCGGACAGCGACCGGGTGGGTATCCTGGTGCGCAATAAGGGTGGCCGCTTTGTGCCCGTGTCCGGTAACCAGACCGGTGTGCTGCTGGCAGATTATCTGCTGGGTGCCATGGCCCGCAGCGGCAAGCTGCCCAAGAACGCCGTCCTGCTCAAGACCATTGTCACCACCGAGATGGCCCGCCGGGTGGCGGAGGCCCACGGCGTCAAATGCTATGATACCTTCACGGGCTTTAAGTTCATGGCCGAGAAGAAGCAGCAGCTGGAGAGCCAGGGCCTGGGCAAAGTGGTGTTCTCTTATGAGGAGAGCTACGGCTATATGCTGGGTGACTATGTCCGGGATAAGGATGCCGTCACCGCCTCCCTGCTGCTGACGGAGATGGCCGCCTGGTACCAGAGCCAGGGCATGACCCTGTTTGACGCTCTCCAGGCCTTGTACGAAAAGTACGGCTACTATGGCGAAAAGACTCACAACCTGGTGATGCCCGGCCTGGACGGTCTGGAAAAGATGGCTGCCCTAATGAAAAACCTGCGGGACGTGCCTCCCACGGAAATTGCGGGCGTGGCCGTCACGGCGCGCACAGATTATAAGGACGGTACCATTACCGATTGTACAACCGGGCAGGTTACTGCCTCGGAGCTGAAGGGCAGCAATGTTCTGCGCTACACTCTGGCTGATGGCACCGTAATCCTGGTACGCCCCTCCGGCACAGAGCCCAAGATCAAGGTCTATATCCTCACTCTGGGCAAGGACGCCGAGGAGCGGGACACGAACATCGAAAAGTACTCCCAGTGGGCCCTGGCACTTCAGAATTGATCCGATAACGGCACCTGAAGCCCTGCTCCATTGGCAGCGTCATCCCCCCTGCAGCCCGATGGCTGCAGGGGGGATTTTTCGCCGTCGGGTCCTCACCGCCGGACGTCCCATCGGCAATTCCCCTGATTCCGCCTTTCTCCCCGAAGAATGCCCGCTGTGCCGCTTTTTGTTCATCTCAACGGTTGACAAAAGTCCGTCCGCCCCTTATAGTACATTCATAACGCTTTTTTAACGGGCGGTCCTATTGGCCCCCCAAAACTGGAGGAGAGAATCATGGAACGCGAATCTTTTAAGTCCCGTCTGGGCTTCCTGCTGGTGAGTGCCGGGTGCGCCATCGGCATCGGCAATGTGTGGCGTTTTCCCTTTGTGGTGGGGCAGAACGGCGGTGGATTTTTTGTGCTGGTCTACCTCGTCATGCTGGTGGTGCTGGGCCTGCCGGTGCTGACCATGGAGCTGGCAGTGGGCCGTGCCAGCCGCAAAAGTGCGGTGCTTGCCTATAAGGCCCTGGAAAAGCCCGGCAGCAAGTGGCACATTCACGGCTGGTTCGCCATCATCGGCTGCTGCCTGCTGATGATGTACTATACCACTGTGTCCGGCTGGATGCTGGACTACTTCTTCAAGTTCGTCACCGGTGTCTTTACCCCCGGCATGGCCGCCGAGGTCAGCGGCCAGGTATTCAGTGATATGCTGGCCAGCCCCGCCGAAATGGGACTGTGGATGGTTATTACAGTGGCCGCCGGCGTGCTGGTGTGCAGCATCGGCGTGCAGAAGGGTCTGGAGCGGGTCAGCAAGGTGATGATGACCGCTCTGCTAGTGCTGATCCTGGTGCTGGCCATTCACAGCTTCACCCTCCCCGGGGCCAAGGAGGGCATCGCCTTCTATCTGGTGCCCAACATGGACAATGTGCGTTCCGTAGGCCTGGGCAATGTCATTGCCGCTGCCATGAATCAGGCGTTTTTCACCCTGAGCCTGGGCATCGCTGCCATGGAGATTTTCGGCAGCTATATGAGTAAGGACCACACGCTGCTCAGTGAGGGCGCCCGCATATGCGGGCTGGACACCTTTGTGGCCGTCATGGCGGGCATCATCATCTTCCCTGCCTGCTTCAGCTACGGCGTGGAGGTAACCTCCGGTCCAAGCCTGATCTTCGTCACCCTGCCCAATGTGTTCACCAATATGGCCGGGGGCCGCGTGTGGGGATCGCTATTCTTCCTGTTCATGACCTTTGCCTCCTTCTCCACGGTCATTGCGGTCATCGAGAACATCATGTCCTCCTGTATGGACCTGTTCGGCTGGAGTCGCAAGAAGGCTGCGCTGATAAACGGCGTTATCATCCTCATCGCCAGCGTCCCCTGTGTGCTGGGCTACAATGTGCTCAGCGACTTCCACCCCATCGGCGGCCGGGATGTGCTGGACAGCGAGGACTTCCTGGTCAGCAGTATTCTGCTGCCTCTTGGGTCGCTGATATATCTGCTCTTCTGTGTGACCCGCTGGGGCTGGGGCTTTAAGAACTACCAGGCCGAAGCCAATGCCGGCAAGGGCATGAAGGTAGCCGGCTGGATGCGGTGGCTGTTTATGATCGTGCTGCCCCTTATGATCCTGGCCATCTTCATCATCGGCCTCACCGGCTGAACCAAATTTAAAAAAGGGATCCGCTCTTACAAGAGCGGATCCCTTTTTTGAGACTGTCGAAAAACCCTCCGGGTTTTTCCGACAAAAGGCTCGCAGCCTGCTGCGCGCATAATTTTGAGCCCTTGGCTCAAAATTCCACACTGGCAGCCTGAGCGGTATTTTCTCTCACGCACATGTCGCGAGAGAAAATGATCTCAATGCTTTGCCGCCTGCGGGCGGCAAACTCTGCGAGGCTTTATCGACACGCTGAAACAAGGGAGCCGCTCTTGTGAGAGCGGCTCCCTTGTTTCAGCCTCTTTGTCGGAAAATTCCAAAGGAATTTTCGCTCGTTTCTTATCTCCACGCTTTGCCGTAGAAGAACAGGGCCACCGTCCCCGGGCCCACATGGGCGCCGGTAACCGGCTCATAGCACACATGGATGATCTCCCCCTCGGCGCCCCTGTCCCGCAGCAAATTCTGCAGGTGCAGCGCATCGGCGGGTGCATCGGCATGGGCAATACCGATGGGTGTCCCCCGGTCGTCCACGGTCTTGTCGTATATCTCCGCCAGAGCCTCCAGGGCCTTTTTCTTACCCCGGACCTTGTCGTACACCACGATCTTGCCCTCCTCGTTGCCCCGGAGAATGGGCTTCACCTGCAGCAGCGTACCGGCCAAGCGTGCGCCGCCGGAGATACGCCCGCCCTTGTGCAGGTATTTCAGGTCGTCCACCACGAAGAACTGCTGCATCCTTGCGCAGCGGCTCTTGGCAAAATCCTCCAGTTCCCCAAGGCTCCTGCCCTCTTTGGCAAGCCGGGCCGTTTCAATGACCACCAGCCCCTCGCCCAGGGAGGCGCCCCGGGTATCCAACACGGCGATGCGGCCGGAGCCGTACTTTTCCTCCAGCTCCCTGCACTGCACACCCACGCCCCAGCAGCTGCCGCTGATGCCGCCGGAGATGCCCAGATACAGCACGTCCATCCCCGCCTGCAGGCTCTCCTCTATGGCCCGGGCAGCCTGCTCGGGATTGACCATGGAGGTCTTGACCGATGCGCCTCTGCGCATCGCCTCATAAAAGGCAGGGCCGTTGAATTCGATGCTGTAGTCCGGCTCCACGCCGTCCACCTCATAGCTCAAGGGCACCGTGCGGATGCCGTATTCCTCCAGCAGCTTCATAGGCAGATTAGCTGCCGTATCCGTAAATATCTGTACCATTTTGTCTCCTTTTCATATCACAGCGCCGCGCAGCCAGCCTGCCAGCGTGTCAAACAGTTTTGTATAGCCGTCCATTGTCAGGTGGATGCCGTCGGCCGAAATAAGTCCCGGCAGACGCTTTTCGCCCAAAAATATCTCCCGCACCCCGATGAGCGGTGTCCCGGTCTCATAGGCCAGGCGCGCCACGGTGTCCGAATACAGCTCCTGGTGCCGGTAAATATGCTGGGTGTCCCCCAGCCAATCCATGATGCGCTCCTTGCTGCGCCCGTTCCGGCATAGAAAGTCCAGATACCGCTGGGCGTCAATGGGCGGCAGGGTCATAAGCACCGGCTGCACGCCCTTGTCCTTCAGCTGGCGCAGCATCTGCAGCAGGATCTGCTTGAAGTCCGCCAGCGTGGTCCGGGGCAGATGGCTCTCCCGGGGGCTGTCCTGCACGGCGTCCCAATCGAAATCGCTGTCGTTGCCGCCGTAGGCAATGAGGGCGTAATCCGCCTGCATGCCCCGCTGCAGGTCGTGCTCCAGCAGAGCCTGCCCCTTGCGGATGGTCGCACCCATTTTGGAGCGGTTCACCACCTCCGTCTGCCGCCCGCTGTACCGCTCCATCACCTCCGGCAGGTGAAAATGATAGCGAAACTGCTCATCCGGCACCGTGGCCTTGAGCAGGGAGTCCCCGTAAATGTACGCGCAAGCCATGGCTTTCGCCCCTTTCTGTCAGCCGTTTTTTACCGGCTATATCGTTTTTAATAATATAGCATATTACATCTGCCCTGTCAACGCTCTTTTTCCTATTGTATCCGTGCAGATTTGCTGTTATAATAATTGTGCTTTTATGGAGGTGGCATTATGTCCTACGATAAATCCCTCATTGCCCACAAGCTGCAGCGGTGGGATCAGTACATAACCGACTATCACCTGCCCCAGTGGGAGTCCATCCCGGATTTTGGCCTGTACATGGACCAGGTAGTGCTTCTGCTGGAGCGATATCTCAGCTTCATCCCTCCGGTGAATGAGGAAAAGGAGCGCATCGTCACGGCCTCCGCCATCAATAACTATGTGCGTCTGAAACTGATGCCCGCCCCGGTAAAGCGGAAGTATTACCGGGTTCACATCTGCTACCTTATCATGATCCTTACCCTGAAGCAATCCATCGGCATCAGCCAGGTGCAGAAGATCATCCCCTGGGAGCTGGCGGACGGGCAGGACGGGCCGGAGTCCGTGCGGCAGATCTATGAGGACTACAGCGGCAAATTCCGGGGCATTGCCCTGCTCTTCAACCGGCAGATCCAGCAGAGCTGGCAGGATCTGTGCGTCCCGGATGCCGGGACAGACGGCGTGGCCCGGTGTCTGGTGATGGAGTCGGCGCTGCTGGCCGGTTTTTCCAAGATCCTGGCAGAAAAGCTCCTGCGCCTGTGGGAGGCCGATCCCGCAGCCGTCCTGGCCGCAGAGCATCCCCGCAGCTTCACCAATAACTAATAGTAACTAATAGAAAGAAAATGTGCTTTCCCGGGGGAAGGCACATTTTCTTTCTATTTAATCTTCGCCCATGCTCTCTTTTCCGGTGATCTCCTCCACAGCCAGGCGCACCAGGCAGGTTCTTGCGCCCATACGCTGCATACAGCCCACATACTTCTCCCCGGCGGCAGGGTCAAACTGCCGGCACAGCACCGCCATGGCGTGCATCCGTTCCTCCGGATCCGCTATAATCTCCAAGCGCCCCCTGGCTATGGCAGAGGCGTAAGCCACCGTGTACTGGCCCGGCACGACCTCCGCCCGGGATACGGCGCTCATCACCGCCTCGCATCCGTTTTCGAATATCTCATACTTCTTTCCCCCTATGGCGCAGTGGAGGTAAATGCACTCCCCCTCCGGCCAGGCCGCCTGGGACACCGGAACGGCGTAGGGCCTGCCCTCCCCGTCCACCAGGGACAGCGTGGCATAGGGCGCCTCCGCCATCACCTGCCAGGCAAAAGCGGCGTCCCGTTCCTTATCTTTTCTGCGCATGATACCGCACCTCCTTTTCACCGCCCATTTTGCCCTTCCCATCATCTTTTGTCAAGGGGAGCATATACTGAAACCGAAATTATTATTCGGAAAGGATGCGCTGTCCATGACCTTCCCCTACCCGCTCCCCCGTCTGCCCTATTCCACCGGCGCCCTGGAGCCGAATCTGAACCGGGCCACCATCATGACCCACCACGATAAGATCTTCGCCAGCCATGCAGATGCCCTCAACTGTACTCTGCAGCCCTATCCCGCCCTGCAGAAGCAGCCTCTCCCGCAGCTGCTGCTCCATCCGGACCGGTTGCCCTGCGCCATCCGGGAGGATGTGCTGGAGCACGGCGGGGCTGTATATAACCACACACTGTATTTTCCCTCCCTGGCCCCTGCCCGGTCCACCCGGCCCGGGGCCGCCCTCGCCGGGGCCATTGACCGCTGCTTCGGCTCCATGGAGGACTTTCTGCGCGCCCTACGCCACCTGAGCCTGTCGGACCAGCGGGAGGGCTATACCTGGCTGCTGTCGGACCGCTGTGGGCGGCTACGGCTGCTCTTCACCCCGGGTCAGGCCACGGCCCTGCCCCTTTTTCCCCTGCTGTGCCTGGACCTGTACCGCCACGCCTACGCCCTCACCTATGGCAATGACCGAACAGCCTATGTGGAGGCGGCGCTGCCGCTGATCAACTGGGAAGCCCTCTCCCAGCGCTATAAAACCGTGTATACCGCCCAGCCGCCCTTTCCCAACCCATAATGCGTGGCAGCGCCCCCTCAAGCCGTCAGTGCAGTCTCTGTGCGCGCGATTTTTTCTCCGCAAAAGCCTGCAGTGGCATTCACTTTTTTCAGCGCGAGCCGCTTTTCCGCCCCCCATAAGCAGATGTCCTAAAAGTTTTTATTATTGCTCTAAATTATTTTAAGAAATCTTTGCGCTTTTAGATTTTGGCCCGTCCTAACACTTTGTGAGAGTTTCCTTTAGCGGTAAAAATTAACAAAGTGCATCGCTTTATATATGACATTTTTATTTTTATTTTCTTTCATTAACGACAACTTTACGGGAAATAGTGCTATAGTTTGAGCATCAAATTTTGACGATCCGGATGTCGAAAAATGTAAAAAAGAGAAATCGCTTTTACAAAGGAGTGTGTTTTTGTGGCTACATTCATTATTGGCTTGGTCATCTTGATCGGCGGTGCCGCACTGTACGGTCGCTTCTGTGAAAAGGTGTTCGGTCCTGATGATCGCAAGACCCCCGCCTACACCAAGGAAGACGGCGTGGACTTTGTCCCCATGAAGGGCTGGAAGAACAGCCTGATTAACCTGCTGAACATTGCCGGTACCGGCCCCATCATCGGGCCCATCCAGGGCATTCTGTTCGGGCCCATCGCATTTTTGACCATTCCCATCGGCAACATCATCGGCGGCGCTATGCATGACTACTTCTCCGGCATGATCTGCCTGCGTGACGGCGGCACCCAGATGCCCGAGATGATCCGCCGCTATTCCCCCAAGGGCATTTATAAGTTCTATAATATCTTCGTGTGCGTCATGCTTCTGCTGGTGGGCGCGGTGTTCATCTACACCCCCGGCGACATTGCCGCCACGCAGCTGTTCGGCTTTGACGGCAAGGCCTCCTCTGTTTCCACGTGGGTCATCTATGGCGCCATCTTCCTGTACTACCTGATCGCCACCGTGTTCCCCATCGATGCCATTATCGGCAAGATCTACCCCATCTTCGGCGGCATCCTGCTGTTCTCCGCCATCGGCGTGTTCATCGGCATCTTTGTCAAGGGCTTCCCCCTGCTGAACATCTGGGATGATTGGTCCTCCCCCATCCTGACTATTGCCAGCTCCGGTGATACCTTTACTTACGCAAATTACTTTGCAAACGGCCACTTCCTGCCCATCTTCTTTGTGACGGTGGCCTGCGGCATCCTTTCCGGCTTCCATTCCACTCAGACGGCCATCATCTCCCGCACTGTGAAGAGCGAGAAGCAGGGCCGCAACACCTTCTATAACATGATGGTGCTGGAAGGCTTCATCGCCATGGTTTGGGCTGCCGGCGCTATGGGCGTTTACAACCTGGCCCTTCAGAGCCCCGAGGCCAATTTGGCCACCGGCACTGTGGGTGTTGTTTGTAAGTACCTGCTGGGCCATGTGGGCGGCATCATCGCTCTGCTGGGCGTTATCGTTCTGCCCATCACCTCCGGCGATACGGCTCTGCGTGCTCTGCGTCTGAGCCTGTCCGAGACCATGCACATCGACCAGTCCACCAACGGCAAGCGTATCCGTTTGGCTCTGCCCATCTTCATCCTGGTCATCGCCATTCTGGTTTGGGCCAAGGTCAACTCCAACGGCTTCATGATCCTGTGGCGCTACTTCGCCTGGGCCAACCAGACCCTGGCTCTGTTCGCCCTGATGTGCATCGCCGTGTGGATGTTTGAAAACGGCAAGGCAAAGTGGGCCTGGATGCCCATGATCCCCGGCGGCTGGTACGCCTTCATCTGCGTCACCTACATCGCCAACGCACACATCGGCTTCAACATCCCCTGGACCATTGCCTACATCATCGGCGTGGCCTGCGCCGTGGCCTATGTGGTCGCCTGCTGCCTGTACGGCAAGAAGCGTGCAGCTAAGAAGCTGTCCATGAACAGCTAAAGATTTTTCTCTCCTCAAATATTTTCCTAACAGGAGCAGTCCCCCGGCTTTCACCGGGGGACTGCTCAATTTTCTCAAAAAAAATCTGCGTCTATCGTCAAGGGCCTTGCACAGGCCATGTAAACCTCGGTGCCCTCCGCAAATATGCGGAGGGCACCGGTTTTTCTGTATTTGATTCTGCCCTTCATCCCTGCCGCAGCTGCCTGCACAGCAGCCGGCTCACGGCATCGGCAAACCATCCGATGGATGGGATGCGCTCCATAGCCTGGCCGTATATTTTCCGGGCGTCGGGCAGCTCCCGGTCGCTGCCGGTGAAGATGCACACAGGCCGGATACCCCGGCGGCGCAGGATCCCCGTCTCCTGGGCGGTATCATCCACGCCCCGCTTGCCGCTGTAGCTGTATCCCCCCAGAGGCAGCGCCCCCACAGGAATACGCTGGTCGTCATTGGGGCTGGCATCGGATAAAACCAGCAGCAGGCGGTTTTGGCTCACCGCCTTGCGCATAAGCCAGGCCATAGCCCGCAGCGCCAGGCCGTCCCTGTTCCACCCGGCGGCCACATAGTCAAAGACCCGGTCATTCTCCTCCGGCTTGTCATAGTCCCGCAAAATCCGCAGAACCGTACACCCGCTGACGGAGCAAAACGCCGTGACCCGCACCGGAATACGGCACCGGCTGAGGCTCTCCACGATGATATAGGCCTGGGCGGCCAGCTTTTCCTGCTGGCGGTTTTGGGAGGCAGAGCCGTCCAGCAAAATATCCACGGACAGCTCCCCGGGCTGGCTGTCGCTGCGGCGGGTGAAGATCCGCTGCTCGCCCAATGCCGCCGCCCGCCAGGCCACATCCCCCCGCAGCCGCCCCACGCGGCCCAGGGAGGTATCCTCGTCCTGCTGCAGCAGCAGGGTGTTCTGCAGTTTTTGGGTGAGCTGGGCGATTGTCAGACGGTTTTGCAGAAGGTTTTTCTGATAGTACGCCCGGTTTTTCTCCCCCTGCCGCTGAAAGCTTTCCGCATCCCAGGCGGCGTCTGCACTGACGGGATGCTCCGGCGGCGTTCCTCTGGTAAAGTGCAGCCGGCAGTTCCGGTGTACCCCCGTGCACAGCTCCCGCTCCGCCTCCGCCAGCTGCGAGGGGGTGAGCATGGACGTACCGAAGCAGTCCTCCACATAGCGGCGCAGGATGGGCTCCGGCGTTTTGCCCTGGAGGAAGCTCAGCAGGCGCATGGTCTTTCCGGCGCCGACCCCGCCGCTTTCGCTGGGGTCGCCCCGTCCCAGGGCCCGGAGGGCGTTGGGACGGATCAGGCGGACGCCGCCGCCCTTGCCGACGATGCTCCGCCCGGCGAAGGCCGCCCACTGGCGGTCGGTAACGCTGCGGCGGGCCCGGCGAAAGAATGTAAACAGCAGCTCCTCCGTTCGATCTATGATTTTCTGCTCGTTCCACCCCGGGTCAAATTCCAGGGCCGCCAGCACCTGCCGCAGCCACGGGTCCTGGGGCTCCTCTCCGGTGAGGACGCGGCGGGCCCAGGCGGCCCGGAGGCTCTCGGCACTTTCCCGAGGGTCCTGGGGATGGGGCCGGGCCAAAGTCCTTTGGGCATATTCCCGCCGCAGACCCGCCAGGGCAGGCCGCGTTTTCCCGGCCCGGGCAAACACCGCATGCTCCATGCCCAGCCAGAACACGTCCGTATATAGCCCGCCCTTTTGCTGCAGCTGAAAGCTGTGCAGCATAGGCTGAAAGCGTGAAAAATCATACAGGCCATAGGCCAGGCCCATGATCGTGTTTATGTAGAGCTCGGCGTCTCCCTGGTCGTCGAACGCCGCCTCCTCCGGGTGCAGGTCGTAGCGCCCGGCGCCATTCCAGATTTGGTTATAGGCCCGGCGGCTTTGCAGTTCTTCCCGGTCCATAGTCAGTCCCCAAACAGCTGGGCCCGATCCGCCTTCTCCGGGATCCTTGCCCAGACCGTGTCTGCCGCCAGCTGCTGCTCAAAGGGCTCAAAGGCCTTGTTGATAACGCCCAGACGCAGGGCCTGCCCGGCGCAGATGCCCTTTTCCATCAGGTGCAGAGCCGACAGCAAGCCCCGCAGATCCAGTGCCTTGGTGGAGATTTCGCCGCTGTCACACTTCTGCCGCAAATCCCGAAACAGCGCCGTGAATTGCTCCGCCCACTGATCCTTCAAGGTAGGAAAGCTGCGGCGCAGGAGCTTTTTCAGATTCTCGTCGGAGATGACGGGCATATCCAGCACCACAAACCGGGACACCAGTGCCTCATTAAGCTCCCGGGTGCCGGCATAGCCGTAGTTCATGGTGCCGATAAAGCGGGTGGCTTCATCCAGATGGATCCGTTCATAGCCCGGCACGTCAATGACCCGCCGGTGATCCAGCGTGGCATGCAGCACCGCCAGGGCCTCGTTTTTTGCCATGTTCACCTCGTCCAGCACGCCAAAGCCGCCCAGCCGGGCGCACTTGCTCACCGGCCCCTCCCGGAACTCCACCTGTCCGCCCCGGAGGGTATCGGCGCCGATGAGCGCCGCCGCATCCACATTCACATACATGGACACATCCCAAACCGGCCGGCCAAACACCGCTGCCAGGTTCTCCGCCAGGACGTTTTTGCCCGTGGCCTTAGGTCCCGCCAGCAGCAGATGCTCCCCACACAGCAGAGCCGCCGCCGCGCTCTCCCAAATCTCCCGTCCATAGTAGAGATACCGTGGCTGGGGAACACGCTCCGCCGCCTCCCGGGGCGCCGGATGTGCCTGGCGAAACCGCTGGATCTCCTCCAGCAGTGCCGCATCCACGCCTTCTTCCTGCAGCTCCTTAAAAATATCCATATCTGCGCCTCCCCACTTTTTCATGATGCCGTATTATACACCTGCAGCCCATAAAGTTTTTGCCAAGAAACGCCCGTTTTCGCGGAAAAAATCTGTCTGCGCAATTTTTTTCTCATTCTCGCGCAGAGAGCGAACAGAATTCTATCATTTCTCAGCCAGTGAAAAAGCGCCGCCGGCCGCCCGGGCATTTTCCCGTGTGTTTCATTTCGGTATCGTAACATTTTCAACAAAATAGAAAAATTGTCGCATTGACCAATTTCTCCAAATTTTTTACAATAGGATTATACCATTCTGTCTAAAACCAGTGTGGAAATTTAAAGGAGGATTGACATGAAAAAGATTATCGCTTTCATCCTGGCCACTGTAATGCTGATGGCCACCCTCACTGCCTGCGGCAGCAAAAACAACGATGACAAGAAGGGCGGCGCCAAGACCGCTGCCGATTTGAAGATCGTTCTGCTGCTGCCCGGCGAGATCAATGATCAGGGCTGGAACGCATCTAACTACGCCGGCGTTGTAGCCTGCAACGAGAAGCTGGGCACCAAGATGGAGTATGTGGAGTCCGTGAAGGAAGCCGATTTTGAGTCCACCTTCCGTGAGTATGCTGAGCGTGGCTATGACATCATCATGGCCGCCGGCTCCCAGTTTGACGAGGCTGCCTCCAGCGTAGCCGCCAACTATCCCAACACCCGCTTCATGGTCGTCAACGGCTCCAAGTGCGACGCCGACAACCTCTGCCCCCTGTTCCCCAAGGAGTATGAGGCATCCTACCTGGCCGCCGTCATCGCCGGCCACATCACCGCCAACGGCCAGTTCGGCCTCATCGGCGGCGACCCCAATCAGGCTATGAAGGACCTGATGGCCGTATACGGCAAGACCGCCGTTTCCATCGCCAAGGACCGCGGCATTGCCAATGCCAGCTACAACCTGGCCTATTCCAACAGCTGGACCGACGTGGCCCTGGGCAAGCAAATGTCCGAGAATATGATCGATAACGGTGCGGACGTGATGTTCGTATATGCCAATGAGCTGGGCCTGGGTGTCATCAACGGTGCCGTGGAGAAGGGCGCCAAGGTCGTGGGTTACTCCTCCGACCAGACCACCATCGACCCCAAGACCGTTGTGGCCTCCATCGACTTTGACTATGCCACCATGTACGTCTGGGCCATCGATCAGTTCCTGGCCGGCAAGCTGGCCGGTCACCAGATCGTAGAAGTGGGCGTGCCCGAGAATGTTTACTTCCCTGTTTACACCGATAACTGCCCCGCCGAGGCCAAGACCGCCTGCGACCAGGCCGTCGCTGATCTGAAGGCCGGCAAGGTGGATTTGAAGGCTCTGTTTGACTAAGCTCTCTCATTACCATCGATTGACATGAGCAGACACGGTTTTGCCGCGCAGAAATGCGCCCATACCGCGTCAAGCCCCTTGGAAATACGACAAGTATTCCCTGCGGTCCTTTCCTTGTCTGGACGCATTTCTGCGCGGCAAAACTGCTTCGCACCTGCCAGCGATGGATTCCCGAGCGATTTTTGGTTTTCGAGCCGCAGGCGGGCTGGTGCCCGCCAAGGTGAGAAGGACAAAAAGCGCCGCAAAGGCGCGCTGGCAGGCGTGTTTGCCCTTGTTAATCGATGGTATCCCTTACATATAAGGTTTCGTCCTGCCTGCTGGCCTGCTCAAAAAAAGCAGGCCAGCAGGCTATCCAAGGAAGCTGGAGGAAATATATGGCTATTCCCGTTGTAGAAATGCGGCATGTGACCAAATACTTTGCAAAGGTCATTGCCAACAAAGATGTATCCCTCACCGTAGGCGAGGGGGAGGTGCTGGCGCTGCTGGGCGAAAACGGCGCCGGAAAAAGCACCATTATGAAGATCCTATACGGCCTGTATGGACTGGATGAGGGTGAAATTTTCATCCGCGGTCAGCAGGTGCAGATCAAGAATCCCGCCGATGCCATGGCCCGGGGCATCGCCATGATTCAGCAGCACTTCTCTTTGGTGCCCACCCACACCGCTGCGGAAAATATTATCCTGGGCAGTGTCCACGGATACATCTCTCTGAAGGAGCACAATAAAAAATTGGAAAAAATTGCCAAGGAGTACGGCTTTGACGTGCCCATGGACCGCCCGGTGGGCGAGCTGGCCGTGGGGCAGCAGCAAAAGGTCGAGATCCTGAAGGCTCTTTATATCAACGCCGGTGTCCTCATCATGGACGAGCCCACCGCCGTCCTGACCCCCCAGGAGTCCGAGCATCTCATGCAGTTTATCAAGGACTTCACCTCCAAGGGTAGCAGTGTGGTCTTCATCACCCATAAGATGAAGGAGGTCATGGAGGTGGCCGACCGCATCGTAGTCATGCGCAACGGCGTGGTAGTGGATGAGGTCCGCCGGGCAGACACCGACGAGCAGCAGCTGGCCCGCCTGATGATCGGCCAGGAGATCGTGCCCCCCGCCCGTGACCAGAAGGATTGCACCGGCGATCCGGTGCTGACGCTCCGGGACGTCTCCCTGCAGGAAAAGCACGCCGCCCCCCTGCTCAGCGGCATTTCCTTTACCATCCGCCAGGGGGAGATCTTCGGCATCGCCGGTGTCAGCGGCAACGGCCAGGATGACCTGTGCGATGTCATCTGCGGTCTGAAAAAGCCCACCGCCGGGCAGATCCTCCTGTCCGGACAGGACATCACCGGCGCCAGCATCCGCCGCCGCAACGCCTGCGGCATCGGCTATGTCCCCGTGGACCGGTACCGGGACGGCATGGTCATGGATATGACCCTTTCGGAGAATATTCTGCTCAAGCGCTGCTTCGACAAGGGTTGGTTCAACCATGGCTTTATTCGCCGGGAAAAGCTGGACAGCTATACCAACCGGCTCATTGAAAATCACCGGGTCAAGGCCAACGACTGCCACGATACCGCCGGCAGTCTCTCCGGCGGCAACCAGCAGAAGGTGGTCCTGGGCCGGGAGGTGGACCTGGCCTCCCGGCTGCTGATCCTGAATCAGCCCACCCGGGGCCTGGATATGGGCGCAGTGGACCGCATCCACCATGTGATCCTGGAGGAAAAGGCCAACCAAAAGGCAGTGCTCCTGATCTCCACGGAGCTGTCGGAGATTTTTGAGCTGTGCGACCGCATCGCCGTCATGCACGGCGGCAGATTCATGGGCATTTACCGTAATGGTCAACTCACCACCCAGCAGATCGGCCTGCTGATGGCCGGTGTCCCGCTGGAGGAGGAGGTGCAAACCGCATGAGGTCGAAAAGCAATGTTCTTCTGTATAATATCACCGCCGTGGTCATCGGCCTGGTCATCAGCGGCCTTCTGCTGCTGTTCATGAAGGTGAATCCCCTGGACGTGTGCGGCCAGGCCCTGGGGAAAATCATCACCGATCAATATAACCTGGGCGAGATTTTGGTGAAGGCCACCCCTCTCATCTTCACCTCCCTGGCCTTTGCCTTTACCTACAACGCCAATCTCTTTAATATCGGTGCTCAGGGCCAGTTCACCATGGGCGCCATCATCGCCGTGGCCCTGTCTCTGGGCCTGCAGGATAGTCTGCCCACCTGGCTGCTGCTCCTGCTGGTGCTGCTGGGCTCCTTTGCCGGCGGTGCGGGCGTAGGCGGCCTCATCGGCGGAGCCAAGGCAAAATTCCATGCCAATGAGTTCCTGGTGAGTATGATGAGCACCTATGTCATCACCAACTTTATGGACTATCTGCTGCGCACCTCGCTGCAGGAGACCAAGGCGGAGTATATGCAGACGGATGCCATCGCCTCCTCTGCCTATCTCCCCAATATCATCCCCGGCACCCGGGTCCACCTGGGCTTTCTCATCGCCGTGGCCGCCGCCGTGGCCGCGTGGATTCTGCTGAACAAGACGCAGCTGGGCTTCCAGATCCGTGCTGTGGGCAAAAATGCCGATGCCTCCCGCCTGGGCGGTATCAGCTCCGGCAAGATCTACGTCATCAGCTTCATGATTGCCGGCGGCCTGGCCGGTATGGCGGGTCTTACGGAGATCAACGGCGTGCAGCACATGCTGCTGCGGGATTTCAATGCTTCCATCGGCTCCTACGGCATCGGCATCGCCATTCTTGCCAACGGCAACCCCCTGGGCTGCATTTTCGCCTCTATTCTTTTCGGCTTTCTGAACGTAATGGGCACCACCATGGGCCGCCTGCCGGGGCTGAATATCCCCGCCAGCATCATCGAGCTTATTGAGGGCATTGTGATGATCTGCGTGATCATCTCCTACGCCGTCCGCTACGCCATGGACGTCAAGAAGAAAAAGGCCATGATGAGAAAGGCAGGTGTATGATCTATGGTCAATATTCTCACCCGCGCCATTATGATGAGCACGCCCCTGCTGCTGGGCGCCCTGGCGGAGGTTTACGCTGAGCGTACAGGCATGATGATCTGCGCCATTGAGGGCATATTCCTCATCGGCGCCTGGGGCGGCTTTGTGGGCACGTATCTGTCCGGCAGTCTCCTGGTGGGCCTGCTGCTGGCCATTGCCTTGGGCGGCCTGATGGCTCTGCTGTATGCCTTTGTCACCGTGACCCTGGGGCAGCAGCAGGTGGTCACCGGCACTGCCATGAACATCCTGGCCGTGGGCTTCTGCTCCTACTTCCAGCGTGTGCTCTTTGGTGTCCCCACCACCCCCCTGCAGATCGACACTCTGCCGAAGCTGTCCATTCCTCTGCTGAGCAAGATCCCCTTCATCGGGGAGATCTTCTTCCAGCAGAATATCCTCACCTACATGGCCTATATCCTCATCCCCGTGTCCATCTTCGTGCTGTATAAGACCTCCCTGGGCCTGGCCATCCGCTCCACCGGTGAAAATCCCGTGGCCGTGGATGTGGCGGGCCTGCCGGTGAACCGCATCCGTTTCCTTACGGTGCTGGTGGCCGGCTGCATCGGCGGCCTGGCGGGCTCGTTCTACACGGTGGGCTACTTGGGTATGTTCAGCAGCAACATCATTGGCGGCCGGGGCTGGATCGCCTTCGCCATCTGCTTTTTGGGCAACTGGTCGCCCAAGGGCGCGGTGCTGGGCACCCTGGCCTTCGGCCTGGCGGATGCCCTGTCCATCTATTTCCGCACCGGCACCACCGCTGTCCCCACAGAGCTTATCATCGCTCTGCCCTATATCCTCACCATCGTGCTCACCATCTTCCGCAGCAATTTCCGTGTACCCGCTAAGCTGGGTGTCCCCTACCGGAAGGAAGGCTGAGTCTGTCCCGGCTATACGCAGTCCTGCAATAAGAGAAAAAGCACCCCCAGGGGTGCTTTTTCTGCTGGCGCAGGTGTTTCCTCCCCCCGCAAATGCCGTTGTGCAAAATGCTATTTATATCCTAAATCGTGCCGCTGGGAAAACAAATTGCGGAACAAAAAGTTGTATCAGGAATATTCCGTTACTTTTGCCGAAATTCTTTTTGTTTCCACTTCAAAAAGTTATATAAAAAAATTTTTTTGATTATAGTTTTCGTAAAACACCTGCGCAAAAATATGTACCACATATATGGTACATTTCTGTGTTCAGGTGAAAATGAAAAAAATAGCCATAGAAAAATGTAACTTTTTGCCCAAAAAAGTTATGGGCAAAATAACGGACGAATGTCTACATTTTTTTAGTCTCTCCCAAAAAAAAAGAGAAAATTTGACGGATTCCGTCAATCCTTCTTATAATGAGTCGTCTCGTGAGGCGAGAAAATTCGGCAAGTGCCGAGATGAAAAGAGGAAGACTAAATGGAAAAATATCTTGTTTTAGCAACCTTTGTCGGGTCAATCATAGCGCTGCTGTTTGCCCTCATCACCGGCAAGCGGGTTCTGAGCTACGAGGAGGGCACTCCTCTGATGAGCAAAATCTCCCGCTCCATCCGTGAGGGCGCCAATGCCTATCTGCGCCGGCAGTATACCGTGGTGGGCATTTTCTTTGCCTGCATGGTCGTGGTGCTGTGCGTCATGGCAGGGTGCAAGCTGCTGACCTGGTTCGTACCCTTTGCATTCCTGACCGGCGGCTTTTTCTCCGGTCTCAGCGGCTTTGTGGGCATGCGCATTGCCACAAAGGCCAACTGCCGCACCGCCAATGCCTGCCGGGATGGGCTGAATAAGGGCCTGCGTGTGGCGTTCTCCGCCGGCAGCGTTATGGGCTTCACCGTGGTAGGTCTGGGCCTGCTGGACATCTCCGTGTGGTTCCTGCTGTTGCGCTTTGTCTTCAAGCTGGAGGCGGCGGACATCACCAGTGCCATGCTGACCTTTGGCATGGGCGCCAGCTCCATGGCCCTGTTTGCTCGTGTAGGCGGCGGCATCTTCACCAAGGCCGCCGATGTGGGCGCGGACCTTGTGGGCAAGGTGGAAGCGGGCATCCCCGAGGATGACCCCCGCAACCCCGCCGTCATCGCCGATAACGTGGGCGACAACGTGGGGGACGTAGCCGGTATGGGCGCAGACCTGTATGAGTCCTATGTAGGCTCCATCATCTCCGCCTCCGCCCTGGGCGTAGCCGCCTTCTCCGGTCAGGCCTTCAAGGCCATGGCCATTCCCATGGTCATGGCAGCCGTGGGTATTCTCTGCTCCATCATCGGCTCCTTCTTCGTCAAGACCGATGAAAATGCCGACCAGCGCACTCTGCTCAAGGCCCTGTCCCGGGGCACCAACCTGGCCGCCATCCTCATCGCCGTCATCTCCTTTTTCCTGGTCTGGGCGCTGCTGGGCATTGAGCATTGGGGCCTGTATGTTGCTATTCTCTCCGGCCTGGTGGCCGGCGTGCTCATCGGCAAGGCTACCGAATACTATACCTCCGATACCTATAGGCCCACCCAGGAGCTGAGCAGCAAGAGCCAGACCGGCTCCGCCACCATCATCATCGGCGGCCTGGGCCTGGGCATGCTGTCCACAGCCATTCCCATCATCATCGTGGCCGTCTGTATTCTGCTGGCCTTCTTCCTGTCCGGTGGTGCGGCCAGCACGAGCATGGGTCTGTACGGCATCGCCCTGGCCGCCGTGGGTATGCTCTCTACCCTGGGCATCACCCTGGCCACCGACGCCTACGGCCCCGTGGCTGATAACGCCGGCGGTATCGCCGAAATGGCCGGCCTGGAGCCGGAGGTACGTACCCGCACCGACGCCCTGGATTCCCTGGGCAACACCACCGCCGCCACCGGCAAGGGCTTCGCCATCGGCTCCGCCGCCCTCACCGCCCTGGCCCTCATGGCCTCTTATATTGAGAAGGTCAAGGAGGTGGGTGTCTCCGTCACCTTTGAGGATTTCTCCCTGATGAATCCCGTGGTGCTGGTGGGCCTGTTCATCGGCGCGTGCTTGCCCTTCATCTTCGCGGCACTGACCATGAACTCTGTGGGCCGCGCTGCCCAAAGTGTGGTGCTGGAGGTTCGCCGCCAATTCCGGGAGATTGCCGGCCTGATGGAGGGCAAGGCGGATCCTGAGTACGCCAAGTGCGTGGACCTGTGTACCCGGGCCAGCCTGAAGGAGATGGTCCTGCCCACGGTCATCGCCGTGGTCACCCCCATCGTGGTGGGTATGATCCTGGGTTTCAAGGGCGTTGTGGGCCTGCTGGCCGGCGCCACCGTCACAGGCTTCCTCATGGCCATCTACATGGCCAACGCCGGCGGTGCGTGGGACAATGCCAAGAAATATATCGAGGCCGGCAATTACGGCGGCAAGGGCAGCGACAGTCACAAGGCCGGCGTGGTGGGCGACACCGTGGGCGATCCCTTCAAGGATACCGCCGGCCCGGCCATCAACATCCTTATCAAGCTCCTGAGCATGGTTTCCATCGTGTTCGCAGGGCTGATCGTAAACTATTCCCTGCTGTAATCCATCGTTACCCTCCGCGTAAATTTTACGCATGCCAAAACACTGAGGAGCCGCGGCGTTGCCGCGGCTCCTCAGTGTTTTTTCATCAAATTGTTTCAGTTCTGCCGCCGGATCTCCCCCTCCGTCACAGTAGGATAGCGGATGAGTCTGTCCCCGTTCAGGTCCTCCCGGTGCATGTCCACGGCGGTGATCTGCCGGTTATCGTAGGTGGTGTAGTAGTAGATCCCCCGGTCCGCGTTCCAGCAGGCGGAGTACAGGGTCATCTCATAGGCCCCGTCCGCCACCTGGCAGCAGCCGCGCTGCTGCTCCACGGAGCCCAGGATGTGAAACATCTGGCTCACGCTCTCCCGCTCTCCCGGCCCGGACAGGGCGTTCAGCCGGGTAAACGCAGCCCGGACAAATCGGGACTGGCTGGACAAATCCCCGGGGAGGCCCATGCCGCCCATGCCCCGGCTGTATAGATCCAGCCCCAGCACCCCGGCAAATACGCCCTCCGGCTGGCTGCTGGATACACCGGCGTAGTTGTTCAGAGCAAAAAGCTGCATAGGAAACGGCGGGTTATTGGTCAGCACACCCACGGGGTTATCATATATGTGCAGCCCATCCTCCGTGGATTCCACCACTATGCATGCCTCCCTGTCCGCGATCATCCAGTGCAGCTGCGCCGTCGGGAGCTGTGGGGAAAAGGGCGTCCCCGTGATGACCATGCCGGATAAAGCCGCTTTTGCCTCCCGCACTGATCCGCACCGGCCCAGGATCCACGGGATCAGCTCAAACTGCGCCACATACGCCGTATCCTTTCCGCGCACGGCGTCTCTGTAAACCGCGTTTCCCACAAAGTTGAGCCCCGCCATGCCCAGCCCCTTTTCATTCACCGCGTCATAGTAAAGGGGATACCCCTCCGCCACAAAGGCCATGCCGATCATAGCATAGTGAGACTCCATAGTGCCCCCATGGAGAAAGGCAAAGGGGTAATTCCTGGGCGTTACGGTGACCTCCTCCCCGTAGGAGAACTCATAGTCCAGGTTCCTGCCCATGTAAAAGTCCTTCGTTTGGTAGGTTGCCGCTGTACACATATTCGCACCTCATTTTCGGTCAAATTTTTACTTCTCTTTTTTATTATACCTCCCAGACCCCGGAATTAACAGCCCTTTTTCACCCCGATCCCGGGGTATATCCCCACCCGGGGATGCATAGGGTAGCAAAAAAAGGAAAGGTGGAATTCATATGTCCCGCAAGCCCGCCCGGGTCTTCCTCATCCCCAAGGGCATCGCCTTAGCCGCCTGTGCGCTGCTGGCCGCTGCCGCCATTTTCGGCGTCGTCCATGTGCCCGCCGCCATCACCGCCGCCACAGCCGCCCGCCAGCTTCCCATTTACAGCGTGGACCGCCCTGCCGAGGACGGCAAAAAATACTGCGCCATCTCCTTCGATGCCGCCTGGGGCAACGAGGACACCCAAACTCTCATCGATATCCTGCATCAGTACCAGGTCAAGGCCACCTTCTTCCTGGTGGGGGATTGGGTGGATAAATATCCCGAGTCCGTCCAGGCGCTGCATGAGGCAGGTATGGAGGTCATGAACCACTCTAACCACCACGACCACTACAACGCCCTCTCCGCCGACCAAATCATCGCCGATGTCACCGCCTGCAACGATAAGGTAAAGGCCATAACAGGCGTCGCCCCCACCCTGATCCGCTGTCCCTACGGCGAATACGACGACCACGTCATCTCCGCCATCCGCTCCATGGGCATGGAGCCCATCCAGTGGGATGTGGAACCGCCGGCAGCAGAGTAAAGTCCCCCTGCGGCCGCTTTTTCGATACCTTCTTCCTACAACCCTATAAAAACCCCGGAAAACTTCTCGCATTTGCTTTTTGAGGTACATACATAGTGAAAATGCTATACTATCGTAACAGAACAAGCAGCAGTTGAGGTGGCGGAACGGGTGTCTTTTGAGGCAAAATGGCGCCTGCTGGCGAGAGTGGGAGTCGGCTGCTATATTCTGATTTCCAATGTATCGGGTGCAGTAAAAGTAGCCCCGCTGCAAATTCTTCAGTTTCCAGTGGTGCTGCCGCACAAGTTTCAGGACGCAGAAAAGTTCAATTTGCAGTTCTCGGACTTCTCAGAAATCACCGAAACAGCGGACAAGCTGCGCTGGCTTCGATACCAGAAAGGACTGCGGCAGAGAGACGTTGCAGACTACGCCGGGATAGACCGGAGCACCTATGTCCACTATGAAGAATACGGCAAAGACCTCTATCCGCCGGAGCACATGGAGAAAATCGCGCAGCTTTTTGAAGTGCCGGTCGATACGCTTCTGGATGACTACAATCTATTTCTGAGGAATGGTCAGGGCAACCAGATCAAGGCAATCCGAATGAAACTGGGGCTGACGCAAAAACAATATGCGGACAAGCTGGGCGTCAGCCTTGGAAATCTCAAGCATTGGGAGCAAAACCGCAAGCAGATTTTCAAATCCACATGGGAGAAGTATTTCAAGCAGGGTCTTGAAAGCTGTGAATAATTCCGATAGAATTATTACAGAATCATTCAGGAGATACAGACCCATGATTATCAAATCTTCGGCTGCACTGTGCAACGACTACAGCATGATCTCTGATCTGGCGAATGAAAAAGCCGAACAGCGTGAGGAAACCTTGAAGCTGCGCGCAAAGCTGGAGGCAGCAGAGACCGCTCGGCTTTCCCGCGCACCTGCCTACACACTGGTGGAATCCAGAAAACGGTTGGAGGCAATCTATCAGCGTGACTGACCTTGCGCTCAGCGGGAGCTTGAAGCCATCGCGCAGCTCTATATAAACCTTGTGGGGCCAAATTCAGCGAGAAACATATGAAAAACGGGCAGACCGGCGTTGAATGCCGGTCTGCTCGTCTGCTATGTATTATTGCTGCGCTTTCAGATGCTTCACGGCGGCGTCTACCAGTTCTAGCTTCTGCTCCGTGGAGCAGGGCAGCTTCTGGACATTTTTCAGCGCTTGCTCGGACTGGAACTTCGCCAGCTCCTGCCCAAGCTCCTGCTGCGCCTGCTTTGATTTCGGGAAGATCAGAAATACTTCCATGGCTGCCCTCCTTTCCAGAGCGTTTTCTGCTTCAATCTATGCGTGTGTTCCGGCGTCTATGTAGACAAATAGAATTCAATTTCGCGGCCGCGAGGGAAATCGTATTGCCACGCGGCTTTGGCGGTGCGGGAATGCTTGCAGTTCAAGGGCTTTTCGCCCCCAAATTGTCTACGCCCAAGCGCCGCTTACGGGCGGATTTCGCCTTCTGCTGGCGATGAACCTCCCTGGCGCAGGCGGGGCAGTATTTTGTCCTGCCGGAGCGGGCGAGAATGCCCGTGCCGCAGACTTCGCAGCGGCACAGCTTCTTGGGTCTGAGGATGGCCTGTTCCAGCTTGGGTTGCTGGGGCAGCACAGCGTGGCGGAACCACCGGCAGATCAGGCTGCGGGAGATAAACTGCGGGCAAACGCTGTCCAGCAGCAGGCACTCGCCATCCAAGAAGTTGCAGCAGCGCTTCGTAAGTCCGCGCACGCTGCGGAGCTGTCCCGGCGTCAGGCGGAAGAGCGAGCCGTCCGGCAGCCGCTCGATGGGGTCAAGCTTGTGCATCTTCGCCCTCCTTTGCGATGAGCTTTGCGTCCGCTGGGTAGTTCAGCGTAATAAGCGCGGGCTTGCCCAAGCCCTGCTTTTTTCGGATAATCAAGCCGCTGTACTCCAACTCCCGGAATATCCGCGTGGCGCTCTGACGGCTGCGGTGGAGCTTCGTCTGCGCCTGCTCCAAGGTGAAGTACAGCCGAATTGTGCCGTCCGGCTCGACGTAGCCGTTCTGTCGGGAAATGCTGGCTCTGTCCAGCAGCAGCGCATAGAGCACCTTGGCGTCGTTGCTGATGTCCCGCAGGGCTTCGTCTTGGAGAAGGAACCTTGGAAGCGGCACATAGGACGCCGCTGGGCTCTGCGCCGTGAGCTTGCAAAAAGTTTTCATATGACCTCCTGTCCCATCCATCAATCCATCCATTTTTGTGTTGATTGATTGATGGATGATTTTTTTGTATCTTGATTTATTTCTTATTAGTTAGAGGATGAATTTCAGCCCTGATGGAGGGCACGAAAACCGTCGTCCTGAAATCCGGCTGCGGTACACTCCGGAGCGTCAGCTTGTCCAC
>DPPB01000030.1:1093-14530 GCA_003539495.1 Oscillibacter sp. | reverse complement strand
TCCCGTTGTGGTCAAAGCTCGTCTTTCTGCCATACTTTCAGCAATTCCCAGATTTCGGCTTGCCGTGCTTTTAGCTCGGCAACGTCGTCCTCATAGCAGCGCCCGGTGCTGTTGATGCGGCGGCAGACATGGTTGATGTTTGTTGCGGCACGGCTGACGGCGGCAGCTAACTTTTTCTGCTCGGTGTAATCGACCTTAATGATGTAGCCGTCGATGAGCATCTTCCGGGCGTAAGCGCCGAAGTTGTGCGTCCCCAACTGGCGCATCTTGTGTTGGATGAGATTCAGTTCCTGCTCGTTCAGGCAGATTTCCTTGCGGATGGGTCGCGTGCGGTCCGGCATGTGTTACTTCCCCCTCAGTTCCAGACAAAATTCATCGTTGTCTTCCTTTTGGATTTGCAGATAATCCGTATCGGCCAATTCCTTGAGGACATCGAAAATTCTTTCCTCCGGCATGTTGAGCTGAGAGGCCAACTCCGACAGCTCAAAGCCTTCATCAAAGGCGTAGAGGATTGCGGCGAAGCCTTTTGCCTCGACGGAGAGGTGCGTGTCTTGCAGCAGCCCCGTGGGGACAGCAGTCATGCGGGTGCGGTTGTAGTAAGTGATCATGGTGGTTCTCCTTTCGATTTTGAAAAACTTTGTTTGAATGGTGGTTTGGAAGCGAAGCTGTTTGCCTTTCACTTTACAACGGACAATTTTCGAGAGAAAAACAGGGGGCAAGAGAGAAATATTTCCCCTTCTATATAACCAACGGACAAAATAAATCGGAGTGTCACGGTTTTGTCACAACGAGGGCAAAAAAGAAGCGCTTGCCACTACGACAAGCGCTTCTTTTTTGCATCAATTATTCGAGCAAATCCTCTATATTCCCTTGGTCGTATTCAGTTTTCCGCATCAGCCGACAGACACCATCTGCCGCGTCCCGCTGCTGTAAGAGCTGGGCAAACGCCCGGTAGAGTGCAGCCTGCCGACGCTCGATCACGCCGCGATTCTGCTGCATAGCATCCGCTGCTTTGCGGATGGACAGCCCCTCGGAGAAACGTTTCCGGAAGAGATCGGCGTAGTCGTTGAGCACTGTTTTGAGCGACTGCTGGGCAAACGCAAGATCCTCGCACATGGCCTGATATGCCTCGCGGTTGGATATGCCGATGTACTGCTTCCGTTCCCGGATGAGCTTGTATCGCCGCAGATCCATCCGGTAGTTTTCGCAGATGTCCTTGGCGTACTCGTAGTAGGTTTTGCTGCAACGGACGGCGCGCTCTGCGTACTCGTCATCAACGTAAGTGAAGGGCTTGCTCTTGGGCTCCGGAAAGCCGTCCTCATACACTTCGCGGACGGTGCCTTCGTCGATCTCACGCCGGGTCTGACGGACGTATTTATCCCGCAGCACACCATCGACTTCGACCTGTTCGCAGAAGGAGGCGTACCGGATGAGGTAGTAATGCTCGTTGTCTTCTTTGGCAAAGCTGGCATCCTTGCAGACCACGATGGACTCGCCGGTGTCGATGTCCTTCAGCACCCGGACAACGAAGATGAGCTTTCCGTCGTACCGCGTATAAAACCCGCCAAATACCCGTTTTAACGCCACGAATAAGCCCTCCTTCCGCTGATTTTCTTACAGTATAGCATAGATTTCGGTGGAGAGAAAGAGCGGCATGGGGACGAGAAAAACTGAGATTTGAGAGAATAGCAAGCACAGCCGCTGTCCGGACACACGGCGATTTTGGGAGTATCCCAAGCCCTTATTCCAAGTTGGAAATATATGTCGAACTTTGTGGGAAAGTTCTTGCCTTTATTCGCATTTTCGATTATAATTGATACTGGATTTTTATAAAAACATGAGGGTAAAACTGTAACAGAGGTGCTGCCTATGAATTATCTGTCCGTTTCACAAACTGCTGAAAAATGGGGTATCTCAACCCGCCGTATACAGATTTTATGTGGAGAGGAACGTATACCGGGCGCAATGCGGATAGGTGCATTCTGGGCCATTCCAGACGATGCTGTAAAACCAACAGACGCGAGAATCAAGAACGGAAAGTATATTAAGAAAAACACCGAAAGCAAAAATGAGTCACAGGTATGATCGGCAACTCTGACTCGAAATAATTGGATGCATTTCACCTCAAGGGTGCGAATGAGCGCACGGACACCTTGGTTTACAGCTCGATCCCAATGGTCGTTTCACCAAGCGATAATTCTCACAGTTGTTAAAGGTGATGAGCAAAAAATATGAATGGAGCAATGATTATGTTGCAGGACATTCCCGTAATATCACGGGTCAAAGACATATCAACCGAAGCTAAAACAAGTCTCTACTTGATGGACGTAGAGAAACTTTTAGACGCGTTGCCAGTAGAACCTCTTTTCGATTTGGTTGTAACCTCACCTCCATACAACATTGGGAAAGAGTACGAAAACCAGATGCCATTGGATGAGTATGTCGCATGGCAAAAACGCATCTTAGAGAAAATATATTTACGTTTAAAGCCGAGTGGAAGTATTTGCTGGCAAGTGGGAAATTATGTAGATAACGGAAGTATTGTTCCGTTAGATTTTGAGTTTGCTCCTATTTTTAAGCAGTTAGGTATGCAACTCAGAAATCGAATCATCTGGAGATTTGGGCACGGGCTTCACAGCAAAAAAAGATTTAGTGGTAGGTATGAGGTAGTTCTTTGGTATACCAAAACAGATGATTACGTTTTTAATCTGGATGATGTGCGGATACCTGCCAAATATCCCGGGAAAAGATCCTTCAAAGGGCCGAACAAAGGACAACTTTCAGGAAATCCGCTCGGTAAGAACCCTGAAGATGTCTGGGATATCCCAAATGTTAAAGGAAATCACGTAGAAAAAACTATTCACCCCTGTCAATTTCCTGTTGGATTGATTGAACGCCTTGTGCTGGCTTTGACAAATGAGGGCGAACTTGTCTTCGACCCTTTTTGTGGAGTGGCTTCGACTGGAGTGGCGGCACTTTTGCATAAGCGCAATTTCTGGGGATGTGAAGTGATTAAAGAATATATTGAAACGGGAAGAGAACGTTTAAATGCCACCGTTGCGGGCACCGTTAGATATCGGCCTTACGATCAGCCTATTTATGATCCTGGCCAGAGTGCACTTTCAAAAGTGCCAGAAGAATGGAGGGGAGGAACGAAATGATGCATACCGTTGTAAAAAGTCATCGGAGTGGCCGCGATGTTGTTCCAAAGAAGTTCGTTGATGAGATATGTGGCGTTCTTCAGGATGCGGATATAGGTCTCAGAAAGTATGCAATCAAAGATTTCAGAACATATATCCCCGTAAAACTCAAAGAATTAGGATGGTCGGATAATATCTACTTGGATCGCACGTCAAAGATTAATATTACATCGATGCGTGGAGATATTGGCCTATGCATGCAGACTGGAAATGTAAGCAGAATATATGCTGACTTATTAAAACTGCAAGCATTGTATATGCGGGAAACGATCAAGGCAGGCATAGTGATCTTGCCAACCGTTAAGGCGGCGCGTTCATTTGGCGGTAATGTTGCGTCGCTCGAACGGTTAGAACGTGAACTCCCCATTTTTAATCAGGTAATTACAATGCCGGTTGTGGTGATCGGTTTTTACGAATAAGGAGGACAAGCATGATTTCTCAAGACATTCGTAGTCATGAGCGCTTTGGTGCGCCGATCCTTCAGAGGATAAGCGAAATTAAAACAAAAGTTGCTGATTGCAAACGGTTTCACGGAATTGAATTTCAGGGTAAATATCAAGATATTCCAGTCATTACTGTTCGAATTGACTTCCCTGTATATCGACTGGCAAACGGCCGTACAAGGTCTTTTCAACGGGAGTATTTAGCCCTTAATCCGGATGCTCCGGCAGATCTTTTCAAATGTGATCATGATTCTTTTGCTGCGCAATCTGCACAGCACGACATTCTTTATAAGCTTGTAGAAGAGGAAGATTTGCTCAAAGCCTTTAAGAGCGAGTATATGCAGCAGACTGAGCCAATTGTATGTACTAGTGAAGGCGTTGTTGTAAACGGTAATCGTAGACTCTGTGCATGGAGATCATTGTATTATAGTGACCAAAATCGATACAAACATTTTCAGACAATTAGTATTGCAATTTTGCCTCTCTGTGATGAACGTGATATCGAAGAGCTGGAAAAGCGCCTTCAGATTCAAAATCCCATGCGGGCTGAATATCATTGGCACGCAATTGCGCTGATGGCGAAAGAAGATATCCAAAACGGAAAACGTGATGGTGATGTTGCGAAATCTTATGGAAAAAGCACGCAAGCGCTGCATTTGCTTATGGATGCCAGAGACTATGCAGAACAATACCTTATCAGCATCGGTAAGACCGACCAGTGGTCTTTGGTAGACAAAGACTACTACGCCTTTGAACAGATGGTAAAAGGGAGAAAGAAATTACAAACTCAAGGAGAAAAGGAACTATTTGAGTCATTAGCATTTTCCTTTATTACATCGGGAAGCAAAGAAGGCCGATTATACGAATTGATTCCCGATATTGCAGACAACTTGGCACATATCGAGCAGGAACTGGCGCAGAAAATGCTCACAGAAGGGCAAACGGGGCACGAAGACAGTAATATTGATCTGCTTGCGGGTGACGAACCGATTGAGGTAGAACGAGCAAGTCAGGTGGTTGCCGCTATTAAGGAAAACGATGATGCAGTAGCGATCCAAAAAACAACTCGCACTGTCATCGAAGTGCAGAAACAGCTTAAGCACGAGAAGCACGCAGAGAACTATTTATTGCTTCAGTTGTCCAAAGCTGTCAGTGCGCTTCAAAATGCAATTGACAACGGAATTAATGATCGCAAGGTGAACATTGATGGCGTTAAAAAGCAGCTAGAAACTATCGATGAAAAGGTTGATTACATAAGAGAATGGTTGGATCAACAATGAGACTTTATATCGATTTTAATGCGTACCGCCAAGAAGCATTACTGAAGCAAGAGAATATCCCCATTCATGTGTGGAAGAGTTTTTTAAGAATATTGGCTGACTTTACAACAGAAATATTGCAATATGAGGACATTGTATATATTCCGTGGCGGGCATTCATTGTCGTCAGGTCAGAAATCGCTAAATTTGCAAAAGGGCACGCTATCGATGTTGTTTTGTCATCGGAGGTCAGTTCGAAGCTGCGTGAAGCCAATGTGCATTCATATAGCTATGCAATTAAACAGACTCCGCTAACAGAAAAACAGATTCGAGCGAAACTTGCTTCACGAGGCTTTTTAAGACGATTAACGGATAATCAAAGAAACAACCTATCAAAATTAGGCGTGCTTCCGGCAGGTGCAACATTTTCAGTGCCAGGTGCAGGTAAAACTACTGAGGCGTTGGCATATTTCTTCTTGAATGCAGATTCAGATGATCGTTTATTAGTCGTTGCGCCTAAAAATGCATTTGGAGCGTGGGAAGAACAGCTGGCGGAGTGTGTTCCGAGTGAGAAACAGAGCTTCGTAAGACTAAGGGGTGGAGAACAGAGCATTGAACTTAAGTTGCGTGATAACCCTAAATACATGCTCATTACCTATCAGCAATATCCTCGCGTGAAGAACTTAATACAAAAGCTACTTCAGAGCCATCCAACCTTTATGTTTCTGGATGAGAGTCATAGAATAAAAAGCGGGAAAATAGGTGTCAGTGCCGAAGCAATTTTGGAGATTTCATATCTTCCAAAACGCAAGCTCATAATGAGTGGTACCCCCATGCCGCAAAGCCAAAAAGATCTGATCCCTCAGCTCAATTTTTTGTATCCAGAGAAGAAGGTAACTGAGGAGGATGCTATAGAGGCATTACAACCGGTTTATGTTCGAACAACAAAAGGGCAGTTGGGCATTCCGGAAGTAGAGCATAGATTAATCACTCTTCCTATGGATGCCCTGCAGGAACAGATTTATCGAACACTCAAGTCTGAGGTTAAACGGAACTTGATCCCTGTGATATCCGATGCGTCAAAGTACTCATTACGTGAGATTGGGAAAAGAACGATGAAAGTAATGCAGTTTGTATCCAATCCTGCACTTTTAGCAAGGGATATGGAGTTTGCCTTTGACGAAAGAATGGGTAAGTTGCTTAGCCAGAACAATGGCCCTAAAATAGAATATGCTTGCGGTAGAGCAAGACAGCTTGCGGCAGAAGGGAAAAAAGTGATTATTTGGTCAACTTTTGTCGAAAATGTTGAGCTGATTGCAACGAGGTTGGCCGATTTGGGAGCAGACTATATTCATGGTGGCGTGGATGCTGGTGATGAGGAAGACAATGATACTCGTGAATGGAAGATCAAAGAGTTCCACAATAACCCCAATAAATGGGTTTTAGTCGCAAATCCTGCGGCGGCTTCAGAAGGTATCAGCTTGCACAAGGTGTGCCAGAATGCTATATACATTGATAGGTCATTCAACGCCGCACAATACTTGCAGTCTGAAGATAGAATTCATCGACTCGGATTACAAAAACACCAGACACCATGTGTTGAAATTGTTGAGTGTGCGAACACAATAGATCAAGTAGTCCGAAAACGGTTACAAGACAAAGTCCAACGCATGTCACAGGCATTACGTGATACATCACTTAACGTGGATGTTGTGCCATACGACTATGAGTATTTTGGTGATGAAGGTATTTCTTCCGAGGATGCTGATGAAATCCTCCGATATTTCTTTGGAGGAACAGATGTATGAAAGCGTATATTTCTACGGGACTAGTGGCAGAGACTCTTCTTGCTATGGTAAGAATACAAAGCCTGAAGTGCACCCATCTAGATAAGTTATCATCTGGTCGCATTACCTACGGTATTAGGCTTGCGGACGCGATATCATTTGCCCAGAAACTTGGATGGCTAAATGTTGAAAAACAAGAAGTTTCGTTCACAAAAAAAGGTGAATATATTCTGACCCAATTTGACGGACGAAACGTGAGTGGTGAGTTGTGGCGCAAAATTCTGCAAGAGTATATTTACACATGGAAACCGATTTGGATTAACAGAATTCCATACGGCCGAAGAGAAGCATACTATTTTATGTCTCCGGATGAAAAGCGGTGTTTTGAAAATGCTGGCCTAATGGAAACGGATCCGCAATCGGAGATCGTTGAGTGGTGGGATACTATTGCCGAACATGTGCGAAGTTCAAGAAACTTACATTTAGATAAAACAGGTAGAGTCGGAGAGCGGCTTACAATGAAATATGAGAAGATGCGTACGGGCAAAGAGCCAAGATGGATTTCTTTTGAAAGTAATTTGGCCGGGTATGACATTATCTCCTGCAAAGATACTGATGTTCCGGATGAGCAACTTTTAATTGAGGTAAAATGTTCTGAACAATTAATGAGCGGTGCGACAATGATCATATCAAGATACGAATGGGAAACCGCTACAACGCAACATAAGAACTCTACATATTGCTTTTACCTATGGTTAGTAGGGGAACAGCGCATGTTTGCATCGGTTTCGGTAGGAGATGTCGAACCTCACATCCCGAAAGAGGCGGGACTTGGAACATGGAAAAGTGTCGAAATTCCCTTCAATGTATTTGAAAAACGCTTTGTGCCGATGGAAGCTATAATATAGTTTTAGATTTGAGGTATTTGTATGTTACACCCCGGCCTATATGAACAAGTCATCAATAACGCCTTGACGGGCGAGCTTGCGGAGATTCCGGAGGCCCGCAAGTCTGTTGCGCCTATTGACAGAGCCGAGGCTTCCAAAGTGCTGGCGCAGTATCTGGCAGATGTGGTTCAAAAGGGCTTGGATAACGTGCTGGACAACGGCGGGGATATTTCTGCCCAGATCGGGCTGACCAACCAGATCGTTAATCTCATTCAAAATACAACGAAATAAGCTGACTTTGCCACGCTGGGCGTTGACCAGCGTGCGGAGCAGTTTCTTGCACTTTTTGATAAGAAAAACAATGTGCTGGCACTGGACGAAAGGGCCGAGATCATCCGTCCGGAAACCTCCATCGCACAAAGCTCACTTTTCACCGGGGCTGTGCATGAGCCGCAGATGTTTACCGAGCTCAAAAAGGAAATCGTCTCGGCTGATCGGATCGATATGCTGGTGTCCTTCATCAAATGGAGCGGCCTGCGGCTTATCATGGACGAGCTGCGGGAATTCACGCAAAACGGCGGCGAGCTCCGCATCATCACCACCTCTTACATGGGCGCTACCGATGTGAAAGCCATTGAGGAGCTTCGAAAGCTGCCCAATACGCACATCAAGGTCAGCTACAACACCAAGACGACCCGCCTCCACGCCAAGGCATATATCTTTTACCGCGAAACCGGCTTCACGACGGCTTATGTGGGCTCGTCCAACCTGTCCAATGCCGCATTGACCAGCGGCCTTGAATGGAACACCAAGGTAACGAAACGCGACTTGCCCGAAACTATCGACAAGATCGCCGCTACCTTTGAGTATTACTGGAATGACCGCGAATTTGAGTACTACGCGGAGGATCAGCGAGAGCGCTTGGCACGGGCATTGAAGGCGGAAAAATATTTCGACACCAACAATGCCGATGTCTACACCATGGACATCATCCCCTATTCCTACCAGCAGGAGATTTTGGACAAGCTGGAGGCAGAGCGCACTGTCCGTGGCTATACGCGCAATCTGGTGGTGGCGGCCACCGGTACCGGCAAGACGGTCACTTCGGCATTGGACTACAAGCGCTTCCGTAAGCAGAATCTGGATAGACCTTGCCGCCTGCTCTTTGTGGCGCACCGGGAGGAAATCCTCAAGCAGAGCTTGTACACCTTCCGCGCCGTGCTCAAGGACGCAAACTTTGGTGAGCTGTTTGTGGGCAACTATAAGCCAGAGAGCATCGACAACCTGTTTCTGTCCATTCAGACCTTCAACTCACAGAGCTTCACGGAAAAGACGAGTCCCGATTTTTACGATTACATCATCGTGGACGAATTCCACCATGCCGCCGCGCCGACTTACCAGAAGTTGTTGTCCTACTACCAGCCGCGCATCCTGCTGGGCTTGACCGCTACTCCAGAACGTATGGACGGCAAGAGTATCCTGCCCTACTTCCATAATCGCATTGCAGCGGAGATCCGTCTGCCGGAAGCCATTGACCGAAAGCTCCTGTGCCCGTTCCAGTATTTTGGCGTTACCGATACGGTGGATTTGGATACGCTCAAATGGTCTGCCGGTGGCTACCAAAAGAGCGAGCTGGAGCACATCTACACGTTCAGCGGGGCGGTTGCCGACCGCCGCGCTGGCCATGTGGTGACGGCACTGCTGAAATATGTGACGGACATTGACGAGGTGAAGGGTCTCGGCTTCTGTGTAACGGTAGATCACGCGGAATTTATGTGCCGCTATTTTAACGACCACAACATCCCGTCCATGTGCCTCACCGGGCAATCTTCGGACGAGGAAAGAGCGGCGGCCAAGCGGCGCTTGGTGTCCGGCGATGTGCGGTTCATTTTCGTCGTGGACATCTACAACGAGGGCGTGGATATTCCGGAAGTCAATACTGTTCTTTTTCTGCGCCCCACGGAGTCGTTGACGATTTTCTTGCAGCAGCTCGGACGTGGCCTGCGTCTATCTGAGGACAAGGAATGCCTGACCGTGCTGGACTTCATTGGTCAGGCGAATCGAAGGTACAATTTCGAGGATAAATTTGCGGCGCTGCTGTCAAATGCGACGCGCAGTGTGAGCCGTGAAATCAAAGACGGCTTTGTGTCCGTCCCCAAGGGCTGCTATATCCAGCTGGAGAAGAAGGCAGCCAAATACATTTTGGAGAATATCCGCGCATCCTATGGCAATACGTCTGGGTTGGTGGCTCGTGCAGCCTCCTTTGCGGAGGACAGTGGGCTGGAGCTGACGCTTAAAAACTTCTTGGATTACTACCACCTTGACCCACGGGCGATCTACAAGTTTTCCTCCTTCTCTCGCATTTGTGCCAGAGCGGATGCCATCGAGGACTTTTCGGAGCCGCTGGAGGACATCCTGACCAAAGCGTTTGCAAAGCTTGCTGTGGCTGATTCCCACCGCTGGATTTCGTTCCTGTTGGACGTCCTTCCGCGTTTGGACAACCTTGATTTTGCAGCGCTTCCGGATGTGGAAAAGCGGATGATGCAGATGTTTTACATCACCGTCTGGGGTAAGGCTGTGGAGGACTGGGACGACGAAGAGGTGCTTAGTAACCTCTATGCCCTGTCTGACAGCACAGTTCTGCTCGGTGAGATATTGGAGCTGCTGCGCTATCGCTTCGAGCAGATCGACTTCATCGACGAGCCGGTGGAGTTGGGCTTCGACTGCCCGCTGGATCTGCACTGCACCTATACCCGCGACCAGCTCTTGGTGGCGCTGGACTTTATGAAGCCGTCCACCGTTCGTGAGGGTGTGAAGTGGCTGCCGGAGAAAAACATCGACGTGTTCTTTGTGACGCTGAACAAGGCGGGCAAGGACTACTCGCCCACCACCATGTACAACGATTATTCCATCAATGAGAGCTTGTTCCATTGGCAGAGCCAGAGCACCACGGCAGAAAATTCGCCCACCGGCCAGCGCTATATCCACCACAAGGAACGCGGCAGCAAGGTGCTGCTGTTTGTGCGTGAGTTTAAGTCGGACCGTATGACCAGCGGTGCGGAAGCGTACACCTATCTGGGAATGGCGAACTACGTGAAGCACGAGGGCAGCAGGCCGATGAATATTACGTGGCAGCTGGATCGTCCGATCCCGGCGAAGTTCTTGAAGAAGACAAATAAGTTGGTAGTGGGGTAAGATTTCGCGTCTTCTATATCGGAAAAGTCGCAATATAAAAATCAATCTACAGTGGATAGAAAGGAGTACACTATGTCATCGAATCAGTATACAAGAGAGCGTAAGGAAGATAAGCCTGTGCTTGCAATATGCTACGATTTTGATAAAACATTGTCGCCAGACGATATGCAGGCACAGGGGTATATCCAATCTGTTGGATATGATGTGGGAGAATTTTGGACAGAATCAAATGGACTGGCGAGCCAAAATGATATGGATCAGAATCTGGCTTATATGCTTTTGATGAAAAAGAAAGCGGCTGGAAAACTCGTGTTCACGCGTGAAAACCTTGAAAACTATGGAGCAAAGGTTAGCCTATTTCCCGGTGTTGAGGATTGGTTTGAACGCATCCGTACATATGGAGCGGAACACGGCGTTATTGTTGAGCACTATATTATCTCGTCAGGTCTGAAGGAAATGATTGAAGGGACATCTGTTGCGAAAAATGGTGCATTCAAAAGAATATATGCGAGTTCCTTTTATTATGATTCAGATGGGGTAGCAGAATGGCCGGCACAAGTTGTCAACTATACAAATAAGACTCAATTCTTGTTTCGTATCGAAAAAGGCGTTTTGGATATCAACGATCCGGGTGTAAACGATTCATTCGCTCCAGACGAAATACGTGTTCCCTTCCGCAATATGGTGTATATCGGTGATAGCGATACGGATATCCCGTGCATGAAACTTGTTAATACCTACGGGGGACATTCAATTGGCGTCTATAGTGCAGTGACTCATGATAAAGCCAAGGTATATAAAATGATGCGAGATAATCGCATTCGTTACTACGCAATGGCTGATTATTCAGATGGAGCAGAATTGGATGAGCTTATTAAAGCAATAATTGATCGAACAGCTAAGAATGAAGCACTGGAATCTAAGTTTTTTGACTGTAAAAATGAGCAGATTAGAGTTGATAGGCAGAACAGCGATGATCAAAAAGAAAAGATTGAACTGTTGATAGAATTGGAAAGTAGCCGTAGCTTTGCTAGTACACATGCAACAATAGAGAAAATGCGGCGTATTGAAACGTGGACACAAGAAGAACGTGAAGCAATATTTGAAATTGCGCTAAGCAACAGCCAGGTACGATACATCATTGGCGATTTAGATGTAAAAATGTTCTATTTAGGACTTTTGCGGAATTGCCAGAGCCTATCAGAAAAAGCTATGGAAGTAAATGCGATGTTAGAAGGTTAAAAGAAAATAGCCGTTAGCATTCAAAATATACGAGAGAGAATGACATGGAGAAAATAACAAACTATGGCCCCATACTCATTAGAAGAGGCCCATATAAAGGGAGAATAGGATATTATGATGATACCGATATGGATGATAAACTAATCGTCTATCCCAATGTGCCGACTTACTGTAGCGGTTATTATAAAGTCAGCCAATCAGCAGCAACATCTGTTATACCGACAGCATGCCTTGCAGAGAGATTATCTGATATTGATCACGAACTGTATAAAAACTGTAGCTTGGAGCATCTGCCGGCCGAAGAAGAAATCATGTTGTTACACGAGAGAGTTTTTTGCTCTGACATGCTGACTGCGAGACATCTTCGCTCTATGCAAAAATTCCAGGTTCAAAATAAAACCGAAGTCTTTATATCCCATTCTTCTGTTGATTTGGCTTTTTCTAGGGCCATTGCTACAGATTTAATGGATGCAGGTTTTTCTGTGTTTTTAGATGATTGGTCAATAAACATCGGCGAGAGAATTTTCGAAAAAATCAGCACAGGATTATGCGAAAGTAAAGCTCTTATCATGATAATCTCTAAGGACTACCTGAAATCAGTGTGTTGTACAGATGAGTGGGGCGCCTTTTACGGAAAAGCGCTTCATGATAAATCCTGCGTAATATATCCGATCATTATTGATGATTCTGCACCTCCAGCATTGATTTCTCAAATAAAGTATCTCCAATTTAATGGTGACGAGTATGCATCAGCGCTATCAACACTCTTGATATCCTTGCGAGAACAGTTTTCGAAATGAACAAGTTATCTAGAAGACCTTTCGAGGCTTTCTCTTGTTTATATACCCCATTATACCCTTGATTTCGAGGGTATAATGGGGTATAATTCTGCATAGAATAGTATCTCACAGGAGGTGCGCTATGGAGTTATCGGAAATGCAGGCACAGGCGGCGGAGCTGGAACAGCAGATTTCTGCTTTGCCCGCTGGCTCTGTTACGAAGAAAACCGTCGGAGGCAAGGACTATTTCTACCACCGTTGGACGGAGAACAAAAAGCGGCGGGAGAAGTATATTCCTGCTGACGAATTGGAGAATTTCCGCGCCCAAATCGAGCGGCGGAAGGAACTGGAGCGTAAGCTGAAGGCGCTGAAAAAGCAGCTGCCCAAGGCGAAATCTGCGAACCCTTCCGCGTTTACCACCAATGTCCGCACCGGCGAGGCGCTGCGTTCCTTTGCGACATCTGTTCGCGGCTATCGCAGGCGCGAGTGCTTCCGGCAGCTGCACGACTTTGTCTACGGTGAGCCGCAGGACAAGGTGTTCATTCTCTACGGCCTGCGCCGGACGGGGAAAACCACCATGATCCGCCAGATTTTTGCGGAGATGAACGACGCAGAGCTTGCCAAGGCAGCGTTCATTCAGATCAC
>DPPB01000030.1:0-832 GCA_003539495.1 Oscillibacter sp. | reverse complement strand
CATTGGAAGCGCAGGGCTTTCGCTATGTGTTCCTCGACGAAGTGACGCTGATGGAGGATTTTATCGAGGGCGCGGCGCTGTTTTCTGATGTGTTCGCGGCCTGCGGCATGAAGATCGTGCTCTCCGGCACGGACTCGCTGGGCTTCCTCTTTACAGAGGACGAGCAGCTTTATGACCGCTGCATCCTGCTGCACACCACATTCATCCCTTACCGTGAGTTTGAATCCGTCCTCGGCGTTCACGGCATCGACGAGTATATCCGCTACGGCGGCACCATGAGTCTCGGCGGTGTTCACTACAACGAGACCTCCACGTTTGCCAGCAAGGAAAGTACCGACGAATACGTGGACACCGCCATTGCCCGCAACATCCAGCACTCTCTGCGCTGCTATCAGTATGAGGGACATTTTCGCCATCTGCGGGATTTATATGAGAAGGGCGAGCTGACCAGCGCCATCAACCGGGTGGTGGAGGACATCAACCACCGCTTCACGCTGGAGGTGCTGTCGCAGGATTGGAAGTCCCACGACCTTGGTATTTCCGCCAGCAATCTGCGCCGGGATCGGAAGAACCCGACGGACATCCTCGACCGCATCGACCTTGCGCTTGTCACAGACAGCCTGCGGAAGCTGCTGGAGATCCGCAACAGGGCAGAGCAGACCGTGGCGCTGGACGATGTTCACGCGGCNNAGGAAAGCACCGACGAATATGTGTACACCGCCATCGCCCGCAACATCCAGCACTCCCTGCGCTGCTATCAGTACGAGGGCCATTTCCGCCATCTGCGGGATTTATACGAGAAGGGCGAGTTGACCAGCGCCATCAACCGGGT
>DPPB01000041.1:38075-57518 GCA_003539495.1 Oscillibacter sp. | reverse complement strand
GGGCGCAGTTCATGGGCGGCTGCTTTTTCTTTTATTACTTGGCGGCGGGCTTTTTCATCACGAAGGCCTTGCCGTCCACGGCGCGCATGGTGGCCAGGACACCGTTGAGATGGTCATACTCGTGCTGGATCAGCTCAGAGAGATAGTCCTCACAGGCAAGCTCCTGTACCTGCCAGTTTTCATCACGGTAGCGGACAATGCAGCGGCGGTTGCGCCGCACCTTCACCAGCAGCCCGGGGAAGCACAGGCAATCATCCATAAGCTCCATGGTCTCGCTGCCCACCAGCTCCAGGGTGGGGTTCACGATGACCCGGCGCACGCCGTCCAGGTCCAGACAAATCAGGCGCTTGCGGATGCCGATCTGCGGGGCCGAGATGCCGTGGCCAAAGCCCGCATCCTGCAGGCACTCAAACATATCCTCAATATCCGGGCGCAGCTGCTCCAGCTCCCCCCGGGTGACGGCGGCGCTGACCTCGTACAGGGCCGGGTCGCCCAACAGCAATACTTCGCGTTTCATTTCCGTTCTCCTCTCACTTTTGCACAATGCCATCGATCCACAGGATCCATGGTGCATATATTATACAGCTGTTTTCCCCTGCTGTCCAGTTCCCCGAGATGGAGTCTTTCTTTTTATTCAAAAAAGATATAGGACGCCGTCCCACAGGTCTGAATTAGGTCCGGCAGCTCCTCCGCGGTGCCGCCCGTTATGGTCACCGTATCGGCCAGGGACAGGTCGCAGCTCTCCAGCGGCGGCTCTGCAGACGCTTAAACCGGGGTGTGCGCTCTATGACGCACAAAATACCATAGGCCAGGCCCCAGCAGATGTAAAATTCAAACGTTACACCTTCTCATGGATTGCCGGAGAAGCTCCGTTTTCCCGGTAATAGGATTGTAATTTTTGTGCCAGCAGGCGGCGACGTGCTTCCCGCGCCAGGGGGCAAAAGGATCAGTCGCTATCCAGCTTCAGCACCGCCATGAAGGCCTCTGTGGGCACCTGGACGGTGCCCAAATTCCGCATCTTCTTTTTGCCTGTGAAAGGATCTTTGATCCTCTCTCAGGTGAGTTTTATTTCATTTCACGCCGCACAGCGGCGGGCGCGCTGCCCCGCGCCGGAAGGCAAAAAGATCAGTCACTATCCAGCTTCAGCACCGCCATGAAGGCCTCTGTGGGCATCTGGACGGTGCCGAGATTCCGCATCTTCTTTTTGCTTGTGAAAGGATCTTTGATCCTCTCACAGGTGAGTTTTATTTCATTTCACGCCGCACAGCGGCGGGCGCGCTGCCGCACGCCGGAAGGCAAAAAGATCAGTCGCTATCCAGCTTCAGCACCGCCATGAAGGCCTCTGTGGGCACCTGGACGGTGCCGAGATTCCGCATCTTCTTTTTGCCTTCCTTTTGCTTCTCCAGCAGCTTCTTCTTGCGGGTGATATCGCCGCCGTAGCACTTGGCCAGGACGTCCTTGCGCATGGCCTTCACCGTTTCCCGGGCGATGATGCGGCCGCCGATGGCCGCCTGGATGGGCACCTCAAAGAGCTGGCGGGGAATATTATCCTTCAGCTTTTCGCACAGGCGGCGGGCCCGGGGATAGGCCTTATCCTTATGGGCAATAAAGCTCAGGGCATCCACGCCGTCGCCGTTTAGGAGCAGGTCCACCTTCACCAGGTCGCTGGGCCGGTAGCCGGAGAGCTCATAGTCCAGGCTGGCGTAGCCCTTGGTATTGGCCTTGAGGGTATCAAAGAAGTCGTAGATGATCTCATTCAGGGGCATCTGATAGTGCAGCTCCACCAGGTGGGTGTCCAGATACTGCATATCCTTGAACTCACCCCGGCGGTCCTGACACATGGGCATGATATTGCCCACATACTCGTTGGGGGCGATGATGGAGACCTTCACATAGGGCTCCTCGGCATGCTCGATAACAGCGGGGTCGGGATAATTGTGGGGGTTATCCACCTTTACCAGGGTGCCGTCGGTCTTATATACATGGTAAATAACGGAGGGGAGAGTGGTGACCAGATCCAGGTTGAACTCCCGCTCCAGGCGCTCCTGGATGATCTCCATATGGAGCATCCCCAAAAAGCCGCAGCGGAAGCCGAAGCCTAGAGCTACGGAGCTTTCCGGCTCAAAGGTCAGGGAGGCATCGTTGAGCTGGAGCTTTTCCAGGGCGTCCCGCAGGTCCGGATACTTGCTGCCATCCTCGGTGTAGATGCCGCAGTAGACCATAGACTGGGCGGGCCGGTAGCCGGGCAGAGGCTCCGGGGCGGGGTTTTCGGCGTCGGTAACGGTGTCGCCCACCTGGGTGTCCTTGACGGTCTTGATGGAGGCGGTGAAGTAGCCCACCTCCCCGGCCTGCAATGCGTCTGTGGGCTCGTTGCCCAGGGGCTTTAGGTAGCCGCATTCCAGGATGGTATACTGGGCGCCGGTGGCCATAAGGCGAATGGTCTGGCCCTTGCGCAGGGTGCCCTGGCGGATACGGAAATACACCACCACGCCCACATAGGGGTCATACTGGCTGTCAAACACCAGGGCCTGGAGGGGGGCGTTTGGGTCGCCGCTGGGGGCGGGGACGTTTGCCACGATGTCCTCCAGGACAGCATCGATATTCACGCCGTTTTTGGCGGAAATCTCCGGGGCATCCAGGGCCGGCAGGCCGATGATGTCCTCCACCTCCTGCTTGGCCTTCAGGGGGTCGGCGGCAGGGAGGTCGATCTTGTTGAAAACCGGGAGGATCTCCAGGTCGTGGTCCAGGGCCAGGTAGGTATTGGCCAGGGTCTGGGCCTCTACGCCCTGGGTGGCATCCACCACCAGCACCGCGCCCTCGCAGGCAGCCAGGGAACGGGAGACCTCATAATTGAAGTCCACATGGCCCGGGGTGTCGATGAGGTTCAGGGCATAGGTCTCGCCGTTTTTCGCTTTATAATAAAGGTGGACGGCCCGGGATTTGATGGTGATGCCCCGCTCACGCTCCAGGTCCATGTTGTCCAGGAGCTGGTTCTCCATCTCCCGCTCGGGCACGGCGTCACACAGCTCCAGCAGGCGGTCTGCCAGGGTGGATTTGCCGTGGTCAATGTGGGCGATGATGGAAAAGTTGCGGATGTGGGATTGATCGTACATATTTAAATGCCTCCTTTGGTAAATCCACGCTGCCCGCGCGGTGCGCGTACAAGCGTTTTGCGCAGCAAAACCTTGCCGCAGGCGGAATTCACTTCCGCCGAGGAATATAAATCCATTGGGGTCCCCGGTTTGCCCTCAGGCAAACTGGGGATTGGATTTGCCGTGGTCAATGTGAGCGATGATAGAAAAGTTGCGGATGTGGGATTGATCGTACATACACTATGACCTCCGATGATGGAAATTTGTTTTTAGTATTACGGATTGCCACGGGCGCGGTGCGCACTGGCTTCGCAATGACATGGTTTTTTGCATGAGGTGCGGTGCAAGCCCGGTTTCAGGTCGTCCGGGAGGCCGACCCCTGTGCGCCGCTTGCCGATAGATTATCGCAGGGAAATTTGCACAAGTCCGGTTTGGGCGGACAGGGCCGTCCGCCCCTGTAAATTCATAATGACACCTTACACTATATCTCCGACAGCTTTTTGCAGCGCTCATCGGTGTTATGCACTACCTGAGCCACACTCTGTCCCAGGCCCGGATAGGCGGTGAGGGACTCAGCCGTCAGGCTGGGACACTGACCGTCCGCCCCGTGCAGGGCCAGCTGATAGTGCATGCGGCTGGCAGCCATATCCGCCTCCACCGCGCCGGCATCGAAGGCATCGGCAGCCACGCCGAACAGCTCCTCATTGCCCCCGCCTCGGCGGTACAGGTGCCGCAGCAGCAGGTAAAGCCCCCCGCTGAGATAGTCGCCTGCGGCGGTGATGGCGCTGCGGTTGCCCGTTTTGCCCAGCAGGTCAAAGAGCAGGTTGGTGGTGTTTACCACCAGCTTTTTCTGTAGGGTGGCCATGATGCTGCCCCGAAGGTTGCCCTTTTCGTCCGTGGAATCATACAGGTCGTCCGCCACGATAATGGCGCCGTCCCGGCTCAAGGTGCGGCCCAGCAGATAGTCCGCCGACACACGGTAATAGTCACATGCCTTCACCACAAACGCAAGGCCCGGCTCGCGGATGCCGTTTTCATAGTGGCTCAGCAGCGCCTGGGATATGCCCAGCTGCGAGGCCGCCTTGCGCTGGGATATGCCCCGCTCTTGCCGCAGCAGACTCAAGGTCCGGGAAAAATCAGTTACCATCAGGTTGTCCCTTCCTCTCCTTTTCTTATACAAGGAGTAAATTATACCGCATTTTATACGAATTGTAAACGGGTATTTTTTACTTTTACCACAAAAAAGGCAGATCTTCCGGTCTTTTTGCCTTGACGTGGAGCGAAAAATGCGGTATAGTTATTTTGTAACTATTTTGTAACCTTTAGGATGGTTTTTTTATATGAGAATTTTGGAGCGGCTTTTGGAAGGGCCGAAAAAAATATTATGGTATTTGGGCGAGCACCCGGACCTGCTGCAGCGCTATACAGATCTGCAGGGTCTGGCCCGCCGGACGGTGCAGCTGCTGCGGCGGAAATGGGAACAGCTGCGGCAGGCCCTGCGCTTTATGGTGCGGGAGCGGAGAGCCCGGCGCTTTCCGGAGTCGGACCACAAGCTGGCCCAGGCCATACTCTTCATTTGGGGCAATATCCCCCGGTTTGCCAGCCGCTTCCGGGAACGACTGTACCGTATTCGCCGCTTCCGCATCCGGACCGGAAACCGCTGGCAGGTGCTCTTTGAGCGGATCAAGCTGCACCCGGCCTGGTTTTTAGGCTCCGCTGTGGCCGTGGCCGCCATCGCTGTGACCCTGAGTCTGTACACCATCGGTGTAACGGTAAGCTATGACGGCATGAATCTGGGCACCGTGGCCTCCGGCCGGGTCGTGCGCCAGGCGGCAGCGGATATTGAGGACGTTACCTGCCAGACCCTTGGCTACGACAGCTACACCGTAGACACCTCCCTGCTGACCCGAAAGACCCGCATCGTGCCCCGCAGCACCGTGCAGACCAAGCAGGAGTTTGAGGCAAAGCTCTCCCGACAGCTGGGAGAGGTGGCCTACGGCTATGTACTGTATGTGGATGGCGAGCCTGTGGCAGCCACGGAGTATGAGGGCGCCATGGAGGAGCTGCTGGAGCAGCTGAAAACCGGCTACATCACCGACCAGACCGTGGAGTGCTATTTCGTGGAGGATGTGGACATTCGTCAGGAGTATGTGTCCGCCGACCTGATGATGAACCTGGGCTACATTGCCGAAAAGCTTAACGCCACCAAGGAGGGCGCCGTGACCTACACCGTGCAGAGCGGGGACACATTCTTTGACATCGCCCTGGAGCATGAGATGAGCGTGGAACGGCTCCTGAGTCTGAACCCCGGCTACCAATCCGACCTGATCCACGCCGGCGATACGCTGACCATCAGCAACGCTGTTCCCTACCTGACAGTGGTGGATGTGGAGCGGCAGAGCTATCTGCAGGATGTGGCCTACAGCGTAGAATACCAGGATGACCCGTCCATCTATGAGGGTGACTACGAGGTGCTGGAGCCCGGCGTATACGGCAAGGAGGACGTTACCGCCAACGTCACCTATATCAACGGCGCCGAGGTGAACCGGGATGTGGTGGCAGCGGTCACCCTGAGCCAGCCCACCCCGGAGCTGCAGGCCCGGGGCACCAAGGAGCGGCCCTCCTGGGCGGCTACGGGCAGCCTGCGCTGGCCCTGCAGCGGCATTATTACCTCCTATTTCGGCTACCGGGATATCGGCGTGGCCGGGGCCTCCTCCAACCACGGCGCCCTGGACATCGCAGCCAGGTACGGCACGCCCATCTACGCCGCCGACGGCGGCACCGTGGTTGCCTCCGGATGGGATGGCGGCTACGGCTACCGGATCCGCATTGACCACGGCAACGGCATGGTGACCCTGTACGCCCACTGCAGCAGCCTGCTGGTTGGCTCCGGTGAGCATGTGTACAAGGGCCAGCTCATCGCCTACATGGGCTCCACCGGCATCAGCACCGGCAGCCATTGCCACTTTGGCGTATATGTCAACGGCACCGCCGTGGATCCGCTGAACTATCTGTAAAATACCGCGCGCTGTGCGGCAAAAAGCGTCCGGGACCTGAGGGTCCCGGACGCTTTTTCATGAGGACGGAGTGCGGCAGGAGCTTGGTGCCTGCCGCATGTCTTTTGTTACTCAAACAGGCTGGCCTGGTAGGGCAGGTCGCCCCGCCCGGTCTGCCGGAGCTGGCGGGCATTCTCCTCGGTCAGGGCGTCCACGATGGCCATTTTGCGGATGATGTTCTGCACGGTGCTCTCCAGGGCCGTGCCCGCCCGATAGTCCGCAGGGAAAATGAAATCCACCCGACCCTTGCTCAGCAGATCCTCCACCCCCTGGCGGTTCTCCTCCTGATACACGGCGATGGCCTCACCGCCGTAGGACCGCATCATCTTCATGCAGGGTACGTCGGATAGGCCGTCGCCAATGTAGATCATGTTGGTAAAGGGGATGCGCTTGCTGTCATCGGGCATGGAGGCGTTCAGGGTGCGGTCGTCGGACACGTCCAGCACGCCCTTATTGATGCGGTAGACAAACTGGGTCTTATTGGTGAAATTAACATCCAGCTTGGGCCAGGAAGCCAGACCTTCCTCATTATAGAAAAACTCGCAGGCGTAAATCTCCTTAAACTCGTGGCTGATGCCGCTGCCCTCGATGATCTCCCGCAGGCCGGAGGAGATGACATAGTGCTCCACATCCACACCCAGGCTCCGGCCGAAGGCGTTGATGCGGCCAAACCAATCCTTCACCCCGGGGAACAGCTCTATGCCGTGGCCGCAGCGCACCAGGAAATCACGATCCAGACGAATATTTTGCGCCCGGCACTCCTCGATCATGGTATACATATAGGCCAGCAGGCCGTCCATACGGTTGGTGAAGCCAAAGGTATTGGCCTTTTTCCAGAACTCGGCGGGCTGATAGCCCAGGGCAGGAATAAAGGTATAGTCCTCCATGTCGGTGGTGCAGAGGGTTTTATCAAAGTCGTACAGCAGGGCAATGATGGGTTTTTCCATGGGGGGATCTCCTTTTGGTTGTGATAGGGGGTGCGGCGCACGCAGTACAGAGGGTATTGCGGATCGCCGCGCCAGTGACGCCGGCCAACGGCTCGCAATGACATCGTTTGCAAAATATGCGGCATATGTCCGGGGGTGGGGCAGGACCCCACCTCTACGCAAAGTCGGGGGGTACTATAAAAATCCGGGGCAGCAGGACACGAAGACAGAATGAACTATGCAGAGGCTTGCGCTGCGAGCCTCTGCATGGCTTGGTTTCCCGTTTATTTATCAGGCTCGTAGTTGCGGCCGAACTTCAGCTCGTCTAAATCCAGCTTGAACTCGGAGCGAAAATCCGTGTCCGCCGGCAGCGGCTGGGCGGGCTTTTCCTCGTCGTAGGCCGCCAGAATATCCTTTTCGATCAACTGGGCGGTATCCTGGCTGGGGGTCGGCTCCTGGGCGGGTTTTTCCTCCGGGGCAGTCTCCTGGGGCGCCTCGCCCTCGGCAGGTTGCTCCGGGGCCGGGGCCGCCTCTGCCGCCGGCTCCTGGTCGACAGGCTCCTGAGCAGGGGCCTGGGCCGTAGGCAACTCACTATGAGGCAGCTTTTCCAGGTAATCCACCTGGTCCAGGCACATGGCAAGGCTCTTAGCAATGTAATCCTTCATGGCCGTTTCGGCAGCGCTTAGCTTCTGCCGGGCCGCTTCCGTCTTGCGGGCCAGATCCCGGTTGAGCTCGTCGGCGGCGTTTCGTGCGTCGGTCAGGAGCTTCTCGCTCTCCTGCCGGGCATCTGCCAGGGTCTTTTCGCCCTTTTCCTTGGCCTCCTCGGTCATAGAGGCTGCCATCTTCTGAGCGGCCAGCAGCATGGAGCGCATGGTGTCCTCAGTGGCGCGATATTCCTCCACCTTCTCCGCCAGGATCTTCAGCTTGGTTTTCAGCGCCGCGTTTTCCTTATACAGGGCGGTATAGTCCTCGGTCAGTGTGTCTAAAAACTCATCCACAGCGGCCAAGTCATATCCGCTGGAAAAGGATGGGGATTTGGGGAACGTTTTCTCGGAAACTTCCTGTGGTGTGAACATAGCTATCCCTCCGTACTATCTTATCTGTCCGGCAGCCCTTACAGGTATAGGCCAGGAACTGTCGAAAAATCCTTTGGATTTTTCCGACAAAAGGCTTGCAGTCTGCTGCGCGCATAATTTGCCGACTTGCGGCAAAATTCCACACTGGCAGCCTGAGCGGTATTTTCTCTCACGCACATGTCGCGAGAGAAAATGATTTGAATTTTTTGCCGCCTGCGGGCGGCAAACTCTGCGAGGCTTTTGAACCGCTGCGTGTCCTTACAGGTACAGGCCGCTGCTCTCCAGCTCATCGATGAGGTCTCCCATGAGGTCCACAGAGTAGGGCGTGATGATGTAGGTGTTGGCGGAGACCTTTTTGATCTTGCCGTCCCCGGCGTAGGCCACACCGGAGAGAAAGTCAATGAGGCGGCGTGCGATATCCTTATTCGTGGACTCCAAATTCAGCACCACTGTGCGCTTTTCCCGCAGGTGGTCTGCAATCTCGGAGGCGTTTTCAAAGCGCTCCGGCTTCACCAGCACTACCTTCAGCTGGGTGGTGGCGTGGATGTTTACCACCTTGTTGCGGCGATCGTCGCCCCGGCGGTCCTCCTTCCGGTCATCAAAATAGGAGTCCTTACCGGGCCGCTGGGTGGGAAACTGCTGCTCCTCCTCGTAATCATAATCCTCATCATCATAGGGGTGAATAATCTTCTTAAATTCGTCCATCAAGCTCATGGCTATATAACCTCCCGCATTTACTTGCTGTAATTTCTGGCGCCGAAAATGGCCGTTCCCACACGGATCATATTGCTGCCGGCCTCAATGGCCTCGGCATAATCCCCGCTCATGCCCATGGAAAGATACTTTAATTTATTATCGTATATATTTTTGTTTATGTCAACATAAAGTGCCTTCATCCGTGCAAAAAGGGGCATATTTCCATGGGGCTCCGTCTCCACCGGGGGAATGGTCATGAGGCCCAGCACCCGCACATGGGGGAGCGTTTTGGCATAGCAGGCAGCCTCATTCAGGGCGCCGGGGGCAAAGCCGCTCTTGGCCTCCTCGCCGCCGATATTCACCTCCAGCAGAATGTCCTGGACGATGCCAATCTTTTCAGCGTTCTTTTCGATCTCGTCCAGCAAAGCCGTGGAGCTGACGGATTGGATCAGCGCTGCCTTACCCACCACCTGCTTGACCTTGTTGCGCTGGAGATGGCCGATGAAGTGCAGCGGCACGCCGTCATAAGCGTTTTCAGCCAGCTTTTGGGTCATCTCCTGGACACGATTTTCCCCCAGCACGTCGATGCCGGCAGCGATGGCCTCTCGGCAGGCAGCGGCATCATTCATTTTGCTGGCACCCACCAGGGTTATATCCGCCCCGGCGCGGCCGGTCTTGGCGGCAGCCAGGTGAATCTCCCGCCGGATGGCGGCAATATTTTCGGAAATAGACATGGAAACTCCTCCTTTATTCAGCTGTAGAAGGTCCCCCGGGGGATCCTCCGGCAGAAAATTAACCACCTTAGGCAGCAGTGCCGCCCTATTTTTCTCTGTCTGCGCTCGGGTCAGCTGTCCGGAAGTATCATTCCGTCCGTAAGCTGCTGGGCCGTGGAGATCACCAGATCCCCCTGCCGCAGGGCCCGCTCTCCCGATGCGCCTTCGGCGCGCCGCACCAGGCAGAAGCCGCTGCCCTTATAAATCAGGTCCACGGGCTTTAAGTATACATAGGCGCCGATCTGACAGTAGACGCCCAGCTGCCCGGATTCATCCATGCGCAGGGCGGCGGTGGGGACCCGGATGCCGCTGTACTCCCGCAGAATGATCTCCGCCTGCTGGCGGCGCAGAAGCGTTACCTGAGAGATATAACGGGTGCAGGCAAACACAACGGCCACCTGGCCGTCCTCCTGGTTGCTGATGGATTGAACATGGGCCGGGGCGTCCTGCTTGAGACCCTTGCTCAGGCGCAGGGTGACCTCCTGGCCCACCTCCAGCTCCTCGGCCTCCGCCGCAGGCAGGACGGCGGCATAGTACCAGGTGCTGCTGGTGATGATCTTGCCCGCGTTCTTCACGGCGGCAGAGGCGGAGAGGCTATTCAGCTGAGAAGGGGTGACCCCCTCTAAAAACGCCGGGGTCAGCGTCCCCTCGCAGCCATCGGTGGAGCCGCTGAAATAGCCCGCAGCGGCGGTCTGCACCGCTGTTGCGCCGGAGAGCCGGTCCTGGAGCGCGGAGATGGAGGAGCGGGTGCTCTCGATCTCCGCGTCGATCTGATCCAGGGATTCATAGCTGTAGCTGCGCTTTAACACGGCAGTCTTTACCCCGGCCATGGCCTCGGCAGCCACAGAGTAATCTCCCCCGGCCACAACGGCGCGCAGCCCCAGAATGCTGTCGGACACATCGCTGTCCACCTTCAGGGCGGCGTCACTATCCAAAAAGGAGCTGCGGGCAAACTGAAGCTGCTGCAGCTTCAGCTCCGCATCCTCCAGCTCCTTCACGGTCTCCAAGGCGCTCTTACTAGCGTAGGACACAGCCACGGTTTGGCCCGCATGGACCTTTTCCCCCTCCTGCACCTGGCGCAACAGCGTGCCGGAAACCTCCGGCAGAGCCGTCTCCTGCCGGACCACCCAGCCTGTGACGGAGATGGAATCCGACACCTGGCTGGTATAGGCCGCGGACACGGACAGGGGCCGATGGAAATACCGGTACGTCTGAACACCCAGCAGCACCACCACGGCGGCCAGCACCGCAGCGGATAATATTTTGAAAATGGGGGTGGATCTCATGGCTGCTCCTTTGCTCAGGGTGCGGAAAGGGCCGTTTCAGCATCCTGCCTAAGTTTTTGATACTTTACTGTTGGTGTTATATTTTCACTTTTTCGGCAATCCCGCTGTTCATTGTCCCCGGCCTCCTCCTGCAGAGAGATGGGGCGCAGGGGGACAATGGTGGAGATGGCATGCTTGTAGATGAACTGCTGGCGGCCGTCGCTGTCCAGCACCAGGGAAAAGCTGTCGAAGCCGGTGATGGTGCCCCGCAGCTGGAAGCCGTTCATCAGAAATACCGTGACGGAAAGGGCCTGCTTGCGCACCTTGGTGAGAAAAATGTCCTGTAAATTCGCCTTTTGCATATCGTCTGCTCCTTTTTCTATGTTTTGGTGCGGACGATACCATTCATGGTAGGCTTTTATGCTTGTCCGCCCGGGTCTATCCTAAGCCCTGGGCGAGGAGATATTCTGTCGCATTTTGGAGGCCCGCCGGGAAATCGGGGGTTTTCTCCCAAAGAATCCAGTGGATGTCCTCCTTGCGGCGCAGCCAGGTGAGCTGACGCTTGGCGTACTGCCGGGAGCGGAGCTTCACCTCTGCCACGGCATCCCGAGCTGGGGTGTCGCCCCGGTAGACGGACAAAAACTGCTTATAGCCGATGGCCTGGAGGGCTGTGGCGGTTTCAGGCAGGCCACTTTTAAGCAGGGCTTCCACCTCCTGCAGAAGTCCCTGGGCCACCATGGTATCCACCCGGCAGTCGATGCGCTCATAGAGATCGGCCCGGTCCCGGAAGGTAAGGCCGATGGTATAGGCCCGGTACTTGGGGGGACGGAGGCGGGTGCGCGCATCGTGGGCGGTGATGGTCTCGCCGGTCTCCCGAAAGACCTCCAGGGCCCGGAGGATGCGCTTTTCATCGCTCAGGTGCAGGCGGGCGGCGGCTGTGGGGTCAATGGCCTGTAATTGGCGGTAAAGAGGCTCGATGCCGCCCTGTGCCAGCTCCGTTTGGAGGGCCCTTCGCACCTCGCCGCCGCTGTGCCCGGCGGCAAAGGTCCGGCCGGAGAGGATGGAGTCCAGATAAAGGCCCGTGCCGCCCACTAAGACAGGGCGCCTTCCCCGGCAGAGGATATCCTGGATGCAGCGGTCGGCCCGCTCCGTGAATCGGGCCACAGACCAGCTCTCGGCCGGGTCGGCCACTGCCACCATGTGGTGGGGGATGCCCTCTGTTTCCTCCGCCGTGGGAGCGGCGGTGCCGATGGTCATGCCCCGGTAGATCTGCATGGAGTCCACGGACACCACCTCGCCGCCGAAGCGCTTTGCCAGGGCCACGCCCATTTTGGTTTTGCCGGTGGCGGTGGGGCCGACGACGCAGATAACACGGTTGTCCATGGGAAAGCTCCTTTCGTGGGGGATGCGGGATTGCGGATTGCCGCACCGGTGACGTCGGTCACCGGCTCGCAATGACGGGTCTTGCAGCGAGTGCGGTGGGCGGCGGGACACATAGGTCCCGCCCTACAAAACAGCTTGTATGGGGCGATGCCCACGGTAGACGCTGGCTTTACCCCTGCCAGGCCAAGCCAGCACAAGCGCGGAGCGCGTCGCGGCATTAGACGCAGAGACGATACGAAAGCAAGACGCGAAATTTGCTTATTCCAATTCGCGTGGCAGAAAGGGCCGACTTGAACGGCACCTCAGCCGCGGAAAGGATTTCAAAACCTTGGTTTTGACGGCGTTCTTTCCTCCCTTTCTTTCGCCGCAGAAAGAAAGGGAGCCGCCGGAGGCATAGGCGGGCGCAGGGGTATTACGGATTGCCACAGCCAGTGTGCGCACTGGCGTCGCAATGACATGGTTTTTGCAAGGAGTGCGGTGCAAGTCCGGGTCGGCGGGGTGAGGGCACCCCGCCCTACGGAAACGTTTCAAGGAGTGCAGTAAGCGGGGCGTCGGGGAAATCGGCGAAGCGCTGCCAGTGGCAGATGAAGCGAGCCGGTTTCGAGGAAGTGCCCCGATTGGCGGCCACGACAGTGGCCGGGAATCGGTTGGCACGACGGTGGGCAACCGCCGCCCCCTACAGATGCGTAATAAGGAGTGCAGCGGGCAGGTGACCGCCAGGGTCGCCCCTGCGGCAGGTCGGTCACTGCAGCTTTTGCTTTAATTCGTAGAGCAGATTCAATGCTTCCAGCGGGGAGAGAGTGTCCACTTGCTCCCGGCGGAGGCGGTCAATTACCTCGCTTTCAGCCAAATTGGAGAGGGAAACCTGGTCTGTCTCCTCCCGAGTAGGGGACGGAGCTTTGCCGGCCTCAGTCTCCAACTCCCGAAGAATGGTCTTAGCCCGGGCGATGACCCCCTCCGGCAGGCCCGCCAAGCGGGCCACCTCGATACCGTAGCTGCGGTCGGCGCCGCCGGGGACGATCTTGCGCAGGAAGATGATCTCCTCCCCCCGGGCCCGGACGGCGATGTTGTAATTCTGCACACCGGGGAGGCTGTGCTCCATGTCGGTGAGCTCGTGGTAATGGGTGGCAAAAAGGGTCTTGGCCCCCAGCTTTTTGGGGTCGGCACAGTATTCCAGCACCGCCCGGGCAATGCTCATGCCGTCAAAGGTGCTGGTACCCCGGCCAATCTCATCCAGGATCAGCAGGCTGCTTTTGGTGGCAGAGCGGAGAATATCGCTGACCTCGGTCATCTCCACCATGAAGGTGGATTGGCCGGCGGAGAGATCGTCGGAGGCGCCGATGCGGGTGAAGATACGGTCCACCACGCCCAGACGGGCGCTTTTGGCCGGGACGAAGGAGCCGATCTGGGCCAGAAGCACGATGAGGGCCACCTGGCGCATATAGGTAGATTTACCGGCCATATTGGGGCCGGTGATGATGGCGGCCCGGCCCTCTTTTTCGCCCATGTAGGTGTCATTGGGGACAAACAGGGCGTCCGGGCGCATTTTTTCCACCACCGGGTGGCGGCCGTCGTGAATCTCCAGGACGCCGGAGTCGTCCACCGTGGGGCGGCAGTAGCCGTTGCTGACGGCCACAGAGGCCAAGGAACAGAGGCTATCCAGCTCCGCCACCGCCGAGGCGCTGGCCTGGATCCGGGACACCTGGCCGGCAAGCTCCGTGCGCAGGTCGGTGAACAGCTCATATTCCAGGGCAGAGACCCGGTCGCTGGCGGTGAGAATATCGCTCTCCAGGTTTTTCAGCTCCTGGGTGATATAGCGCTCGCCGTTTACCAGGGTCTGCTTTCTGATATAGGTGTCGGGGACCTGATCCTTGAAGGAGTTGGACACCTCGATATAGTAGCCGAACACCTTGTTATAGCCGATTTTCAGGGTGCGGATACCGGTTTTCTCTTTCTCCTGGGCCTCCATAGAGGTCATGAGGCCCTTGCCCCCGTGGAGGATGCCCCGGAGCCGGTCCACCTCCGGGTGGAAGCCGTCCCGGATGAACTCGCCCTCCCGGACGGAGAAGGGGGGCTCCTCCCGGAGGGTATCGGCAATGCGCTTTGCCAGGTCATCCAGGGTGTCCAGGGTGCTGTAGAGCTCGTGGAGGCGGCCCTTGGGGAAGGCCGCCAGCAGTGCCTTGATAGCGGGAAGCTTTTCCATGGCGGTCCGCAGGGCCACCACATCCCGGCCCCCGGCGCTGCCGTAGACGATGCGGCTCATGAGCCGCTCCATATCACTGATACCGGAGAGTGCCAGAACCAGCTCCTCCCGGGTGACGGTGTCATTTACCAGGCGCTCCACGCAATCCGCACGGCGGTCAATATCCCGGACGCTGAGAAGCGGCCTTTCCAGCCAGCTGCGCAGCATCCGCGCGCCCATGGCGGTCTTGGTCTTATCCAGCACCCACAGGAGGCTGCCCTTTTTTTCCTTGCTGCGGAGGGTCTCCGTCAGCTCTAAGTTCCGCCGGGCAGAGATGTCCAGCTCCATGAACTGGCCCTGACGGTAAAAGTCCAGGGTGTCAATGTGGTGTAGATCTCCCCTTTGAGTCTCGTGGAGATAATTCAGAAGATTGCCCAGGGCCAGGAGAGGAGCGTAATTATCGGCAGGGAGGTCCGAAAGGGCCTGTTCCCCGAATTGGGCGGCGATGCGGGTCCGGGCGGCGGGGCCATCGGTCTCGCGAATCTCCCGGTGGCAGGAGAGCTTATCCTCCGTGAGCACCTGCAGGGCGGCATCCCGGGCAGCGGCATCATTGAGGATGATCTCCGCCGGGGAAAACCGGGCCACCTCATTGAGCAGGTGGACACCGGCGTCGGGGCCGGAAAAGGCCGTGGCATGGGTCTGGCCGGTGGAGATATCACAGGCGGCAAAGCCGGCCTTATCCTCCCCCAGCCAGGCGGCGGCGCAGAAGTTGCTGCGGCCGGCCTCCAGAGAGGTGTCGTCCAGGACGGTGCCGGGGGTGACCACCCGGATAATGTCCCGCTTTACAAGGCCCTTGGCCGTAGCCGGGTCCTCGGTCTGCTCGCAGATGGCCACCTTATAGCCCTTGGCAATGAGCCGGGCAATGTACCCGTCAGAGGAGTGGTAGGGGACGCCGCACATAGGCACCTTCTCGTCAAAGGACTTATTCTTATCCTTGTCTCGGGTGGTGAGGGTCAGGTCCAGCTCCCGGGAAGCCGTCCGGGCGTCGGCGCCGAACATCTCGTAGAAATCGCCCAAGCGGAAGAACAGGATGGAGTCCTTGTTCTGCTCCTTGATTTCCAGGTATTGCTTCATCATGGGGGTCAGTTCAGCCATAATCGGTCACATCTTTCTGCCGCCGGGGCGGCGGGTCTCGCTGGGAAAAGGTGGAAAACTTTGTGGAAAAGTGCAAAATTATCTTATTTAGGAGCAAAAAAGCCGCCTTAAGCCCGCTTGAACATCTTCTCGATCTCGTAGCGGGTGAGCTTCACCGCCACGGGGCGGCCATGGGGGCAGTACTGAATTTCGCCGGATTGCACCCGGTCCACCAGAGCCCGCAGCTCCGCAGGGGAGGTGTGCATCCCCGCCTTGATAGCGGACTTGCAGGCCATGGTCTGCAGGAGGTGGTCCCGGGCAGCGGCGGGGTCGGCCCGGCCCAGACGCAGGCCCTCAGCCAGCTCCTCTATGGTGGCGGCGGCGTCCTCCGGGCAGATATCTGCCGGAACTTCACGCACCAGCAGCGTCCCGGCGCCGAAATCCTCACAGGAGAAGCCAAGCTCCTCCAAAAGGGACAGGCTTGCCAGGGCGGCGGCGTAGGCATCCGCCTCCAAATCCACCGCCAGGGGCTGGAGCAGCAGCTGGCTCATGGGCGGCTCCTGCCGCTCCTTCAAGGCGTTAAAGCGCAGGCGCTCATGGGCGGCGTGCTTATCAATGAGCCAGAGATTCTCGCTTTCATCCTGGCATATGATATAGGTATCCAGTGCCTCACCCACCATCCGCCAGGGGGCGGGCTTTTCCGTGAGAGTCTGCTGGATGGGCAGGTCAATGGTATTGCGCCGGGGGGCAGAGGCGGGGACCTCCGCGGGAGCGGGCCTTTCCTCCGCCGGGACAAGGGCCGGGGCGGATGGCTCCGTCCGGGCAATCGTTTCCGCCGGAACGGGGGCTTTCACCGGGGCCGGACGCGCCTGTGCAGGCTGGGGGTCCCGGGTCGGGAGCGGGGCGGGCCGGTGGACGCTGTCCCGGATGGGAAGCTTGGCATCGGGGTCTACCGCCGGGCGGGCAGAGTAGCTGCCCAGGGGACGCTTTTCCGCCGGGGGCGGAGTCTGCCGCTCCCTGTACTCCCGGACGGTCATGGATTGGTAAAAGGTCTGCTGGACGGGCTTGGGGGTTTCTCCGGCGGTGAGCAGGTCCTTGACGGTGTAGTGTACCGCGTCAAAGACGGCCCGCTCATTTTGAAATTTCACCACGGTCTTAGCCGGGTGGACATTCACGTCCACGGTATTTTTCGGCAGGGTGATGTGCAGCACACAGCCGGGGAACTTGCCCTTGAGCAGCCGGTTGCGGTATGCCTCCTCCAGGGCGGCAGTGAGGAGCTGGCTCTTCACAAACCGGCCGTTAACGAAAAACAGCTGCCGGCCACGGGTGCCGCCGCCGTTTAGGGGCTTGGTGACAAAGCCCTCCACGGAAATATCGCCGCCGCAGCCGCTGATAGGCAGCAGGCCCAGGGCAAAATCCCGGCCCAGGGCGGCGTAGACAGCAGAGCGCAGCTGGCCGTCGCCGGGGGTGTGGAGCACCTCTGCCCCGTCCCGGATCAGCTTCACGGACACCTCCGGATGGCTCAGGGCCAGGTGGGTGACAACGCCGGTGACGGCGGCAGCCTCGGCGGTATCCTTCTTCATAAACTTCATGCGGGCGGGGGTGTTATAAAATAAATCCCGGACGCAAAGGGTAGTTCCCTCGGGGCAGCCGGTCTCGGTGACTTCCCCGGGCACGCCGCCCTCCAAGTGGAGAGATGCGCCCCGATCCGCCCCCCGTTCCCGGGAGAAGATGTCCACCCGGGACACGGCGGCAATGGCAGCCAGGGCCTCGCCCCGGAAGCCAAGGGTGCCAATGGCGGCCAGATCCTCCGCCCGGCGGAGCTTGCTGGTGGCATGGCGCAGAAAGGCCGTGGGAAGCTGCGATGGCGCGATGCCGCAGCCGTTATCGGTGATGCGCAGATAGGTGAGACCCCCGTGCTGTATCTCCACAGAAATGGCGGAGGCCCCAGCGTCCAGGGCGTTTTCCAGCAGCTCCTTGGCCACGCTGGCCGGGCGCTCCACCACCTCGCCGGCGGCAATGAGGTCGGCTACGTGAGAGTCTAAGCATTGAATGATGGGCATGGAGACGGCCTCCTTTTTTTGAGGAATATGGGGATTACGGATTGCCATGACCAGCATGTGCGCTGGTCTCGTAATGACATTGTTGTTCACAAGAGGTGAGGTGCAAGGCCGGGCGCGGGCCGTCGGGGACGCCGGCCCCTACGCTCCGTTTACCGATAGAATTTCATAGGGGGCGATGCCCACATCGCCCCGCACGGTAGATGCAGAATGTGCCCCCGTTTGGACAGCCAGCACAAGCACAGAGTGCGCCGCGGAGGTAGGCGCAGAGGCGATACGAAAGCACGGCATGAATTTTGCACAGACCGATTCGCGGGGCAAGAGGGGACCGACACAATCAGCACCTCAGCCGCGGAAAGGATCCCAAAACCTTGGTTTTGGCGGCGTTCTTTTCTCCCTTTCTTTCGCCGCAGAAAGAAAGGGAGCCGCCGGAGGCATGACGCAGGGGATTACGGATTGCCACGGGCGCAAAGCGCCCTCGCAATGACATATCAAAACACCAAAATACCCGTTACACCATCTCGCCGAACAGGGCCCAGGTATTGCTGTCGGTGATTTTTATGTCGCGGTACTGGCCCAGGGCGGATTTGTCGCCTACAAGATGCACCAGGCGGCCTCCGGCGGTGCGGGCAGACAGGGGCCAGCGGGCGTCGTCCGTTTCGCCGTCCACCAGGCATCGGAGAGTCTTGCCCACATAGCAGGCGTGGAGGCGAGCGGAAATTTCATTTTGGACGGCACAGAGGGTATCAAACCACTTCTGCTTCTCCGCCCGGGGCACGGGGTCGTCCATCTTGGCCGCCGGGGTGCCGGGGCGGGGAGAGAAAATAAAGGTAAACAGGGCGTCAAACTCTACCTGACGCACCAGGTCCACCGTCTCCATGGCCTCCGCCTCCGTCTCGCCGGGAAAGCCGATGATGACGTCGGAAGTGAGCACCAGGTCGGGCATGACCTTACGGGCATAGGTGACGAGCTCCAGATACCGGGCCCGGTCGTAGGGCCGGTTCATGGCCCGGAGCACCCGGTCGCAGCCGGACTGCACCGGCAGGTGCAGCTGATGGGCCACATGGCGGCTGCCGGCCATGACATCAAAGAGCTTGAAGGAAGCGTCCTTCGGCTGGGAGGACATGAACCGCAGGAGAAAGTCCCCGTCGATCTTGTCCAGCTCCTGCAGCAGGTCGGCGAAGTCGCGCCGGGGCTCTAAGTCCTTGCCGTAGGAGTTTACGTTCTGGCCCAGGAGGGTGATCTCCTTATAGCCCTGGGCGGCCAGCTCCTTCACCTCGGCCACGATCTTATCCATGTCGCGGCTGCGCTCCCGGCCCCGGACATAGGGGACAATGCAGTAGGAGCAGAAATTGTTGCACCCGTACATAATGGAGACCCACGCCCGGGTGCGGCCCTCCCGCACAACGGGCATCCCCTCGGCGATGGTGCCGTGCTCCTCCTCCACGGAGAATACCCGGCCCCGCCGGGTATAGACCCGGTATAAAAGCTCCGGAAATTTCCACATGGCCTGGGGGCCGAACACCAGATCCACATGGCGATAGCTTGTGCGGACCTTCTCGGCGATCTCGGGCCGCTGGGCCATGCAGCCGCACAGGCAGATGATCTGCTCGGGATTTTTCTTCTTGGTATGGGTCAGGGCACCCAGATTGCCGAAAACCCGCTTCTCCGCATGGTCCCGTATGGCGCAGGTGTTCAGCACAATGATGTCGGCCCGGTCTGCCTCGTCCGTAAACTCACAGCCCATAGCCCGAAGCATGCCCATAATGTGCTGGCTGTCGGCCACGTTCTGCTGGCAGC
>DPPB01000041.1:19100-37900 GCA_003539495.1 Oscillibacter sp. | reverse complement strand
GTCGGCCACGTTCTGCTGGCAGCCGAAGGTATCCACCAGGGCCAGAGGTGCGCGGCTGCGCTGGCGGTGGATGTCCGCCAGCTTCCTCTCAAAATCCCGCTGGCGCAAGGTCTCCTCCGCCGATAAAACCACTTGTTTTCTGTCCAAAATAACCCTCCGTAAGCGCCCATTTGCAAAATGGCGCTATGATTCGACTTTAATTAAGAGATTATACCACATTCACCGGTGCAAAACAAGCCGTTTAGCGTTGCAAATTTCTGTCATTGCGTGTATGATAGGAGCAGCGAAAAACGGAGAAGGAGTCTTTTCTATGGCATGGAGCATTGCGCTGCTGGCGGTCCTCATAGGGCTTGACCAGGCGCTGAAATACTGGACAGTATCCCATCTGGCCCTGGGGGAGTCGACACAGCTAATCCCGGGGGTACTGCAGCTGACGCGGCTGCACAACTACGGCGCAGCCTGGTCGAGCCTCTCAGGAAAAACGGCTGTACTGCTGGTTATCACGGCGGCGCTGATGATCGCCGTGGCATGGCTGCTGATTAAAAAAATCGTGCGGCATCCCCTGGGTGTCACGGCGGGACTTTTCATCCTGGGCGGTGGCCTGGGCAACATGATCGACCGGGTGTGGCATGGATATGTGGTGGATATGCTGGACATTTCACCGCTGCTTGAGTACCCTGTTTTCAATCTGGCGGATTGCTTTGTGGTGGTGGGCGCCGTGCTGGGCGCGGTGTACTACCTGTGGTTCTACGATAAATACGACAAAAAGGAGCGCGGCCATGGACGCAAGGACCCTGACGGCCACAACTGAATCCGCCGGGACCCGGCTGGATGCCTTCCTGGCCGCCCAGCTGCCGGGCCTCACCCGCTCAGCGGCAGCCCGGCTCATTGAGGGGGGCTTTGTCACCGTAGACGGCAGGCCCGCCGGGAAAAGTGTCCGGCTTGTGGGCGGCGAAACGGTTTCCGTCACTCTGCCGGAGGCAGAGGAGCCTGAGGCCCGGCCGGAGGCCATCCCTCTGGATGTGGTGTATGAGGACGGAGACGTGATCGTGGTGAATAAGCCCGTGGGCATGGTGGTCCACCCGGCTCCGGGGCACCCGGACGGCACACTGGTCAACGCCCTGCTGCACCACTGTGCCGGGAGTCTGTCAGGCATCGGCGGTCAAATGCGGCCAGGCATCGTCCACCGCATCGACCGGGACACCAGCGGGCTCATCATCGCCGCCAAAAATGACGCCGCCCACGCCTTCCTGGCCGCTCAGCTGGCAGACCACACCCTGGCCCGGACCTACGAGTGCCTGGCTGTGGGCAATTTCAAGGAGGACAGCGGCACCGTGGATGCAAGCATCGGCCGCCACCGGACGGACCGGAAAAAGATGGCCGTGGTCCCCGATGGACGCCGGGCCGTGACCCACTGGGAGGTCATCGCCCGCTATCGGGGCGTCACCCATCTGCGCTGCCGCCTGGAAACGGGCCGCACCCACCAAATCCGAGTACACCTGGCCTATATCGGCCACCCCATCCTGGGGGACACCGTGTACGGGGCCAAAAAGCCTGTGCCGGGGCTGACGGGCCAGTGCCTCCACGCCACGGCCCTGGAGTTCATTCACCCGGCCACAGGGAAAAAGATCTCCCTCACCTGTCCGCTGCCGGAGGAATTCACCCGGATGCTGGAAAAGCTGCAGCGGCAAGACTAACAGGCTAATATGAATGCAGCCGCGGGGCTTTGCCCCGCGGCTGCATTTTTTGTTTTTTATCCCTGGTGCTCCCGGGCGTGGCGGCAGATGGCCGCAAAGGTCTGTGGGCTGATGTCATGCTCGATCTTGCAGGCATCGGCCTCCGCCGTCTCCTGATCCACCCCCAGACGGACAAGGAAATTGGTGAGGGTATGGTGGCGGTCCAGCATTTCTTGGGCAATGGCCAGCCCCTTGGGCTCCAGAGTGATGAGGCCCGTTTTGTCCATGGTGATATAGCCGCTCTCCCGCAGACGCTTGGTGGCATAGCTGACGCTGGGCTTGGTGACGCCCAAATGCTCCGCCACGTCGATGGAGCGGATATAGCCGTGCTTCTTTTGCATCATCAGCATGGTCTCCAGGTAATCCTCCGAAGATTTTTGAATTTCCATAATTGGTACACTCCATCGTTTATTTTATCCAGCGTAGCACACCGAGGCCAAAAAAACAAGGGAAAGTTAAAAATATTTTACTAAAGCCTATTGACAAAGTATGCTTTTAGGGGTATTGTAAACATACCTAATAAGTAGGCTTTAGTTTTTTATACCAGGAGGACCAGCGTATGACCATTTATACTGACAATGCAGCCACTACCAAAATGAGCGACACCGCTCTGGCTGCTATGCTCCCCTGTCTGCAGGACAATTACGGCAACCCCTCCAGCCTGCACACCGTGGGCCAGCGGGCCGCCGAGGCCCTGCAGGGCGCCCGGGAGACCGTGGCCCGGTGCCTGGGCTGCGACCCCAAGGAGATCATCTTCACCTCCGGCGGCAGCGAGGCCGACAACCAGGCCATTATCTCCGCCGCCCGATTGGGTGCGCTGAAGGGCAAAAAGCACATCATCTCCACCGCCTTTGAGCATCACGCCGTGCTCCACACCCTGAAGAAGCTGGAAAAAGAGGGCTTTGACGTGGAGCTGCTGCCCGTGGGCACCACCGGCACCATTACCCCGGAGCAGGTAGCTGCGGCCATTCGGCCCGACACCGCCCTGGTGACCATCATGTACGCTAACAACGAGATCGGCTCCATTCTCCCCATTGCCGAGATCGGCGCGGTGTGCAGGGAAAAGGGCGTTATCTTTCATACGGATGCCGTACAGGCGGCAGGCCACCTGCACATTGACGTAAAGGCTCAGAGCATCGACATGCTCTCCCTTTCCGGCCACAAGTTCCACGGGCCCAAGGGCTCCGGCGTACTGTATGCCCGGAAGGGCATCCCCCTGGTGAATATCATCGAGGGCGGCGCCCAGGAGCGGGGCAAGCGGGCCGGCACGGAAAACCTCCCCGCCATTGTGGGCATGGCAGCGGCCCTGCAGGAGGCCTGCGACCACATCGACGAAAACGCCGCCAAGGTCTCCGCCCTCCGGGATAAGCTGATCAGCGGCCTGTCTAAGATCCCCCATTCCGCCCTCAACGGCGATCCGGTGCATCGCCTGCCCGGCAATGTGAACTTCTGCTTTGAGGGGATCGAGGGGGAGAGTCTGCTGCTTCTGCTGGATGCCAAGGGCATTTGCGCCAGCTCCGGCAGCGCCTGCACCTCCGGGTCCCTGGACCCCAGCCATGTGCTGCTGGCCATCGGCCGCCCTCACGAGGTGGCCCACGGATCCCTGCGCCTGAGCCTGTGCGAGTGGAACACGGAGGAGGAAGTGGACATCATTTTGCAGGAAGTCCCGAGGATCGTGGAGTACCTGCGCAATATGAGCCCCATGTGGAAGGACCTGGTCAGCGGCAAGAAGCCGTTCATACTGTAATAAGGAGGCAGATATCATGGCACTGTATACCGACACTGTAATGGACCATTTCATGCACCCGAGGAATGTGGGCGAGATCAAAAACCCCAGCGGCGTGGGTGAAGTGGGCAACGCCAAGTGCGGCGATATTATGAAGATGTATCTGGACATTGAAAACGATGTCATTAAGGATGTGAAGTTTGAGACCTTTGGCTGCGGCAGTGCCATCGCCTCATCCTCCATGGCAACGGAGATGATCAAGGGCAAGACCGTGGAGGAGGCCCTGGCCATCAGCAACAAGGACGTGGTGGACGCTCTGGGCGGTCTGCCCGCCCACAAGCTGCACTGCAGCGTCCTGGCGGAGGAGGCTATCAAGTCCGCCGTGAAGGACTACTACGACCGCAATGGCATCCCCTACGACCACAGCCAGTTCCCCGATTGCGAAAGCTGCGAGAGCTGCCGCATGGTGTGAAGCCCTTGCGAAGGGGATAAAATTGTGGTATCCTAAGCCTATAAAGGCGGCGCGAGAAAACACCTCGCAGAGTTTGCCGCCCGCAGGCGGCAAAAAATTAAAATCATTTTTTCACCGCGACATATGCGTGGGGAAAAATATCTCTCAGGCTGCCGATGTGAAATTCTGAGCCAAAGGTTCAAAATTACGTGCGCAGCAGACTGCAATCTTTTTGGCAGAAAATTCCGCAGGAATTTTCGTCAGGTGCTTGAGGAGGGAGCGGCATGAAAATTTCCACCCGGGGCCGGTACGCCCTGCGGATGATGCTGGACCTGGCGGAAAACCAGGGCAGCGGCGTGGTGGCTCTGAAGGATATCGCCGCCCGGCAGGATATCTCCAAAAAATACCTGGAGCAGATCATCCCGGTGCTGAACCGGGCCGGCCTGCTGCAGACCTCACGGGGCTTCCAGGGGGGATATCGGCTGGCGAAGGTGCCCAAGGACTACACCGTGGGTGAAATTCTCCGGGCCGCAGAGGGAGGGCTATCTCCCGTGGCCTGTTTGGAGCAGTCGCCCAACGCCTGTCCCCGCTGCCACAAGTGCGAAACGCTGCCCATTTGGGCGGGCTTGGAGCAGGTGGTGAACGAATACCTGGACGGCATCAGCCTGCAGGACGTGCTGGATGGGCTGAAAAAGTAAATCATCCCCACAAAATCCAAATCCCACGCCGGCACTTCACCCGACATACGCCTGCAAAATGAAAGCAGGCACTCATAAAAGGGAACTACACCTCATTTATTTAACATGTATTTTATCGTACATGTCTAATAAGTGAGGTGTAGTTTATTCACGCATCGTATGGAATCTGTTCTCTTAGAAATGCTTCACCTGACCTGCCAGCAGCAGCCCCGGCAGCAGCCACAGAAGCTGGAACAGCACCAGCTGCAGGGGCGTCAGTGAGGCATAGCCGCCAATGCCCGTGAGGTAGTAGCACAGCAGCAATCCCGCCACCGACGCCAGCAGCGCCAAGGCGATCGTCCACCGGGCCGCCAGCAGCAGCTTGCGGCTGCCCAACACCGTTTCGGCGTAGGGCATGAGCCCGTCCCGGTATACCACGGCATAGGCGGGTCCGGTCAATCGGGCCTGCTCCAGCAGGGAAAGGCGGGTCTGCACGTCCGGATAGATGGGCTTTGCATCCACCTTGAAGCTGCGGCGCAGAAACTCCGGGGTGATATTGCACCCCCGCACCGCCAGCACCGGGGTGACCCGGTTGCGCCGCAGGGCCCGCAGGGCCCAATCCACATTCCGGGAGGGCTGGTACCGCAGGGCGAAGATAGCTGTCAGCTGGCCGTCCACAGCCAGGAAAAGGCCTGATGGAACCTTTAGCTCCTTAGGCAGGCGCACGTTCTGCCTGCGCATAAAGTAGGCGCTGCCCAGCAGCACCGTCTCGCCGTGGATGGTACCCCCGGCGCCGCCCTCCTCGTACCAGCGAAAATCATCCAGGGCTTCAGCCTGTCCCCCTTGGTCAGAGAGCATCTGCTCCAGCAGGGGCAGGGCCTGGCTGTCCGCCGCCCGGGCCATGGCCACAGAGTAGCTGAGCACCCGCCCCAGCTCCTCACCGTAAATTTTCATGCCGTTGAGGGAAAGTGTCCCGGCGGGGTACAGGTCCTCGTCCGTGATGACCATGCGTTTGGCACCGCTGACGGCCTTGGCACCGCTGTAGCCCGCCACGGCGCAGCCGCTGTGGCTGAGCCGGTGGCTCAAAAAGTAGGTGGGCAGCGTCCCGGCCAGGGGCCAGGACAGGGGTGTGGCCGCCGCCAGAAGAGCCGACCACACCCACAGGGGCTGTGCGGGCTTGCTCTCGGACAGGCACACCACCCCCGTTAGCACGCAGGCAGTAGCCAGCAGCAGCGGCAGCACCGCGTTGTACCATTTTGGGGGCATGTCCGGCTCCATGGCGTGGGTATAGAATCCCTCCAGACGGCCCTGGCACTTGATGGCGCCGGCCTTAGTCTTCTGCACGCTCCAGGGCGGATGCCCCCCCAGATCCGCCAGGCGGAAGCTCTCTCTCCGGGCCGCGCACCGCAGGTACACGCCCCACTCACAGCAGAGGGTCACCAGGGCCGCCGCTCCAGCCAGGGGCAGGTGCTCGCCCCCCTTGACCATGCACCAGACGCAATCGCCCAGGCAGGCCACGGTCAGCAGCAGTGCGCCCCAGGCGCAGGAAACTCTCCTTTGGCGGATCCCCTCCAGCATGTCCCGCCACAGGGGCAGGGCCAAGGCGGCCTGGGCCAGCAGCAGCGCAGCCACCGCGCCGAAGCGCAGGGGCGGGGTATCTGTCCAGACGGCGGGCAGGGTCACCAGGGTCTCCGCCGCCGTGATGCCCACCAATAAAACCGCCGGCAGGAGGCAGCGCAGGGTGGCGCCCCGGTGCAGACGGCATAGCCGCTTCTGCTCAAATTCCGCCTGGGCCATGTCCGGCTCCGGGGGGATGGCTTCTTCCCCCTCCGGTTCCGGCTCGGGCCGGGCCTTGGGGGCCGCCAGCGCCCGGAGAAATCTGCCCACCGCCGCTAATCTCGCCCGGCAAAGGGCGGCCCGGCGGGCCCGGCGGGCCTGACGCTCCTGCTCCTCCCGCTCCAGCTGCCGCTGGGCCGACTCCTCCTCCATCACGGCGGAGACCGTCCGGTCCATCATATCCTCCAGCGACACCAAGCGCTCCCGGGGCGCAGCTTTTTCCTCCGGCTCCGGGGAATCCTTCTCCGGGGTCCGGGTGTCCTCTTTCAGCCGCTCCGCCGGAGCTTCCTCCTCGGCGGGTTTCTCCGCTATAGACTCAGGCTTCGGGGCAGGCTCCGCAGCCGGATCTTCCGGCTCCGGCTGCTGTGGCTGGGAAACCGGCTCCGGGACGGGCTGCGGCGGCTTCACCGCACCGGAACCAAACTCCGCCAGAATGTCGTCCAGGTCATACTCCCGGGTGAGGGGTACGTCCTGCAGGAGCCTGCCGGTGTCCTCCAGGGCCTGATTCAGTTCTTCCTCTGTGTACTTGCTCATAGTCCTCACTTACATCCGGCGGCGCACCGCCTCATATAGCAGAATGGCCGCTGCGGCGGATGCGTTCAGGGACGAGATATGCCCCTTCATGGGGATGCTCACCAAAAAGTCGCATTTCTCCCGCACCAGGCGGCCCATGCCGCTGCCCTCAGACCCGATGACGATGGCCGCCGGGCCCTTGAGATCAGCCTCATACAGGGAGGTAGCCCCCTCGGCGGCCGTGCCATAGACCCATATGCCCTTTTTCTTCAGCTCCTCCAGTGTAGCCGAGAGGTTAGAGACCCTTGCCACGGGCATATAGCTCACCGCCCCCGCCGATGTCTTGCCCACAATGGCCGTGAGCCCGGCAGAGCGGCGCTTGGGGATGATGACCCCGTGGGCCCCGGCGCACTCGGCGGTGCGGAGGATGGCGCCCAGGTTGTGGGGGTCGGAAATTTCGTCGCACACCACCAGCAGCGGCGCCTCCCCCTTTTCTTCGGCGGTATCCAGCAGGGATTGCACGGTCACATATTCCCGCATAGCCGCCAGGGCGATGACCCCCTGGTGGGCGTGGGTACGGCTCATGCCATCCAGCTTGCGCCGGTCGGCCTCCACCACCACGATGCCCTTTTCCCGGGCCCGGGAGGCAATATGGCCCAGGGTCTTGTCTGTCTCGCCCTTGGCCAGGTAGATTTTGTCGATGTTCTCCCCGGAGCGCAGAGCCTCGATCACGGCGTTGCGGCCCTCAATGATGCCGTCCGCCTCCGCCTGGGGCAGGGGCCTCTGTCTATCGTTTTCTCTCATAGCTCGTCCTCACAGAATAAAAATAAAAAAGCCTTGCATCAGGCTGCCGTTGTAACGCTTTAACGCCGCGCACGAAAAGTGATGCGCGCGGCAGGCTGCAAGCTCTTTGCCGGAAAAATACGGATGGGTTTTTTCGCAGCTTTTAGTATAGCACATACGGGGCATAATAGAAAGGTCAATTCATAGAAATTTTACACGGCAGGGGTTTTTCCGCCCTTGTTTGCTTTTATTTTATATGGTATACTGCCATTAATTGCAAGGTCTGTCTACGCGGAAGGAGGCCAACTATGGACTCAAAAAACAACAAGAACAACAAAAACAGCAAGAACAACCGAAACCTTCGGGGTGTGCTGGTGCTGCTGGCCTGGGCGGTGGTGCTGACCATCGGCTTTAACTATTTTGCCGCCTATGCCGGAAACGCAGCCAACAAAGCCACCAGCTTTGAGGTGGATTTCAGCGCTCTGGCCGACCTGGTTCGGGAGGATAAAATCGCCCGGGTGGAGTTTGAAAACGGCCAGATCCTCGCCACCCCTATTGACGGCTATGTCTATACCGACGAGAGCGGCAAGGAACCCAAAACCTACACCAACTCCGAAAAAACCAAGGTCATTCTTTATACCACACAGATCAACAGCAACAATTTCTACGACCTGCTGGACGAGCATCATGTGGCCTACACCGCCCCGGTGGTGGAGCAGATGAGCCCCATTTTGCAGTTTATGATCTCTTATATCCTGCCCACGATTCTGATGCTGGGGGCGTTTTTACTGGTGATGCGTCTGCTGAGCAAGAGCAGCGGCGGCATCGGCAGCGTTGGCAAATCCAATGCCAAGGTGTATATGGAAAAATCCACCGGCATCACCTTTAAGGACGTGGCCGGCCAGGACGAGGCCAAGGAATCCCTGGAGGAGATCATCGACTTCCTCCACAACCCCGGCAAGTACACCGCCATCGGCGCAAAGCTGCCCAAGGGCGCGCTGCTGGTGGGCTCTCCCGGCACCGGCAAGACATTGCTTGCCAAGGCCGTGGCGGGCGAGGCCAACGTGCCGTTCTTCTCCATCTCCGGCTCCGACTTTGTGGAAATGTTCGTGGGCGTAGGCGCCAGCCGTGTGCGTGACCTGTTTAAGGAGGCGGCCAAGGTAGCCCCCTGCATCATCTTCATTGACGAGATCGACACCATCGGCAAGTCCCGGGATGCCAGCCGCTTCGGCGGCAACGATGAGCGGGAGCAAACCCTGAATCAGCTCCTGGCGGAGCTGGACGGCTTTGACCCCAGCAAGGGCGTTATCGTTCTGGGCGCTACCAACCGCCCGGAGGTGCTGGACAAGGCCCTGCTGCGTCCCGGCCGCTTCGACCGGCGCATCACTGTGGACCGGCCCAACCTGGCGGGCCGCCTGGCTACCCTGCAGGTCCACACCCGGAATATCCATTTGGCCGAGGATGTGAACCTGGAGAAGATTGCCCAGGCCACCGCCGGCTGCGTGGGTGCAGACCTGGCAAACCTGGTGAACGAGGCCGCCCTGCGTGCCGTGCGCAAGGGCCGCAAGGCCGTGAATCAGAACGACCTGCTGGTGGCCTTTGAGGTGGTCATCGCCGGTTCGGAGAAGAAGGGCACCGTCATCACCGACGAGGAAAAGAAGATCATCGCCTATCACGAGGTGGGCCATGCATTGGTTGCCGCCAAGCAGAAAAACGCCCAGCCCGTCAGCAAGATCACCATCGTACCCCACACCCAGGGAGCCCTGGGCTACACCCTGCACCTGCCGGAGGAGGAGAAATTCCTCATGTCCAGGGAGGACATATTGGCAGAGATCCGCACCCTGCTTGCCGGACGCTCCAGTGAGGAGATCGTCTGCAACACCATGACCTCCGGCGCCGCCAACGACATCGAGCGGGCCACGGAGATGGCCCGGAACCTGGTGGCCCGGTTCGGCATGTGCGATGAGTTTGATATGATGGCCCTGGGCACCGTACAGAGCCAGTACCTGGACGGCAGCTACTCCATGTCCTGCGCCCAGGAGACCTATGCCGCGGCGGACCGGGAGACCATCAAGATCATCCGCCAGTGCCACCAGGAGGCCAAGCAAATTTTGCGGGACAACCGGGAGCTGCTGGACAAGATCGCCGCCTACCTGCTGAAGAAGGAGACTATTACCGGCCAGGAGATGATGGCCATTATCGAGGGCCGGGATCCGGAGACCGTGGACAACTACGGCGCCACCCGGGAGGACGATGCGCCCCGAAAGGCCTTCCGCCCCTCCACCCCCAACAGCATCGAGGCTCCGGCCAAGCACATCAATATCGTCTCCCAGCCCATCCCCATGCCGGACTTTGACGAACCCAAGGAGGAAAAGCCGACGGCCAGCTCCCCGGAGGCGAATGCCCCGGAGGAGAATACCCCGGAGGATAAATCCCCGAAGGAGCCTCCCGCCGATAACGGGAAGCCCGAATAATAACCCCCAGGCCCCCGGAACGTGTTTGCGTCCCGGGGGCTTTTGCGCCGAGGGGAAAGAAGCCGCCTTTTGCCGGACCCTGGCCGTTTTTATGTAGACAAGAAAAATTATGCAACTTTTTCGCGGATTTTATGTTTACATAACGATGTGGAAAACTCTGTGGATAATGTGCATAACCCCTTTTTTTAGGCTGATTTTATAAGGTTGCTGTCTTGCTATAAGAATGGGAGCTGTCTAACATTTTTAAATCTTATTGCAATTTTTGTCAGAGAAAGTCCAGGCACTTGCCAGAACAGAGGAAATGCGGTAAAATAATAAAATATGGCCGGAATCGCCGGCAGGAGGTCTCTATGGCAGCAAAGAAAACCTATAACAACGAAAGCATTTCCAGCCTCAAGGGCGCGGACCGGGTGCGCAAGCGTCCGGGCGTCATCTTCGGGTCCGACGGCCTGGAGGGCTGTGAGCATGCCGTATTTGAAATACTGTCCAACGCCATCGACGAGGCCCGGGAGGGGCATGGGCGGCTCATCACCGTCACGCGGTTTTCCGACCTCTCCATCCAGGTGGAGGACATGGGCCGGGGCTGCCCGGTGGATTGGAACGAGAAGGAAGGCCGCTACAACTGGGAGCTGGTATTCTGCGAGCTCTACGCCGGCGGCAAATATGACAACGAAAACAGCGAAAACTATGAGTTTTCCCTGGGCCTCAACGGCCTGGGCTCCTGCGCCACCCAATACGCCAGCCGCTACATGGATGTGACCGTGTGGCGGGAGGGCAAGGAGTATTCCCTGCACTTTGAACGGGGCGAAATCGTGGGCCAGATGCAGACCCGCCCCCTGCCCGACAGCCAAAAGCGCAAGACCGGCACCCGCATCCACTGGCTGCCGGACCTGGACGTGTTTACGGACATCAGTATCCCCCCGGACTACTACCGGGATGTGATGAAGCGCCAGGCCGTGGTAAACGCCGGGGTCACCTTCCGGCTGCGCAATCAAAACGGCGCGGCCTTTGACACGGAGGATTTCCTCTATGAAAACGGCATCGCCGACTATATTCGGGAGCTGGCGGGGCTGGATGCCTTCACCGAGCCGGTGTGCTGGGAGTGCGAGCGCCGGGGCCGGGACCGGGCAGACAAGCCCGAGTACAAGGTGAAGCTGAACATCGCCTGCTGCTTTTCCAACAAGCACCCCGTGGTGGAGCACTACCACAACTCCAGCTTCTTGGAGCATGGCGGCTCCCCGGAAAAGGCCACCCGCCTGGCCTTTGTGTACGCCATTGACAAGTACCTCCGGGACCACGGCAAGTACACCAAGGACGAGAGCAAGATCACCTATCCCGATGTGCAGGACTGTCTGATTTTGGTCAGCAACAACTTCTCCACCCAGACCAGCTACGAAAACCAGACCAAAAAGTCCATTACCAATAAGTTCATTCAGGACGCTATGAACGACTTCCTGCGGGAGCAGCTGCAGGTATACTTTATTGAAAATCCCGACGCGGCGGAGAAGATCGCCAGCCAAGTGCTTATCAACAAGCGCAGCCGGGAGACGGCGGAAAAGACCCGTATCAATCAGAAAAAAAAGCTGACGGATAAGATCGACATTGCCAACCGGGTGCAGAAGTTCGTGGACTGCCGCACCAAGGATGTGAGCAAGCGGGAGATTTATATTGTAGAGGGCGACTCCGCCCTGGGCGCCTGCAAACAGAGCCGGGACGCGGAGTTTCAGGGCCTCATGCCCGTGCGGGGCAAGATACTCAACTGCCTGAAGGCCGACTATCCGCGCATTTTTAAGAGCGACATTATCACGGATCTCATGAAGGTCCTGGGCTGCGGCGTGGAGGTAAGCGGCCGGGCGGTGAAGGACCTGAATCAGTTTGACCTGAATAACCTCCGCTGGAGCAAGGTCATTCTCTGCACCGATGGCGATGTGGACGGGTTCCAAATTCGCACCCTGATCCTCACCATGCTCTACCGTCTGTGCCCCACCCTCATCCGGGAGGGCTATGTGTACATCGCGGAGACACCGCTGTTTGAGATCACCTGCAAGGAAAAGACCTGGTTTGCCTACTCGGAGAAGGAGAAGGCGGACATTCTCAAGTCCCTGGAGGGGAAAAAGGTGAAGGTGGACCGCAGCAAGGGCCTGGGCGAGAACGACCCGGAGATGATGTGGCTGACCACCATGAACCCGGAGACAAGGCGGCTGGTAAAGGTCCTGCCGGACGAGGCCGCGGAGACCGAGCGCATTTTTGACCTCCTGCTGGGAGACAACCTGGCGGGGCGGAAGGAGTATATCGCTGAGAATGGATATAAGTATCTGGATATGATCGATGTGAGCTGAGAGGAAATGGACAGTTTTGATAAAGATATTTCATTTTTGGAAAGTGTTGACCGCGACCCGATACTAAAAGAGCTGTGCCGCCAGTATTCCGTATACAGCCTTGATGAAAAGTTTCGGGTAATAACCTTCCCAATAAGCGATTTAATTAAAAGGAACTATGAGGCAGGTTACTTTCTAAGCAATTACCCGTATGTGTTGTCACTGTATGGCGTGCGCGACGACCAGATGGATAATTTGAGTGTGGAAGAACTCCCATATTTAGCGACCCTTGCCTGTCTGACATGGCATTTTCGGCGCGACTACTTTTGCCAGGGAAAGCTTACTTACCGCAGCATTGCGGAGGGAACTTTACTTCGACTGTTTTGCCACTTAAGGGAACTGTATAAAAAGAACCCAACGGTCTCCACTTTGGAAGAACTCCATCGGACAAGGTGCAGTGCGCTTCCATGTCAACCAGGCGTTTATCGCGTGACGGTTCCGGAAAAGCTGCCCATTTCCTTTATTGAGGGCTCCGACAATTTGCGTGCAAAAGGTTATCCGGCGGCAATTTTGGAACAAAAATACGGCCAATGCACAGACAAAACCGTTTTGTACATCGGCAAGGCTAACGGACGCGGCGGCCTGCGGCAGCGGGTACTGCAATATGTAAAATTCGGCTGGGGCACCGCTGTCAACCACAAGGGCGGGCGCGCCATTTGGCAGGTGAAGGACTATCCGCTCCTGCTGTTAGAGTACGAAGTCTGCGAAAATTGCGAGCAGAGGGAGCATGAGCTGTTGGCCGCTTATAAGAAGGAAAACGGCACCTATCCCTTGGCAAATTGGCGGGGGTAGGCGGAGCAAGGGAATAAAAAGCCTCCCCCGTGTAAGGGGAGATGCGCGAAGCGTCGGAGGGGTTGATGGTCCCCTTGCCTAAAGGGGACTGGCACGGCGAAGCCGTGACTGGGGGATTCTTCCCCGCACGAATCCCTCCACCAGCCTGCGGCTGGTCCCCCTCCCTTTAGGCAAGGGAGGCTTTGGGGGCGGATTGCCACAGCCAGTGTGCGCACTGGCTTCGCAATGACATTGCTTTTGCAAGAGGTGCGGTACAAGTCCGGCGGGCGGACAGAGGCGTTCGCCCCTACGGATAACATGAGAATCTGTACAAGCCCGGAACGGGTCGTCCAGGAGGCCGACCCCTACGCACGGCTATCGGTAGACATTCCGTAGGGGACGATGCCCACATCGTCCCGGTCACACCGGCTTCCCTGTTATGCGTGGGGCGGGGTGGTCCTGTTGCGGTGCCCAAAATTTCTGCGCTGCCTTACGGCGGACGCTTGAAATTTTGACCGCAGCCACTCGCTCATTTCGCTTCATCCGCCACCGGCGGCGCTCAATTCACTCCCCTCACCCCGCCGCGATGGTGCGGAGTTTATCGTGCGGCGACACACATGGGTGCCGCCCTACGGAGCGATTTGTAGGGGCGGGCGGCCCTGTCTGCCCGGTCCCGGCAGCGCAGCGTTTTGTAGGGCAGGGCACATGTGCCCTGCCGCGTACGGTGCGCCGCAAATTGAAACCGAGCGTTTTTTGGTGGGGGAAGCCCGTGCATTCCCCGCCAGTTTGAATACGAAAGGAATTATCTTTCATGGCAAAGAAGAAAACAGAACCGAAAGCCGTCCATCCCGCCGCGGACCCCAATGTCATGGGCCTGCGGGGCACGGTGGTGGAGCAGCCCATCACCTCTACCCTGGACGAGAACTATATGCCCTACGCCATGAGCGTGATCGTCTCCCGGGCCATCCCGGAGATCGACGGCTTCAAGCCCTCCCACCGCAAGCTCCTGTACACCATGTACAAGATGGGCCTGCTCACGGGGAACCGCACCAAGTCCGCCAACATCGTGGGCCAGACCATGCGCCTGAATCCCCACGGCGACCAGGCCATTTACGAGACCATGGTGCGCCTGGCCAAGGGCAACGAGTCATTGCTCCACCCCTTTGTGGACAGCAAGGGCAACTTCGGCAAGGTCTACTCCCGGGACATGGCCTACGCCGCCAGCCGCTACACCGAGGCAAAGCTGGCCCCCATCTGCGCGGAGCTTTTCCGGGATCTGGACTGCGACGCCGTGGACTTTGTGGATAACTATGACAACACCACCAAGGAGCCGGCCCTGCTGCCCACCACCTATCCCAATGTGCTGGTGTCGGCCAACCAGGGCATCGCCGTGGGCATGGCGTCGCAAATCTGCGGCTTTAACCTGGGGGAGGTCTGCGACACCACCATCCAGCTGCTGAAAAATCCCGACCACGACATTGCCACCACCCTGCTGGCCCCGGATTTTTCCACCGGCGGGCAGATTCTCTGTGACCCGGAGGAGCTGGGACGCATTTATGAGACGGGCCGGGGCGGTGTGAAGGTCCGGGCCAAGTACCGTTATATCAAGAGCGAAAATATTATCGAAATTTTCGAGATCCCCTATTCCACCTCCCTGGAGGCCATTTTGGACAAGGTGTCCGAGCTGATGAAGGCCGGGAAGATCAAGGAGATCAGCGACATGCGGGACGAGACGGATCTCTCGGGCCTGAAGCTGGCCATTGACTTAAAGCGGGGCGTAGACCCGGACAAGCTCATGCAGAAGCTCTTCCGCCTGACCCCTCTGCAGGACACGGTGAGCTGCAACTTTAACATCCTCATCGCCGGAATGCCTCGGGTGCTGGGGGTCCGGGCGCTGCTGGAGGAGTGGCTGGCCTGGCGCACGGAATGCGTGCGGAGACGGGTGTACTTCGTGCTGCACAAAAAGCAGGAGAAGCTGCACCTTTTACAGGGCCTCAAGCGCATTTTGCTGGACATTGACAAGGCCATTGAGATCATCCGCCAGACCGAGGAGGAGGCGGAGGTGGTGCCCAACCTGATGATCGGCTTCGGCATCGACCAGGTTCAGGCGGAGTATGTAGCGGAGATCAAGCTGCGCAACATCAATAAGGAGTACATCCTCAAGCGGGTCCAAGAGACCGCCGCCCTGGAGGAGGAAATTGAGGACCTGGAGGATACCCTGCAAAAGCCCGCCCGCATCCGTAAGATCATCGTGGGCGAGCTGGAGGACGTGCGGAAAAAGTACGCCCAGCCCCGGAAAACGGAAATTATCTTCAGCCATGAGGCGGAGTATGAGGAGGAACCGGAGGAGACGCCGGACTATCCCGTGACGCTGTTTTTGTCCCGGGAGGGATATTTTAAGAAGATCACCGCCCAATCTCTGCGCATGAGCGGCGAGCAGAAGTTCAAGGAGGGCGACGAGCTTTTCCGCCAGGTGGAGGCCACCAACAACACCGAGCTGATGTTCTTCACCGACCGCCAGCAGGTGTATAAGGTCCGGGCCGCCGACTTTGCCGACGGCAAGGCGTCGCTGCTGGGGGACTATCTGCCCACCAAGCTGGGGATGGACGAGGAGGAGAAGGTCATCGACCTGGTGCTGCCGGGGGATTACAGCGGGCATGTGCTGTTCTTCTTTGAAAACGGCAAGTGCGCAAGGGTCTCCCTCTCGGCCTACGCCACCACCTCCAACCGCCGCAAGCTCACCGGGGCCTACTCCGACAAGAGCCCCCTGGCGGCCTTGGTACCCCTGACGGAGGACAGGGAGCTGGCCCTCATCAGCACAGAGCCGAGAGCCCTGCTGCTGCACACGGCCCTGCTTGCGCCCAAGACCACCCGCGCTACCCAGGGCGTGGCGGTGATGAACATGAAGCCCCGGTATCATCTGGACCGGGTGTGTACCCCGGAGGAGAGCGGCATCACGAATCTTGCCCGCTACCGGGTGCGCAGCATCCCCGCTGCCGGCGCCCTGCTCCGGGAGGAGGACCAGGGCCGGGAGCAGATGTCGCTGCTGTAAAATAACTGGCGAAAAATCTTCGATTTTTCTGCCAAAAGGATTGCAGTCTGCTGCGCGCAAATTCCACACTTGCAGATTGAGCTTTGCCACCTGCGGGCGGCAAGCTTTGCGAGGCTTTTTACAAGTATAATTCGTTGGTTCCTCTTAAAATTGAGAAGAAAGGAGCGTCCCATGAAAAAAAGAATTCTCCCCCTGCTTCTGTGCGGGGCGCTGCTTTTATCCGGGTGTGGGCTGCTGCGGCGGGAATATACCCGCACAGAGCCCCACAGCGCCACCTATTATGAGGGCGACCGGCGGGATGTGCTCCGGGCAGAAGGCCGCCAGGACTTGGTGAACGACCTGCTGCTGCTGGTGAGCGCCCATGACGAGAGCGGCACCGTTTGGCTGTATGACAGCGAGGACGGAGCGGACGCTTCTCAACTGGCCCAGGTGGCCTGTGATGAGGTGCTGCAGGAGACCCCTCTGGGAGCCTACGCCCTGGAGTATCTCACCTACACCGTGGACGAGGGGGGACGGGGCTACACGCAGCTGCGGTTCACCGCCGGATATCGGCGCACGGCCCAGCAGATCAAATCCATTGTCCACGCCACCAATGCCGCGGCCCTGCGGGACCTGCTGCAGGCCGCAGTGGAAAACGGCGGGAAGGAGCTGGCGGTGCAGGTGGGCAGCTTTGACGGCAGCCGCCAATCGGTGCTGGATTCCGTGGCGGCGTTCCAGCAGGAGCTGGGGCACGGTAACCAGTCCTGGCAGGTGCAGTTCTATCCGGACACGAACGCCTGGGGGATTATGGAAATAATTCTGAAAGAGTGAAAAAAATCCTTGACAATGGCCATATTATGCACTATAATAACCATTGTTCTGCGGGCGTAGCTCATCTGGTAGAGCGCGACCTTGCCAAGGTCGAGGTAGCGAGTTCGAGCCTCGTCGCCCGCTCCAAAAAGAAACACCATCCCAATAGGGTGGTGTTTTTTTTGCATTTACCGGCCGGGCAGAGGCTCGAACAGGGCACGAGCGAAGCGAGAGAAACATGCCGGGGGCATGTTTTGGTGCCCGCGTGCGTGTGGCGGCCCGGCTGGGCCGCCAGCGAGCCTCGTCGCCCGCTCCAAAAAAATAACACCATCCCAACAGGGTGGTGTTTTTTTGCATTTACCGGGCCGCCGGCGATGTGCTCACCGTCATGCAGGCAGCACAAAAGCGCCGTATTGCTACGACGCTTTTGTTTTGCTCGGAAGATGGAGCAAAGGGAACGCTATTCCATTATCTGTTGTACTTTTTTCTGCTTACAACCGTTGTGCCGACGGCTGCACCGCCGCTGACAAGCAGCAGGGCAATCCACAAAGCAGAGCTGCTTGTGTCGCCGGTCTGGGGAGATTTGGGATCGTCCTTCAGCTTCGCCGTTACGGTGTCGGCTTTTTTGATTTCCTTTGTACCGTCCCTGTCGCTGAAATACTTGCCGCAGCCTTCGCAGTACCAATACTCGATATTGCCCTCGGTGGTCTTGGTCGCCGCCTTTGCCGGGAAGTGCTTTAAGTCGGTGTGGTTCTTCGGATCAAGCTCGCCGTATTCCGCACCGCAGACCTCGCACTTTGCCTTGTCCTTGCAGGTCGCTTTCCCGCCGGTGTGGTCGGTCAGCTTCTTGCCGCAATAATCACACTTGTGGTCTTTGTTATCGTCTGCACACTCGCTGATTATATAATCGCAGATATCACATTTGTGGTCTTTGTTTGCATCGATGCAATTCTCCGTTTGCGTGCCTGCAGAGCATCCGTCAACGGTGCAGGTGCGGGTATGGGTGCCGTCTTCGTTGGATGTCCAAGCGCCCCAGTTGTGGTCCAGCGCATTGCCGAAGAAGAAGGTTGCTTCATCCGCCGTGCCCTCGGAGCTCAGGCCGCAGAGGGTACAGGACTTGTAATAGATCGCCTTTTCCGTGCAGGTGGCGGCAGACTTCAAATACTGCGCCTCTGCTTTTTCGGCAGTGAAGCTGTGTGCCGCCATCTCGCCGTATTCGCCGCCGCAGACCGTACAAACAGCCTTGGCGGTGCAGCTTGCGGTGCCGCCGTGGCAGTTTTTAGTTTCCGTGTGGCTGGTGTTACGCTTACAGAATCGGGTGTGGGTCTTTTCATCGCTGTTCTGCGTCCATGCGCCCCAGTCATGGCCGAGCGGTTCGCCATTGGTAAAGGTTTCCGTGCCCTGCGCGCCGCAGGTGGAGCAGGACTGATAATATACCGCCGGGCTTGTGCAGGTAGCGGCGGATTTCAGGTACTTTGCATCCACGGTCTCCGCCGTGAAGTCGTGGGGCAGCTTTTCGCCATACTCAGCCTTGCATACCTCGCAGACGGCTTTTGCGGTGCAGGTCGCCGTGCCGCCGGTGCAGTTTTCAGTTTCCGTATGGCTGGTGTCACG
>DPPB01000041.1:18579-18920 GCA_003539495.1 Oscillibacter sp. | reverse complement strand
GTATGGCTGGTGTCACGCTTACAGATTCGGGTGTGGGTCTTTTCATCGCTGTTCTGCGTCCAAGCGCCCCAGTCATGATCCAGCGCATTGCCGGAGAAGAAGGTCGCCTCATCCGCCGTACCCTCGGAGCTCAGGCCGCAGACTGCGCAGGACTTGTAGTAGACCGCCTTTTCCGTGCAGGTTGCAGCGGACTTCAAATACTGCGTCTCTGCTTTTTCGGCGGTGAAGCTGTGTGCCGCCATCTCGCCGTATGCGCCGCCGCAGACCGTACAGACAGCCTTGGCGGTGCAGCTTGCGGTGCCGCCGGAGCAATTCTCGGTTTCCGTATGGCTGGTGTCACG
>DPPB01000041.1:1558-18381 GCA_003539495.1 Oscillibacter sp. | reverse complement strand
GTATGGCTGGTGTCACGCTTACAAATTCGGGTGTGGGTCTTTTCATCGCTGTTCTGCGTCCAAGCGCCCCAATCGTGGTCCAGCGCGGTATTCGCTGCGGTAAACGTATCGGCGTCGTTGGTGCTTACTTCTCCGCACGCACAGGATAGATAATACACCGCATTATTGGTGCAGTCCGCAGGAGTTTTCAGCGCTTCGGGCTTTTGAACCTGCTGTGTGTAGGCGTGCACATGGATCGGCGTCCAGTGGGCGTAGAGGGTCTGCGTCCCGAACACTGTCACGGTGGTGTTTTCCTTAATCTCGGTGCCGCCGTTCTGTTCCGTGTACCAGCCGGCGAAATCATATCCCGCATAGCTGGGAACCGGCAGTGTGCCGTAGGGTTCGCCGGTCGTCAACGATTTGGTTTTGTCCGCTTCGGCCAGCATACCGCCGTTGGGGTCAAATGTCACAGTGAGGGGCCGCGCAACCGCGCCGGAAACAAGGTACAGCTTCTGGTCATCCTTATACTCCACATGGGCATTGACATCGTCCGCGAAAAAGTAATTCGCGTAGTCTTTTTTGTAATTATTAGAAAATGCCACGGGGTATCTGATATTCGCGGTGGTGACGCCGATGGACGCGCCTTTGGACATGCCGATCTCGATGGTCAGCGTCTTGCCGGAGGGCAGATACACATTGTTGGCCTTGCCGGAAACCGTGTTGTTCTGCACGAGGGGCTTGTTTCCGACCCTCAGCTGGCCGCTGTTGCTGGGGTTGATATAAATGCCGCCGCCATTGCCGCTGGCTTTGTTATTCTCGATCTTACCGCTATAGAGTTGGCAGACCGAGCCGGTGCGGTAAATATATACGCCGCCGCCGTTGCCGGTGGCCGTATTGCCGGAGATCTCGCCGCCTTGCATAATCAGCCACGACGGCTCCTGATTCAGATAGATAGCGCCGCCGTCGCCGCTGGTGTTTCCGGTGATCTTGCCGTCATAGAGGAAGAACTGACAGTCCTTGTCAAACACATGAACCGCGCCGCCCTCCTTCGTGGCTCTGTTGCCACTGATCTCGCCGCCCCGCATGTAGAGCGTTGTCGACTGATTAGAATCCTGGCGCAGGCAGATGGCGCCGCCCCAGCGGTTGGCGGTATTGTTGTTGATCTTTGCGCTATCGGAAATGTTGATGGTGCCCCAACCCATCAGAATGGCGCCGCCGTCCAGGCTGGAGGAATTGCCGGTGATCTGCGCGCTGCCGGAAATGTTGATCGTGCCACTGCCGCGCATATAGATAGCGCCGCCGCCGGCATCGTTGCTGCTTTGGGTCGCTTTATTGCCGGAGATGGTGCCGCCGGTCATGTTGATGGTGCCGCCGGTGGTGGAGAAGAACGCGCCGCCGTTCTTGGCGGTGTTATCCTTGATGGTGCCGCCATACATATTGAAAGTGCCGCCGGTGGTGTTCGGCATATTTGCATTGAATTTCCGGAAAATGGCACCGCCGTAGTTCTTGCCGTTGTTGCCGGAGATCTCGCCACCGTACATATTGAATATGCACTGCTGGTCATCCAGAGCGATGGCTCCGCCGCCGCCTTTGCCGGTGACTTTGCCGCCGGTGAGCTTGCCGCCGAACATATCCAGCGTGCTGGTATAAAGGTAAATGCAGGCACCGCCCCAGACACTCTGCGTCGCACCCTTGAAGGTGCCGCCGCCCCGACAGTCACAGAGGACAAGCCGGCCGCCGTTTTTGACCTGAATCTTGGCTGTGCCGTTGCTGGCAAGGGTCTTGCCGCTCAGGCACAGATATAGTGTTTTGCCATCCACCGTCAGATGGCCGCTGAGGGTGGCATTGCCTGTCAGATAGACATAGGCGGTATTGTTGGTATATGTGATGCTGCTCGTGCCGTTCCACGGCTGATAGGTCACGTCGGAATGGCTGGTGTGGTCGCCCGCTGTGACGCTGCCGCCGCAGCAGCAATGGGAGTGGCCATTCGCAGTCTGGGGCGTGAAAGCAGCACCCGGCTCGCCGCTTAGCGCCATAAGTGCGGCAGCCGCGGCATCATAGCGGGTAAAATCGAGTACCGCGAAATCTTCATCAGAAAGCTGTATCTTCGCCTCGTCAATGGCTTCTAACTGCGCTTCCACGTCCGCCGCGTTGTCCGCGCCGATTGTTTCCGCTTCCGGCAGCGCGTGGATCAGTGCCTGCACATCTGCTGCAGTAATGACCGGGGCGTCGTCGGACGCACCTGCCTGTCCGCTTTCTTCTGCGGCATATTTCCCGCAGTTTTCTGCCAATGCACCCTCTACGCCGCAGATGGGACACTCTGCGTTCACCGCTTCTGCCGTACAGGCTGTTTCGCAGGTGCATACAGGGGTTTCTTCCGCCTTGCCCTCAGCAAACGCCGCAGTCAGCACAAGGCAGAGCACCATGCACAGGGCGAGCAGGATACTGAATATTCGTTTCCTCATGTTGTTTCCTCCGTTTCTCCGTCCCTCGATAGCTTAAAATCGTATTTCATTTCCAGCATGGCGAATAGCTTATACATAACTTTTGTGGCGATCGTCCTGATATCCAGTGATTGGATAAAGGCCAGCACCCCGGCCTGTTCCTCCTCCGGTACCAGATACACCCGCATGGATGCCGTCAGGAAGCGGCTGAGCTTGCGTTCCAGCGGGAAATGGATGTCGCATTTCCGCGCCATATAGCTGCGCATCAGCCCCGCCGTACCGATTTCCATCTCGTAAAAATCGCTGTCGCTGTAATCCGGGAAATTCCCGCCGAAGATCTGCTTCAGCTCCGCCGTGGTATGCAGGTAGATATACTCCGATGTTTCAGGCAGGGAGTAGGCTTCGATGTAAATTTCCCGCAGGTTCTCGTTCAGCTCGGTCAGGGTCAGCTGGATCGCCGTTTCCACCGCATAGGCGTAAACCGGCGGCAGCTTACTGTCTGCAATGCTTCTGGCCACGCCGAACTGTCCGCCGAACATTGTTTCGGTCAATTCCAGCAAAATCCTGTCCTTGGTGGGAAACAGATTCAAATAGCTTCCTCTTGCCACGCCTGCTTCGTCCACGATCTGGCTGACAGAGGTGTTTTTATACCCCTGCTCCAAAAAGAGGCGGACACATACGGTCAGTATTTTACGCTTTGTGTCACTGCTGTCTCTCCGCAAATTTATCACCTCCCCTCAAGTGTTTTAGTATGCATACCAATAATATCATGCCAAACATAAAATAGCAAGCACTATTTGAAGCTTTGTCTCCGTAAATTGTGACTTTTCCGCAAACGCCGGTTTCTTCCGTTACTCACAGAGCTTTATGCCTTTTTGAATATTGCCCCAAAAAAGAAAACCTGCCGGACTTCTTTGCCAACAAAGCCGGCGTCCTGCTGGAGGGCGGCAACGACCTGTTTGTAGGCAACGCTAAGGGCTATATCCGGCTGAATTTGGCCATGCCCCGAGCCACGGTGCAGACCGGGCTGGAGCGCATCGCGGCGGCCATTCATGCGCAGCAGGCCGAAGCCTGAGACTACCGCTCCAAAGACAATGCAATAAAGGCCGCCCCGGGGCGGCCTTTATTGCATTGTGTCGTCTTATCAAATTTTCCTGCGGCCTGTCAGTTCAGGTGCTTTTCAAAGTTGCCGCCTACCCGTACACCCTCCTGCACGATGAAGAAGGCGTTGGGGTCTACCTTGCGCACCTCCTGCTGCAGGGTCTGGATCTCATATTTGCTCAGGCACACGCACAGCACCTCCAAGGGCTGATCGGTATAGCCGCCGTAGCCCTGCCAGTAGGTCACGCCTCGCTCCAGCCGCTCCATGATAAACTTAGGCAGCTCCGTGTGCTTCTCCTTGGTAAAGATCAGCACCTGGACGGTAATGCTCTGCTGGTGGGTACGGTCCAAAAACAGGCTGTTAAAGACCGTGTAAATGGTGGAATAAATGGCGGTGGCGGCATCGAAAAGCACCAGGCAGAGGGCATAGAGCACCGCGTTGCAGGAGATGCTGAACTTGCCCACGGTGAAGCCCTTACCCTTCTTGCTCATGTACAGGCCCAGGATATCGAATCCGCCGCTGCTGCACCCGCAGGTAAGCACGACGCCCCCGGCAAAGCCGTTGACCATGCCCCCCAGGAGGCAGCTGGTGAGGGTATCCTCCACAATGGGATGAGATGGCACCGGTATCATGGTCAGAAACAGGGAGCAGCACACCGTGCAGACCATTGTCCGCACCACAAAGCCCCGGCCCATGGTTTTCCACGCCAAAATAAGCAGCGGTATATTCAGCAGCAGATACAACACGCCAGATATGTCGAAGCCCGGATCCAGGCCCAGGCTTTGGGTTAAAACGGATCGGGTCAGCTGGCAAAAGCCCAGCAGGCCGCCGGTATACAAATTATGCGGCACCACAAACAGGTTTATGGATATAGCCATCAGCAGCACACCCAGAATTCCCATCCCCAGGCGCGCCCAGCGGTTATGCAGCGCTTTGCCGAACATGATATGCTCCTCCTTTGTCTGTCCTTCTCCTCATTATTCCCATTTCCAGGGCAAATGTCAATAGGGAAAATGATTTCATTTTTTGCCGGCAGGCAGCAAGCTCTGTAAGGCTTTTTGATGCAGCGGGAAACGGTCATATGCCGCTAAAAGCAGAAGATTTACGGAGCCTGCAGGGGAGGGGCTCCCCCACTGTAAGGATTATAGGCTGTAGCGCAGGGACCTATAAAGCCGCTCCATGCTCCGGGCTAAGGACCGGGAAACGGTGGATTTATTCAGCCCCAGCTCCCGGGCGATGGCGGTGACGCTCATGCCGCCGGTAAAGCGCATCCGCAGGATCTCCCTCTGCCGGGGAGTCAGCTCCTGCTGCACCGCCAAGGGCAGGTTGCACAGCAGCCGGCGGATGCGATCCTGGTTGTCCCCGGATTGCGCCTGCTTCCACAGGCAAAGGCTGGCAATGTCGATGGGATCGTAGGCCTCAGAGGGTGTAATATGCATTTTTGCGATACCCCCTGTCATAGTAGCGAGCGGTGAGCTCCGCCAGCTGGCGTGTCTGTCGGTGCAAGGGCTCCAGATCCCTGATGCGGCGCTGCAGGTGCTCGGCGCTCTCCCGGTCACCGCACCGGGCTTGCGCCTGCCGCAGGAGATCAATGCGCTGGTGCAGGGCCTGGGCCTGCTCCTGATACTGATAGGATAGCTGCTGTAGTGTCATGTTCTCCTTCTCCCTTCCCTTATAAAAATATGGATTTACAAAACTTTTTTGTTGACAAAGCCCGGTTTTTATGGTAGCATAGTTTTCGCTGGTTGTTGTGCTGGTGTAGCTCAGCTGGTAGAGCAGCTGATTTGTAATCAGCAGGTCGGGGGTTCGAATCCGTCCACCAGCTCCAAATTCATATGTATATGGGGGATTTCCCGAGTGGCCAAAGGGGACAGACTGTAAATCTGCTGGCGATGCCTTCGGTGGTTCGAATCCACCATCCCCCACCAAAAAGCCGATTGCGTAAGCGATCGGCCTTTTTGTTTATCCAGAGTCGTCTACCCGGGGGCCGCCCTTGGCAGCCCCCTCTTGCCGGACGCATACGCGTCCGGCTTTTTCAACGCCAAATGTGCCATTTTTCCGCTTCTTTTTTCAAGCTTTTCCTGTTAATCACAAATTTCTTGGCTCAAGTCTTACAATATCACAAGATTCTTGTGAAGTCAATACTAAAATAACAAGATTCTTGTATTTTTGGTTGACAAAGCCGGGAAAATGTCGTACACTGTGTCTAAGGATGTCGAAAAAAGTCGGGAGGGATGCAATGTGGGATTTGGCGAGCAGCTGCGTCAGCGGAGGAAGGAGCTAGGCCTCAGCCGGGAGGAACTGGCGGACAAGCTGGGGGTGACCCGGTCGGCAGTGGGCAACTATGAGACAGGTCTCAGCGCCCCCAAGGAGAGCGTTTTGCTGCGGCTATTTGACGTGCTGCAGGTGGAACCCAACTACCTCTACCGGGACTTTTATGACGCCGGCAGGGCGGGCCAGGCCGTCAGCGAGGAGGAGCAATCCCTGCTGAAGAAATACCGGGAGCTGGGCCTTGCCGGGCGACAGACCCTGAGCCTCATGCTGGACGCCCTGAGCCTGATGCAGGCAGAGGCGGAGCAGGACCGCCCAACGGCGGAGGCGCGGACCATCCCGCTGTATTGCTCCCCGGCGGCGGCGGGCTATGCGGCCCCGGTGTTTGGAGAGGATTACGAGCTGCTGCCTGTGGCGGCGGACGTGCCCCCCGGGGCGGAGCTGGCGGTGCGAATCCAAGGGGACAGCATGGAGCCCTACATCCACGACGAATCCGTGGTATATGTAAACCATGACCCCTTGCTCCCCGGTGACGTGGGCATCTTCTGCGTGGACGGGGACATGCTGTGCAAGCAGTATTACCGGGACCCCATGGGCACAGTGTATCTGTTCTCCCTCAACCGCAGCCGCAGCGATGCAGACCAGGTGTTTACCGCCGGCAGCGGCCGCAGCCTTACCTGCTTCGGCCGAGTGATGCTCCACACGCCCCCTCTCCCTATATAAAAGGAAAGAAACGGAGATGTTGCCCGCTCATAGGCAACATCTCCGTAAATTTTTTGAAAAAATCTGCAGGGCTTACGTCCGTCGACGCAAAAAATTCAAATCGCTTTTCACCGCGCCATGTACGTGAGAGAAAATACCCCTCAGGCTGCCGGTGTGGAATTTTGCCGCTGCGCGGCAAAATTACGTACGCACCAGACTGCAAGCCTTTTGGCAGAAAAGCCGCAGATTTTTCGCCAGTAATTAGAGGATGAACCCTCCGTCGCAGGTGAGCACCTGGCCGGTGATGAAATCTGCCGCCGGATCGGCAAAAAAGGCCACTGCCGCCGCAATATCCTCCGGAGTCCCCAGGCGGCCCATAGGCGTCTGCTCCGCCAGCTGGGGCAGCAGCTCCCGGGGCAGCTCATCCAGCATATCCGTGCGGATGACCCCCGGAGCTACACAGTTCACCCGGATGTGGCTGGGGGCCAGCTCTGCAGCCAGGGATCGAGTCAGCCCGATGAGAGCCGCCTTGGTGGCGGAGTAGGCCACCTCACAGCTGGCGCCCCGCTGGCCCCAGATAGAGGAGACGTTGACGATACACCCCTCATGCTCATGGAGCATAGAGGGCAGCACCGCACGGCTGGTGTAAAAGGCGCCGTCCACATTCACGGCGAAAAACTCGTGCCATCGGGCGTCCGTTAGCTCCTGGAACAGACACTGTCCGGCGATGCCCGCGTTGTTCACCAGCAGGGAAATGGGCCCGAGGGTCTGCTCCACCCGGTGGACCATGGCCTCCACCTGCTCCCGCCGGGATACATCCGCCTGACAGATCATAGCTCGGCAGCCCCGGTCCGTCAGCTGCCGGGCCAATTCCTCAGCCTTGTCCCGGCGCACCCGGTAGCCAATGGCTACGGCCCAGCCTCTGCGGGAAAGCTCCGTGGCGATGGCTCGTCCGATGCCCCGGGACGCCCCCGTGACCAGCGCGATTTTCTCCATGATATTTGTCCTCCTCCGGGCTTGATGGATCTATTATAACAAATTCTCCCCCATTGCGCAAGAAAAGTATTGACAAATGCCTGTAGGCAGGGTATTATAGTACTGTTCTTGCGCGGTTAGCTCAGCTGGTAGAGCACATGCTTGACGTGCATGGGGTCACAGGTTCAAGTCCTGTACCGCGCACCATCGTCAAAAGCCCCGGAATCTCATGGGTTCCGGGGCTTTTCGTCATTTTGCCGAAGTACGCTTCCTTCGGTTTTGGCAAAATGCCTCTAAAAGTTGCAAAAATAGCATTTTCCCCGGGTTTGTGTCCCGGAAAAAAAGGCGGTCGCCCCTAATTATTTGGGGCGGCCGCCTCTTACATTACCCGAGGTTATTCTTCTGTTCTGCAAGTGAGATAATCCATGCTCACGCCGTACAGGTCCGCAAAGCGCACCAGTGCCTCCACATTGGGCTCATTTTTGCCGATTTCATAGCCCGACAGTGTAACCACATTGATGCCTGTTCTCTTGGCTGCCTCTTGTTGGGTCAGCCCGCACTTTTTCCGGGTCTCTTGTAACCGTTTCGCTACATTCTGCTTGCGCTCGTTACGCATCTTTGTGTAGTTGCTGGCCGCCTGGAATTCTGCCCGGGCCTCTCCCATTATCTGCCTTACCGCGTCCCCGGCTGAAATGCTCTTGTCCTCACCTAACTGTTTTCCCCGGTCGAATTGCTCCTTTAGGTGCTTTCCTGTTTCACTCACGGCATACACCTCCGTTGTGCTTTTTCTTCATTGTACCAGCTTCCGGGGGCTATCGCAAGAAAAATATATTTGTTTTGGATAGTTTTCTCTTGACACTATCTGATTCGGATAGTATTATAGTTATGAACTATCTGTTTTAGATATGCTCCTTGTGGCGCAGACGCCCGCATTGAGGAGATGCGAGAGCAACTTGCGGCGAAAGCCGCAAAGCGGCTCGCATCCCTGCGGCCTTGCTGCTGGACGGTTTCCCTCCGCTGAACGGCTGCAAGGCCCGCAGGGGCTCCCGGTCTATACCACCAGCCACTTTCCATTCCGCGGCCTTGTTGCAGAAGGGTCGCGCCGCGCAGCAGCCCCCGGTGCCCGCTGAGGCCTCGCCGGACGGCTCTACTTGATATAACAACAAATTGTTCTCAAAGGGGGTCTTGATGTGGCCGCGTTCCGTTCTACGCACGCCGATGTTTTTTCTAACGCCCGTGTAAAGGTCTATCCGTCTGTTGATGTGCTCCAGGTTGCTAACGCGCCTATTTTCCGCGCCCCCGGTTGGGAGCCGCAAGAACGCACCTACTATGTCCCTCCAAAGGGTAAAGGCAAGGATCCGGACAGGGCGCAGGATGTCAGCCGTGCCCGTGCTAAAGCTGCTGTGCGTGATATTGCCCGCTGCAACCGCTTTGATTTCTTCTTTACCTGGACGCTTGACCCCAAGCTCATAGACCGCTATGACCCGGACGCAGTAAAAAAAGCTGTGTATACCCATCTGAAGAATCTCAGCAGTCGCAAGGGCTTTCGCTATGTCATCGTTCCGGAGCATCACAAGGACGGTGCGATTCATTTTCACGGTCTCTGCATTTTGGGAGCTGTCCGCATCGCCCCCGCCACGGATGCCCACACGGGCCGCCCGCTTTTCACAGACCGCCAGCAGCCCATTTACAATATGCTGGACTGGAAATTCGGCTATTCCACCTGCATCCCCATTGATGAAAACTATGACCGCACCTGCAATTATGTGGTCAAATACTTCACCAAGGACGCACAGAAGATTTTCGGCAAGTGGTACTTGTCCTCCCGCAGCCTGCGGAAAAAGCCCGACATCGAGCTTATAAGCGACGGCATGGACTATGCTGCATTTCGCGCCGACAATCCTGGCCTCTCCGAAATCCCCTTGTATTGCGATGTATGCATGACATCCCTGGACTATCCCAAAGACGGAGGTGACTGCCCTTGACGCTGGGACAATGGATTCCCGAATACCTGACCGCCTATAAGCTGAACACCATTCGCCCGGATTCCTACTACACCCTGGGGCTGGCTGCCGGAAAGATACCCCAGGAGCTGAAAGACATGGAGCTGACCGCCATTCTTCCCATGCATTTGCAGCGGTTTGTTAATGACTTCGGCCTCACTGCCTCCAAGTCTTATATGGATAAGCTCCATGTTCTATTGAACGCTCTGTTTGTGACCGCCATGGACAACGACCTGTGCCAAAAAAATCCCGCTGCCCGGGTCAAATTCCCGCGTATCAAGGAGCGCCCCCGGGATGCGTTTACTTTGGAGGAGGTCTGCATCATCCTCAATTTCGCCATGAGCTACGACCGCCAGCGCATAGCCGTTGCCATTATGACCTTGCTGCTGACAGGTTTGCGCCGTGGAGAGCTGCTGGGGCTGAAAGACTCCGACATTTCCGGAAACACGCTGACCGTCAACCGCGCCGTGTACCTGGAAAATCACCAGGCCAAGGTCACAGAGCATGAGGCCAAGACCGAAAGCAGCCTTCGCACCGTTCCCCTGCTGCCGGAGCTGGCCTATCGCCTCCGCACACTGCCCCACAAGGGCGAGTTCCTGTTCAGCACCAAAAACGGCACCCTGCTGCACCCCCGAAATTTCACCCGCGACTATGACGCTTTCTTTCGTCACCTCCGGGAGACGGAGCCCTCTGTGCGCCACCTGTCACCCCATTGCTGCCGCCATACCTTTGCCACCCTGACCCGTGAGGCTGGTACAGACCTCCGTGTGGTGCAGGAGCTTTTAGGCCATACGGACATAAAGACAACGGCCCGATACTCCCACGCCGACATGAATAGCATGGAGACCGCCGTGCTGCATCTGCGCGATGCTATTTCGTTGCAGAATCGCCAGTTGCTTCATTGACCCTGTTGCTTGACGTGCATGGGGTCACAGGTTCGAGTCCTGTACCGCGCACCATCGTCAAAAGCCCCGGAATCTCATGGGTTCCGGGGCTTTTTTATTGGTGCCAAAAATGACTTTGTTAGTAACGTGTTAGTAGCAGCGCATTAGGTCAGTTATTTTAGGACGCTGTTATATGCTTTCTCATTGACGATTTTTAGGGTGTCCATAAGCTCGTCCATGACTTCCCACGCCCTATCCTGCGCCACATTCCCGACCGCCCGCAAAAATTCGCTGCCGGAAGAATTGGCCGTCTTGCCCGGCGATGCCTCTGCTGAACATAGCTCATGGCGGGTTGGTGGATGAAGCGGCGCTCTATGAAGCGCTGACATCCGGCAGGCTTGCAGCCGCCGGGCTGGATGTTTTTAAGCAGCAGCCTCCATCTGTTGATAATCCCCTGCTGCGCCTGGACAATTTTCTGGCCGAGATGCACGTGGCAGGAAGTACCCACGAGGCCCTGGAGCGCACCGAAAAGGCCGTTGCAGACGATGTGTTTGCAGCCTTGGGCATTGACAGGTGAAAATGCCGTAAAAAACATAGATTTACGTGGCATTTTCCGGAGTATCATGATATAATGGCCGCAAGGCGGCCATTATATTTTTATTTTATGCCATTTTTCTCCCCGGCTCTGCCGGGAACCGAAAAATATGGCTGCATTGCTCCATTCTGCTTCGCAGATGGCGCAATAACCGCAAGGCGGCCATTATATCTTCATTTTATGCCATTTTTCTCCCCGGCTCTGCCGGGAACCGAAAAATATGGCTACATTGCTCCATTCTGCTTCGCAGATGGCGCAATATCCGCAAGGCGGCCATTATATCTTCATTTTATGCCATTTTTCTCCCCGGCTCTGCCGGGAACCGAAAAATATGGCCACATTGCTCCATTCTGCTTCGCAGATGGCGCAACAACCGCAAGGCGGCCATTTTATCCTCATCTTATGCCATTCTTCTCCCCGGCTCTGCCGGGAAGTAAAATACGTTGACGCGGAATACGCCGCCCTGGCGCGGCATCAATCAGGAAAGGCGGGATCTCCTTGGAGCTGAACAAAAAAAACGGCCAGCGCATTTTGCTGCTGGTTGCCAGCTGTGTCATACTGTACTGGGGGCTGAACAATCTGTCCACTCTGGGCAGGGTGCTGGACAGCTTCCTTTCTCTGCTCTCCCCCCTGCTGTTGGGCATCTGCATTGCCTATGTTGTGAATCTGCTGCTCAAGGTCGTTGAGCGCCTGTGGGACAAGGCCCTGGCAAAGGCACCGGAGCTGTGGCGGATAAAGCTGAAGCGGCCCATCTGCCTTGTGCTGACCATGCTGCTGTTTTTGGGCATTATCTTCTCCATCATCTTTATCCTCATCCCCCGGCTGGAGGAGGCCGGCCGCACACTGGTGGCCAACGTGCCCGTTTATGTAACGCAGATCGAGAAATGGTGGGGCGGGGTCATTGCCTTTGCTGCAGGGCATGGCATCACCCTGCCGGAGCTTTCCATGAATGTGGATAACGCCACCAAGGTCATTACGGATTTCCTCACCAACAACGGCGACAATGTGGTGAATACTACCATTGACATCACCACATCCATCCTGGGCGCGCTGGTGAATTTTCTGCTGGCGCTGGTGTTCTCCGTGTATCTGCTGGCCCAGAAGGAGACGCTCATGGCCCAGGCCAAGCGGCTGCTGCTGGCAGCCATCCCTAAAAAGGCCGCCGGTCGCACCATGCACATCCTGAGCCTGACCAACAATGCCTTCTCCAGCTTTGTCACCGGCCAGGTGACGGAGGCGTTCATTTTGGGCACCCTCTGCTGCCTTGGCATGCTGATATTGCGGCTGCCCTATGCCCTGCCGGTGTCGGTGATTATCAGTTTTACCTCGCTGATCCCCATTTTCGGCGCGTGGATCGGCGCGGCTACGGGGGCATTTCTCATCGTATTCGTCAGCCCCATCAAGGCGCTGACCTTCCTCATCTTCCTGCTGATTTTGCAGCAGGTGGAGGGCAACCTCATTTATCCCAGGGTGGTGGGCAAGTCCGTTGGCTTGCCGGGCCTGTGGGTCCTGGCGGCGGTGACCATCGGCGGCGGCGCCTTCGGCGTTATGGGCATGCTTTTGGGTGTGCCGGTGTGCTCGGTGGTGTATGCCCTGGTGCAGGATTTCATTCGCTCCCGGTCGGAAGAGGAGCTACAGGACCAGGTCGGAGAGCCGGAGCCCTCCCACCCGGCGGAGCCCCCAGAGGAAAAGTAAACAGGAAAATCCGCGTCGGGCCGAGCGCCTGCCAGGCAAAGGCAGATACTCACATATTTGTGAGTGTCTGCCTTCCTTTTACAGGCATATTACAGCCGCCGGCGCAGGGCGTCAAAAATACAAAAGCCGCCCCAAAGAGGGGCGGCTTTGCCGTTGGAGAGAAAACGGTCTATGCCGTCAGTGTTCCTTCTGAGGTACCGGGGCGCCGGACTCACGGGACCGGAAGAGAGGAGCCAGCAGCGCGGCGGCGGCTGCGAAGATAATAGCGGGAAGGATCCAGCTCAGGCCCAGATCGTATAGGGGCAGGGCCTCCAGGAAGGTGAACTTATCCACATAGAGGTGAATCGTACACAGGACGCTGGTGAGCAGGGCGCCCAGAGTGGCGGCCCGGCTGACAAAGTCGGAGACCTTGGGCATCAGCAGGGAAATGAGAATGAGCACCAGGGCGGGGGGATACACCACATCCAGCACCGGGGCGGCGATAGCCACGATGCGATCCAGCCCCAGGTTGGACACCACGGCACTGAAGACACAGATGACGACCACGAACACCTTATAATTTACCTTGCCCCGGCACAGCTCAGAGAAATAGGCGGCGGCTGAGCTGGTGAGGGCGATGGCGGTGGTAACGCAGGCCAGGCCCACGACTGTGCCAAAGATGATCATGCCGCCCTTGCCCAGGAGGGCCTTCACGATGGCCATGATGAGCTCGGCACGGCCCACGGCGCCGGTATACTGGCTGGAAACGGTGGCGCCCAAATAGGCCAGGCCCATATAAACGGCCAGCAGCAGCGCGCCTGCCAGCACGGCGCCGCCGCCAACAATACGGAGCTTGGACTTGCCCCCGGTGTAGCCCTTATCGGTGACGCTCTGCAGCACGATAATGCCAAAGGGCAGGGCGGCCAGGGCGTCCATAGTCTGGTAGCCGGACTTGATGCCGGTAACGGTGACATTGGCAATCTGCGGGGCAGAGGTAATATCGCCTAGGGGGCTGAAGATGCCCTTGAGAATGATGGCAAACAGGCCCACCAGCAGCAGCGGCGTGAGAATCTTGCCCACAATGTCCACCACGGCGGATTCCTTGATGCACAGAGCCAGGATTACAGCAAAAAACAAAATAGAGAACAGAATCGGAGACACGCCGGGCAGGTTAGGGGCGATGGCCATTTCAAAGGTGCTGGCGGAGGTGCGGGGGATGGCCACCATGGGCCCAATGCACAGAATGATGGCACACATCAGAATTTCGGCAGGCACCCGACCTGCGCGATGCAGCACCGCCTCGCTGCTGCCCACCCGCAGCAGAGCAAACATACCCAGCAGGGCCAGGCCGATGTCAGCGATGTAGTAAGCGGAAAAGCCCGCCAGCCACTGCTGGCCGGACTCCATGCCCAAATAGGGTGGAAAAATCACATTGCCCGCGCCGAAAAACATGGAAAACAGCGCGAAGCCTACCACGATCACATCGCGGAAAAAGCTGCCTTTCTTTTGTTTACTCATTACAGAACTCCTCAAATCCTCAATATTTCGATCTGTTTGCCCTGCCAAGTCATGCAAGGCTTAAATAAAGGGTATCATTTTTTTCATGGCAACGGAAATGAATGTTTTCTATTGAGACATGAAAAATATTCAATACGTAAAAACGCTATGCACATCAGCCGGAAAAGTTGGCAGATTGTTAACAAACGCAGGATTGAAAAGGTCATGAGGTTGTGATATATTGAAAAATAATTCGGTGATTTTTGTGAAAAATATACACAGTGATTCTGTGCCTACAGATGCGAAGGAGAGGCAATTATGAACGACAAGAAGCTGCGGGCGCTTCTGACGGCAGTGCAGTGCGGCAGCTTTGGCAAGGCCACGGCACAACTGGGCTACACCCAATCGGCCATGACGCACATGGTGAACCGGCTGGAGGCCGAGCTGGGCTGCACCCTGTTGGTGCGCGGCAGCCACGGCGTGCGGCTGTCAGAGGAGGGGGAGAAGCTGCTGCCCTACATGCAGGCAGTGATCGACGCGGGAGACGCACTGCGCCGGGAGGCGGCGGCCCAGGGCAGGCTGCACGAGAATACCCTGCGGATCGGCTGCTTTGCCAGCATCGCCCGGGCCCGGCTGCCGAAGCTGCTGTGCAAGTTCCGCAAGATCCACCCGGAGATCCAGGTGGATGTGCTGGTGCGGGGTTACGAGCTGGCATCGGAGCTGGAGGAGGAAAATATCCAGCTGGCCCTGGTGGACGAGGCCTGCGGCAAGGGCTTTTACTGGACACCGCTGACGGATGCACCCCTGGTGGCGGTGGTGCCGCCGGATTTTGCCTGGGAGGAGGAGACCATCTCTCTGGAGCGGCTGCTGCAGGAGCCGTTTCTCTCCTCTCCGGAGCAGTATGTGGAGCGGCTGCTGCCACAGGACGCCACCCGGGTGGAAGTGACCGCCTCAGACGATGGGGCCATCCTCTCTATGGTGGCCGGCGGCCTGGGTGTATCAGTGCTGTCCGCCTTTTCTCTGGCGGGTTACGAGGGCCAGGTGCGGGTGATCCCGCTGACGCAGCCGGTGTCCCGGCGGCTGGGCGTGGCGGTGAAGGCCCCTCCGGCTGCCAACACAGCAGCAAGATATTTCCTGTCGTTCCTGAAGCGGCAATATGCAGGAGCGTGACGTAAAAAAGCACCCCCTTAAGAGCGTTGACATAGGAAAACAAGCAGAAACCCAGTAAAATCAACGCTTTTAAGGGCAGAGGGCAAACAGGTTAGCTCAAAAATTGAATAACCAAGCGTCAAAAGGGATGTTACCGCAAGGCAGCATCCCTTTTCGCATACGCCCACGCCGTAGATTTTGAGAAAAGTCTACGGCGTTTTTTCTGCCCAAATCCGAGAGGAGGTGCAGCCACAATGTACTTTACGAACGGCAGCAGCCGTGCGTTTGAAATGCTCATGCGGGGAAAGCCCGGCTTTGACCGCTACGAAAACGGCGGCTGTGCCGACTGTGAGGATTGCAATACCTGTCACTTACCGTCCGCATTGGAAGTACCAGTTCTGTGTGTACGCGGAATGTCCGTATGAGCCGGGCAAACTGACTGTCCTCCGGCGCGGCACGGCGAAGTGAGCGAAAGGAGCTGATAACCTATGGCAGTATTTCGGGTGGAGCGCAACAGCGGGTACACCGTCATGTCAAACCACCATCTGCGAAACAAGGAGCTGACCTTGAAAGCCAAGGGGCTGTTATCGCAAATGCTGTCCTTGCCGGAGGATTGGGACTATACCCTTGCGGGGCTGTCCCATATCAACCGTGAGAGCATCGACGCGATCCGCACCGCTGTATGGGAGCTTGAAAAAGCCGGATATATCCTGCGGCGGCAGGGACGCGATGAAAAAGGCAAAATGACTGCTATCGAATACACCATCTATGAGCAGCCGCAGCCGGTGTTGGAAAATCCAATACCGGGTAAACCGATGTTGGAAAATCCGACAACGGATAATCCGACGTCGGAAAATCCAACGCAATTAAATAAAGATAGATCAAGAACTAACTTATCAAAGAAAGAAAAATCAATTACGGATCTATCAAATACCGATTCCTTTCCTATCCTTTCCCCTGACCCCTCACCTTGCGGGGCTGCGCCGGAACGGAAAGGAACGGAAGCGTTCAAACAGAGTGCCGTAGATATTTACCGTGAAATCATCATGGAGAATATCGAGTATGACACGCTCACGCAGAACCCGAAAATGGACAAAGAGCGTTTGGACGAGATCGTAGACCTTATGCTGGAAACTGTCTGCTCTGCGCGAAAGACGCTCCGCATCGCTGGCGACGATTACCCTGCCGAGCTGGTAAAGAGCAAATTCTTGAAGCTGAACAGCAGCCACATCGAGTTTGTCATGGACTGTATGCGGGAGAACACTACGAAGATCCGCAACATCAAGCAATATCTGCGGGCGGTGCTGTTCAACGCTCCGTCCACCATCGACAACTACTATACCGCCCTTGTCGCGCACGACATGGCAAGCCCTGATTGGGGCAAGCCGAAATCTGGCATCCCGGACTATTCCTGTTCGCCTGACGAAAGCCTATGAGAATATGGCTGATCTGGCGGGTGCGCCCGCCCTGACTGCGGCAGAAAAATCGAAAGGAGTGATAACCGTTGCAGGAAGAAGTAACCCGAAAGACGATTGCCCTTGCAATCAA